>NZ_SNWS01000011.1:0-302310 GCF_004362255.1 Kribbella sp. VKM Ac-2571
CGATTCATGCGACAGCCTCTCGTCTGCCGCCGCCACCACACCGACCTGCACCACGGCCACTGGACCATCACCATCACCAACGGCCAAGTCCACGTCACCAGACCCACCTGGGCCGACCCACCAACCCGCCCACACCAACCACCCAACAACACACCCCGAGCACACAAGCCACAGGGCGATCGACACACGCCCGCAGGCCCACCGGACACCGCCTCCGGGGTACACGAGCCGTCAGGCGAGCGCCTCACGCCCTCAGACCCACCGCACGCCCCATCCTGGGCAAACGAGTCGCCAGGTGATCGCCCCACGCCCACGAGCCCACCCGATGACCCATCCCAGGCGCACGAATCAACGGGTGAACACCCCACGCCCTCGGCCCCAGCGGACGACGCCCCGCGGGCAAACAAACCACCGGACGGCGCACCTCGGGCACCCAAGCCACCGCGCGAGAACACCACGCCCTCGGGTCCAGCGGCCGACGCCTCCGGGGCGCACGAGCCGCCGGGTGACCACCCCACGCCCTCTGCATCATCGGAGGCCGTCTCCCGGGCACACGAGCCACCGGGTGACCACCCCACGCCCTCGGAGCCATCGGACGGCGAGCCGACGCACGCCGACAACCCAACGCCCCGAATCTCAACCCCACAAGACGATCCCTGGGATGAGACCACCGCGCCCGCAGCACCGGATGTAAGACCAAGCCGCTGGCACGCCGACGAGTCGACCCGCGCGGAAGCAGCCCGCTTCGCAGTCTGGGGCGAGCACGCCCCAAACAACTCCGACACCGGCCCACCCTCCTTCGCCACGACCTGACCCCACCAGGCGTGACGATCCGCGGGCAGCCGATTAGTCCGCCGCGCACACCTCTCTCCAGCCACGCCCGGAACGCGGTATGCCGGGCCGTGCCGTCCCCGGGAGGCGCCGTACCCGGGAGGCGCCGTGCCGGGACGTGGTACGCCCAGCACGAGCCGCACACGACGTGCTGCACCCGGGACATGCTGCGCTCGGGACATGCTGCGCCCGGGACGTGGTTCGCCTGGATTAAGGACGTGTCGCGCCCAGGACCTGGTGCGCCCGGCACGTGCTGTACAGGACGTGCTGCGCCCGAGACGTGCTATGCCCCGGACATGCTGCGCGCAGGACGCGCCGTACCCGGGAGGCGCCGTGCAGGGACGTGCTGTTCCCGGGACGTGCTGTGCTCAGGACGTGGTACGCATGGAACGCGCTGCGCGCAGGACGCGCCGCACCCGGGAGACGCAGTGCCGGGACGCGCTGCGCCCGGGACGTGCTGTGCTCAGGACGTGGTACGCATGGAACGTGCTGCGCACAGGACGCGCCGCACCCGGGAGACGCAGTGCCGGGACGCGCTGCGCCCGGGACGTGCTGTGCTCAGGACGTGGTACGCCTGGAACGTGCTGCGCACAGGACGCGCCGTACCCGGGAGGCGCCGTGACCGGGACGTTGTGTGCTCAGGACCTGCTGCACCCGGGACGTGCTGTGCAGGACGTAGTGACTGGGACATGCTGTGCTCAGGACGTGGCGTGCCCGGAACGCGCCCGTGACGGGGACGTGGTGTGCTCAGGACCTGCTGCACCCGGGACCCGCTACACCCGGGACGTGCTGTGCAGGAAGTGGTGCCTGGGATGAGCTGCGTGGGATGTGGTGTGGACTGGCAGGTGGTTTGAGGGTGGGCCGCTCGCTTGCTTGGGTTTCGCCGGATCGCAACGGTTGGCTGTTGCACGGTGCGGTGTCAGTCTCGGCACGGGCCGCCGAGGGGGGAGCAGCAGCCTTTGCCTTGCCAGGCTTCGATTCCTTCGCGTACTGCGACGGCTGCGATGAGCAGGCCGGCGATCGGGTCTGCCCAGGACCAGCCGAGGGTCGCGTTCAGGACGAGCCCGACGAGGAGCACCGCCGAGAGGTAGGTGCACAAGAGCGTTTGCGTCGAGTCCGCGACGACGGCGTTCGATCCCAGCGCCTTTCCGGTACGGCGTTGTGCCCACGACAGGAACGGCATCACGATCAGGGACGCGATCGCCAGACCGATTCCGACCGGAGACGTCTCGGGATCGGCTCCGGTGATCAGCGTGCGGATCGACTCGAAGCCGACGTACGCCGCGAGTGCGAAGAATGAGAACGCCAGCAGACGAAGGGCTTGACGTTCGCGGGACTCGGGCAACGGGTGGCGGAACTGCCACAGGATGATCAGTCCGCTGGAGACCTCGACGACCGAGTCCAGACCGAACCCGACCAACGCGACCGAGCCGGCCACCAACCCGGAGGTGATCGCAACGACCGCCTCAACCACGTTGTACGCAACGGACGCACCGGCCAGCAACTGCGCGCGCTTCCCCAACCGGCGACGCTCAACAGGATCCACCACCCAAGCAGCCCCCAGCTGCAACGGTTCACCCGCGACTGGGCTCAGCCGCAACGGTTCACCCGTAGCTCGGCTCGGGCGCAGCAGCTCACCCGAGGTACGGCTCGGCCGCACCGGGTCACCAGCGGCTCGGCTCGGCCGCGCCGGATCACCAGCGGTTCGGCTCGGGTGCAGCGGTTCACTGGAGGGTTGGCTTGGGTGCAGCGGGTCAGTCATGGCTGGGCTCCGGTGCGGTGGTCGCGTCGTGTGTCAGGCCGTAGTTCGGGCAGAGGGCGACGGCGTCGCCGGTTAGGGCTAGGAGGCGCTCGGCTGCGGCCAGCAGGTCCATCGTCGCCTCGGGGTGCGACAGGCTGAACATCGACGCCCGGCCCTGGGGTCGCGACTCGACCAGCCCGCAGTCGCGCAGGCACGCGAGGTGCTTGGAGACCGTCGACTGGGCGAGTCCGAGGTGTTCGGTCAGGTCGACGACCCGGTGCTCACCCAGTGCGAGATGCCGCACGATTGCCAACCGCGAAGCATCACTGAACCCGTGGAACAAACAACCGGCCACCGCCAACGCAGTCGCCTCGTTAACCTCGACCTGACCAATCGCCATTTGGCGATGTTATCGTGCAGTGGTGGTTCTGGCCAGACGGGTCCGGCTGAGGACGTAGGCGGTCGGGGTCGCGCCGTTGTATCTGAGCACGCGCTGACGCACGACCTTCAGGGCGCGCTGCCTCTCGATCGCGCTGTGGAGCAGGCGTTTGTCCTCGGTGAGGAGCACGGCGCGGCCGTCGGCGGTCAGGATCCGGTCGATCTCGGCCAGTGCGGCGGGATAGAGGGTGCGGTTGGCGCGATGACTGCCGACCTGCTTGCCGAACGGGAGATTCGCAACCACCCGATTCACGCTGCCGGACGCAAGCGGAAGAGCATCCGCCGCGCCCCGGACGAGGGAGAGTTCGCCGCCGGCGAGCGCGTCACCACTCGCGATCCTGAGGGCGTTGTTGGCCGCGATCCTAAGCGCGTCACCGCCCGCGATCGTGTGCGCGTCACCGCCAGCGATCCTTAGGGCGTCGCCGGCCGCGATGCTGAGTGCGTCGCCAGCCGTGATCCTGCGTGCGTCGCCGCCGGCGATCGTGTGCGCGTCGTCGCCCGCGATACCGAGTGCGCTGCCGCCCGCGATACCGAGTGCGTTGCCGCCCGCGATCCTGAGTGCGTCGCCGTCGGCGATCGTGTGCGCGTCGCCGCCCGCGATCGTGAGGGTGTTGTTGGCCGCGGTGCTGAGGGCGTCGTCGTCTGTGATCGTGCGGGTGTTGTTGGTCGCGGTGCTGAGGGCGTTGTTGGCGGCGATTTGGAGGGCTTGGGGGTCGTGGTCGAGGCCTAGGAGGCGGGTGGTGGGGTGTTGGCGGCGTACCGCTTGGAGGATGGTGCCGGTGCCGCAGAATGGGTCTACGACGTGCTGGCCGGGGCGGATCTTTGCCAACCGGACCAGCACCTCGGCGACGATCAGGTTGGTTGACCAAGGCAACCGTTCCGAACGGCCGAATCGCCGCGTCCACGACAGCGGACCGAACTCCGCGATCCACCCGGCGGCGGACGGGACGAGGTTGACGTCCCAGTTGGCCGGGCGGTTCAGCCAGCCGAATCGTTGCTCGGTCGCGTTGATCATCTCCCGTCGCTGGGTCGGATCGGCCGTCCCGACGCGAAAGCGGACAGGGTGCGGAAGGTTGCTGAGGGCTCCGCTTCGCAGTGATTGGTCGAGGTCACGTAGGGCGAGCGTCGAGTACAGACCACAGGCGGCGAGTTCGTCGAGCGGGCCGTCGATCGTGCACTCGACGGTGTCGACGGACGCCTGACGGATCGAGTGGATCGACGCCATCGCCCGCAGTTCCTCGATGAGGAGGTCGGTCGCGCCGTCGATGGTGCGCAGGACAAGGTGATCGGTGATGCAGGGCATGACAATGCCGGACAAGAAGGCTCCTGAAGGCTCGCGATCGACAGAACAGTCGAGGCGCGGCGCAGGCACGCCAGATCGAGCCGACCCCGTCCAGGGCCCGCCACGACGTACCTACACCTTCAGAAACGCTGCATCGAGCAACATCCTAGGGCGCGCCGCCGTACCGGCACACCTGCTCTTACGATGCGGGGGTGGAGCACATCGTGGAGGAGCGGTCGGCGGAGGACCTCGAGTTGGGTGAGTTGCTGGCGGCGGCCTACGGCGAATTGGTCGCGAAGTACGGGGCCGAGGGGCGGTCGCAGGTCAAGCGCGGTGCGCGGTACTTCGTGGTGCTCGACGACGCGCGGCATGCCGTCGGGTGTGGCGCCGTACAGGCGTTCGGGCCGGACAGCGAGCATCCAGGGGACGGCGAGGTGAAGCGGATGTACGTCGCCCCGGCCGCACGCGGGCGGGGATACGCGCGCGCCTTGCTGGCCGGTCTGGAAACGGCCGCTCGCGCTGCCGGCTACCCGATGCTTCGCTTGTCCACAGGTGAGCTCCAGCCCGAGGCAATCGCCCTCTACGAGTCGAGCGGATACACCCGCACGGCACCCTGGGGAAAGTACGTCGATCAGCCCGGAACACACTGCTACGCAAAGGGAATTCCGGTAGAATTCACTGGTGACGGGACCTCGCATTTTCACAGTTGACCAGTTGCTCGATGTGCTCGATCAGGTGGTGAGTTCGAGTGGGCGAGGGGACCGCTCCAGCACCTCCGCCGCGGAGTACTGGACCGGGTTGCTGACCACGCCCGGCCATCCGCTCGCCACCCAACTCCCGGACGAACCGCTGGTCGACTGGCACGAGCGAGGTCTGCTCGGAGAGCTCGAGAATGCGCGGGTTCTCGACGTCGGCTGCGGCGCGGGCCGCAACACCCGGTGGTTCGCCGAGCAGGGCGCGACCGTCGACGGGATCGACCTGGCCGCGGACCTCCTCGACACGGTACGGCCGACGATGCCCGCCGCTGTGACGTTGACAGCGGTCGACGTACTGCGTGATCCGCTGCCGGCCGGTCAGTACGACGTGGTGTACGACACCGGGTGCTTCCACCACATCGCCCCGCACCGCCGGATCACGTACCTGCAGCGGGTGCTGCCGCTCGTGCGCCCCGGTGGGCGGTTCGGGATCGTCACGTTCGCCGCCGAGCGGATGGAGATGCCCAGCGACCTCGACGTGGTCACGACCGGCGACACGTACGGCGGTATGACGTTTTCCGTCGAGGATCTCCGCACGATCTTCGGCGCCCTGACCCCGATCGAGCTCCGCGCCGTGCATCCGGACCGCGAAGGAACCTTCGCCGCTGACTTCCTCAACGCTGCCCTCTTCACCCAGCCCTGAGCAGCCTGTTTCCGGTGACTGGAACTGGCCATTGCCGAGCCTATTCCAACGTTGTAAAGTGCTCGTGTCCCGCCACCGATCAAGCACCACGGGAGACAACAATGTCGCAGCCTCGTGCGGAATACCCGCGTCCGCAGTTCGTCCGCCCCGAGTGGGTGAATCTGAACGGCGAGTGGCAGTTCGAGATCGACCGGTCGGACTCCGGGCTGGAGCGCGGCCTGCGGGAACGCGAGCTGACCCAGCGGATCGTCGTACCGTTCGCGCCGGAGACCGAGTTGTCCGGGATCGAGGACGTCGACTTCATGGAGGCGGTCTGGTACCGCACCACCGTCACGATCCCCGCGGAGTGGGACGGCAAGGACGCCGTACTGCACTTCCAGGCCGTCGACCACGACACCACCGTCTGGGTGAACGGCGAGGAGGTGGTCCGGCACCGCGGCGGGTTCACCCCGTTCAGCGCCAACCTGCACCACGTCGCCAAGCCGGGCGAGCAGGCGACCATCGTCGTCCGCGCCCGCGACACGCACCGCGGCCCGCAGGCGCGTGGCAAGCAGAGCCAGCTGTACTTCAACCACGCATGCCTGTACACCCGCACCACCGGCATCTGGCAGACCGTCTGGCTCGAAGCGGTCCCGACGGTGCACCTGAAGCGCCCGCGGATTACGCCGGACGTGGCAGGCACGGCGTTCCACCTCGAGGTACCGGTCTCGGCGAACAAGGCCGGCTACACGATCAAGGCCACTCTCAAGGACGCGGACGGAGAGATCGTCAGCCACCAGGTCCGCGCCGACCTCGACCTGGCGCCGCGTCTGACGCTGCAGATCCCGGCCGACCGCGTCCGCCTCTGGGACACCACGGATCCGCACCTGTACGACGTAGGCCTCGAGCTGATCGATGCCGACGGCAACGTGGTCGACGGCGCCGACTCGTACGCCGGCCTGCGGTCGGTGAGCATCAACGGCAAGGCGATCCTGATCAACGGCAAGCACGTGTTCCAGCGGCTCGTGCTGGACCAGGGGTACTGGCCGGAGAGCCTGATGACCGCGCCGTCCGAGGAGGCGCTGGTCCGCGACATCGAGCTCAGCCTGGCGGCCGGGTTCAACGGCGCGCGCCTGCACCAGAAGGTGTTCGAGGAGCGGTTCCTGTACCACGCAGACCGGCTCGGGTACCTGGTCTGGGGCGAGTTCGGCGACTGGGGTTCCGGCGTCGGCAACACCGACAAGGACAACCAACAGCCGACCGCGTCGTACGTCGGCCAGTGGCTCGAGGCGGTCGAACGCGACTACAGCCACCCGAGCATCATCGGCTGGTGCCCGCTGAACGAGACCCACCAGCTGCTGCACGACCGGATCACGCAACTCGACGACGTGACCCGCGCGATGTTCCTGGCCACCAAGGCCGCCGACACCACCCGCCCCGTGCTCGACGCCTCCGGCTACAGCCACCGCGTACCGGAGACCGACGTCTGGGACTCGCACAACTACGAGCAGGACCCGGCCGAGTTCGCGAAGCAGATGGCTGATCTGGTGAACCACAAGCCGTACAGCAACACCGGAGGCCCCGAGGGCAAGCCGATCTCGTTGGCGTACGACGGCCAGCCGTACTTCTGCAGTGAGTTCGGCGGCATCTGGTGGAACGCGGAGAAGGCGGCCGCCGGGAAGAGCGGGAACTCCGCGGACTCCTGGGGCTACGGACAGCGGGTCGCGAACGAAGAGGACTTCTACGCCCGCTTCGCCGGCCTGGTCGACGCGCTGCTCGACAACGAGTTGATGTTCGGCTACTGCTACACGCAGCTGACCGACGTGTTCCAGGAAGAGAACGGCATCTACAACTTCGACCGCAGCAACAAGCTCGACGTACCGCGGATCAAGGCAGTGCAGGACCGCCAGGCCGCCTACGAGAAGGACTGAAGCCCGAGGCTGCCGACAGCGACCAGGACCCAGAGGATCGCTCCGAGGAGGAGTGGCCTGGGTCCTGCGTCGCGCAGCTCGCGCGGGCGCAAGGAAAGGCCGATCGCGGCGAGGGCGGCGGTAATGAGGGTGCTGCCAACGATTGTCAGCGTGGGCAGCCAGCTTGACGGTACGGCGCCGGCCGAGCGGAGGCCCGCGGCGGCGATGAAGCCGATCAGGAACAGTGGGACGAGCTTGCGCCACGGCAACGGTTTACGAATCGATGCCGTGGCGCCTGCGTACGACCCCTCGGCCGCGGCGTCGAGAGCGCGGGCGACACGGTTCTCGCGCCGGATCTTCAGCGCGACCAGCGTCAGCACGATCGGGATCAAGGTCAGCGACCGTGTCAGCTTCACGACGATCGCCTGGTCGCCGGCAGCCTGGCTGTACGCATACCCGGCCGCGACGACCGACGACGTGTCGTTGACAGCCGTACCGGCCCACAACCCGAACGCCTCCGAGCTCATGCCTATCAGGTGGCCGAGCGGGGGGAACGTCAGTACGGCGACAATGTTGAAGGTGAAGATCGTCGCAAGCGCATAGGCGACCGACGAGCGCTTGGCGCCGATCGCGGCGGTCGCGGCCGCGATCGCGGAGCCGCCGCAGATCGCGGTGCCGACGCCGATCAGGATCTGGGTGTCGCCACGGACGCCGAGGATCCGGCCGAACAACCACGCACCGCCGAGGGCGAGCGCCAACGTGCCGAGCATGACGGGCAACGACGAGACGCCGACGCGCGCGACCTGCTGCAGCGACAACCCGGTGCCGAGTACGACGATCGACAGCTGGAGCAATGTCTTCGAGGCGAAGTCGTACCCGGGCCGCCAGACCTCCGAGCGCAGCGCCGGGATCACACTGCCCGCGATCACGCCGAGAAGGATCCCGAAGACCGGTCCGCCGACGAGCGGCACGAGCCGCCCGAGCGGGACTGCCACCGCGGTTACCAGGAGGACGATCCACAACCCTCGCAGGCGCCGTACGGCAGAGCCGAGGCGACGGACGGTGGGAGCGGCGGGGTGGGGGTGAGGTGGCCTAACCTCAAGCTGCACCACTAGCCGGTTCCCTCCTGCGAGAAATGTACGTACATTCACGGTAGGAGATGACCGGACATTTGGCAACTGGGAGGAACTGGGTGACCGTGCGCAGGCTCGACCGGGCCGGTGGAGATCCGTTGTGGAAGCAACTGCAGGAGGATCTGGTACACCGGCTGCGCTCCGGGGAGTTCGACGACGCGTTCCCGGGCGAGCTCGCGCTGGTCGAGGAGTACGCGGTCAGCCGGCACACCGTTCGCCAGGCGCTCGGTCAGCTCCGTACCGACGGGCTGATCGTCGCGGAGCGCGGCCGGCAGCCGCGGGTCGCGACAGCACCGGAGATCCGGCAGCCGATGGGCGCGCTGTACAGCCTGTTCTCCTCCGTCGAGGAATCGGGCCTGCCGCAGCACAGCGTCGTACGGGCACTCGACCTGCGCGCGGACGGCGTGGTCGCCGCTCGCCTCGACCTCGAAGGGTCGATCCCCCTGCTCTACCTAGAGCGTCTCCGGTACGCCGGTGACGAGCCGCTCGCCCTCGATCGCGTCTGGCTGCCCGCCGCCCTCGCCGAGCCGCTGCTGAACGCGGACTTCACCCACACCAGCCTCTACAACGAGCTGGCAGAACGCACCGGCATCAACCTCGACCACGGGCGCGAGGACATCCGGGCGATGAACCCGAGCCCGGCCGAGCGCGCGCTCCTGCACTGCCCCGACGACGCCGCGGTCTTCTCGATCATCCGCCGGGGCACCGCGCAGAACCGCCCGGTCGAGTGGCGGCACACGATCGTTCGCGGCGACCGCTTCGCCCTCTCCGCCGAGTTCTCCGCCCACACGGGCTACCGCCTGACGCCGTACCCGAACGCCAAGGCCTGGTAGCCGGACGCCAATGCCATCACAATTGCGCCCACCGGGCCGACTCCCGCGGGCACCTCGCCGGCGCGGGACATTGTGATGGCCTGGGCGTCCGTCAAGCGCCGAGTTCTGCGCGGAACGGGTCGTCGGCCGGCAACCAGCACGCGCGGGCATCGAACTCCACCTTCACATCCCGCGTCAGCGCCTCGACGGTCGCGAGTACGGCGGGTCTTTCCTCGGCGCGGCGTGACACCAAAGCCCAGGTCCACAACGGGATCGGGTCGACGACCGGGCGGCGGGCGAAGTCGCGCGGGAGCGGGGTCGCGTCCCGTTTCGGCGAGCTGACGACCGGGCGTCCGAGCCGACGTACATGGTCGTAGAACGCAGGACCGGTGATGCCGTGGTCCTCGATGCGGACCACTGACGCGCCGGTGGCGCGGGCGAACTCCACCGCGTAGATGTTCCACGAGGCCCACGCTTCGGTGTCCGCGTCGACCAGCACGACCGTGTCGCGCGCCGGCACGGGCGAGTCGTCACCGATCGAGAACGCGAACAACCGATCCGCACCCAGCAGCGAGCCGGCCAGTTCCTGCTCGGCGAGGTCGGTCGCACGCACCCAGCAGATCGCCAGGTCGATGCTGCCGTCCGCGACCCGCCCGGCCTGCGTGTGCGATGGCATCACCCAGGCATCCACAAGGAGTTGCGCGACCCCGGACACCCGCTCCGCCAGATCCGGCGGCCGCCAACTGACGTAGCCCAACCGCACCGGCTCACTCGCCGCGAACCCCCGAGCAGTACGTCGCAACGTATCGGCCTGCTCGAGCAACGCCCGCGTCTGCGGCAGCAACGTCTCGCCGAACGCGGTCAACCGCACGGTTCGGCGATCGCGCTCGAACAGCCGTACGCCGAGATCGCGCTCGAGCGACTTGATCTGTTGCGACAACGACGGGCCGGCGATGTGCAACCGGGTCGCGGCCCGCCCGAAGTTCAGCTCCTCGGCGACCGCCACGAAGTACCGCAACTGGCGCAGCTCCACGCCCGCAGCCTAGTAGGCCGCGCCTCTCAGCTGGGAGCAAGCCGGTCGTGGAAAAGCGCCGATGGTTCGACAACGATCGAAGTAAATCCACTCGAGGAGAGCGAGAACCATGAACCACCGCAAAGTAGCCGTCATCACCGGTGCGTCCCAGGGCATCGGCGCCGGACTCGTCGCGGCGTACCGCAAACTCGGCTACGCCGTCGTCGCGAACTCGCGCACGATCACTCCGTCCGACGACCCCGAAGTGCTGGCCGTACCCGGCGATCTCGCCGAGCCCGGCGTCGGCGCCCGGGTGATCGAGCAGGGTCTGGAGACGTTCGGCCGGATCGACACTCTGGTGAACAACGCCGGCATCTTCGTCGCGAAGCCGTTCACCGACTACACCGACGAGGACTACGACCTGACCACCGGCCTGAACCTGCGCGGCTTCTTCGACATCACCCGCCGTGCGATCGCGGCGATGCTCGAGAACCCCGACGGTGGCCACGTGGTCAGCATCACCACCACCTTCGCGGACCGCGGCTTCAGCAGTGTCCCGGCCGTGCTGGCCGCACTGACCAAGGGCGGCCTGAACTCCGCCACCAAGTCCCTGGCCACCGAGTACGCGACCCGCAACATCCGCGTCAATGCCGTCTCGCCAGGCGTCATCCGTACGCCGATGCACCCCGAGGAAACGCACGAGTTCCTCGCCGCACTGCACCCGGTCGGCCGGCTCGGCGAGATCGAGGAGATCGTCGACGCGGTCACGTACTTGGAGAACGCGAAGTTCGTGACCGGCGAGGTGCTGCACGTGGACGGCGGCCAGCAGGCTGGTCAGTGACATGAAGCAGTGGCGCCTGGCGGGTCAGGGTGCGGCGGCTTTGGCCGGTGGGATGGGCATCGGCCGGTTCGCGTACACGCCGATCCTGCCGCTGATGCACACGCAGGCCGGCCTGTCGCCGCGACTCGGCGCGGCTCTCGCCACGGCCAACTACACCGGCTACCTCGCCGGTGCGTTGGCGGCGATGGTCGCGCCGCGGCTCCTCCACTCCCGCTGGGCGCTTCGGCTGTCGCTCCTGAGCCTGGCCGCGACGCTCGCGCTGATGCCGCTGAGCCGGAGCGGTTCGCTCTGGCTGGGGTTGCGCCTGATCGCGGGGATCGCGAGCGCCTTGGTGTTCGTGATCGCGGTCAGCGCCGTACTCCCCCGGCTGCACAGCCACCACGTCGGCTGGACCTTCGGCGGCGTCGGCGCCGGCATCGCACTCTCGGGCGCGGTGCTGGTGGGCGGCGACTGGCGTACGGCGTGGTGGATCACGGCCCTCCTGACGATCGCCTGCACGGTCCCGGCGTGGCATCTGACCGGATCACCAACACTGTCGACCACTGCACGCGGGACCCGATCACGGGACTTCACCGCACTTCTCACCAGCTACACCTTGGAGGGGATCGGCTACATCATCGCCGGTACGTTCCTCGTGGCCGCGATCAACGAAACCGCCGCCGGGCCGGTCGGCAACGGCGCCTGGATCCTCGTCGGTATCGCTGCCGTACCGTCGACCGCGGCCTGGGCTCGCCTCAATCGCCGGTGGTCACGGTCGACCCTCCTGCTGGCCGCGTTGACGCTCCAGGCAATCGGTATCGCGTTGCCGACCTTTATGCACGGCGTCGCTGCCGCGCTGATCTCCGCCGCCCTCTTCGGCGCCACGTTCCTGGGCGTCGCCAACCTGGCGATCGCGATCGGCACCGAACTCCGCGTGCCGCACGCGGTCGCTATCCTCACCACCGGCTACAGCCTCGGCCAGATCGTCGGGCCACTGGCGGTCGGCCCCCTACTACACAACGGATATCACCAGGCGCTCCTGGTCAGCGCCGGCGTCGTGACCCTCGCCGCGGCCGCCGCGCTCCTGGTCCGCCGTCCCCTTAGGAGCCTCACATGAACGCCATCCTCACCAATGTCCTGGACCAGTGGAAGTCGGGCATCGACGACCACGATCCCGAACGCGTCGCCGCCCTCTTCCCGAAGGACGCCATCTTCCAGGGCCTGCATCCGTACGGCGTCGGTCGCGACACCGTCACGGAGTACTACGAGTCACAGCCTCTCGGACTGTCGCCGCAGTACCGGATCTTGGAGACGCGCGAGCTGGGCGACGACCTGCTGCTCGGGTACCTGACGGTCGACTTCACGTTCACCGACCGGCCTACGCTGACCGTCAATCTGAGCGTGCTGCTCCGTCGGACGGACGATGGTTGGCTGATTGCGCACTACCAGGTGTCGCGGTTGTAGATACTGGCTGGATGAGTGTCAAAGAGCTGCGTTTGGTTGTGACGGTTGACGACTACGACGCCGCGGTGGCGTTCTACCGGGATGCGCTCGGGTTGCCGGAGCGCGAGTCGTACACGACAGGGGATGCGCAGGTGATGATCCTCGAGGCCGGTCGGGCGACGCTCGAGATCGCGAACACCGCGCAGGCCGCGTACATCGACGAGGTCGAGGTCGGGCGGCGGGTCGCCGGCAAGTTCCGGGTCGCGCTCGAGGTCGAGGACTCGGCTGAGACCACGACGCGGCTGGCCGGCGCCGGTGCCGACGTGATCGCGGAGCCGACCCGTACGCCGTGGAACTCGCTGAACGCCCGCCTCGATACCCCGGGCGGCATCCAGCTGACCTTGTTCACCGAGCTTGACCTCAAGTGAACTGGAAGTGTTGAGGTAGCGGCATGTGGAACATCGACGACCTGGACCTGGATGCCTACCTCGCCCGGATCGGGCACGACCGGGTGCGCCCGTCCGCCGACGCCTTGCGGAGCCTGCATCGGGCGCACGTGCTGGCGATCCCGTTCGAGAACATCGACGTGATCCTCGGCACGCATCCCGGCATCGGCCTCGACGCGATCCAGGCCAAGCTGGTCGGCCGGCAACGCGGCGGGTACTGCTACGAGCACGCGCTGCTGTTCGGCGCCGCGCTGGAGCAGCTCGGGTTCGACGTCGTACGGCGGGTCGCCCGGGTGCAACCGCACAAGGCCGGACCGCGGACGCACGCGCTGCTGAAGGTGGGCGTCGACGGGCAGGAGTTCCTGGCCGACGTGGGATTCGGGGCCGGCCAGCTGTACCCGACCCCGTTGAAGGACGGCGCCGTCGTCGACCAGGCCGGCTGGGACCACCGCCTCACGCTCGACGGCGACCTGTGGACCCTGTCGAAGCAGACCGCCGACGGGTGGGTCCCCCAGCACGCCTCGAACGACGAGCCGGTCCGCCCGATCGACTACGAGGTCTACCACCACTACGTCTCAACCCACCCGAAATCCCCCTTCACCGGCCGCCCAGTAGTAATGCGAGTAGCCGACGGCGTCGTACGCCGCCTGGTAGGCAACACCCTCACCACCGAACAAGCCAACGGCCCCACCACCGAACGCAACGTCCCCCCAGCAGACCTTCCCGACGTACTCGCATCCCTAGACGTAATCCTCAACGAAGAAGAACTCGACCGCCTCCGCTTGGTCTAACTGCCTACCTTGGGGTTTCGGTGCGGAAGGACTCGCCTAACTCGGGGCCTAGGCCGTAGTAGTGGCGGAAGTTGTAGATGAGGGGTGACCAGGCGGCGGGGTCTACGTGTGAGGTGCCTGGTACGACGATCTCTTGGGCGGCGTGTACTCGGACGACCCGGGCCTGTGCGATCAGGAAGTTGCCTTTGGCATCTAGCTCCGAGTGGTCAACCGTGGCTTCGAACTGGAGTGGGCATTCGGCGACTCGGGGTGGGGTGACGAGTTCGGAGGGGACGGGGGTCAGGCCGGATGCGGTGAACTTGGCGCGTTCGTGGCGGAACCGATCCTGTTTGTGGGAAGGGACCGGGTCGGCCGCGGTCAACGGGGCGAGGCGTTCGACGACCTTCCACAGATCGGGTGACGGGTAGTTGATCACCACCTCCGGTCGCGCACGCAGGTTGATCGCAGTCTGTCCCGAGACCCCGACCCCAAGCACCACGACGTCGCCGAGCGCCCAGGCCGACGACATCGGGGCGAGGTTGACGGTGTCGTCCTCGTTCACGGTCGCGAGCAGTGCGACGGGCGTACCGACGTACAGGATGGAAGGTTCGATCGTCAGATGAGTCACGTGAACCGACGCTAGACACGAGACCGTTCGCTTGGGGCCTAACTGTGGGGGCGGGATGATGGGGGTATGACGGCCGAGGGTGAGGAGTTGGCGGGGTGGGCTCGGATGTTGGCCGATGGGACTCGGGCGACTGTTTGTCTGGCGTTGCTCGACGGGCGGGCGTGGACTGCTAGCGAGCTCGCCCGGCTGGCGAAAGTTTCGCGGCCGACGATCAGTGAGCACCTGAATCAACTGGTCGGCGGCGGGTTGCTGACCGAGGTGCGGCAGGGGCGGCATCGGTACGTGAAGCTCGCCGGACCGGATACGGCCGAGTTGCTCGAAGGTCTCGCCGCGTTGGCACCACGGCGTGAAGAAGTCGCGAACAGCCTGGCCGCGGTGAGCAAGCGGGACGCGTTCGCGCGGGCGCGCACCTGCTACGACCACCTGGCCGGCAAGCTCGGCGTCGCGCTCGCCGACGCGATGACCGAGCGTGGTCTGATCGACTGGTCGGAGGGGATCGCGTTGACGCCGGAAGGCCAAGCCTGGTTGGAAGATCTCGGCATCGAGGTCGACGTACGACGTGGCCGGCCCGCCATCAGGTCGTGTCTGGACGTGACCGAACGCCGCCCGCATCTCGCCGGCGCGGTCGGCGCGGCGTTGTGCAGGCACGCATTACGGAACGACTGGGTCACGCATATCCCGGGCGGTCGCGCGTTGAAGGTGTCGGGTTCGGTTCAAGCGTTCGGGTTGCCTGTGAGAGTTGTCAAAGAATTGCAGCCCGGCCCGCGTGAAACACAGAAGTAACACGCGCTCGGGAGGCGGCCGGCTCCGAAACCCCCTAGCCTTCGGCCATGACTGAGTTCGAGCCCGGCACCGATCTGGTGTCCCGACTCCCTCTGCCCAGCCATGTTGTCGTCCTGGCGGATGGCAAGTGGCGTCGCGGCTGGCTGATCGGCCGCGACCACGAGGAATCGGGATGGACCGCTCTGGTGCAGTACGAGGGCGACGACGGCACCGAGCGGACGGAACGCCTCCCGGCGGACCGGATCGCTCTCCCGGAGTCGAACGGCCCGACAGAACAAGCGTCCTAGGGAGGGAACGCGAACGACACGAAGGCCCCCGGGGTGATGAGTCACCGGGGGCCTTCGTTCGTAACGCTGCTTGGGCGCCTCAGAAGCATCGAGCACCCCGCCCCAGACCCTTCGGGCGGACGGCCTGGGACGGGATCCTCAGTGGCGTTACACACGGTGTATCGCCGGTGACGGCCGGAGTGTTACACAATCGGAAGAATTTCCTTGCAACCCGGTCACGACGTACTGCGACCCCGGTGCACGTCCCTGAACACCGGGGTCTGGATCGGAGGCCTCTCGAGCGACCGCCGCTCTTGCATCCCTGGTGCCCCGACGCGCTACGGTCATGCACGCTCAGAAACGAACGGCCAGCAGGACCCGCCCGGTTTCCGAGCTGCGGATGTCCAGGGCCTTGATCTCGTTGCGCTGCAGCTTCGTGGTCGCCGCCGGCTTCACCGTCGTCCCGGGCGCGGACGTCCAGCTGGCCATCAGCTCGATCTTTCCGGACGTGTCCGTTACGTACAACTCGTACCCGCGGGCGCGTTCGCTCGGCGTCGCGAGTTCGTCGTACCGGCAGCTGATCTCGATCGTCGTACCCCACGGCTCCGGCACCAGCCGGGCGTCCGCGGACAGTTTGCTGGACACCGTCTGGGCGAGTACGACGTAGTCGCCCTTCGGCTCGTCGCGGGTCAGCGGGACGATGATCAGGGCACCGATGACGGCGGCCGCGACGGCGATCCCGGTCGTCAGCGCACCGACCCGGATCCGCTGCCGGCGCCGGTCACGCTGAACGTTCCGGACCAGACCGGGCAGCAGATTCGGCGGATCCGACGCGACGGTGGCCAGCGCCCGATCGGCCGGCAAGGCCGCCAGCACGCCCGGGACGCCGGCCAGGGACGCGACTCCGGCCGAGCACTCCGCACAGGTGTGGAGATGCTCCTCGTACACGCGCCGGTCCTTCGCCGACAGCGCGCCGAGCAGGTAGGCCGCGTCCCACTCCCAGTACGGGTCGCTCACTGGCTCGTCACCCCCCTCTCCTGCAGCGCGAGCTTCAACGCTCGCAGCCCGTAGTGCAGCCGCGACTTCACGGTGCCCGACGGGATGTCCAGCTCCTCGGCGATGTCGGCGACCGTACGGCGCCCGTAGTACGCACGAACGATCACCTGCCGATGTTCCTCCGACAGCTGAGCCAGCGACTCGGCTACCAGCCAGGCATCCAGTACGGCGTTCGCGTGGTCGGCGCTCGGGTTCTCCGGGAGGTCGTCGCTGGCGACCTCCCGACTGACCCGCGCGCTGCGCCGGTCGTCGATGACGAGGTTGCGCGCCACCGTGAACAGCCATGCCCGGGCGCCCGCCTCGTCCTCGGCCAGGATGTTCGGCCGCCGCCAGGCCCGCAGCAGGGTCTCCTGGACGACGTCCTCCGCGAGCCGGTCGTCGCCGGTCAGCCGGACGACGAACCGCCACAGCGCAGGAGCGTGCACATCGTGCAGCTCGCGCAGCAGCGTCGCCCGGTCGTCGGCCATCGGCGCTCCTGCTCTGTGCGGGTCGGACATCGGGTTACTTGCTCGCCGCGGCGGCCCGCTGGACCGACCAGGCACCGTTGCCCAGGACAGCGATCAGCAGGAACGCGAAGCAGAACAGGGCCGCCTTCTCGCCACCATTCTGCACGGGCAGCAAAGCACCAGCCTGGTGCACGCTGAAATACGCGTAGGCCATCGATCCGGAGCACAGCAGCGCGGCGTACCGGGTGCCAGGTCGTGTCTGATGGTTCAGCGCCGTAGCGAGCAGGTGCTCGGTGCGGTGCATCGGCGTGCGGGGGCGAAGGTCTCGATGCGGAGCATCGTGGCCTTTGCACCCGTGCGGCGAGGTGCCGTGCCGAGTGCCGCGCAGTAGGCGCTGGACCATCAGACACGACCTCAGGCCGATCATCACCAGCGCACCGCCGACCGTCTGGATCAACGACGCCCACCAGGACGGCCAGACGAACGCGGCGACCTGTTCGGTGCCGAGGACACCGAACAGCGCGGCCGCGCCGTGGGTCGCGAACAGGAAACCGACGACGATCCGGAAGACGCCGATGACTTCTTTCTGAAAACGCTCGAGCACCTGCACAGGGCCTCACTCCTCGCGGCGTGGTTGTGGTCTGGTGCCTGGTTCGAACGATTGAACGCTCTACTTGGTTCAACGCTGGGTGATGTGAAGCTCACATTCCGGATCGGTTGTCTTACGGGTCGCGAATTGGTAACCCCGGGCGGCGACGGTCAGCCCGGCGCCCCAGACGACGTACGCCGGGACCGCGACCCAGAAGAAGCTGTCCGGGAGTCCGACATCGCCGTACACAGGCTCGCCCTGGACCGCGTTCCCGATCATCTGGAGCAGGCCGACGGTGAAGTACGCCGTCATGCCGCCGCCGATCGTGTAGCCGGGGAGCAGCACGAGCCAGCGCGGGAAGTACCGGCCGATGGGGTGCACCAGGAGGAACGGGAGGACGGTTCCCACGAGGACGAAGCCGCCTTCGAAGGCGATGATCGACAGGTTGCCGCCGTACGGCGTCTTCTCGAACCCGACGACTGCCTGCGCCGCGAGCCTGGTCAGGCACCCGGCGGTCGCGAGGCACGCACCCGCGGTCGAGACCCAGTACGGCCACGGCTTGGCCTCGGACTGGTGGGATTTGGCCAGGCGGCCGAGCAGCAGGGCACCGATCACCGCGCCCAAGCGGCTGAGCATCCCGGGCACGTCGATCGGGATACCGAGACCCGGCAGGACGGTGGCGACCAGGTCGAGCAGGATGAACGCGGCCGCGGCGACCCAGCCCGCAGCCAGCGCCCAGAGCAAGCGCGGCCGGATGCGGATCAGGGCGAGCGCGGTGACCAGACAGCCGACCACCGAGACCCAGTTCGGGACCAGCAGATCGTCGCCGGGCAGCTTCCACTGGGGTGCATGACCGGTCGCGAACCAGATCCGCACACCGCCGTACGCCACTGCCCACACCACGACCGCTCGTCTCATACGGCCAGTCTGTTGAGCCTCGGCCGCGCTCGGATCACCCGCACGAGGGAGCGGCCTCCATCGTCAGCGTGAAGCGTGCAGTTCTTGCAAGATGCGGACGAAGGTCTTGCGGTCGGCCGGCGTGAGCGTCGCGAGGACCTGTTCCTCCTGCGCCTGGATTTCCTTGCGGACGGCACGACGTACCTTGCGGCCCTGGGGTGTGATCGAGAGCAGGCGGACGCGGCGGTCGGCGGGGTCCGGGGTGCGCTCGATCAGGCCGGCCTGCTGGAGTTCGTCGAGGGTGCCGATGATGCGGGACTTGTCCGCACCGATCGCCTCGGCAAGCGCGGCCTGGGTCCGGACCGGGGTGTCGTCGAGCGCGGTGAGCACCGAATAGCCCCACATCGACACGTTGTGCGCGGCGAGCACGGGCAGTTCGATCGCGATCAGTTCCCGCACCAGCGGATACAGCATTGCGGCGAGGTCGGGTCGCTCGATTGCCATGTCCGGAAAGGTAGCACTGGCGCAATCATATGCTGGCGCTTACGATAGGCGCATGCCTACTATTGATTACGTTCAGCTCGACGCCGAGGCCGTCCGGGCCAGCATCGAGCTCGTCTCGACCGCGACCACCGACGACCTGTCCAAGCCGACCCCGTGCCGCGCCTGGACCCTCTACGGTCTGCTCGCCCACATGGCCACTCAGCACTACGGCTTCGCGGCCGCCTCCCGCGGTGAGTCCGACCCGGCGATCTGGAAGGTCCGCGATCTCGGCGACGACCCGGTGAAGGGGTACGTCGAATCCGCCGAGCATGTCCTGGACGCGTTCGCGCAGCCGGGGGTCGCGGAGCGGACGTTCACGCTCGCCGAGTTCGGCCCCGACGCCGCGTTCCCCGGTTCCCAGGCGATCAGCTTCCACTTCATCGACTACGTGGTCCACAGCTGGGACGTCGCGAAGTCCCTCGGTACGACGGTGACCTTCGCCCCCGCCACCCTCGAGGCGGCGCAGGACGTGGCCCAGATCGTGCCCACCGGCGAGGTCCGCCTCACCCCGGGTACGCCGTTCGCCCCCGACGTACCGTGGTCCGGCAACGACCCCCTCGACCGCATCATCGCCCACCTCGGCCGCAACCCCACCTGGCCGAGCTGATTCACCAGCCGGCGTCGGCGAAGCCGTGGTGCTGAACGTCCTGCGTTGACCTGCCTTCCCCGGTCACTTCGTTGCCTGATCCGGCCAACCGCGGCCGGGACAGGCACCGGCCGCCGAGCGTCGTACGTATGAATGACGAACGGTTGATGCTCCCGCTCGGTCACCTCGTCGGTTCCGGCCGGGTCCGACGCGGGACCGACGTGGTGGAACTGGACGATCGGCAGTACGCGGTCTGGGCGCTTGCGCACGGGTCTCCGCATGCGGTCGAGAAACAGATCACCTGGCAGCGCGACTCGATCGTGCAGCTGGCCCGGCACGCCGGTGTCGCCGACGCGGCGAATCTGGTGCAGGAACTGACCGGCCTCGGACTGCTGGCTGAGTTCAGACTGGACAGCGACGAGGCGATCGACTTCGCGCAACGCCACCAACTGACGCCGCTGATGCTCGGGCTGGGGAACACCGCGGCCGAGCCCGGCCGGTTCGCCATCGGCTTCCTCGGACAACCGGTGCTCCACGTCGACTTCGCCGTCTACGACTTGTGGCAGTGGTCGGCCATGGACGACACGCTGTGGGCAGTCTGTCGGAGTGCAGCCGGCGTCGCCGGCCGGACCGATGAGGACCGGCCGGGCGGGGTCGACGCCGAGAAGCTCCTTGCCGGGTTCCTTCCGGCCCTGCATCCACTGCTGCTGGTGAATGCGGCGTACGTCGATGTGAGCTTCCGGTTGCGTGGGGTGAGCGCATGAACAACGCACTGATCTTCCCGGTCGGTCACTATCTCGGCGCCAACCACCCGGGCGAGCAACACATCGTCCGGATCGGCTGGCAGCAGTACGAACTCAAGACGGGTGACGAACTGGCGGTCTGGGCGCTCGCCCACGGCGTACCCGGCACTGCCGGCACGCCATGGACGCGGGCAACCACCGAAGCCGTCGCCCTGGCCGGCGGGATCGCCGAAGCAGCGGCCGTGCTCGACCAGCTGCTCGGCCGCGACCTGCTCGTCGAGGTCGAGCCGAGGACCGCGGACGCGGCGGCGTTCGCACGTACCTGCCGGATCAGATCGCTGCTGGTGGGTTCCGGCGAACATCCGAGCGCTCCCGGTCGTTACGGCCTCGGCGCGGTCCCCGCGAATCCGACGGCGCGTGTCGACGGGTTCAGCTACGAACTGTGGATGTGGGCACCTGCCTGCGACAGTCTCTGGCAGGCCTGCGAGTACTTCGCCCGGGCCGAAGCCGGAGCGGATGCCGACGGCGTGAACGCCGAGCCGGCCCTGGACCGGGTCCTGCCCGCGGCACAGCTGCTGCTGGCCAACGGAGCCGCCTACTTGGACGAGGCCCGCGAAGCCTGACCCGGCCCGCGATCATCGCGGGTCAGGCTGAGCCACCGGAAGCCGTGGCCCTCCAGGGTCACGGCGTACGGCAGGTCGTCGATCACCCGGAACCGCTGCCGCCCGAGAATGTCGACCGGCCCGCGGCCGGCCCAGGCGCTCAGGTCCAGATCGGTCGCCTGGGTCGTGCCGGCGAGGTTGAAGATCCCGAGCATCACCTCGTCGCCGTGCTCCCGGGCGAACGCGAGCACGTGACCGTTGCTCCCGGCCAGGTCCGTGAAGTTGCCCACGGCAAGAGCAGGATGCAGCTTGTAGGACCGGATCAGCTCGCGGGTCCAGTACAGCACCGACGACTCGTCGTACAGCTGGTGCTCCACGTTGACCTCGCGGAACCCGTTCACCGGGTCGCTGACCGGCGGTAGGTAGAGGTGCCGCGGATCCGGATCGCCGCTGGAGGGCCGGTACGGCGCCGCGACCGAGAATCCCGCGTTGCGGTCCGAGGTCCAGGGCATCGGGGTGCGCTGGGCGTCCCGGTCCGGCAGCGTCGGGTCGTCGCCCATGCCGAGCTCGTCGCCGTAGTAGATGATGGGCGACCCGTGCAACGCGAACAGCAACGCGTTGGCCAGCTTGAGTTTGCCGATGTCGTTGCCGAGCAGCGGTGCCAGCCGGCCGACGAAGCCGTCGTTGGACTTGCGCAGATGCGTCGGGTCGTAGGTCGCGTGCAGGTACTCCCGTTCGGCCTGGCTGACCATCTCGGTGGTGCGCTCGTCGTGGTTGTCCAGGAACGTCATCAGCGCGGCGCTCGCGGGCAGCTCGGGCCGGCTGCGGACGAGCTCCCGGATCGGCTCGGCCACTCCGCTCGCGAGGGCCATGTACAGGCGCGGCATCAACGCGAAGTCGAAGGCCATCTGGAATCCGTCGCCGCCCTTGGCCGGATCGCCGAAGTACGCCATCAGGTCGTCGAGCGGCTGGTTGGCCTCACACAGCACCATCGCACCGTAGCGGTCGGCGAGTGCGCGCATCCGCCGTACGAACGCGTGCGTCTCGGGCAGGTTCTCGCCGTTCGTGCCCTCCCGGACGAACAGGTACGGCACGGCGTCCACCCGGAACCCGTCGACACCGAGCTCGAGCCAGAACTCCTGTGCGTCGAGAATCGCCTGCTGGACAGTGGGATTGTCGAAGTTCAGGTCCGGCTGGTGGCTGAAGAAGCGATGCCAGAAGTACTGTCCGCGGACGGGATCCCAGGTCCAGTTCGAGGTCTCGGTGTCGGTGAAGATGATCCGCGGACCGATCAACGGCCGGCCCGACGACGAGGTGATGCGCAGCCAGGTCGACTCCGGGTCGATGTCCCGCCGTTCACCGGTGTCCGGATCGAGGATGTACTCGGTTCCGTCCGGGTCGGTGTGCAGCGGGGTGTAGAACTGCTCGGGCGTGTCCGACCACACGTAGAAGTCGCCGTATGGACCGTTCGGGTCACGGCGGGACTCCTGGAACCACGGATGCTGGTCAGAGCTGTGGTTCGGGACGAAGTCGACGATGATCCTGATGCCCCGCTGGTGCGCCTCGGCGAGCAGTTCCTTGAAGTCGTCGAGTGTGCCGGCGCTCGGGTGGACGCCGGTGTAGTCGCTGACGTCGTACCCGCCGTCCTTGAGCGGTGACGGATAGATCGGGTTCAGCCACACGCAGTCGACACCGAGCAGTTCCAGGTAGTCCAGCTGGTCGATCAGTCCGCGGAGGTCGCCGTACCCGTCACCATCGGCGTCGCGGTAGGCCCGTACCAGCGCCTGATAGAACACCGCGTTCTGGTACCAGTGCGCGCCGGACGGTTGTGTCGTCGAGTCCCCGGTGACCGTCGTCGCGGGATAGACCACCGGCCCGATCTCCTCGGCGGTGCGCACCTGGTGCTCTTCGATACCGGCGTAGACGTCGACGGTCTGCTGCGCGATGACATCCCAGTGGTACATCGGGGACAGGGCCTTGGCCCGGGCGGCCTCGGCCCGCCGGCCGGCGCCGTCGGGATCGTCGAGTACGCCGAGGATCGCGGTGACGAGCTCGTCGACGGCACCGGCCGGATACGCGAGACCGTTGCTCTGGTCAACGAATCCGATCTGGTCCGAGGCCACCAGTGGCAGCCCGGCGGTGGCCAGTTCGTTGGCGACGACACCGAACGGCTCGTAGCGACTCGGAATCACGCCGACGTCGGCACTGGCCACCAGTTCGGGCAGGCCATCGGCGTGACCGATCCGGCCGAGGAAGACGACGTCTCCGTCGGCGAGGCGCCGTTGGCTCACCAGTGCGGACACCAGTTGCTTCAGCTCCGCGGCGAACTCGCCCGTGTCGTCACCGACAACGCGCAGTTTGGCCGCGGGATAACGCTGCTGAACAGCCGGCAACGCCGCGATCAGGTCCTGGACGCCCTTCTCCTTCGCCAGCCTGCCCTGGTAGTAGATCACTGTGTCATCCGCAGCGGCCTGCAGCCGGGCCCGGGCCGAGGCACGATCCACCGTGGCGCGGTCGATCTTCCAACGGCTCGGATCGGTGCCGTTCGGAATGATCGTGACGCGATCCGGGGACAGCCGGAACGCCTCGACAGCCTCCTGTTTCATCTTCGGCGAGTTGACGATCACGTGGTCGGCTCGGCGTACCGTGCGCCACTCCAAGGCGTGGATGCTCCGGCTGGTCTCGGTGTCCAGCCGGCCGCCCCGGCGGCCGATCTCGGTGGCATGCACGGTCAGCACCACCGGGATGCCGAAGGCGTCGGCGAGGTCGAACGCGGACCGGGTCATCCAGCCGTCGTGGGCGTGCAGTACGTCGGGCAGCTCGTCGGGGTACGCGGCGAGATACTCACGCCACGCGGCCAGCGTCCGATCGCTCATCGCATCCGACCAGCCGACCTCGTCGGCCTTCAGGTGTTCCTCGGTCCGGTAGCCCGCGGGCGGCGGGATCAGCATGACCTGCAGGCGCCGGCCTTGACTGATCAGTTCGGTCAACCCGGCCGCACCGAGACCGAACAGCTGCCTGGTGATGTTGAGCGCGTAGTGCCCCAGACCGACCTGCGCGGGCAGCAGCGCCTTGACCACCGACCCCAGCCCGCCGACCTGGGCACCGATGCCCTGCAACGCCGACTCCCAGGAGTTGTGCGCGATCCGCAGCGGACGCCCCGCGCCCCGCCCGTCACCAGGCACCAACGCCACGGCGCCGACGTCCTGACTCAGTAGCTCGACAGCGTCGAGGCGCGACGCGACGCGACCGATCAACGGGGCCAGCTCGGGGTCCGCGAGAGCGAGCCGGCTGCCGATCCCCTGGGCTCCTGGCAGCAGGCCGAGGTTCGTGACCGTGTCGAGCAATGCCAGGTCGGCTCGTACGCCGGCCTTCGGGTCCGACTCCGGGACCTCGTCAGCCACCCAGCCGAGGACTGCCAGCTGGGTCTCCCGGCCGCGGTCATGCGCGGTCGGAACGACCCCGGCGCTCCGGTTCTGGCCGGTCGGGTACACATCGGGTCCGTCGGCCGGCGTCCCGACCAGCAGCTCGCCGATCTCGCGCAACTCGTGCCCGATCGCCGGCAACACCTCGACGGCGTCGATCAGCAACCGCGACACGGTCACCGTCACGCTGTCCTCGCCGGCCTCCCACCGCGCCGGCGCGTGGTCTTCGACATCGCCCACCACGAACACCAATCGACGTGCGTGATGCGCGCGCACCATCCGGACGCGCATCGGATCGACCGGATCGACCTCCAAGGCGTCGAGCTTGGCCATCAGCTGCAGCAGCGCCCGCGTTCTCCCGTCGGTCAACAGATCGGTTGTCATCCGGGCCACCTCGGCCGTGTTGTCCACGGTCCGGCCCTCCGTGGTGAACATGTGTCCCAAGGCCGCCGCGTTGCCGGAGTCCTCGCGAGACCGGTCGTCGAGCACCGCGCGCAGCGCACGCTGCTTGACCTTGCCCTCCGCGATCGCTCCCTCGGCCATCCGGTGGTAGCCCTGCAAGGCCTGCTTGCCCGCGCGGAACCAGTTCAACGGGTAGTGGCCGGCGGTACCGGTGACACTGGTCAGGACGGCGTTGACCGAGCCGGTCATCACCTCGTCGGCCGCCTCTGCCTCGGCATGCGTGATGCCGGCTACGGCCGAACCCAAGGTGCTGACCGCGGCGAACTCGCCGATCCCCGGCAGCAACGCGGTGAGCGGGAAGATCTTCCGCCAGAACGGCGGCATCACCGGAGCCTGCGGTTCGGGTACGACGAGGTCTGCGATCACCTCACCCGGAACACCGGGCCGCGTGCCGTCCGGCCCCGCCAAGGCAGACCACACCAGGTCGTGGACGCCGCCGAGCAACCGGTCGTCGCTCTGGCGACTCCGGACCAGCGACGCATGCGCGAGCTGCGCGGACGTCAGGTCGGTGTAGTGCGTGTCCAGGTCGCTGTACCCGCTCTCCACCAACGCGTTGACCCAGGTGTTGACGATCGTGTTGCCTGCCTGGACCGCCGCCACCACCGGGCTGACGAACACGCCGATCGCGGTCCCGGCAACTCCCGGCGCGAGGATCGTCGGGTACCGGATGTCCAGCACCTGGCCGAGGTCCAGGCCCCGGTTCGGGCGCCGGTCGAACACGGGCCGGCCGAGCCGGTCGTCGCTGATCCGGCGGGCGAGCAGCGCGGTCGCCGCCGGCGGCGCGGTGTATCCGGCGTCCCGGATCAGGGCGCTGACGCCGAGCTGCAGCTCCCGGGCCCGCAGCGCTTCCTCCTGCCGACGGGCGTGGATCCGGCGTACGTCGTCGAACTGGCCTTGCCGCAACCGGTTCGCGACGTCGTGGCGGGTACGGCGTCGTTCACCGAAGGACGCCCCGAGGTAGCCGAGCCCGGCGCTGACACCGAACACGGCGGCCAGTGCCCACTGGCCGGCGCCGGCTCCGACGAGGGCAACGGGCTCGATCGTCGACATCACGCCGTACGGCAGGTTCGACCACAGGTGGTAGCGCTGGGACCGCTGCAACATCCACGGCTCGCTGTCATGCGCCGACCACCGGCGCGCTGCCTCGGCGGGCCGCTCCGGTTCTGCCGCCGGGACCTTGACCACACCTTCGAGCAACGGCCGGATCACGTCCCGGACGTCGTCGCGCAGGGCGACGGCCTGGGCCGCTTCGCGCCCGGCGCGCAGCGCCGCACCCCGGCCTCGGACGGCCTGCTCGAGCTTCTCGCCGGCCACCTGCCCCCGGTACATCAGATAGCCCTGCCCGCAACCCTCCGCCAGGCCGTAGCCGATCGCGAAAGTTGCCCCCAGCCACGAAGAGTTGTGGAACACGGCCAGGCCAAGCGCGGCGTTGCCGACGCCGATGAGCAACTTGTCCAGCGCCATCCCGCCCAGGAACACCGCGCGTCCCGGCACCCGTGAGGGCTCGGACTCACCCCGGTCGATACGGTCCTCGAGCTGCTCGGCGAGCGCTTGCGCCGACCGTCCGCGGCCCCGGCGGGTCAGGACTCGCCGCAGGGACAGCGGGATCAGGTCGTCCAGCTCTGTCACGGCCTGATCGGCCAGCTCGAGCTCGGCGAGGTGTTCGGTCAGGTCCTTCACCAGCATCCGGAAGGTACGCCAGCCGGTCGCGGACACGAGCTGCTGCTCGAACCGCGCGAGTACCGCCGCGATCCCGGGAGGTAGCGCGGTCGTGCTGTCGAGGTGCTGGGCAATCGCGGCATAGAGTCCCTCGATGGCGAGTCGCTCGCCGCGCAGCCGGTCGACGCCGGGTGGCGTCCGGACCTGGTACGTCGCTGCCTCGGCGCCACGCACCACCTGGCCGTGCCGAGCGGCGAGCCCGGCACCCGGCTCCACGACGACGTAGACGACCTCGAGCGAGCCGTCGGCGCGCGGGACGGTGATTGCCACGGTGTTCTCGCCCGTGTGGGCGAAGGACAGCCGCCGGCCGTGCGGACCTGCCTCGAACTCGTTGAGCCACGACGCCAGCCGGGGCAGGTCGCTGCCGTCGAAGACCGGTATGGCCGCCCGGCTCGGCTCGATGCCGGCCTCCCCGAGCGGGCGGGTCTCGATCAGCCCGCGGGCACGCGTGACCCGGCGAGTGCCGTTGTGCCTCAGCACGTAATCCGCGAGCTTCCCGTCGAGGTGCCGCAGCGCGGCGATCTTGCGGTCGTAGTCAGGGCTGCTGGGCAGCAAGCCTTTCTGATACAGGAATTCCCGCAATGCCCGTGTGTCCTGCCAGGTCGGCTCGGCATGATGCAGGCTGAAGCTGCGCAGCCAGCCGATGGCGGCCCGGTCGTCGGGACTGAACTCGTTGCCGGCGCTGCCGCCCAGCGCCTGCCAGGTGAGCAGGTTCGAGGGCTCGATCAGCTCGTGCAGGGCTTGTCGCCAGGATCCTTCCTGGGCCAGGTCGGCTGCCAGTTGGTAGTCGGCGATCGCCTTGACCACCCTGCCTGCCAGCTCGTGCACACTCGGGCCGGCTTCGCGTTCTGCCTCAAAGGGCACCACGACATCCGCGACGGGCTGCGCCGAGGGCTGGTCCTGCCGGTCGAGGCGTACGGCGAGGGTGAAGGGTTGGTGTCCCTCAACCTGGACCGTGAGCACGCCGGCCTGCTCGGTCGGTACGAGTGTCGCGCCCACTGCCTGCTGGAAACGAGGCCGGCGCAACGTCTCGTCGAGCCACCCGGCGTCAACCGTCACCGGGAGGGCGGCGACCAGACCGGGTCGGGCGCCGTACTCGAAGGCGAGCTCCACGACCTTGCCGTAGCCGGAGCGTTCGAGGAGGTTGAAGCGACCGAAGTGGTTCACGGCACCGATGTCGAGCCCGGCCGCGGACACCGCCTCCCGCAGCCTGGCCCGGCGCTTACGCGTCAGGCGCCAGCGGTCGTATCCGCCCAGATCGTGGGTCGGTCCCGCGTTCAGCCGCCGTTCCCGGACCCGAAGCTTCGTGGCGGTCAGTACGTCGGCCGGTGTCAACCCGCCCGGCACCTCGTACCCGCGGTGCAATGCCGCGTTTCCGCCGAGCTGTTCGGCCGCCTGGCGGGTGGCACTTGCCAGCTCATGCAAGGCTGCCGCCCCCGGAGCGTGCGCCGAGACGAGAGCGGCGGCCGCCCGCACCCGCTCGGCGGCCAGGGCCAGATTCGTCGGCTGGTACGGGTCGTCGAGACCCGCGCGTACGTCGTCCAGCGCCTCACGAACCGTCGACCAGTCGACGAGCGAGACGGGTTCCGGTGGCATCGCGAACTCGTCCGCCGCTGCCTGCAGACTCCCCCGGACCGTCCCGAGGATCTCGAGCTGCGCCGCGAGGGCCGCGATGTGCCCGGCGGCGGCCGCCTCGACCCAGTCGGCGTCCAACTCCCTGTCGATCCGCTGCCCGAAGGTCAGATCGGCCAGCTCCCGATCGATGCCCTCAGCAACAGTGATCACGAAGGCGGTCGACGCACGGTCGCCGACACGTTCGACAGTCACGTCGCCGTGCGCGACGGAGCCACGCCGTACGCCGGCGAGGAAACTGAGACCGCCGCGGGTCGTGACCCGCAGCCAGCCGGGACCGACCGGTTCGATCGCCGCCACGTTCTCGATCACGTCCGGGAGCGCCGGGGAGTCGGCCCAGAGCCGCACGAGGCTGTCGTCGGTGGGTGCCTGCATCGCGGGCTCTCGCTCGATCCGCGCCAGGACCGCCGCGTGCTGGTCGGCGGGCAGGTACAGCAGTTGGCTCGGCGAAACCAGCGCCTCGACGCCGTACTCGCTGTGTTCAGCGACGGGCCGGCCGGCGAATGGCAGCGGCGTACCGTCCGCGTCCAGGACCAGCGCTTCGACGCTGACGACGTTCGACCGGGCCTCGCGGAAGATGACACTGCGATCGACATCCTGCTCGTCCGCGTCGACGTACCGGGGCCGGCCGCCGTCGTCGCGAACGACGACCCGGCGGCTGGATCCGTCTTCGCGGGTCAGCACGACGAAGGCGCGGCGACCTTCCGCGGACCGCACGGCGGTGTTCGCGACAGTGGTCTCGATCTGACGAACGGCATCGAGCACCGCGTCGCGGGCCCGCTGCCGGCCGGCCGCTTCGCGACGAAGCACGAACGCGTCGGCGGCGTCGTCGAGTGCCTTCTCCACCGCCGGCTCAGGCGACCCACCCTGGTCCGAGGCCGCATTCCACGCCGCGATCGCATCGTCGAGCCGCGACTCGGCGGCCGCCAGTTCCCGCTGAACGCGAGCCCCCTCCAGCGTCGGTTGCGCGACCTCAGCAGGTCCTCCGTCCCGAACATCGACGACCACCTGCAGTACCCCGCCGGTACGACGCACAACCTCAGCAAGCCGCACAGCAAAACCGTCAGCGATGCGACGCTGATCCTCGGGTGCCAACTGCTGGTACGACGGCATCTCCCGGAACGTTTCGGCGACGCTGCCGCTGTCGGCAGAGCGATCGCGTTGTGGACGGATGCGGCGGGCGCGTGCGGAATCGGCCACGCGGGCTTTGCGCCTCACGTTCTCGATCGCGGCTGCCAGGAGTTCGTCGGCCGCGATGCCGGGACCGGCGACCTCGACGGCGCGGAAGTTGCCTTGTTCGTCGACGAAGGCTCGGACGTCGGCTGCGGGGTGGTGGCCGAGGGCATGCAGTCGGCGGACGTAGTCGTGGAACTGCAGGACAGTGTCGAGCGTGATCGCCTGCCGACGGCCGGCTGCATCCGGCTGCGCGGCTGTTGCGCCGCCGTCTACCCGATCCGCCGCGAGGCCGACGTACCTCTTGCCGTCGATCTGCGTCGTGACCAGGCCGTGCGGATTCGGACCGTAGCCCGTGCGCGCTGCGACGTACACGCGCTCGAGCTCCGCGACGACGCGGTCACGGGCTTCCTGGCTGTCGGGGTAGAGCTTCACGACCTGATCGGTGGTCCGGTAGACACCAGAGCCGTCGACCGTCGTGGAGAGTTCTTCGCCCGTCAGGCGGGTCGCGGCGGTCCAGTCGTACGACGGAGGCTCGAGGTTCTCGTTCAGGGCCGGGGCGCCGCGGACGGGACCGGGCGGAGTGAAGCTGCGCTCGGCGCCGAGACGGTCCGCGGCCCAGGCGATCCAGGCGTCGATGACTTCGAGCGGGTCGGATTTCGCGCGGCTGAAGATCGCGAGGTTCACGCCCTCGGGGACGGACGGCGGAGTCGCGGGCGGCAACGGGCGGACACGGCCGACGTCGTACGCCCAGAACCGGCCATCCGGGTCGATGCCGAACTGGAGGTCGGTGATCACCAGGTTGTTCGCGACGAAGAACGCGCGGATCGCGAGCAGGCTGTCGAGGGTTGCCTGGGTCGGACGGAGCACCTGCGGCCCGTCGAAGTCCGGCACGCTCGCCCAGACGTCGCGGCTGATCGTCGTGAAACGGTCGGCGACGAACGCATCGCGGCCGAAGACGGTGGTGTAGCGGAGCGGGGCCACGACCTCGGCCGCGCCGGGTTTGGTGAGCAGGTCCAGCGTGCGGTTGAGCTGCTTGAAGAACGACACCTCGATCGTCGGCAGCGCGATCAGCACGACCTTGTCGTAGAACGCGAACGCGGCCTTCGATCCGCCGATCCCGAGCAGACGACCAAGGTGCGGCTCGAGATCGTCGATCGGTACGCCGTCCGGGTTGTCCGGAGTGCGCAGGACGAGAGTGTCGTCGGGACCGAAGTCGACCGTGCCCTCTTGGTGCGGTGTCGCCTTGGGGTGCAGGCTTTGCCAGCCGTCCGGTGTACGGATGACGATGTCGATGCCCATGACGTCGGCGAGCTTCTGCGCCAGTGCGCGGGCCTCCGGTGTGGTGGTGTCGAGGACGATCGACACGTTGCGATAGAGGTCGGTCATCACCGCGAGGTGGTGCGGAGTGAGGCGGGCACCCTCGATCACGAAGTGGTTCTCGTCCGTGGCGGTGACGAGGAAGCGCTTGACCTTGCCGCCCGGGGATGCCGGGAGAGCGGCGGCGAGGGCTCGCTCGTCGGGCGTGCCGTCGAGCAGCTCGTCGTACGACGACTCGACAACCCCGTTGGTGAACGCGGGCAGACCGCCGCCGTCGTACCGATTCTGCTGAGCCGGACGGATCCGCGAGATGCTCGGTCCTGTCCGGTTGATGCGGGACCTGGCGGTGGCGAGGTCTCCGGCGGGGAGGGGAGCGGTCCGCAGGTGGCGGACGCCGTTGGCCAGGGCCCGGACGATCCGGTACAGCGGCTCCAGGTGGTGGTCGCGGCGGGCGTTCTCGAGGGTTTCGTTGCTGATGGCACCGATCGCGGCGAGGGCGTCGCCGAGGTGGGTCGAGAGCAGGCGGTTCCAGGCCTGCCGCAGGCGCGTCGGTACGCCACCTTCGGCGAGCCGTGCGAGGAACTCCTCGTCCTGGACATCCGACGGCTGGTCGCCGTACAACTCGTCGACCTCCGCCGACAGCTCCGGCTCCAGCCCCCGCATGTCCTGCACCGCGGCCAGCACGTGGCTGCGCACCGCCGGGCCGAACAACTGCCACCCGAAATGCCCGATCACCTCATGCCACACCGACGCGGCAACATCGTCCGCGGACCGGTGATCCCGGGCGGACAGGTAGACGACACCGTCCCCACCCTCCATCCGGAAGTACGCCGGCTGAGGCACACTCGTTGGTTCGACTCCGTGTTCCCGCGCAAGGGCGTCAGCATCAGCCTCAACCACCACCCGCACTCCGACTGCCCGCGGCAAGCGCATCCGCGCCCAAACCTCCTGCACGGCCTGCTGCACCTCCCCCACGCTCATCCCGTCCGGGCGCCCGAGCTCGTCCACCCCAACTGGCGCGTCGACCGCACCCGACGCGGTCTTGCTGGTTTGCGCCACATTCCTCGGCGCATCTGCACGGCGCCGCGCCCGCGCGCCGTCCCCCGAGACTCCTGGCCGGCGGCGGATGATCCGCGACTGCACCTTCTTCGCAGGCGTCGGCGCGGCGGGGGTGGTGGTCAGTTGGGATTGGGCCCAGGCGAGCCATGCGTTGAGGGTGCCCAGGGCAGGATCCTCGGGGCCGGTGATTTTGCGCGCGCCGGCGATGTCGTAGGCGAGGAACCCGCCGTCGGCGGTGACGGCGAACTGGAGGTCGCCAGGAAGGACCAGGTTCTCGACGGCGAACTTGTGGAGAGCCTGGAGGCTTTCGAGTGTTGCCTGGGTGGGAAGGCCGGGGCGGGTGGCGCGGGAGTCGGGGTCGGGGGCCTCCTCGTCGAGGATGTCGTGACTGGTGGTCGCGTAGCGGTCGACGATGATCGCGTCGCGGCCGAAGAGCGTGGTGACTTGGTGGATCGGGGCGATGACGTGTTCGCCACCGGGGAGGCTGCGGAGCTGGGTGGTCTGCTCGACCTCGGAAGCGAGGGACACGCCGGGGTGGGCCACCAGGACGACCTTGTCGTAGAACGCGAAGGCGGTCTTCGAGCGGCCCGAGCCCAGGCGGGGACCGAGGTTGTCCTCGTTCACCTCTACCTCGATGCCATGAGCCGAGGTTGCGCGGGGCTTGCGGACGAGCCTGCCGTCCTCGGGTACGACGACCCCGTCGGGGGTCAGCGAGGGATCGTCGGCCGGGTTGATCACCTGAGTCTGATCGGACGATCGCAGTACGACGTCCTGTCCGGTGATGTTCGCGAGCTTCTGGGCCAGGGCGATGGCGGCGGTGGTCGGGCGGTCGACGACGATCTCGTGGTTCGAGGTCCGGGCGAGGGAGGCGAGCTCGTGCGGGGTTACGAGGTGGTCGCCGTACAGGAGGTGGTTGTCGTCGGCAACGGAAATCGTGTGTGGTCCGCCGGGGAGTCGAGGGTGGTCGCCTCCGCGGCGCATGCCGGCGAGTGCCTCGCCCGGGCGGGGTGCGCGCGGTCGTCCGGTGGCGTCGAGTGCGGGGGCGCCGCGGCGGATGATGCGTCTGCCGGAGGTGGTCGGGGTGCCTGTGTGGTTCGGGGCTGGGGCTTGCGGGTTCAGGGCGCTTGTGTCGGGGTGTGAGGACTCGAGGTGGGTCGTGGCGGCGTTCGGTTGGGCGGTGGGGAAGGTCGTGCTCTGGTTCGCAGCCGCGTGAACCGGGACGACCTGCGCAGCTGCGTCGGCTTGGGTGGCTGGGTCGGCTTGGGTGGCTGCGTCGGCTTGCGTGGTTGTGTCGGACTGCGTAGCTGTGTCGGCCTGGGTGGCTGTGTCGGCTTCGGTGGCTGCGTTGGCGTGGGTGGCTGCGTCGGCTTGCGTAGCTGGGTTGGCTTGCGTGGTTGTGTCGGCTTGGGTGGTTGGGTTGGTTCGGGCGGGGTCGAGGGCTTCGGTCGGGGTGGGTTGTTGGGGGGCGGCGAGTTGTTCGTCTGTGGTGTGGTCGGGGCCGTTGTCGTTGGGCGGGGTCGGGTGGGTGGTGGGGATTCGGCGTACGGCGTGGTCTTGTTCCGAGCGGGATTGCTGAGTGGTGGTCGGCGTGGATGCGCCCTGCTGACCAAGGCGGGCGGTTGTGGCGGTCGGGGTCACGCTCGACTGGCCGAGCATTCCCCCGACGGGGGCCAGCATGTTTTGAGCGGTGTTCTGGGCAGCGTTCTGGGCCGAGTTCTGGGCCGAGTTCTGCGCTTGGTGCTGCGTCGCGTTCTGAGCGGTGCCCTGCGCGGTGTTCTGCGCGGTGTTCTGCGCCGTGTTCTGGCCGACACCCTGACCCACGGCTTGGCTGGCGTCCGCCGCGGTGGTCTGGTTGGCGGACGGGGACACGACCTGGCCGCCGTCGGAGCCGCCGGGCGGATTCCCGCCGGGGGTGGCGGAGATGATCTTGTTTCCGACGTACTCGCCGACCTTCTCGCCGATCACCTCCAACGGACCGTGCACGTCCCCCGGGGTCGAGTTGCGGACGGCGCCGTGAGCACCGGCGAGCCAGGCCTCTTGCAGGGTCGGGTTGTGCCAGCCCTCGCCGAAGCCCATCGCCGTCAGCGAACTGGACAGCGGCGACGTGACCGCGTTGTTCACGAACGTCCGCCCGATCTTCCCCAGACCCGGCACTTTCGCCAGCCCGACTCCGAGGCCGTGCGACAGCGGTACGCCGACCACGGCGCCCGCCGCGGTCATCGCCGTACCCCGCCAGTCCCAGTCGTGGGTCGTGACGAAATGGTTGTCGGCGTCCGTCACCGGTCGGCCGTGGCTGTCGACGACGAGGCGGCGGTCGTGGCCGTCCACCTCGCCCCACCAGCCGGCCAGTGTGTTCGGGATGACCTCGTCGGCAACCTCCGCGCCGACCAGCCCGAGCACCCTCGGCACCATCTGCTTGCTGAGGACGAACTTGCCGGTCTGCTGCGCCGCACTGGCGACCATCTCGGCAACCATCCGCGTCTGCAGCTTCTTCGCTTCCCGGTTCACCAGCTTCTTCAGAAGCTGGAGCAGTAGCCGTTTGACACCTTCCTGCCCGAGCTTGCGGATCAGCGTTCCCATGATCGGACCGACGCCGGCCAGGATCGTGATCCAGCTGACGATGCCGATGATCATCAGCTCGCGCTTGGTCCGCAGGATCGTGTCGCCCATGGTCCGGAGGAACTCGGCCACGTGCTTGACGTCGTCGGCCATCGCCGACGGCCCGGACGCGTTCTTGTCGGTCGCGTACCGCGTCAGGTACTCGCTCAGCGCGACCCCGGCCTCCCCGTGGTACGTCGCGCTGAACGCATTGCCCGCGGCCTGGACGGCAGTCGCCAGCTCACCCGTGAGGTACGCCGCGCAGGCGTCGTACTGATCGGCCAGCGCGTACAGCTTGTCCTCGTCGGCCTGCGGCTCGGCGCCGCCCTCGAGGATCGACTTCAGCCAACCCGGCAGGTGCAGTCCCACGGCAGCTAGGCCTCGTCCTGCGGAACCGGCTCCCAGTGGTCTGTGACCCGCCGCAGCCCGATGTCCGCGACCCGGACCTGTTGCGACGCGTCCGCGTCGGTGGCCTCCGCGCGCTCCGCGCAACCGGTCATCTGGTACCCACGGCCGAGCAATTCGGCCTCGATCGACTTCGCGCCCTCGGGGAACTGCTCGGCACCGCTGTTGGCCCAGCCATCGGTGATCTGCTTGCCGTAGTCGTCGTTCCCCGCGGCGCTCTCGATCGCGTGTTTCGTCACGCCGAGCAGCAAACTGGTCAGCTTGGCGCGGGCATCCCCGCCGGCTTGCCGGCAGGCCTCGGCCGCGCGGTCCACACCGGGGATGTCGACCTGGATCCGGTCAGTCATCGAGGTGCTCCTGGAAGGCGCCGTACGCCGTTTGCATCTTGGCGGCCGCGGCGGCGTGGGCCTGCCCGAGGGTGGCGAGGATCGTCGCGGCCAGTGCGCGCGGGTCTTCCGTGCGGTAGATGCCGGGATCGAACTCCATCTCGCGTACGTCGCCGCGTCCGGTCACGGTCACCTTGACGAGCCGGTCGGGCGAGACCACCGTCACGACTGTCTCGTCGAAGGCGCGATCCAGCGCGTCGGTCGCGGCAGTCAACTCGTCGAGTCCGCTGTTCAGACCCAACGCAGCCAGTTCCTTGTCCAGGTTGAGATTCGGCATCTCCATCACACACCTCCGACTCCTAGCGTCGGCGGTCGGCGGCATCGTGGTCAGTCCTTGGCCACAAGGGGTCAGAACCCGTGGCCAGATCGGGCCGCGCCGTACGGTCCGGATCGTGAAGCCTGTCAGAGCAGCAGCCGCGGCCGCCGTACTGGGTGCGCTGGCCGCCACCGCGACGCCCGCGTCCGCGACACCGCCGGCCGGGCAGTGCCAGACCGCCGAGGCCGGCGGGCAACCGGTCACCAAGATGCCCTGGGCAACCACCTGGCTGGCCCCGGAGCGCGCCTGGCCGGTCACCACCGGTCGTGGCGTGACGGTGGCCGTCATCGACTCCGGCGTCGACGCCGACCATCCGCAGCTGCGCGAACCCGGCGCGGTCCTGCCTGGCAAGGACGTCCTGACGCCAGGTGACAAACGCGCGAACTTCGACTGCGTCTCGCACGGTACGGCGGTAGCGAGCATCATCGCCGCGCGACCGCTGCCCGGGACCGGGTTCCGCGGCGTCGCCCCGGGCGCGCGCATCCTGCCGATCCGGGTCAGCGAACGCGACGCGAGCGAGCAGCAGGGCGAGGCGGTGAACGGAGGAGTGTTCGCCGGCGCGATCCGGTACGCCGTCGACGCGGGTGCGACCGTCATCAACATCTCGCTGTCGCTGTACGCCGACCAGAAGCCCGTTCGTGAGGCCGTTCGGTACGCGCAGCGCCACGACGCCCTGATCGTCGCGGCGGCCGGCAACGCCCACGCCCAGCGGGGACCGGATCCCGTGACCTACCCGGCGGCGTACCCGGGAGTGCTGGGTGTCGGCGCCATGACGATCGACGGCTCACGGCTCCCGAGTTCGCAGGTCGGGCCGTACGTCGACATCTCCGCGCCGGGCGGGGGCGTACTGGCCGCGACCCGCGTCCGCGGTCACCGCTACTACGACGGCACGAGCTTCGCGACGGGTTTCGTCAGCGGTACGGCGGCCCTCGTCCGCGCCGCCGATCCGAAGCTGCCGGCCGCCGAAGTCGCGGCCCGGCTGATCGCGACCGCTACCCCGGCGTCCGGGCCGGCCGATCAGTACGGCGCCGGCGTGGTGAACCCGTACCGAGCCGTCCAGGACGTTCTCAGTACGACGAAGCCCGCGGTCCTGCCGCCGGTCCGCCCGTCGACAGTCGATCCGGCCGCAGTGCGTCGTACGGTCGCCTGGAACCTCGCGGGTCGGGAAGGGCGGCGGATCGCCGTACTAGCAGGGATCTGCGCGTTGCTAGTGGTGATCGCCGCGGTCGTCGTACCGCTCGGCCGCCGTCGCGGCTGGCGGGCCGGCTGACGAACGGACAAGAGCCCGGCCCCTCGAGAATCAGGGGCCGGGCTCGAGCGGTGGATCAGGCGCGGATGTCCAGGGCGTTGGCCGCCGACCGGTCGGCGCGGTGCATCCGGATCCGTGCGTCGTCGAGAGCGTCGCTCCGGCGACTGAGCACCAGGTTGATCTCCTCGTTCGCCTGGATCCACAGCTGCTGCACGGCCTGGAGCTGTGGCGAGCCTTCCTGGCTCTGCCATGCGCCGAGCAGCGCCTGGATGGCGGACTGGAGCCGGCTCTGCAGTTCGGTCACCTTGTGGTTCGCGGTGGCCATGTCGAACGCGCCGCGTGCCATTGCGTCCAATGGATAGTTGATCAGCATCAGTGCGCCTTTCCTCAGAGCTTGGTGACGTCGAGTGCGGTGCCGGACCCGACCTGGGTGAACGCGGCCTGGCTGCCGGAGTCCTCGGACTCGTAGCCGTTCTTCGAGGTGGTGATGCCCTCGGACATCTGGTGCAGCTTCGCGCACAGCCTGCCCACCGCGTCGAGGTGGTTGTTGTGTCCCTGCCAGAAGACGTTCTTGATCTGTCCGTCCATCGGGGTGAGCCCGCCCATCGCGTTGTCGAGCGCGGTCATCACCGCCTTCAGGTTGTCGCCGATCGTGGCGGCTTCGTGGGCCGTCCGCTGCATGCGCTGGAGTTCGGTCTCCACACCGGCCATGGTGTTTCCTCCTCTGCTGTTGCCGGCGCGTGATCACCGGTCGATGTCACGCTAGGTCCCGGTGCCGCGTCCTCCGGGCGCGTTCCGGTTGCGGCCATGGAATGGCCAGTTGTGCTGTCCTCAGACACCCTCTTGGAGCTTCCAGAGCTCTTCGTCCAGCACGTCTTCGGTGGCGGTACGGCGGGAGCGTGCGGAGGCTCTGCGCTTGCGCAGTGGGGGTGCTCCGGACGGGGTCCCGTGCTCGCCGTTGGTCCGGCCCTGGAGGTCGGACTGCACACCTTGGCGGCGCATCCGCTCGGATGCGGTGGACTCGGCCGGCACGGTGAAGCCCGGCTTGGATGCCGCCGCGCCAGGACGGATCTCGCCGCGGCCGGTGGCGCCGGCCGCGCCTGCTCCACTCATCGGCGGATACATCGGCGGCGCACTCGACTGCGTTCCGGTCGTGGCGGTCGTCGCGGTCTTCCCGGTCAGTGCGGGTTCCGCGCCGGTGCCGCCCGCGGTAGTTGCCGATCGCAACGATGCAGCCGGGCGGTCCGTCGTACCCGACGGCAATCCGGTGTGACCGCCACCGCCGCCACCGCCGGAGAAGGGCATCCCGATCGAGCCCAGACCGCCGCCACCGAAGCCGCCACTACTCGTGGTAGGCGGTGTGTAGGGCTCGGGCTTGTAGATCGGCGCGGTGCCGGCACTACCTGCCAACGCGGGCTCGTCGGTCGTGAGTCCGTTCGACACCGCGCTACCGGGGTCCGGTGTCGTGGCCGCCGACGACGGGTCGGCTCCGAGCAGGTCCTTCGCGTTCTGGGCGAGCGTCAGCCACTTGTCCAGGTTTTCCGGCACCTTGCCGACAAGATCGATCCCCTTGCCGACCACGTCGATCAGCTTCCCGGCCTCCTCGACCGGATCCTTCGCCTCCGGTGTCGTCGGCTTCTCTGGTGTCGTCGGCTTCTCCGGGGTGCTCGGGTTGGCATCCCCGGTGTCCGGCGCACCTGCTCCGGTCCCTGCTCCCGCACCGGTGTCCCCCGCGGTGCCGGGGCCGGGAGTCTGGTCGTCCCGGGTCTCCGGCGCAGCCGCGCCACCAGGTGCGGCACGAGGCCCGGTCCAACGTCCCGGCCGTTCAGGATCCTTGTCGCTCATCGATTCGTTCATCGTCTGGGCGACGAACTGCATCCGGCCGCGCGCCAGCCCGTCCAGGCGGTCGATCTCGTTGGATGCCGAGTTTCGTGCACCGTAGTCGTCGCCGGCCTGGTCGCGGATCCTGACCTGGTCGGCACGTCCGGCGGCCCACGCCCGCATCTCGACCTGTGCCGAGGACAGCACCGCGGACACCAGGTTCATCCGCAGCATGAGGTTCTGCCCGAACAAGGTCCACCGGTTCAGTACCTCGACGTCGCGCTGGATGCGATCGTCGAAGGCCTTCTGTGCGTCCGAGTCGTTGCTCTGCCGCCAGATCGTGACGTGTCCGCTCGCCGAGCTGACCCCGCCCGCGGCGTTGCTCGCGAGGACCGCCGTCTTCCCCCAGGCCTTCGCCGCCGCATCCCAGGCAGCGGGGTGCTCGGCGGCGACGACGTCGTACAGCTCCTGGGCGTTCATCTTGCTGTAGTCCATGGCGTTGCCTCTGCTACTTCGGTGCGGGTTCGGGGTCGGGGAGCTTCGGGAACACCGGCGAGATGTCGGGTTCCGGGTTCGACTCGACCGGCCGGAACGACTTGTTGATCGCGGCCTGCCGGGCGGCGTTGTCGCCGTCGACGCCCGTGTAGGTCTCGATCACGTGGTCGGCGAACTGCCGGAGCGCCTCGATCCCGAGCGGGACATCGGTGCCGAAGGACTCGAGCTCATGGAGAAGCACGACGTGGATCGACTGGATCTTCTTGCTCTCGTCCATTCGGCCGGCCAGATTGGAGCCGTCCTTGATCAGGCCGGCCACTTCGGTGAAGTCCACCGCGGGCAGCGCGTCCCGGAAGTTCCGTACTTCGTCTGTGTCGAACAGCAAGCTCATGCGCTTTCCTCCGTTGCGGCCGGGCAGTTGACGATTTGGACGAGGTTGGGGTTGCCCCGGCGGTCCACCAACAGGCCGCGGCCGGGCGGTTGCGGTTGGGGTTTGGTGGTGCCGAGCAGCGGGCCTTCGGACTTGTCGCCGCTCATCACGAGTCCCGGCGTACCGAGGTCGCGGAGGCGGGCGATCAGCGGTTCGAAGATCGCCCGGCCGGCGCCGCCGGTACGGCGGGCAACGATCAGGTGCAGGCCGATGTCGCGGCCGTGGGCGAGGTAGTCGACCAGACCGGCGAGCGGGTTGGTGTGGCCGGCGACCAGGTCGTAGTCGTCCACCAGGACATGGATCTGCGGTCCGGTCCACTCGCCGGACAGCCGGCGTTCGAGCACCGGGAGCAGGTCGGCGACCATCGCCTCGACGCCGCGCGGATCCGTGAAGGTTCCCATGACGTGCTCGCCGGCGACGGTCAGCGAGCGCCGGTAGTCGACCAGGATGATCCGCGCCCCGGTGGGCTCGTAGCGCTCGACGATCGACCGGGCGGTCCAGCGCAGGAACCCGGTCTTGCCGGTCTCGGTGTCGCCGAACAGCAGGAAGTGCGGGTCGGCGTCCAGATCGACGTACGCCGGTCCGAGGTCGCGCTCCGCCAGCCCGATGGGCAATCCAGGACGTTCCTGCTGCTGGCGACGCAGTACTGCGGCCAGCTGCTCCTCGGGCAACTGCAGCGGAAGCAGCCGTACGCGCGGCGCGCCCGACACCGGCCACGCGGCGGCGAGCTGCGCACCGAGATCGCCGTCCGGACTCGCGACGACGAAGTGATGCCCCTTGCCGGCGAGCCCACGGCCGGGCTTGTCGGTCGGCACGCTCATCGCGGCCCGGCGGTCCACCATCGAGTCGGCCGGGTCGCCGAGCCGCAGCTCGATCCTGGTGCCGAACAGGTCGCGGATCGTGCCCCGCAGATCGAACCACCGCGAACAGGTCGCGACCACGTGGACGCCGTACGCGAGACCGCGTCCGGCGATCTCGGCCAGGGTCGTCTCGAGTTCCTCGAAGTCGGAGCGCAGGACCGACCAGCCGTCCACGACGAGGAAGACGTCGCCCCAGGGGTCGTCCGCGAACTCGCCTGCCGCACGCCGTTCCCGGTACGACGCCATACCTTCGATGCCGTGTTCGGCGAAGAAGCGTTCCCGGTTGCTGAGAAGCTGCAGTACTTCCGCGACGGTCCGGCGTACGGCGCCGACATCGAGACGGGACGCGACACCGCCGACGTGCGGGAGCTCGCGGAGCGTGGTGAGCGATCCGCCGCCGAAGTCGAGGCAGTAGAACTGCACCTCGCGTGGCGTGTGCGTCAGAGCGAGCGCGGAGATCAGTGTGCGGACCGCCGTACTCTTGCCGCTGCGTGGGCCGCCGACCACCACCGCGTGCCCCGCACCCGCCGAGAGATCCACGACGAACGGATCGCGTCGCTGCTCCAACGGCTTGTCGACGAGTCCGATCGGTACCCGTAGCGTTCCGCGTGGTCCTGCGGCGGTGAGCCCGTGGTCGGGGTCGACGGTCAGGGCCGGCAGGAGGCCGGTGAGCAGCGGCGGGTCGTCCAGTGGCGGCAGCCAGATCTGGTGAGCCGGTTTGCCCTTGTTCTCCAGGCGATCGACGAGGATGTCGAGCAGCTTCTCGCCGACCCCGTCCTCCTCGGGCTGCTCATCGTCCTCGGTGGCAGGCTTCGAAACATAGGCGCTCGTGTACTCCGCCACGTCATCCGCGACATGGTTGCCAGCCGCAACCGAACTCGCCGCCGGCCGATGCACACCGGACACGTAGGCGGAGCGGAACCGGACGAGGGTCTCGGTGCCGATCTGCAGGAACCCGTGCCCGGGGGCGCGTGGCAGCTCGTATGCGTCCGGGATGCCGAGTACCACGCGACTGTCCATCGCGGAGAACGTCCGCAACCCGATCCGGTACGACAGGTGGGCGTCCAGCCCGCGTAGGCGACCCTCTTCGAGTTTCTGGCTGGCCAGCAGCAGGTGTACGCCGAGTGCGCGGCCGAGGCGACCGATCTGGTTGAACATGTCGATGAAGTCCGGTTTGGCGGACAGCAGCTCGGAGAACTCGTCACAGATCACCAGAAGGGTCGGTACCTCGGGCAGGTCGGCTCCCGCCGCGCGAGCGAGTTCGTACTCCCGCACGGACTCGTAGTTGCCGGCTCGCCGGAGCAGCTCCTGGCGGCGGATGATCTCACCGCCGATCGCATCCGACATCCGGTCGACCAGAGCGAGCTCCTCGGAGAGATTCGTGATCACCGCACTGGTGTGCGGCAGCCGGTCCAGCTTGGTGAAGGTGGCCCCACCTTTGAAGTCGACCAGTGCGAAGTTCAGGCTGTCGGACGAGTGGGTGGCGGCCAGGGCGAGTACCAGGGTGCGCAGCAGCTCGCTCTTGCCCGAACCGGTCGCGCCGATCAGCAGACCGTGGGGTCCCATACCGTCCTGGGCGGACTCCTTCAGGTCGAGTTCGACCGGCGTACCGTCCGCGGTGACGCCGAACCGCACGCGCAGCCGGTCCCGGTTCGGCCTGGGTCCCCAGTGGCGAATGGGGTCGAAGTCGTACGGCTCTCCTAGACCGAGCAGGTCGGTCAGTCCGAACGCGGATGCGAAGCTCTCCTCGCCGTCCGTGCCGGTCGACAGTCGCAGCGGTGCCAGGAGGCGGGCCAGCGCTTCGGCGTCCGCGGTGGTGAAGCTGTCCGCCGTACCGACGTCGGACTCGCCGTCCATGGTGATGCTGGTCAGCGCACCGTCATCCGACACGTCCAGCAGGACAGTCGAGCGATCGAGCAGTCGGGGCGGCTCTGTGGTCAGGTCGATGACGCTGACGCCTTCGACGCCGTTGCCGGTCATCAGGTGGTCCGAACCGACCACATCGCCGCCGTCGATCACTACGACGATGTGCGGGCCGTCCACTCGACTCGACGCTGCCGGGTCGAACCGCGGCCGTTGCGCGAGCAGATCGTCCAGCACTGACTCGAGGTCCGGGACGCTCTTGCTGATCAGCCGGATCGGTCCGAGTGCGTCGGACTTCTCCGGATGGTGTGCGTGCGGCAGCCACTTCAGCCATTCCCAGTCCGGCCTGGTCTCCGGACCGATGACGGCGGTGATCAGCAGGTCATCCGGCGAGTGAAACGTGGCCAGCTGCGCAATCAGCGCGCGTGCCAGGCTGCGAGCGCGGTCCGGCTCACCATCGACGTACACGCGGGAGAAGCCGCGCAGGGCCATCGCCACGGGTAGTCCCGGCACTGACGAGTACGTCGTGATGAAGCGGCGCAGTGCGCCGGCGGACAAGGGCTCTAGCTCTTCCAGTGGTGCTGTGTCAGGTGGAGCGACCGGTGTGGCCAGTGGCTGTGCACCAGTGCCCACGCGGACGATCGCGAAGTCGGGGTCGTTGCGGCGGCGCTCCCAGAGCCGGTAGCTCTCGACCAACGTCCAAAGCTGCGTCGGATCCGGGTGCAAGTACGACAGCGCCGTCCGTTGCTGGGTGACGGCACGCCTGGCCCGGATCCGTTGCTGGGACAGGTGTCTGAGATAGCCGCGTCGTGCGCGCGCCATCTCTCGGCGTGGTGCGCCTTGTCCTGCGAACGCCACTGCCGCCATGCCCAGTGCGGAGAGTCCGAACAGACCGCCGACGATGTAGCTCATCCTGCCGCCACCGCCGAGTGTCGAGTACATCAACGCCATAGCGGCACCGCCCGCGAGCATCGGAACCATCATCACGTACTGCGAGAGCTGCCTGCTCGCAGTCTGCGGCAACGCCGGCGGTGCGTCCAGCGTGACGTCGCCGGTGGGCAGCGCCGGACCGTCGCGCCGTGGCGGTCTGCTGACGATGACTGTCGACATGCTCCAGGACGTTAGGTGGTGCGGCAGGAGCACAGGGGGTTGCGGCCACTTGCTGACTGTCCACAAGCTGCAAGCACAGAGCCCCGTGATGCTGTGCGTGCCACGGTTGCTGCCGTGAGCATCCGAGGACTGGTCAAGGTCACCATCGACGCACCCGAACGCCGCATCGACCTGGCCCTGCCGGAGCGGTCGACGGTGGCCGAAGTGCTGCCCGGCATCCTGCGGCACGCCGGCGACGACCTCGCCGATCTCGGCGCACTACAAGGCGGTTGGATCCTTCGGCGACCCGACGGCGAAGCGCTGGAGACGCACCGGGACCTGGCCGGGCAGGATGTGCGCGACGGCGAGATCCTGCATCTCGCTCCGGCCCACCAGCACTGGCCGGAGCTCGAGTACGACGACCTCGTGGACGCGATTGCCACCGACGCACGATCCGGCGGCCGCGCCTGGACGCCAGGAGCGACCCGCTGGTGCGGACTGGTCGCGGGAGCAGCCGCCCTGCTCACCGCACTTGCTCTGGAGTTGCGCAGTGGACCGCCGTGGTCCTCCGTGGCCCTCTTCGCGCTGGTCGTCGCAGGCGTGCTGATGACGGTTGGCGTCGTACTGTCCCGTGCTGTCGGCGATGCCTCGGCGGCTGCTGCCACCGGAGCGGTGTCGGTGGTGTTCGCGCTGGCCGGCGGAGCCTTGTTGCCTGCCGCATCGTTTCGGCTGTCGGAGCTTGGTGCACCGCAGCTGACCGCAGGCGGCGCGGCAGTGCTGCTGTTCGGGCTGATCGGGTACGTCGGGATCGCGCGACACACTGCGGTGTTCGTGGCCCCGGTGACCGCGGCCATCCTCGCACTCGTTGCCGGTTGGCTGAGTGGTGCGCTGGACGGCACCCGATCCGCTGCCGTTGTCGCTGCCGCGGCGGTCGCGTTGATACCGATGGCCGCGCCGATCGCGATGCGGATCGGTCGACTGCCGAAACCCGTCCTGCCCACCAGTACGGCGGATCTGCTGGCCGACGCACCCCAGCCACCCCGACGCCTGGTGTACGCCGCCGTACTGCGGTCAGCGGCGCTCTCCACGGGCATCCTCGTCGGACTGGCCGGCGGACTCGCCTGCTGCCTGTGTGTGCTGGCGCTGTCCACCTCGACGCCAGGGCGGGTGCTGGTGGTGCTCGTTGCCGGGATCTGCTTGCTGCGGGCACGGTTGCTACCGGTAGTGACGCACCGGTTGAGTCTGATCGGTGCGGGTCTTTTCGGACTCGGCTGGTTGCTCGTGCTCACGCCGTACAGCCTGCTGGGGTTCGCGGCGGTCGCTGCGTTCCTCGGGCTCTGGTACGCGGGGCACAAGCCAGGTGCGTACCTCGCCCGATACGCCGAGCTGGCTGAAGTGGTGCTGGTCCTGCTCGTGGTGCCGGTCGTGTTGTCGGTGCTCGGGCTGTACGCGTACGTGCGCGGGCTGGGTGGGTGACCGATGGCCTCCAAGCGGGATCAACTGCAGTCGCACCAGTTCGTACAGCAGCGACTGACGCATGCATTGCTGCTGCGGGAGACCGATCCGGAGTTCCCGCCGTTCCGGCGTGGCATCGTCGCCATGCTGATCGGCATCGGGCTCGCGGTACTCGCACTGGCAGGGGCAGGCGTGTACGGGCAGCTGTCACCCGGCGGCAAGACATCGTGGAAGTCCGGTGATCGCGTCATCGTCGAGAAGGAGACGGGGACGCGGTACGTGTACCGCGACGGGGTGCTGTATCCGGCCGCGAACTACGTGTCGGCGTTGCTGCTCGCGAACAAGTACAGCGCGCCGCTGATGGTGTCTGCCAAGTCGCTGCTCGGAGTACCGCGTGGCCAGCGGGTGGGGATCCCGGACGCACCGGACTCCTTGCCCGCCAAGAGTCGGCTGCTCGGGAGTGGGTGGTCGCTGTGTGCGAGACCAGGTGTCGACTCGGCAGGCAGTGCGATCGTGCGGTCGGTTCTGCTGGTGGGAACCGAGCAGCCCGGTGCTGCGGTCGACTCGTTGCTTGTTGTCGGACCAGATGGTCGGCGGTACCTGATCTGGCGCGGCTATCGGCATCTGATCCAGCAGCAGGCGACTGTGGCCGCAGCGCTCGCACTGAACAACGAGGCGTGGTTGCCGGTGCCGTCCGTGTGGCTGGACCTCGTTCCATCCGGTGCACCACTCGGACCGATCTCTGTGCCGGGTGCAGGCACGCAGTCCGGTCTGCTTCGACCGGGCAGGATCGGCACGCTGTACGTCGTACAGACGTCGACCGGCCAGGGACAGTACTACCTGCTGCAACGGGATCGCCTGCTGGCGATCAGCTCGCTGCAGTACGACGTACAGCGCACTGCGCCGGTGACTCGAGAGGCGTACCCGGGGTCCGTGCCGGAAGCTGTGCGGTTGGATCCGGCCGTGGTGGCGCAGGTGGCGGGCGGGGTGAGTACGGCGACCACGGACTCAGCGTTGCCGGCTACGCGGCCGACGTTCGCACGGCCGGAGTCCTCTGGGGACTCGGTGTGCGCGGTGTTCTCCGATGGTGAGTTCCGGCCGCGGTTCACCCTGGCCGGCTCATTGCCCTCGGCCGGCGACGCCGGTGTCACAACAGGACGTGGCATCGGCGGGCTGGCGTTGGCGGACGCGGTCGTCGTACAGCCCGGGTACGGGGCGGTCGTGGAGGCGATGGCGTCACCGGCTCAGCCTGCTGGATCCGGGGCGCTGTCGTTCGTGAGTGATCTCGGACGGCGGTATCAGCTGGCGAGTCACGACGTACTGGGTGTTCTCGGTTACGACCAACCACCTGTGGTTCGGCTGCCGGCCGAGCTGATCAGCCGACTGCCCGCTGGTCACGCGCTCGATCCCGACGCGGCGACCTACCCGATCGGCCCTTAACCAATCCCTCAACCTCAGGAGGAACTATGGACATCGGCACGCTGACTGTGGTGCCCGACGAGCTACGCCAGTTCGCGGCGCTCGCACCACTGGCGACCGTCACGCCGGTCTCCGGCACGGTCCAGGCGACACCGCCGCTGGCCGGACCGATGCCGGAGAGCGCGACCGTCGAGGCACACGTGCGGTTCTGCGTGGAGAACACCGGCACGGTCACGCTGCAGGCCACGAACGGCATCGCGACACTGATCGATGCCGCGCTGTCGATCGCCGGCCGCTTCGAGTCCACCGACCAGTCGAACGCGATCACGCACCGGGCGCTCGCCGACGAGTTGCCGACGGCAACGGACTGACGGGACGCGATCATGGGTGCGTACTTCGGGATGGAACTGAACGCGATGGCGACGATGCTGTACGGGCAGCGCGCCGAACCTTGGCACGCGGGCGCCGACATGTGGGGCTCGGCGTGCCAGCAGTTGCTCGCCACACACGGCGACCTCGGCGCTGCGAACGCCGTCGTCACCACGTGGCCGCTGAGCATCGGGTCGCTGTCGCAGGTCGCGTTCAACGGACAGGTGGTCGGCAGTCTCGCGTCGCTCGGCGAGTGGGCGGCGTACACCGGTGCGATGTCGGCGGCGCTCCGGCTGGGCGGTACGGCGCTGAACGCGGCGCAGGCGGCGATGCCGGCGCTGCAGAGCGGATACGACACCGCGGTCGCGTTGAGCGGCGTACCGATCATCGGGCCGTTCGCGGCACAGGTCGCGGTCGGTCTGCAGCAGGTCGGCGCCGGGATGATGGAGGCGGTCGGGATGGTCATGCAGGCGCCCACCGCCGTACCGCAGCCGACTCAGGGCTGGCAAGGGCCGGGTGGTGGCGCAGCGATGCCGTCGTCGCCGGTAACCGCCGCGTCGGTGACGGATGTGCTGGACGCAACGGACAAGTTGTTCAGTGCGCTCGAGAAGGGCGCGAACCTGGTGCAGACCGTCACCGGACTGGCGCAGTCGGGGAGCCTCGGCGACGCGCACGACTCGCTGACCAAGCTGCCGGACTACAAGGATCTGCCGGGCGCGGTCATCCGTCCGGACCAGCTGACGCTGGCCGGTGGGGCTACGACATCGGCGGTTCCGCCGTCGATCGGAGTGCCGCTGTCGACAGTCGGCGCGGCTGGCGGGTCGCCCGGTGGGATTCCGGTCGCGGTGCTTGCCGGGACAGTCGGCGCGATGACCAGCTCCCTCCGCAGTACGCCGGTGGTCGCATCGTCGGCGACCGGGGCACGGATCGCCCCAGGCAGTGAACCAGGCCTGGCCGGCAGTGCCGCGCGGGCGGCCGCGGCTGCTGCCAAGTCGATGCCTGCAATCACTCCGCCGATGTCCGGAGCATCCGGTGGGGGCGGCTCCAACGAAGTCCGCTCGGGCTCCCGCAAGCGCTCTGCCAAGGACGACCACCTCCGCGAGTCCGGCGTGCAGCCCACCCTCCAAGGCCGCCCTACCGAGGACCCCGACTTCACGCTTCCCCGTCCCAGGCGCCAGACCCCGGGTCCGCTGCTGGACGACGAACTCTTCACCCCACACCCCTAGGACGGGAAGCCGCATGACTACCACCCCAGCCACCGCCCCCACCGCCACCCCCGCGGCACCCCACCTCACAAACACCCTCATCACCACCACAGTCGCTCCACCCCGCACCGCTCAGTTGGCTGCCAGGCCAACTCCGCCTGCTCGGCCTGCACCAGCAGCCGCGTCCCGTCCCGCACCTGTCCCCGCATCTGGTCCTGCTCCCGTCGCGCACTTGGCACCGGCTGCCGTACCTGCTCCTGCTCCGGTGCGTGGTGCGCGGGTTGGCTTGGGGCAGGTGGTTTGTTGGGAGGTCGGGGTCGGGCTGGTGGCTTGGCTGGTTGGGCGGGGGTGGGTGGCTGATGTGGCTGCAGGGCTCGTGGCTATCGGGGTGCTGGTGGCCACCGCCTGCCGGTGGCGTGGGTTGTGGTGTTACGAGTGGCTTCGACTGGCCGGTGGCTACCTGGTGCGCGGGACTCGGTTCGTGGCGGTCGAGGGGGTCCGTGGACGGCTCGAGATAGCTGAGGTGGAGGCGGGCACGATCATCCGGCCCGACGGCGTGACCGTCGTACTGGAGAGCGACGTACCCCCAGACCTGACGCCGGCCGAGCTGATCGAGGAGCACACCGGTCTGCGTGTGAAGCTGCTCCGGCAGCCCGGCCGCGCCTGGATCGCAGTCACCGCGCTGCGGTCCGCCGGACGCCACCAGGACACCGAGCTGGAACTGCTCCTCGCCAACACCGTGCGTCGGCTCAGCAAACGCCTCCGGCGACGCGGTCTCCGCGCCGAACCGCTTGGGCCGGGCGAACTGACCAGTCTGCTCAACACGCTCACCCCGAAGCACATCTCCGAGGAGTGGGACGCCCTCGGCCTCGGCCCCGGCCGCTACCGGATGTACGCCGTACCCGCGCACCTCGCTCTCCAGCAGGCCGGCGCTGTCACCGTCACCACCTCGAGCGACCTCGACCACGCCCTGGTCCTCGCCCACGCCGACGCCCCACCCGCCCCGGTCTCGGTCCCCCGGACCGGCCGGCAGCGGGCCGCGTTCATCGCCGCCCTGCCGTGATCCGCGCCTGATCCGCGCCTGATACAGGCGGCTGGATCATTGGGCTGGACAGGGAATGTATCGGGTGTATCGGGCGTGGACTGCGGCGAGATTCGCGCTGGACGCGGGGTCGCGATGGTTCTGGTGTTCACCGAGTCGCACTGACTCGACCGAATCGAGCGAGGTGTCCCGTGTACCACTCAGAGCCCACCGAAGGCGCTTCGTACCTCCGCGCGGCGCGCTACCCACGAGCCGTCAAGTCCGCGCCGCAGATCCGCACCACCGGACTGCGGCTCGCCCACCTGGGCGTCGACGCGACCGCCGAGCGTACGTATCTGGTTGTCCTCGAGCGACCGTCGTGGACCCCGGCCGAGCTCGGCGAGCGGCTCGGACTGGACGACGCCGCAACCCACGACGTGATCCAGCACCTGACCGGTCTCGGTCTGCTCTCCCGCGCCGGCTCGGGAGAAGTGGTCCGCCCACTCAACCCGAGGCTCAGCCTCACCGCGTTGCTCGCCGAACGCGAGGCCGACCTGGCCCGGGTCACTCGCGACCTGGAACGCAGCCGGGTGGCCGCGGCCGAGATCGCCGGCGAGTTCGCCCGCCGGCACCCGGCACCGCTCGGCGACGGCAACAGCGCCCTGGACTGGGCCGGGAGCCCGGCAGCCGCACAGCGCACCATCGAGGGGCTGCTCAAGTCCGCAGCCGGCGAGGTGCTGGTCAGTACGCCGGCCACCACAGCTCTCTCCGACCCGATCGCCGGCCTCCGCGAGCTCGGCACCGGCGTACTGGCGCCACCGGTGCGCTACCGCATCCTCGTCCCGGACGCCGCCCGTACCGACCCGATGCTGGCCCGCCGACTGCAGCAACTGACCCGCAACGGTGCACAGGTCCGGACCGCGACCACCGTCCCGCTCTGCGCGATGATCGTCGACTCGGCGACCGTTGCCCTGCCGGCCGATCGGACCGGTCGCGGCGCGGTCAGCATCCTCCGATTGGCGTCCGCTGTCGGCGCAGTGACCGAGCTGTACGAACGCATCTGGCACGCCGCCACACCACTGCGCCAGCCAACCGGACTCGGCGACGCGTCCGGGCTGACCGTCCGCGAACGCGAAGTGCTCTCCCTCCTCGGCGACGGCGGCACCGACGCCTCCGCTGCCGCGCAACTGGGTGTGTCGGTCCGGACCGTACGCCGAATGGTGTCCGAGATGATGGCCCGGCTCGGAGCGCAGAGCAGATTCCAGGCCGGGCTGAAAGCGGCCGAGCGCGGCTGGGTGGGGACGCGATGAGCCGCACCCTCATGGTGGCGCCGGACCGTCCAGGTGCCTACCCGAGCATCGGAGCCGCCGTACTCGACGCTCCCGAGGACGCCGTCGTCTCGATCGCCCCCGGCGTCTATCGGGAGGTCATCGACCTTGCGGACCGGTCGCTGACGCTGACCGCCGACGCAGGGGACGTGGTCATCGACGCCACGTCCGCGCAGACGCCCGTACTGCGAACCGCGGGTGGACGCCTCGGACTCCGCGACCTGACCATCCGCGCCGGCGACGCACCGGCCGTCGAGCTCCGCGGCGGCACCCTGCTCGCCGAGCGCTGCGCGCTCTCGGCCCGCTTCGGTCCCGTCGTCCTCGTGACCGGACCGGCCGACGTGTCCGTGTCGCACTGCCAGGTCGACGGCGGCGAACACGGACTGGTGCTCGAGGACTGCACCGCCCAGATCGAGCACACCAACGTGTCCGGTGTGTCCGCGGACGGCGTCATCGTCCGCCTCGGCGCAACCGTCGTACTGCGGAACACCCAGGTCACCGATTGCGGTCGCCGCGGCATCTACGCGTACCAGTACGGCCGGCCGACCATCGAGAACTGCGAGGTCTCCGGTACGGCGGAAGCGGGCGTACTGATCGCGTACGACTCCACCGCGGTCCTGCGGCACACCCTCGTCCGCGACGCCGCCGGCCCGGCCGTGGTCTTCGGACGCCGATGCCAGGGCGAGGTCGTCTCGTGCCGCTGGGAGAACACCGCCGAACCAGCACTCGACCTGGCCGAACCAGAGCGGGTCTCAGTGACCTCCGCAGTGCAGGTGGAGGCACGTGCGACCACGGCCCAGCCGGCGGCGGCAGACGTGGAGTCGCTGCTCGCAGAACTGGACGCCATGGTTGGACTGGCCGGTGTGAAGGACGAGGTGCGCAGCCTGATCGACGAGATCCAGGTGAACGAGTGGCGCCGGAAGGCCGGTCTGCCGGTCGGCGGTCTGAGCCACCACCTGGTGTTCGCCGGCGCACCCGGGACCGGCAAGACCACGGTGGCTCGCATCTACGGCAAGCTGCTCGCGGCGCTCGGCATCCTCCCGAAGGGACAGTTCAGCGAGGTCGTCAGGCGCGACCTGGTCGGCCAGTACCAAGGTCACACCGCCGAGAAGACCTCAGTGGTGTTCCAGGACGCGACAGGTGGCGTGCTGTTCATCGACGAGGCCTACACGCTGTCCCGGGCCGGGGCCGAGAACGACAGCTTCGGCCAGGAGGCGATCGACACGCTGGTGAAGCTGATGGAGGACCACCGTGACGAGGCGGCGGTGATCGTCGCCGGGTACAGCGACGAGATGCTCCGGTTCCTGGACGCCAACCCCGGCCTGGCGTCACGGTTCTCGAAGACCATCGACTTCGAGAACTACTCCCCGGACGAGCTCACCCTGATCGTGCAGCGGATGGTCGCCGCGAGTGAGTACGACCTGGACGCCGCGGCCGCACCGATCCTGGAGCAGCACTTCGCGCGGGTCTCGCAGACTGCGAACTTCGGCAACGCCCGCGACGCCCGGCGGTTGTTCGACCGGGTCCGGAAGGCACAGTCGCAGCGCCTGCGGCGGTCGGACGGCATCCCGGACGTGAGCGAACTGCGCACGCTGCAGCTGGCCGACGTAGCCGCAGCGGTGTCATGAGACCGGTTCGAGGACAGCAACGAACTTCGACAACAGCGCGGACAACCCGTCGAGTACCAGGTCGAGCTGGGCACCCGGTGTGCCCGGTTCGCCCGCGGTCTGCTCGCGGATCGTCGCGAGTACTTCGCAGTGCGCCCACAGCGACGGCGCGACCCACCCCCACTGCCACAGCTCGTAGGTCGCCGTACTCACCGTGGCCAGTGGCTCCAGCCCTGGTACGCCGATCGCGAACCGCTCCAGGTCGTCAGGACGATTGCCGAGCCCGACGAACAACGGCAGCAGCCGGTGCCGCTGCGCGAACTGGATGGGCTCATCGGCCCGCGTCAGCACGCCTCGATCCAGCAACTTGTCGAAGTGGTGTTCCGCGTCGTCGATCTCGGCTTCCAGACACTCAGTCACCAGCTCGGTCGCGGTGGACGACCGGTGCGCCAGGGTCCAGACGCCGAACTCGGACTCACTCAGGTGTTCCGCAGTACGGCCGACACGGACGACGTGCGGACCGGCGCGGTGGCCGACCGGAAAGACAGCGGTCATCAGTACTCCTGTACGGCGAGGTCCAGGCATGCTGCGCTCGGTGCGAGCAACGCGTGGAGTGCGGTCACCACGGCAGTGAGGTCGGCGTTGTGTTCCTTGCACGCGATCAGCAGATTGGGAGACAGATGCCCCCACAGCCACAGGTCGTAGAGCGTTCGGGTCATTCCAGCGAGTTCGAGGTCGGTGGTGCCCGACTTGAACATCGCCGGGAGTTCCGGTGTGTTCCCGAGGCCGAGGTTCAGTGGCAGCAGCCGGTGCCGTTCGGCGAAGCCGGCTGGATTGTTCACATCGACCTCGACCAGCAGGTTCCTGGCCAGCAAGCTGTCGATCAGCGGGCCGCGGCCGCCGGTCAGAGCGTGCGCCAGCGCCCAGACCGCGAACTCCTCGTCAGCCAGGTCGACGATCTCTCCGCCGAGCCGCACCTGCTGGACATGACTGCCCGCGGCGTGGACCGTCCCGAGGCAGTGGCCGATCGGGAACGTCAGCGTGGTCATGCCGCTTACGGTGGCACCCGGCGAGTGCGCGGTGGGCGCCCTTGCAGCATGTGGCCAGTGTGTGGCCGCAGGCGCCGGGCTGGCGGCGAACGACCTGTTCACACGGGAAGATAGACACGTGACCGACAAAGCAGGACCTGACTCCGCTCCGGCGCTCCCGGGGTGCACAGACGTGGTCCTGGTCCGTTCTGGGATCCCGAAGGTGTACCGGTGCCTGTGGCAAGGGACTGCGGCCAGCGCGCTGGTTTACCCGGTCCACGTCGATGCGAGCACCGCGGCGATGTTCAACAAGCAGGCGAAGGCGCTGCAGGGAGTCAACCATTCGCATGTCGCGTCGGTGCTGGAGTCCGGCGTCGCTGACGGCTTCCCGTACCTGATCAGCACTGCCGACGCCGGGACGCTCGCGGAGCAGGTGCGTAGTCAGCTGCACTCACCTGCTGATCTGGCAGTGCTTGGTCGGCAGCTCGCGGAAGGTCTAGCTGCTCTGCACGGTGCTGGGCTGATTCACGGCGGCCTCACACCGGGCGCGGTGGTTCTGCTCTCGGATGGGCGGCCTCAGCTGTCTGCGCTCACTCTCGGGCTGGGACAGCACACTGGGCACGCCGCGTTGAACTCACCGAGTCAGCTGTACGTCGCCCCGGAGACGTTGCGGGACGGGACGCTGACTGCGTCGTCCGACCTGTACGCGCTGGGCGCTGTGCTGCACGCCGCGATCAGCGGGAAGCCGCCGTTGGCTGCGCGGATGGGTGAGACAGCCGGCGAACACATCCTTCGCGTGCTGAACGAGCCACCGGCGCGTCTCGACGTACTGCCGGACGAGTTCGCGGAAGTCATCGCGCGACTGCTGGAGAAGGACCCGGCCAAACGGCCCGTGTCCGCGGAGGTCGTCGCCGCCGCTCTCGCAGCGTTGGGAACCCCGACGACCCCACCGATCCCTCCCGTGCGCCCCGTCGCCGCCGCCCCCAAGCAGACAGCTCCCGCCAAACCACCCCTACCGCGACCCGCGGTGATGTCCCGAGCCACCCTCCGCTCGTGGCCCACGCCCGACCCACAGCACAAGCCCGCCCCGCAGCAACAGACCACCCCAGCAGCGCCACCCGCTCCCCAACAGCCAACTCCCGCTCCGCCAACGCAGTCGGCTCTCCCACCGCACGCTGGAGCACCGGGTCCGTCAGCCGCGGGCCATCCACCCACAGCCACGCCACCCCCCGGCCAACCACCCTCCGGCCAGTCGCCGGCGGGTAGCGCCTCGTCTCCTGCTGCTGCCGGGCCCAAGCGGCGTAACTGGTTGCTTGCGGCAGCAAGCGTTGTCGTCGCGGCCGCTGTCATCACCACGTTCGCCCTGGTCAACCGCAAAGGCCAAACCGCCACACCCCCGCTCAGCGCCCCCACCCCAACAACAGCCTCCACACCAGCACTGGCAGTCAAACTGAACCCACCAGCAGACCACAGCACCTACGTAGACCTCAGCTGGAGCGGACCGTCCGACGTGAACTACGCGGTCGTCATCGCACAGGTCGGGCAACCCGCGGACGTCAAGCTCGTCTACAAGCACACCAAGTACCGCGTCAATGTCGTCCCCGGTATCCAGTACTGCTTCGCCGTACAGGCCACCGACGGCATCAACAAGATGGAGACCGACCCGCGACCGGTCCGCGACGCCCAGTGCGAGCGCTGATCACCCGATCAGGCTGCGCGCGCTGAACGTCGTACGGATCCGCTCCGACCACCGCCCTTCGGCCAGCCCACGCTGAGCCTTGCGTACGGCGGACCACGCGAACTCCCGGTCCGGGTCGGAGTCCTGCCCCGACCACAAGGCCCGGTCCAGGCACCCGGCCAGCAACGTCATCGCCTGCTCCACAGATCCTTCCGAGTCACGTGCCAGGTCCCGTGCCGTGGCAGCCGGCGTGACCCGCATGCCGTGATCCCGCAGTAGGTCACGCGCCTCGGCCCAGGCTCCGAGCGTCCCGTGCCGCCTGCGCCGCCGTCGACGTACTGCCTTGGCCAGTGGCACACCGATGATCCACAGGAGGGCCAGGCCTCCGAGCGCAGCGACGACCACGACCAACGCGAACCAGCCCGGCCAGTGATGCTCCGTCTTCGGCTCCTCGGGCATCGGCAGCGGCGGCTCGGACTGATGCTCGCGCTCGATCTCCTTCTTGGACGGCAGCTGCTTCCGCACCGTCTCCGCCGCGCCTGCCAGCCCACCACCCGCCTTGGACGTAGCGGTCCCGGTCGGGTCGAGCGGCACCCAGCCCACACCTGTGACCGCGACCTCGGGCCAGGCGAGTACGTCGCGGTTGCGGATCACGTACGTGCCGTCCGGGCTCGGTGTGTCCGGCTGCTTGAACCCGACGACAAGCCGCGCCGGCAACCCGAGCAGTCGCGCCAGTACGACGTACGCCGCGGCGAACTGCTCCGACGTACCGCGCTTGCTACGCAGGAGGAAGTGGTTGAGCTGCGGGTACCCGTGGCCGGTCGGGAGGTTCTCGCCAGTGGCCAGCTTGTAGTTCGTTCGCAGGTACTTCTCGAGGACCAGCGCCAGCTGGAACGACGGCCGCACATCACCGGCGATGCCGCGCGCCAGCTCGTCGATGCCCCCTGGCACCTCGCCGAGGTCCGCGTTGCTGCCCGGGTCCGAGTCAACGCCGGACGAGGCCAGCTGATCCGAGTCGACCGTTGGTTCTGCCCAGCTGACCCGGTACTGCGACGGTCGCTTCTGCTCGGCCAGCAACGCACCGGACGCCGGGTCGACCAACAGCGGCCAGTCATCCACTACGGACAGCGTCCGCGTCTGGCTGGGCAGCCACGGCAATGACCAGTCCGCCAGTGCGACATCCGCCGACTGCCGTCGTACCGGCACCGTCACTCGGGAGTCGAGTGGCAGTTCGCGTCCGAGGCGCTGGAACTTCGGTGCGGCCGTCCAAGTGACGCCGTCGAAGCTGTCCAGGGCAATCACCGGCCAGCGGTCTACTGGACCGTCAGCTCGGGCAGTGAACACCACGGTGTCCGGCGAGTGCAGCCGCGCGGCGATCTCGGTGAGCGGGTTGCTGAGCACAGTGGGCGAGTCAGGCGGGCTTGGCTTCGCCAGGTGGACCGCAGTGGACGTCGGCAACGCCAGTCCGAGCGTGCCGGCGCCAACCGCCATAGCAGCGAGTGCTGCGACCAGACGGACCCAGGCGGCACGCTCACCCGGCCACTGCAACAACACCAACGCAAAACACCCAGCGAGTGCCAGTCCGACGAGTACTGCGTCCAGTCCGGTCACTGTGACGTACGCCTGCGACAGACCGGCCACCACAACCGCAGGCAGCAACGCCAACAGGCGAGACCGCTGCAACACGCGCGCACCCACCAGACAGGCGAGCAGAACGAGCACGGGCACAAACGCGACCAGATCCGGCGACGGAGTGGCCGGCCAGGTCGACTCGAGCGTACGGCGCCAGCCCGACGTCACCGCATCCCACAGAGACACCGGCCGACCGGCAGCACCAGGGATGACAGCCAGCAGCGCTACGACTCCGCCGATCAGCATCAGCGGCACCCGCCAGCGAGCAAGCTGTGGCCGGCGCAGGATCGCTTCCTCAACCAGGTAAGCAACTACGGCGACCGCCAGCATCGGCCAGAGCACAGCCGACGTACCGAACAGCGGTGAGAACAGCAGTCCCGCCACCACACCAGCAGCAAGCACTCCGAGGATCGGTAGTCGTGTCATGCGGGTACGGCGTTCCAGGCGTCGACTGCGTTCTGTGCCGCGGCGGCGTGGATGATGTGAACGCCCGCGCCGGTGTGCAGCGCCGGCTCGTCATGAGTCAGGTCGATGCACACCACCGGGCGGTAGCTCGACCTGAGGTTCGGCACCTCGGTCAGGCCCGCAGTGTCCCCGGTCAGCACGACCAGTGCACCACCGTCGCGGGCAACGGGCAGTGACTCGAGCAGGTTGGTGGTAGTAGTCGACTGCTCGACCCGGGCGAGCTCGTCGAGCAGATCGCTCACGGACTGTACGTCGTGGTCCGTGCCGCAGGGTGTGGTGAGCCGCAGCCGCTGACCGGACTGTGCGGCAACCACCAGGATCGACGCCGCGACAGAAACAGCAGTGTCGAACTGGTCCGCGGTCAAGGCGGTCGTGCGTGTATCCAGCAACACCTGCAGTCGCGGCTGGTCCGGGTCGACGTACTCGCGGACCATCAGCCGACCTGCTCGCGCGGATGCCTTCCAGTGCACGTGGCGGACCTCGTCACCGGGCACGTACTCGCGCAGCCGGCGCAGGTCGATCGAGCCGCGCAGCGGGCCGGCGGACACCGGCCCTTCGAAGTGGTGCCGTTGCCGGATGCCAGTCGCCGTACGAGCGGCGTACCGCTTCGGGTGGACGAGGAGCGTGGCTGCGCTACCGATCGAGACCTGACAGGACACGAGGCCGAACGGGTCGGAGCGGCGCAGCAGCAACGGCCCAACCGGCAGTGGCCCGCGACGAGCGGTTGGCAGCTCGTAGTGGTACGTCGCAACACCGCTCGGCGCGAGTGCCGTGACAGCAACCTCGGACTGGTGCGCACCAGCGGTGTCCGCGGCAACGAACGCCGGCTGTCGCCGCGTGGACTCGTTGCGCACCATCAGCCGCGCCAACGCAGGCTGACCGCACTCGACGCGGTCCGGGTACAGCACCCGCTCCACAGTCACCTTCGGACGACGTACGACGGTCAACGCGCTGATGAGCACGGCAGCAAGACCAGCTCCGGCCAGCACTCGCAGCATCGGGTAGCCGAGCAGCTGACCCGCCAACAGCAAGGCGATCGAGCCGACCAAGACTCCACAGGCTCGTGGCGTGAGCCTGGTCCTCATGACACGACGCCAAGAGCCCGCTTGAGGTCGCGGCGTACCGGATTGCCAGGGGCCGGAGTGTCTTCGAGTACGTCGTCCACAATGCTCTCCGCCGTACGACGGGCCAGCGCGGCGTCCGCGGTCAGCACCAAGCGGTGTGCCAGCACCGGATGCGCGATGCTCTTCACGTCGTCCGGTGTCACGAACGATCGCCCGTCGGTCGCGGCGATCGCACGCGCCGCACGGATCAGGGCGATGCTGCCCCGCGGGCTGGCGCCGTACCGGACCGCGCTGTGCAGCCGGGTCGCCGCGGCGAGACGTACCGCGTAGGCCATCACAGCCTCGTCGACATACACCGACCGGACCGCGGCGATGACCCCGCGCAGCGTGTCCGGGTCGATCACCGGCTCCAGGTCGTCCGGTGTCGGCCCCGCGCCGTCCAGCGCGACGACCTCGACCTCGGCGTCCAGATCCGGGTAGCCGATCTCGATCCGCAGCAGGAAGCGGTCGAGCTGCGCCTCCGGGAGCTGGTACGTGCCTTCCATCTCGATCGGGTTCTGCGTGGCCAGCACCATGAACGGGTCCGGTACGCGGCGGGTGTCGGCGTCGACAGTGACCTGTCGCTCGGCCATCACCTCGAGCAGGGCGGACTGCGTCTTCGGCGTACCGCGGTTGACCTCGTCGGCAAGTACGACGTTCGCGAACACGCCACCGGGATGGAACACGAACTTGCCCTGCCCCTGGTCGTACACGACGACGCCGGTGATGTCGCCGGGCAGCAGGTCCGGAGTGAACTGGATGCGGCTCCAGCGACCGCCGATGCTGCGCGCCAGGCTGCGGGCGAGGCTGGTCTTCCCCAGCCCGGGCAGGTCCTCGATCAGCAGGTGCCCGCCGGCGAACAGCGTCGCGATCGCCAGCCGGACCACCTGCGGCTTGCCGCGGATCACCCGCTGGATGTTCGCGGAGATCAGCTCGTACGCCTGCTGCGGCTCCATACCGTGCCCCGCCTCCCGCATCACCACTGCGCATCCTTCCGTCGACGCGAGGTACGTCGTACTCGTGCGGCCGACGTACTCACCGGCGGCAAGGCCGGGGCCGCGGATGCCGGAGCAGCCGTGGTGGATCCGGCTGCACCGGTTGCGGTCGGACTGCTGCTGTTGTTGCGCTCCCGCGTGATCGCCTTGACCGTGAAGGTCAACTGCAGAGCGGACAGACCGGTGTAGCGAGTGCTGGTCGTTGTCACTGTCCGGTCCGCCTGGCCGGCGGCAGAGACGACGTAGTGCACCAGTTGGCCGCCGTTGAGGTTCGGCGCGGTCCAGGTGAGCGACACCGAGCCCTTGCCCGGAGTGGCGGTCACCTTCGGCGCTGCGGCCGGGGAGTACGGGTAGACGGTGCGGGTCGCCGCGGAGCGCGGTGAGGTGCCGGCACTGTTCGTGGCCGTCACCCGGTAGCTCACGCCCTTGCCCAGCGCCGGCTTCAGCGAAATCGAGCTCTGGTAGACCTGCGCCTTCGTCTGCGACCCGTCCGAGCCGAGCACTGTGTACCCGGACATCGTGTAGTCGGAGGAGCTCGGCGAAGTCCAGGACACGGTGACCGAGCCGTCCGCCTTGGTAGCTGCACTGACCTTGGTCGGTGCACTCGGCGGCTCGGCACTCCCGTTGATCGAGGTCACCTTCGAGTCCACGGACGGTCCGGTGCCGACCCGGTTGGTCGCGGCCACGGTGAAGATGTAGCCGCCGCCGTTCAGCAGCTGGCCGAAGCTGTGGCTGCGGGTACTGCCGCTGACGGTGACCGCCCCTGACTCCGGCAGACCGACCACGAAGGTCCCTGGCGCAACCCGGAAGCTCACTTTGTACCCGGTGATCGCAGCCCCGTTCGCTCGCGCCGCCGCCCAGCTGACGGTCGCCTTGCCGTCACCTGCCTTGGCAGACACCGATCCGGGTGCCCCCGGCGCGGCCGGCGGCGGTGAGGTCGGCTTCGACGTCGGCTTGCTGGTCGGTTTCGCCGTCGGCTTGGTCGGCGGCGGTGTGGGCGGTGTGGGCGGTGTGGTGGGCCTGGTCGTCTCGGTCTTCCCGGGCTTGCGCTCGGTCGTCCTCGGCTCGACGGTCTCGGTACGGCGTGGCTTCTCCGGGCCGACGGTCACGTGGATCGGGGGCAGGATCGGCTTGTGGGTCGGCGGAGTGGAGGTCGGGGTCGACGTCGGCGTACTGCTGGGAGTCGGAGTGCTCGGGCTCGCGGTCGGCTTCTGGGTGGCCGAGGGCGACACCGGCTTGTTGCCGCCGTCGACGTCCACCTCGCTGACGGTCCCGTCGCCGTCGACCACGGTCACGACCTCACCGGTCTCGTCGTCGATGTAGATACGGCCGTCCTGCCCGGCCGTCACCCGCGGACCGCTCTTACGGTCGCCCTTCTTCTTACTGAGCTCATGCGTGTGCAGCGGCTTGCCGTCCGGTGCGAACGTCCGCACGACCCGCTTGTCGGTGTCCAGCACGGCGACAGCGGCGCCGGTCGCGGCAACAGCGTCGTACCGTCCCGGGGGCAGGTCGATGCTCTCGGCCTTCTTGGCGCCGGCAGCGTCGACGAGCAGCAGGCGCTGACCAGCCAGGATCGGGATGCGTCCGTTGACGTCCGCCTGAGCCACGACAGAGGTGGTCGGCAGTGAACCGCTGATGTCCATCGGCATCGCGCGGCCTGCGGTGTCACCGGTCAGCGGGGTCAGGGTGCGCTTGGACAGGTTGGCGAACGCAGGCTTGCCGGCCACGCTCAGCAGCGCACCGGCATCACCCGCTTGAGAAGGCAGCTGACAGGCCAGCGTGGTCGAGCCAGGCGCCAGCTGGCAGAACTGCTCGGCGTTGCGCAGCCACAACGCACCATCGGCGGTAGCGATCGCGCTGGACACCACACTGCCCACGGTGACCGTCTGCTGCTGGTCACCGAGCCGGACGATCTGACCGTGCTGCCGGTAGACCAGGTACGGCCCGCCCTGCGCCTCGATACCGATCGGTTCCTCCGGGATCCCGATCCGGACCGTGCTCTTCACGGTCAGGTCGGACTTGCCGAAGACGATCACGCCGTCCGCGCGGACGACGTACCCGTTGGTGCTGCCCTGGACGACCTGGCTGCCGGCCTCGGTCTGGACACCGCGGACCTCGGCGTCGACGCTCTTGCCGCCGCCGTCGACCCGGAAGACCGCGCCGACCGTCGCGTTGTAGACCCAGTGGCCGGCCTGCTGGAAGGCGACCGCAGGGGCTCCGCGCCCCAGCGCGGACAGGCCGACGAACGTCCCGAGGATCAGGGCCGCGACCGTCCACCACGCAACGGGCCGACGAATCGCGCGAGCAATGCGGGTCATGGGTAGAAGGTGCCTCTCATCTGTCCAGCTGCGGTACAGCGGCGATACATCCGGCCACGAGTCGGCCGGAAGCGGTCGTCAGCGCCTCTCACGAGGCGACCGTTGCCCGTGCCGGGTCCTCCGGTTCGCCCAGTTCGGCGAGAGCGGCCCGGGCCTCGCCCGCGGTCGGCGACTCCGGCAGCAGGCGCAGCGCACGTCGGAGGTACTCCGCTGCCTGCTGACGCGCGCCGGCGCTCGCCTCAGCCAGTGCCAGGTTGACCAGCACAGTGCCTTCGGCATCCCGGTCACCGTGCACCGAGGCGATCGCCAGCGCGGCAGTGAACTCAGCACGTGCGTCGTGGACCCGACCGGACCGCGTCTGCGCGATCCCGAGGATGTTTCGGGTCATGAGCTCGCCGTACCAATCCTTGGCGGCGCTGGTGGCGGCAGCGACCTCAGCAACCAGCGGAGCCCAGCCCGGCACGTCACCCCCGGTCTCGATGAACTGGTGTACCGCAGTGGTCAGCAGCCACGCGTTGGACACCTCGTTCGCCGCCAGCAGCTGGCTGATGGCCGTGGTGAACTCGACGTGCCGCGTGACGAACCAGTGGTGGGCGGCAGCCGCATGCTCCCCGTTGAGGGCAGCGGCAGCATCCAGCACGGTCCGCACGTACGCATCAGGTCCGGGCGCCTCGGACTTGACCGCCTCAGGTTTCGGCTCCTCCGGTACGTCGGCCAGCAACTGCTGCTGCAGCGAACGGAGCTCCGGCCCCGGCTCGGTGCCCAGCTCGTCCACGAGCGCGGTCCGGGCCTTCTGGTACGTCGCGAGCGCGTCGGCTCGGCGTCCCGCGTCTCGGTACGCGACGAGCAGCCGCACCCAGTTCGTCTCCCGCAACGGGTCCTCGGTCGTCAGGCTCTTGCACAGCGCAATCGCGTCGGCGAATCGCGCCGTACCGATCAAGGCATCCGCCAAGCGCTCCCGGACCGACCAGTGCAGCTCGGCAAGCCGCACCACCTCCGGCTGGTGCCCGTCAGTGACGAGTCCCTCGTACGGCGTACCTCGCCAGAGCGATTGCGCCGCCTCCAGGTGCTTGAGCGCCGTCGCGGCGTCTCCCGCGGTCAGAGCCTCATCCCCTGCGGCCAGCAGCGCCTGCAGCCGGTCAGAGTCCAGCTCACCGGACTCCACCCGGATCCGGTACGCCTTGGAGCGGCTCTCGATCCGCTGGCCGTCCGCACCGAGCGGTGGGAGCGTCCGGCGGAGCTGCCAGATGTACGTGCCGATGTTGCGCTCTGCGGACACCGGAGGGGTCTTACCGGCCCACACCGTGTCGATGATCTCGCCCACGGCGACCCATGTGTTCGCCTTCACCAACAGCAGCGCGAGCAGCGCGCGGGGCTTGTCGGCGCGGATATAGCTGACCGCATCGGTGCCGTCGATCTCCACCGGCCCCAGCACCCGGAACAACACCGCCGCCCCACCTCCACCTGCGCTGACTCACACGGAACCACTCCGACGCAAAGACCCACCAGGCGGTTCCGTACCCACCGCCCACCTTCCGCTACAGAAGGTAGTCACCCGTCAGCATGCCGCGCCACCCCCATCAAACCGGAATCTCGGGTCAGCCAACTGGGCGGCGCAGCGGCGTGAGCGTATCTTCAGAGCATGGCGTCGAGACCGTTGCCGCAGCGCGCGGTTCGCGTGGTCGGTGAAAGCTCGTTCTCTGAGCGCGTGGCCCGCGCTCAGGAGCTGGCTTATGCGCCGCTGATCGACTGGGCACGACGCAGTCCGCTGCACACCGACGTACTCGGTCATTCGATGCATCCCTCGCTCACCGACGTGACGACCGGCTGCTGGCTCGGCACGACCCTGCTCGACCTCGCCGGTGGATCCCAGTCGCGTCGCGGAGCGGGGCTGCTCGCCGCGTTCGGGGTGCTGGCGTCCGTGCCGACGGCCATCGCAGGAGCGGCCGACTGGTCCGATCTGTCCGGCGCCGAACGCCGGATCGGCGCGGTCCACGCGCTCGGCGCCGACACCGCGATCGTCCTCTTCGCCGGCTCGGTCGTCGCACGTCTGCGCGGCAGGCACCGGGCCGGCACAAAGCTCGCCCTGGCCGGGAACCTGGTCATCGCAGGGGCGGGCTTCCTCGGCGGGCACCTGGCCCTGAGCCGCGGAACCGCCCGCCGAGATCCGCTTGCTGAGAGCAACTAATCCCACCGCCGCCCTCTCAAGCAGGCGTGATCCGGTGGACCTCGACGTACCCCGCTCGGCCGACGACCAGCCACTTCTCGGTGACGTCGGCGAGGGTCACGCCTTGCAGGTTCGGCGAGCAGGGTGCGCCGGTGCGGTCCACCGCGATCGTGCCCACGAGACGGTCGTTCGCCTGGCTTTCCTGCGTGTCTTGGTACAGGCCCCAGATGTACGGTCCGACGCCGTACGCCGCGGTGAACTCCAGGCCCTTGGGCCGATGCTTCCCCTTGGTGGGCGAGCCTTCGGGCAATGCCTGGGTGACGAAACCGTTGGGGCCCTTCGCCCACCAAGCGGGCCCGTTGTCCCACACAAGCAACGGTGGATCGCTCGCCACCACGGCCGGCACGCTGTCGGTATCGAAAACGAGTGGCTTGCCGCCGGACAACCGGATCACGTCGACATCCGTGCGGTCCGCGTGTTGCAGCACGGTGTGGTCTGCGGCCGTTCCCTTGTGTTCGTGCGGTCCGCGCGACTGATGCGTGCCGGTCCAGCGAGCCTTTCCGGTCCGCGCGTCCCGGACCTCCATCTGCCAGAACCCCGTCGCCCGCTCCGCGACGACGACCGCGTTCCCATCACCCGACACTCCGACGACGTCCGCGTCACGCCACAGCTCGGCGCCGGTCTTGGCGTCGAGCGCGATCGTGGTCGCCGACTGGGCATTGCTCGGCCAGCCAGGACCGAAGGGTGCACTGACGGTCGCGAGTACGACGGACTCGGCCACCGCGGTGACCATCGTGCGCTCGTTGGACGGCGTCGCCACGGCCCGAAATCCCCAGACCGGATCGCCTGTTCGGACGTCGACGCCGACGACCCCACTCGTCGCCGTACCCCTGGGCGCGGACGCAACGGAGACCGGCAGGACGTCGCCGGCAGGCCGGACCGTCGGCCGCTGCACCAGTGTCGGCGAGTTCCCCAGAAATCCCGGGCCGACGGCACAGAGCCAGACGGTCCCCAGGTCCGGCACCGACATCGGCGCCTTGCCGTCGATCATCCACTTCTGCGCACCGTCCGCCGCGCTGAAGCAGCAGGCCCGAGCGTTCTCCGTGCCCGTGCCGTCAACCATCACCACGGCGTCACCCACCAACCGCACCCGCCCCGGCAGAGCCGGCGACGGCGTCACCAGGCGCTCCTGCCAGACCTTCTCAAGCAGCAACTTCGGCGCGGTCTTGTCGGCGGTCTCCCCACATGCCGCAAGCAGGGGTACGGAGGCCATGCCTAGAAGCACAGACCGACGGCGTACAAGCACCAGCCGACCGTAGCAAGCCGACGGCGCAAGCCCACCCACGCGCGCCATCCGCCTCGGTGACCTGCCGGGCTGCGCAGGTGGCCCATCGAAACCGCCTCGGAATGGCCCAGCGATCGCGGGCCGCGGCTGCCTACGGTCGGAGGAGAACCATCACTACGACCAGTGCGAAGGATCTTCAATGCGCGCCATCAGTGTCCGGGACCGCGAGGCCGATGGTTACGGGCTGTCCCTGACCGAGCTGCCCTACCCCCACGCCGCCGAGAACGACGTCATCGTGGAGGTGCACGCCGCCGGCTTCATCCGAACCGAGCCGGACTGGCCCGCGACCTGGACCGACCGCGCCGGCCGCGACCGTACGCCAAGTGTCATCGGCCACGAGGTGTCAGGTGTGGTCGTCGAGCTCGGCTTCGGTACGACGGGGCTCACGGTCGGCCAACGGGTCTTCGGGCTGACCGACTGGGCCCGCAACGGCTCGCTCGCCGAGTACACGGCCGTGGAGGCCCGCAACCTGGCTCCGCTCCCCGCCGACATCGACCACGTCACCGCGGCCGCTCTCCCGATGCCCGGTCTGACGGCCTGGCAAGCGCTGTTCGACCACGCTCACCTGCAGGCAGGTCAATCCGTCCTCATCCACGGCGTCGGCGGTTCCGTCGGGTCCGTCGCCGTACAACTGGCCCGCGAGGCCGGAGCACACATCATCGGCACCGGCCGGGCTGCCGACCGGGACCTGGCCAGCTCCCTTGGCGCCCAGGACTTCCTCGACCTGGACAGTGATCGCCTCGAGGACGCCGGTGAGGTCGACGTGGTGTTCGACGTGATCGGTGGCGAGATCCGCGACCGCTCCACCGCGCTTGTGCGCCCGGGCGGCACCCTCGTCAGTGTCGCCGAACCACCGACCGTCCACCCGCGCAACGGCAGGTCAATCTTCTTCGTTGTCGAGCCCGACCGCGAACAGATTGCTCAGTTGGCTGCTCGCGTGCGCGACGGAAGTCTCACACCACTTGTCACAACTGTCCGCGAGCTTGATGCAGTCCCCGCCACCTTCGCAGAACGCACCCGCGGCAAAACCATCATCACGATGAAACCACTGCACTGAGCCTGCTGACCAAACAGGTTCCACAGCACATCATGGAGCTATGGACAGGACGTCGATGCACGAGGAACTCGAGCGGGTTCGCGCCGATTTCCGCCGGCTGGTCGAGTCGGCGGACGACGACGTACTGCGCAGAGCCTCGAACGGCACGCGGTGGAACAACCGCCAACTGCTGTTTCACATGCTGCTGGGCTACTTGATCGTCCGTGCGCTGCTCGGACTGGTTCGTGTCTTCGGTCGGCTGCCGCGCGGAGCAAGTCGCGCTTATGCACGATTGCTGAATGCAGGAACCCGGCCGTTCGACGAGGTCAACTTCCTCGGCTCGTACGCCGGCGGCCGCACGGTCAGCCCGGCTCGCATGGTCGTGATGTTCGACCACGTCATCGACAAGCTTCACCGGCGGCTCGACGCCGAAACCGACGCAGACCTGGCCAGGGGCATGCACTATCCGACCCGATGGGATCCGTTCTTCAAGGACTACATGACCCTGGCTGACATCTATCACTTCCCGACCCAGCACTACGACTTCCACCGCGGGCAACTCACACTGGACTGAGGTCCTCGGTGGGCATTCGCCGTACGACGAATAGCAGCAGGCCCGCCACAACACACGCGGCAGCAACCAGTAGGACGAGTGTCCGGTAACCCACCGCGGCGGCGAGCAGCGCGCCGCCGAGAGGTGCGGTGGCCTTCGCGATCAGGATCGGGGCGGCCAGTGTGCCCGCGATCGTGCCGTATCCGGTGGCGCCGTACCGGTCGAGCAGGATCGCCGGTGTGGCGATCGACGCGACCCCGAAACCGAGCCCGAACAGCACCAGGCAGGGGATCGCTCCGAGCAACTGCCGTCCGACGACAGGCAGCAATGACATCGCAATGCCTTGTCCGACAAGGATGCATCCGACGATCGTCGCCATCGGCAACCAACGGGTCGACAACGTGGTAACCACCCGGCCCGTGACCGACAACAACCCGAGCAACCCGGCGAGCGTGGCGGCGACGACGGCCGGATGACCGAGACTGGTCAGGTACTGCACCAGGTGTACGGCGATCACGGCCAGCGCCGCGCCGTGCAGGACGAAGGTTGCCGCAAGCAACCAGAATGCGGGATCACGCAGCACCCAGGCCGGCGACGTGCGCGAACGTCGTGCGAGATGACGCGCCGCCGCCGTACGCCGCAGCCCAAGGGCGTGCAGAGGAACGGTCAGTGCTGCCAGGAGAACCGCGAGTACGACGAGTGCGCGACGCCAATCGATCCGGTCGACCAGCTGTCCCGTGAGCGGGATGAAGATCGAACTGGCGAATCCGGCGACGAGCGTGACGCCGAGCAGCGCCTTCGCCCGCCGCGCCGGCTCCGTCGCCGCCACAACAACCGCGAAAGCCGGCTCATACAACACCATCGCCGACGCGACGCCGATGAGAACGAACACCAGGTAGAGCTGTACGGCGTTGTGGACCTGCGACCAGCCCAGCACCGCCACCGAGCCGACCACGGATCCCACCGTCATCAACCCGTGGCCGCCCCGGGCATCAAGCCAGCGGCCGACAGGAATCGACAGCAGCCCGGACAGCAGAACCGCGAGAGTCAGCGCGCCCGCCGCAGTGGTGTGCGAGATCCCGAGATCGTTGCTCATCGGACCGAGGATCACGCTGAAGGCGTAGTACAGAACGCCGTACCCGACCGTTTGTGTGACGGCGAGCGTCCCGACCAGCCGTCCGGGTCTGACCACTGCACGAGTGGCCGGACCCGGAGTCGTTGTCATCAGCCGCAGCAGCCGGCTTGGGTGCTGGGCTTGGCCTCGACGACGGTCAGCAGACCGCCGCTGATGCCGGTCGCCAGTCCTCGGCTCACCGGCGCTTCGATGCTCACCGGTGCCGGGCCACAGCAGCCGCCCGCGGCCTCGTCCGTGGAGTCGCCGTACGCGAGGTTCGACGAGCACACGCCGGTCTCCGGCAGGTTCAGCTGAACGTCGCGCGCGGCCTCCCAGTCGCCGGCCAGCGCGGCCACGACCGAGCGAGCCTGCTCGTAGCCCGTCGCGAGCAGGAACGTCGGCGCCCGGCCGTAGGACTTCGCGCCAACCGCGTAGTACCCGGGCTCCGGGTGGGCCAACTCGTCGACGCCGTGCGGGGGAACGGTCCCGCAGGAGTGCTGGTTCGGGTCGATCAACGGCGCCAGCGCCCGCGTCGAACCCAGGATCGGGTCCAGATCCAGCCGCAGTTCGCCGACCATGTCGTGGTCGGGCCGGAACCCGGTCGAGTTCACCACGGTGTCCACCACGACGCGCTGGTCCCCAGCGGCCAGTTCCACCCGGCCATCCGCCGTACGGGTCAACGACTCGGTCCGGAAGCTGCTCACCAACTCGACGCGGCCCGACTGCACCAGCGCCTTCAGCCGGGCGCCGAGCGCACCTCGTGCGGGCAGTTCGTCGCCATCGCCACCGCCGTACGTCCGCGCCTGGTCGGATCCCCGAACGACCCAGACCACCTCGGTGCCCGGCTCGTGCTCGGCCAATTCACCGAGCTCGAGCAGCGTTGTCGCAGCAGAGTGACCAGCGCCGACGACCGCCGTACGACGACCCACGAAACGGTCACGATCGCGCCCGAACACATCCGGCAGCGCGTGCGAGATCGCATCGGCCGTCTCGTCCTCGCCACGGGCCGGGATCCCCGATGCGCCAAGGACGTTCGGGCGGCGCCAGGTCCCTGCCGCGTCGATCACGGCCGATGCCAACACCTCTTCGCCGTCCGCGAGGCGCAGCAAGAACGGCGCTGATTCGCGGCCCGCCGTACGGATGCGGTCGTACCCGACACGGGTCACCGCGACCACCTGAGCGCCGTACCGGATCCTGTCCGCGAGGGTCTTCGCCAGCGGCGCCAGATACTCGTCGATCAGGTCGCCGCCGGTCGGCAGCTCGTCCAGGTCGGGCGCGATCCAGCCACTGTCCTCCAGCAGCCGGCGCGCGGCGTCGTCGATGTCGTAGCGCCACGGGCTGAACAGCTTCACGTGCCGCCACTCGTCGATCGCGGCCGCGACGCCCGGTCCGGATTCCAGCACGAGGAACTCCAGCCCGCGTTCGGCCAGGTGGGCCGCCGCGGCCAGTCCCACCGGGCCCGCTCCGATGACTACCACCGGCTCTGTCACGATCATCCTCCGCCGCCCATCTGCTCTGTCTAGATGCTTGTCTAATCACGAAGCTTGCCTCTTGATTCGACAGGAGTCAAGATAGATATATGTCGAATCAGCTGCCGGTCCTCAACTCGTGCTGCACGCCGATCTCCGAGGCCGCCCTCGGTCCGGAGCAGGCTGCGGAGGGCGCGGCGGTGTTCAAGGCACTCTCCGACCCGATCCGGCTGCGGCTGATGTCGATCATCGCCTCGGCCGGCGACGAGGTCTGCGTCTGCGACATCACGGCACACTTCGAGGTGAGCGGTCCGACGATCTCCCACCACCTGAAGGTGCTCCGCGAAGCGGGCCTGGTCGACTGCGAGCGCCGCGGCACCTGGGTCTACTACTGGCCTCTGCCTGAGCGCCTCACCTGGCTCTCCACACTCTTGTCCGTTCCCGCAGCGGTCTGACTCGTCTCCGATTCGATGCGGGGTGGAGCATGACGTGGCGCGCCGTGGTGATCGGCGGTGGTCAGGCAGGTCTCGCGACCGGCTTCTACCTCCGCCGATCCGGCCTGGTTCCTGGCAAGGATTTCGTGATCCTGGACGCGGCGGCCGAACCCGGCGGTGCGTGGGCCCGCATGTGGCCGACGCTGCGAACCTTCTCTCCGACCCAGTACTCATCGCTGCCCGGCTGGATGATGCCGCCTTGGACCGGCGACAGCGGCTACCCCTTGGCATCACACGTGGTCGACTACCTCACCCGGTACGAGGACCGCTACCAGCTCGACGTACGGCGATCCGTCACCGTCCGATCCGTCAACCGCGGCATCGATCAACTCGTCGTACAGACCAACAGCGGCGATTGGGCGGCTGAGCACGTCATCTCCGCGACGGGAACCTGGTCCCGGCCCTTCGTGCCGCACTATCCGGGAACTTTTGCCGGGCGACAGCTCCACACCGCCGACTACCGAAGTGCGTCGGATTTCAGCGGTCGACGGGTCCTGATCGTCGGCGGCGGAAACTCAGCCGCTCAAATCCTCGCCGAGGTCTCGCTGGTGGCCGAGACGACCTGGGTGACATTGCGTCCGCCACGGTTCCTCCCGGATGAGGTCGACGGGCGCGCGCTGTTCGAGATCGCGACCAAACGGTACAAAGCCCGCCTGCGCGGTGAATCCGACACCACTGGCGTCGCCGGTCTCGGCGACATCGTGATGGTCGAGAGTGTGCGGGAGGCTCGCGAGCGCGGCGTACTGCACGCGCGCCGGCCCTTCACCCGCCTGGTCGACCACGGTGTCCGCTGGCCCGACGGAACCGAGTCATCGTTCGCCACGATCATTTGGTGCACCGGCTTCCGCCCCGCGCTCGGCCACCTCGCCGGTCTCGGCCTGCGCGGGCCGGACGGCCTGATCCCGACCGACGGCACGCAGGCGATCAAGGAACCACGCCTACATCTGATCGGGTACGGCGACTGGACCGGGCCGGCCTCGGCCACACTCATCGGCGCCGGCCGCACCGCCCGGGGTCTCGTCCGCGACCTCATCGCGGCAGGGCCTTAAGCTCCCCGAGAAGCTTCTCGATCCGGCCACGGATCTCGTCGCGGACCCGCCGTACGACCTCGATCGGCTGACCGGCGGGATCGGTGAGCTCCCAGTCCTCGTAGCGCTTGCCGGGAAAGATCGGGCAGGCGTCCCCGCAGCCCATCGTCACGATGACATCGCTCTCCCGAACGGCCTCGGTCTCCAGGCGCTGCGGCACGGCGCCCGTGATGTCGACGCCAACCTCGCGCATCGCCTCGACAGCGACCGGATTGATCTGCTCCTTCGGCTCCGACCCAGCCGAGCGAACCTCGACCGAGTCCCCCGCCAGCTCCCGCAACCACCCCGCGGCCATCTGCGACCGCCCGGCATTGTGGACACAGACGAACAGAACACTTGGCTTGCTCACTTGGAAGCTCCAGTCTCGGCATGAGAAGTGACAACATCGTCCGCGGCGCGTCCGGCCTGCGGATACAGCAGGGCAAGCACGCCCACTCCGACAGCGGCTCCCGCAATCTGAGCGATCACAAAGCCCGGCACCGAGCCCGGCGCAATACCGGCGAACGTGTCGCTGAACGCCCGCCCGATCGTGACCGCCGGGTTGGCGAACGACGTCGACGAGGTGAACCAGTACGCCGACCCGATGTACGCACCAACCGCCGCAGGCGCCACCGCCGCGCGACCTGATGCAGCCAGGGCGAAGATCAGGACGACCAACCCGGCCGTCGCGACAACCTCACCCAGCCACAGATGCGGCGCGGTCCGCTCCGTCGTCGACCACGACACCGCAGCCTCGCCGTACATCAGATTGGCAAGCACGGCACCCAGCACCGCGCCGATGATCTGCGCTGGGATGTACGCGCCGAGATCCTGAGCGGTCAGACCGTTCCCGGTCCGGCGGCCGAGCCACCAGTCCGCGACCGAGACCACCGGGTTGAAATGCGCGCCCGACACGGGTCCGATCATCAAGATCAGCACGGCCAGACCGAGCGCGGTAGCGAATGCGTTCTCGAGCAACTGAAGCCCGACATCGTCCGGCGACAACTTGGCCGCCGCGATACCTGACCCAACGACGATCGTGACGAGTAGCCCGGTTCCGATGCCCTCGGCAACCACCCGCCGCCACAGCGGCGTCACACTCACCGGCTGCTCACCATCGGCACGGAACCGCTCCCTCCGCCGGGTCACCGCCGCACGCACCGCGACTTGCTGATTCATCGACGAGTCCTCCCGGTGATGCCCCGCGACCTCGGTCATGACGCCTGTGAAACCAACGGCGCCAGTCGATCGATCCGGCCGGCGATATCGTCGTACGCCGCCTCGAACGCCGCGTCCGTGCCCTTCGACGCCGGATCCGGCACCGACCAATGCACCCGCGGCTGCGCTGCAGCGGGCAGCTGCTCATACGCGACATCGCACACCGCGATCACCAGATCATCGCGCTTCAGTACGTCACTCACTTGCGCGGTGCGCCACGACGTCGGGTCGAGCCCACGCCGCCGAGCCACCTTCACCGCCCGCGGATGCACCCGCTCCGCCGGCCGCGTCCCCGCCGACGCCGCAGGCACCTGACTACGCCGCGCCCAGATCGCCGCCGCCAACTGCGACCGCGCCGAGTTCTGCGTACACACGAACACCACCCGCGGCACACCCTCCAACGACTGACTAGCCACCGACGCCAACCGCTCCGGCACCAACCGCACATACGTCCGCCGCTGATCCCCCTCAGACCGCCCCCGAACGACCAGCCCAGCCTCCTCCAACACCTTCAAGTGATGCGCCACCAAATTCGTAGCCATCCCCAACAACGCCCCCAACTCCCCCGGCGCCGCATCCCCCACGACCAACGCATCCACAACCGCCAACCGCGCAGCATCCCCAAGCGCCGCATAAACCCGCGCCCGCTCAACCAAAGAATTCCGCTCAACACCCATTGCCTCAATAGTCATTGACCCAGCCCTGAAGGTCAAGCAGCACTTCCCCTTGGGCATCCACCAAGGCGCTCGCCAGGTTCCCGCCTCAACGCCCTCCGGACGCACCTCTCCGCAGCGCCGCCTGTTCCTGCACGCCCGGCACCTGGCCCACGCTGGTGTCGATCAGCCGGGAGTAGCTCCACATCAGTCAGCCAAGGGGCACCTCTGCAGCGAACCTGACATCATCAATCCGTGCCGCTGCCCTACGTCTACAAGGTGACGAAGTACGACCCGATCGATTGGAACGAGCACGGCCGATACATCGGTCCTGAGGTCGAGATGAGCGATCACGGGCCGAAGGAGGCCGCGTACCTCGCAGCGGTGGTGGCGTTCGCGGAGGAGAGTGGGGTTGCCGAGGTCAGCATCCGGGAGCCTGCAGTCACCGGCTCTGTGCACTTCGGGCTCGAGGCACCAATCGGCGGGCTTGGACTGGCCGGGCAGCTCGCACCGGACCTGAGTGACTACTACGACGGAGCCGTCGTGCCGGTCAGTGTCGCCGTCGAGCTCGTCCGGGCCATGCTGCGGGACAACGGTGCGTGGTGTCGCCTCGAGGTCGAGGAGCGGTTCCTGGTTCACGTCGGCTTCGATCAGTACATGTACATCGGAAGTCATATTCCGTGTGAGCGTGCACTCGCCACCGCCGCCGCCCTGGGTCTGTTCCCAGTCCGGCTGGAACGATCGCCGTACGACGACAGCGACGAAGCGCCAGGGCCTCCCGCCGATGCGGCGTTCTGGGCGAAGGTCGCGGACCTCGCGACCCGGCACGGCACGATCCTGCTCCGAGAATCTGCGGTTCGGAACATGTCTCGATGGCATCGGCTCACGTCAGGAACGGTCGAAGGCATCGAGCTCGCACCACGTGCGATGCTGAGCGTCTGGCCCGACCTCTCCCCCGAGGTGGAAGCCGTCCAAGCGAAAGCCGGCAGCCTCTGTGAGTACGTCTGGGAGGACCGGGCCGGCGGTATTCAGAGTGTCACGCTCGCCGACCCGGAGGCCGAAGACTTTCCCGATGGCGCGGTTGCGGCAGCCGCCATCTCCCTCATCGAGGAGGAGTACAGGCCGTTGCTTCAAGGCGTCCTGCCCGATCACGACGGCGTACTACGAGCCCGCTGGACAGCCATCTGAGAAGTACTCCGCCTCCGCTGGAGCAGGCAGCTTGCTCGGGTCATACCAACTAGTCTTGGTCGGTGCTTGCCATATTTGTCGCCGTCGCCGCCCTTGCCGCTATCGTCGCCGCTTGGTTCCTCTGGCGGCTCGCGGCGAGGCGTGACACCGTGACGAGCGACGCGATGTCAACCACCGGAGCGGGCATCGCTCCGCGAGCAGAGTTCCCTTCGTCCGGGCTCTTGGTCTCCGAGGCAGTGCTGCGATCCACTGGTTCAAGTTCGACTGCGATCTGGGAAGCGCTCGAAGCGGCCGCGGTCCCAATGGCCGTCCAGTACTACCCCGTGAGCGAGTCGGAGATCACCAGGTACCGGACGGTGCCCGTCAACGCCGCGGCCCAGAAGTCGATGGTAGACATCGTGAACGCGCTCAACCCCAACAGTCCGACCCTGTATCGGGTACTGCTGCCGAAGGGCGCAGAACTCGTCAAAGCCGTCGGCGCTTCGGGCTTCAGAGGGTTTGCTCGCAACGGCGGCAAGATCACATCGCAGGCAGTGTTGAAGCCAGTCGCCGCCGGTGGAGCGATCGCGGCTGGTTGGCCGGTGTTCGCCGTCGCCGGCACGGTCATGGTGGTCGATATGTTGGCCCAGAAGGAACTGCGAGCGCACCAGCGCAAAGTGGAGACGATCCTCGGGCGTCAGGAAGAGCGCCACTACATCGAGAGAATCACGGATCAACGCTCGGCAGATGCCCAACTGACTCGTGCGATCAGCCTGATGCTTGACGGTCACAACCCGAACTTGGAGCTCGCACTGAAGAGCGCGTACGACGAGTTCCACCGCTCTCAACAGTTCCTTGAGAAATACCGCGGCGTCACTGAGAAGCTCGTGGACTCCGACGGCAAGGTCGACTACCGCCGCATGCAGGAGGTGCTCGGTGGGAAGACGAAGGATCTGGACCACTTCCTTCGCGAGCTCCACCTGGCAAGGGGCGCAATCGCAATCAGGCGAAAGGCACTGGTCGCCGACGCGGCAGCGGTAGCGCTGGTGGACCCGACCAACCCATACACGGCATTGCGCAGGTTCTTGGACTCGCAAGTCCACGAACTGGAAGACGCCGACATCGTTGCAGCCGCAATCACCACGATGCTCACGGAAGTCCAGTTGAAGGGCCGCTGGCACGACGGCGACAAGGCCGTAGCGGAGAAACAGCAGCGGCTCCGCGCATTGGCCTCCCCGCCCGCCGTCGACGACGCCACAGAGCTCCTCTTTCTCAGAACCGCAACTGGCGAGATCGTTCAGGTGATCCCATCCAGCGAGGACGAGGAACCCAAAGAGATCACATCGAAGGAGTAGGTCCGTCGTCAGGTGACGCCCGGCCGCCTTCGCTGACTCGGCAGCCTCGCGGTGCCGGTAGCCGTTGCGGGAATTCACCCGGTCGAGGCTGCTCGTCCCCTACGAGGCGCCGCACACCGAGTCGGCCCATCAGCGCGTTGGCAAACACGGTCAGCAGTTCGCGCATCAAGTCCCTATGACCGCCTGCACGTCGGCAGAGACGCGCTCACCGGGCTAACCGTCGTACACGACTCTGCACAACGCGACGGTGGAAGACCCCGGCGAGTTTCCGGAAGGAGTTCGTCCGGATCGAGGTCTAGCGTTGCCGGTATGGGTGACAAGGTGTTCGACCACACCGACCTCCGCGGAGCGCGGTTTCGTGATGTCGACCTGCGGAACGCCGACTTCCGCGGAGTGGCTTTGAGCGGATCCGTCCTGCGCGGCGTCGAACTGGGGCGGGTGCGGATCGACGGGGACATCGAGGATCTCGTGATCAACGGGGTGGAGGTCGCGCCGTTCGTGGACGCCGAACTGGACAGGCGGTATCCCGATCGCGTGAAGATGCGGCCGACCGACGTACCCGGGTTCCGCGAGGGCTGGGATGTGGTCGAGCGCCTGTGGACAGGGACGGTCGACCGGGCGCGTCGATTGCCGGCGGACTTGTTGCATGAGCATGCCGACGACGAGTGGTCCTTCATCGAGACGTTGCGGCACCTCGCGTTTGCCACGGATTCCTGGGTACGGCGTGCGGTCCTCGGTGATCCGAGTCCATGGGACCCGCTCGATCTCCCGTGGGACGAGATGCCCGACACCCCCGGCGTACCGCGGGATCGCGATGTCCGGCCCTCGCTCGACGAGGTCCTGGAGCTGCGGATGGACCGGATGGCGACGGTACGTCGGGTTGTCGACAATCTCACCGAGGAACAGTTGAACGCGGACACGGAACCAGTCGCCGGGCCAGGCTGGCCGCCGCCGGAGAGCTTCCCAGTCCGCGAATGCCTGCTGATCGTGCTCAACGAGGAGTGGCAGCATCGCCTGTACGCCGAGCGCGACCTGGACGTGCTGGAGTCACAACACGGAAGCCGCTAGAGCCCCGTCAAGAATCGTTCGGGTCGCACATCCGCCAGCTCAGCCGGTCCGCGTCATACGCCCGTGCGGCGTCGTGACGCGCTCAGAACTCCCCAAACTGGTTTGGGGAGGCCTGCCTGCCCGGATCGGGAGGTAGAACTCCCCAGTCTGTGCGCAGACACTCCCCAAACTGGTTTGGGGAGTGTCTGCCGCTCGGTGGGATGAGGATTTCCCGCTCGAGTGGCGGCGCGTTCGCCGGCTTCACCACCGTCGAGGTACTCCACCGAGACCCCCTGAGCATCGACGACTGCGCCCTTTACCCGCTCTTCTCGGCCGACGTCATCCGGCTGAGGAGATCCCTCAACCCAGCCCACCGTCACGACCACATGGCAGTCGCCATCGTCGTACGCGCCCATCTGCCCGACGACACACCCACAGGCTGCCGGAAGCTAGTACTCCAGCCGTAGTTCGTGATCAGGCAAGCTGGGCTGTCTGGCGGCGGTGGACCGGGGTGCGGAGCCGAGACTACGTCCAGCCGGGATCACGGCCGGTCAGGCCGAGGATGCGGTCCAAGGTGGGCGCGTCGGCCGGCACCGCGACCTGCGGTCCGTACATGCCCATCTCCCGCCCCTGCTCCACGCCGGCGAACATCGTGTCGTGAAGGTGCGCCAGCAGGTCGGCAGGCAGTTCCAGCCGCTGCCCGGTCGCGACCGCAAGGTCCCAGCCGTGTACGGCCAGTTCGCCGACGATCATGTCGCCCATGACGGGCGCGGGCAGCGTCTGCGGCGTGCCCATGCTCGTCTCGCCGGCCCATGCGCTCGGCGGCGTCCATGACGACGAGATGTCGTCCAGCAGGGCGAGCAGGCGGCCACGCCAGTCGCCGGCTGCCAAGTCCACATCGGACTCAGCGGTCTTCGGCGGCGGAACGGACTCCTTGCGGCCGGCGCCGGCGAGCGACGGGCCCCAGAACAACAGATGGTTGACCAGGGCCCGCACGTCGTACTCCGTGCATGGAGTCTTGTTGGCAAGCTGGTCGTCGGTGATGGTGTTGGCGACTGTGGCCATGGCCTCGGCCGCGTCGGATATGTGTGACATGGCGGCGAGGCTAGGCGCCGTCGGCCGGAGGGGTATTGAACAAAGACGACATACACTCTGCCGCGTGGGACGGGACACTCGTGAGCTGGCGAGTGCGTGGAGCAGGTATCAGCGCCACGCATTCCATCGCCCGTCCCCGGCGCTCGCGCCATGGGTGGACCATTACTGGGAGGCTCGCTGGGACTACGCCGAGCCCTACCGGCAGAAGATCGTGCCGTACCCGAACGTGCACCTGCCGTTCGGCAGCGGCCGCGCGGACGTCAACGGCGTGTGCAGCAGCTACCAGATCAAGGTCCTCGAGGGCCGCGACCACGTCTTCGGCGTCGCGTTCCGGCCGGGCTGCTTCCGGCCGTTCCTCGGCGCCTCCGTCTCGACGATCACCGACCGCGTTGTCCCGGCGACCGGAGTGTTCGGCCCGGCCGTGCCCACGATGCTCGACGCGCCGACCATCGATGCGTTCCTGCTGAAACACCTGCCGGACGACGATACCCGGGTACGCCAGGCGGTCGCCGCCGTCGAGCTGATCGTCAAGGACAAGGCCATGACAAGGGTCAAACGCCTCGCCGGCGAACTGGGGCTGAGCATGCGGGGGCTGCAACGGCTGTTCGCGGAGTACGTCGGCATCGGCCCGAAGTGGGTGATCCGCCGCTACCGCCTGCACGAGGCGACCGCACGCATGGCCGCCGGCGGGGTGATCGACTGGGCCGGGCTGGCTGGGGACCTCGACTACGCCGACCAGGGCCACTTCATCCGCGACTTCAAGAACATGTTCGGCGAGCCACCGACCTGGTACGCGCAACGGTATTGAGCGGGACCCGCCCGGCAGAGACGGTTGGGTCTCCGATCGAGCCGCGGGATGCCGAGGCTCACCAGCACGCCCAGCGAGGAAGGCAGCAACAAAACTCAGTACCGGCACCACCACAGCGCGCGCGGCCAGGGTCTGAGCTCTTGACACGCCCGGCCCTCAGGGGTGGCGATTCATAGGCCCCGTGGGACTCGAACCCACAACCCGCGGACTCTGACAAAAATGCACTCATCGTTCGTCATCAATTGCCAAATCTACCCGAGACCTGCGGATTCACACTGCCAGCCTTCGCATCCCTGACTGTGCACAGTCATGGTCTTCTGTTGAATGTGCAGAGTAAAGGCGGCCCTCCAGAGGCAGCCGCTGGCGGGTTGCGACCGGCTGCGCGACTCACGGAGCTCATCATCTCTGAACTCGTGCGTTGTCCGACGAGCCGGGGAAGAGCGGGGACCGCATCGCGTTCCGCCAGATCCAGCCGTATCAGGGCTGCGACAATTGCACTTCTGCCTGACGGCGAACCAACTTCCATCGCGGCGACATCTCGGAACGTGCCGGTTCGTTCGAGCAGATGAACCTACCCTGTGGCGAGCGGTTTGGCTACGACGATGCTTGGCGGCGACCGGCCATGCGGAGCTGAGAATGCACGGATGAAATTACATCAGCAGCGTCGATATGCCGCAGTGATGGTGAGAAACTCCTCGCCAGCATGGCGCTCGATCCGCTTCCAGACGATCTCAATATCTGCCGTCATTAAGGCATTGTGCTCGCCATCCCCACACTTCGACAATGTCGCAGCGATCCGATCGAGTGTCCAGGGTGAGCACAATCAGCGATCCACAGGCCGCGGCCTTGCATCACGTATCACCGGGCTCGAAGTCGCGACAAGGTCGGCTCCGTCCCCGGGCTCGCGTCACGAGACGCAGGTCCTGAGTTGAGCCATGGATGCTCCTCGCCTGCCGCTGCATCTTGCGCAATCGCTCGATTCGAACCGGCCCGATGACGAGACGCGGATCATGAGGCATCCTCGTAGGCTCGTTGTCATCTGTTTCGGACGCGTGCCCGGCACCAAGTCCATACAGATGAAAGTTTCCGAGCAGCGCACAACACCAATAGCAGCCATTTGACAGGTAGCTGCCGCCGACGGCCTTGCTGTACCGCTCTCGGATCATGCCGATCGGCAGCGCCGGACTAGGCGTGATCCTGCCAGCCAACTCCTCGCGGATGCGGGCGAGCACGCCCTCATGCCGGGCGCTGATCAGTTCATACCGTTGTCCGGTGGAGGGGTTGAAGGGGCGCAGCCCTACCACTGCGGCTGTCCACCGGTGACAGCGGTAACAGCGCTCCCGCCGCAACAGCAACTCGGCAGGCAGCCCGCGCGGCATCGGGCCACGGGACCCAGCCCAAGACTCAAGCGCACGCCGAGGGACCCAACGCGGTTTCCCGATCACCCGCCAATCGTCGCGTGCATGCGCCAGTTCTAGCGACAGTTCGCCTTTCAGGATCAGATCGATCGTCACGGTCAAGCCACACGGCCGAGGCAGCCACTCAGCACCGTGGCCTGCGAGATCTTCAACTGGCGTCCAGCCACAAACACCGTGCTGGACCACCCAGGGATCGTCGGCTGCACCTCTGTCCGGCACGATCAGTGCACCGCCTTCGGCGCACCACGCCCAGTCCCTCTTGGCGAGCCAGACTGTCTGCACACCAGACGCTCGATGGCGCGCAGAGCGCTCAGCGACATCCTCAGGCGCAATCGGCGATCGCTGCACCTCCCACGCAATGCGTTGACCGTCAGGGCTCGTTGTCAGGACATCCGCACGCCAACCGTCACCCGACGCCTCGACGGCAACGTGATATCCGAGGGTACGAGCCCGAGCGGCGACTAGCGCCTTTAGTTCGAGATGTATCGCTGTCTCGCCAGCGACCGGGCAGGATTCCGGTCGACGATGGTGAGCGAAGAAGCGCGCACCCAGCTTGGAGATCTTGGCCGTCATCCGGCCACCGCACGCTCGGCAGGTGAGCGCAGCGGACGGCCTGCGACGATAGACATCTGCCCACGTCGCGCCGCGTCCAGACAGGCCAAGGTCATCGACCGTGGCATCGACGAGATCGGCATCCCAACGTGCTGTTAGCGGCATGGGCTCAGCGTTCCAGACAGCACCGACACTGCGAGACCCGCCCAGATTGACTGGTCAACGACTCAGGCGGCACCGCTTCAGGATCCGAGGTACGGTTCAAACCGACCCTCCAGGGGGAGTCCTGGACCAACTGGCTGACTGGACGTCAACGTCCGATTCACGGTTCTGTCGTCTGCCAGTCGATCTACCAGGTTGGCGCGTCCGGATCGTCGGCGCCACATCACACAGAGAATTCGAGACGAGGTGGTCTGCCGCTACGTCTCCGAGAATCAGACGGCCCTCGAGATCGCTCAGGGTTCGGCATCGTCAAGACCAATGTCCCGAAGATCGTCAAGTGTGCGGGCGCACCGGTACGCCCGCGAGGTCCGTAGCGTCTGTGAGTCGCAAATCTTGGCACGGATGACGCATCTGCCCCCACGTGCGGCGGTTCGGCATAATCTGCTAGGTGAGTGAACACACCGTCGAGTACGAAGAGGTTCGCGACTACGGTCAGGCGCTGCAATGGATCGCTCGCTGCACGACGTGCGGAGCGCAGGGAGTCGAGAAACGGTCAATGCCAGCGGCCAAGGCCTCGCTTGACCGTGAGTCATGCACTCCAGTCCCGGCAGACCCGGAGCGTCAGTCATAGCGCCAGCTGGCTGAGGCCCCGGCGACTTAGACGTGCTCGACCGCCCCGGCTGTCGCGCTGTCTGGTAGAACCATGCGCATGACAGATCGAGTCTCGTTGCGCTTCGGCTCGGAGAACGTCCACATTTCGTTCGATCAGGTGACGCTCCAGGCAGGCAACGCCACGCATGGCGTCACCTTGAACTTCAGCTCGCGAGCAACCTGGCTGGCACCGGAACCCGCAAGCGAGACCACACCGATGCTGCTCACCGGCACAGCGTGGGTCGATCGGGATGGCCCTGGTCGACTCGGTGGCCTCCAACCACAGGTAGTTCAGCTTCGTGGATATGACGCAAGCGAGAAGTTCGTGCTGGATCTGTCCGATGACCAGTTGATCGCCTTGGAGAGGGGTCGTGGAGACGACGGCGTAACATTCCGTCTCGACCTCCAAGGCACGCTCCTTCATCCGCCGGATGGGATGCACCCGGTTACAGACGAGCAGGTGACTGTTCGGGTCCCCGGTACTCGATGGATGGAGCTCGTGGAACAGGCCGGCAGCGAAGTCGCTGTCCTGATTCGGGTGCCGAGTCCGCTACGCGATCCGTCACTGCCGCCCGCGGACGGCAATAGCGCTGGCTCACTAACACTGGCCACCACTCGGCTCGCCCAGGCCCGCGCTGAGCTCCGCGACCACAGATGGGAACAGTCCGTAGGCACCTGCCGGAAAGTCCTGGAAATCCTGGCCCGTACGGTCAAAGTGCCGGACGCCGACGAAGTGTTCAATACCCCGCGCCGACGTCGCACCCAGGAGCAACAGTGGGCCGCGATGTATCACACGCTGAAGGACATGACCCATCCGGCACATCACGATACACCACATACCAGCCAGTTCAACTGGAGTCGGCCGGACGCGGAGGCGATCCTGGCGGCTACAGCCGGCCTCCTCCTTCGGTATAACGCGTGACGGCCATTACGCCGTGGCTATGGCATCAGCAACGGCGCCTCATCCAACACCGCTCGCCGAACAACCATTTGGCCAGCCGTGACGGCGACGATCGATAGATGCGGATTGACCGCACCAATCGCCGTCGCACACACGCGCAGTGTGCTGCCTTCCGTACAAACATCATCAACAAGCAATATGCTCTGAACGCCAGCGAGACCAGCGTCAGTAACCAGCGCTGCCGCATACCGCTGCTCAAATTCCGCTGCCGAGAATCCCAAGCCTGTCCTGAGCTTACGCTTTGAAATCGGCTCCGAGAGACTGAGCCAGTGCCGAACGGGGACCCCGAGGAGTAGGCTTAGCTCCTCAGCCAGCAGGCCAGTCCGATCCACCTCGCCAGCGACCTTCTTGTCCGGCGAGAGTGGCACTGGAACGATGGCGTCGAAATCGAGAGTCTTGGCCTGCACAAGAGCTCGCTGCATGCCAAGACCGAGAGGGTACGCCAGAGACTTCTCACCCGTCTTGAATCGCGTGAAGAGCTCAGTCGAACGCCGAATTCCCTTTCTTATCACCCGATATCCGTGGTATATGAATGACCGTTTCGGAACCACCCAGAAGGCGGGCGCGAAGACATCCACTTTACCGCGCAGCCGCTCGGGCGAGCCCAGGATCTTGCGATTCACACTGATCAATGACTTCCATGTCGGGCAGGTCCCACAAAGACGCGAAGCACACGACGTCGCAGCTGTGGTCATGTCACAGACTGGCGCGGTCTCGAGTTCCTCAGGAAGAACGAATACTTGTTCGAAGCGTTTTGCAACAACAACGGCGATCTTATGCGATGTCGCCTTGTCGGTTAGCGGCCTATTTTCATCGAACTGCTGTACCCGCAGTAGAACTTCATTAGCGTCGTAGAGAATCCGCTCCGCGATCCCCTTGATGTACACCCCATTATCAAACCGATGCGGGCCGCGGAAATACACCCAAATCTCATCGCCGATCTCCACCGCATCGACGTACCGCTTCCACCCCAAGCGAAGCGTCTTCCCGCCCTCGAGACGGCCCTTTATGCGCCGAGGTGTGAAGCCATCGTATCCAGAGTGGATCTTGTAGACATACTTCATCTGGGGTCCAATAGCAGAGAGGCAATCTCCGATGGCGCTCCGAGCACCCTCTCAGCGGTTGGCGGCGGCACATCACCGTAGCCCCACGCGGCCCAGGCGAAATGCATTCCCGCTGCGGCTGCAGCCGCAGCGTCGTCTGCGTGATCACCCACGTACCACGAATCCACCGGAGAACAGTCCAGGCGCTCCAAAGCAACAAGCAGCGGCTGTGGATTCGGCTTGTGCCGTCTCGTTGCTCCGAAGTCAACTGTGGTATCCAGATACTCAAGCAATCCAGTCCCCCTCAGCATCGGTCCCGCAACCCAGCGCGGCAAGTTTGTTACCGCCCCTATCCGGATCCCAGCTTCAGCCAGTTGATCCAGCGACTCATCTACTCCCGCATAGAGTGCCGGCGGCGACCCGTCGCGCAAGGCTCGCCTCAACCTAGCCTCTGTGTACCCCTTCGCCCTGAGCAACCTGGCGGCATTTAGCCCGGATGGTACGCGGTCTGAAGACAGATTCGCTAGATCTTGATACCAGGGAGTGCTGTCCCACACCGTGCCATCTAGATCGAGGAGGAGAGCTGTTTCAGCCATGAGCCCCACGCCACTTCATCCGGCACGCTCGCGCTGAACCCTGTACCTCCACCATCGTCGATGATCGCCTGATTTCCCGATGTCGAGTCGGTGCCGTCCGGAGCGAAAGCCGCGGTCGGCTTATGTTGCTCCCGAGCGAAGCGGTAGGCGTTCATCGCGCCGCCTTTATAGGAGGACTGTCCAATTAACACTCCAAGAGCAAGCCCAACGATGGTCTTGTTTCGCTTGCGCAAAGTAAGACTGGCAGCCGCGGTTCCGAACGGAAACTCGCTAACGAGGACCGCGCCGGGATACTCGCTGAACCGCTGCCAAAGCACGCGGTTTTCGGGCGGAAATGGCCTATCCAAACCGCTGGGCATAACACAGACCGTCGCTCCGTTCGCTTCATACGCTGCCAGGTGAGCAACGGAGTCGGCCCCAAGTGCGAAACCCGAGGCGATCGCCCAACCTTGCCGAGCTGCGAACGTCGCGAAGTCGCGCTGTCGAGCCTCATATTCCCCTCCGATACCACGTGATCCCACGCAGGCGACAGTGCGTCGATTGCGAAGTATTTCAACGTTTCCGCGCGCGAAGAGAATAGGAACCGGATTATTCGAATGCCACAGATTGGGGGGGTAGAAATCGTCGCCGTAGAGCAAGATATGCGAGTTGAACCGCCGGGCGCGCTCGAGTTGCCGGCCAGCGCGCTCATGAAACTCAATCATCCGAGTTCCCGATATGCGAGAGAGTTCATCACGGAACATGTCGCCCCGTTTACCCGACGTTGGAAGTCGGCCCGGCTCAGCGAGCACCTGAGGCGCTGTCAGTCCATGATCCCGCAGTTCGCGAAATTTCTGTGGCCCGAACCCCTTGATCGCTTCGAGCGCGTAGGTCGCGGCTAAGACACCGATCGGCGGCAAGGAGAGAGAAGCTTCCACCGAGCCATCATGTCAGTTGACGACTAGGCCGTAAATGGAGCGGGTTCGCGACCCGCCTGGCGGTTCCTCGACACGGAGCGGGCGATCCGAGCAAGATCGCGCGCCGCAACGCTCCACCACTTTCCGCAGCGTACCCTAAGTGCATGGTCGCTGCGAACTACCTCCTGGTCCTAGGGGATCGAGTTGCCCTGGGTTGGGTGCTTAGCGAGAGCCGAACAGCATTTCCCGGTGGATTGAACCGCCCAGAAGTCCGTGGGCTGACACCTGGCGACCGGCTATACATCTATGTGACACGCGGCTGCTTCCGGAATCCCACGCGTGACCGGGGTCGAGTAGTTGGCCTCGCACCGGTCGTAACTCCCGTTAAGCAGCTCGCCCGACCAGTCGAATTTGCCGGCCGCACTTTTCCGATCGGCTGTGAGCTGAGTATCCAGAGGCTTGCCCCGATCCATCAGGGGCCAGAGCTTGAGCCCCTGGTCAGCGAACTCGACGCGTTCAACCATTCATCCGCCGGGTGGTCAGCGCGCCTTCGTCGTCCGCTATTATCGATAACAGAAAGCGACGCGGCAACGCTGGACCACCACTTGAAAGGCCTCGTCCTACCGATCAAACAGGTGGTCGAACCTTATCTTCGTTGGTATCGAGCTGCAGGATCCCCGGGATCCACGCCTCCCGTCTAACTCGCTTTGGTCTCCCCCAAGTCAGCCAGTGCCCTGGCCGCCGACGCCATGTCCGGATGATGAATAGTCCGTAGCTTCTGATCCGCGCGGAGGCTCCAGACAGTAATCCCGTCAGGTCCCGCGGGCGAGCCGTCCGGCTTCCATTGGCCTTTCGAAACAAGCGCTACTCGCAAGCGAGATTCTGACCTCGCGTGCGGCGCGATACTCATCAGCTTCCGGGCGGCGTCCGTTTGAACGCGATCCTCACCCTTCGTATCAATACAGACAACCGTCTTGTTACTCCATAACAGAAAGTCCGGGTAGAAGTTTTCCGTCGGACCGAGGCTCAACAGCGGCAATCCGTATCCCAGACGTGACGGATTTCGGCACCATGGGAGGTCCAGCCCATCGAGGGCCTGCGCGAAATCCAGCTCCAGCTGATTCAACCCATCGTAACCGTCGTGAATAGAATTCCTGAATCGCTCAATGTCTGTCTGGCGGGCGAGGATGGACCGCACTTCGTACGGATTCGGTCCGACTTGGCGAATCAGAGCGTAGTCTAAGTAAGTGTCGACAGCCTTTTGAGCGATGTCCACGATCTGGCTATATGCGGGGCTATTAACTCCCACGCGGGCATCAAATTTCGTATGACCCGTATCCATCACCGTGACCGCACGATTGTAGCGTCGCGCGACTTCGCGCCGGAATATCCAGCGAGCCGATACGCGATTAGACTGCTGAAATATCTCCCAGTCCGCATCCTCGGAATCTGCGCTGCCGATTCTCTCCAAGACAACTCGGCGGTTGCCAACACCAGAGGTGTTAACGAGGTCGAATGAATAGTCGCTCATTGCCGACAATTCACCTTCAACCGCCGCCGCGGCATCGCTGTTATCCACAGCTGCCCGCGGAACGTAGAATTGGGATTTCACCGGAAATTCGACAGGACGCTCGCGCCCTGGCGCAGTGGTCAAGATGCGAACGGCCGGCGCATCACCGCCCAGACCACGGCGAACTTCCTTCAGCACGTCGTTGAAGACCTCATTGCGATCAACGCGTACATAGAAATGGGCGGTGTTCAAACGCTGCGACGCGTAGTGAGTGGCGCCAGGCTGGCGCAGCACTCGTCCGATCACCTGGGTGACCTGAATACGCGACTCCATCGACTTGTCGATGTAGGCGAAGTACGCCGCGGGGTCATCCCAGCCTTCTTGAAGCGCCAGGTTGAAGATGATGTGGCGATAATTTCCTGCCGTGAAGTTCTGGTAGTCCTTGTCGCCGTTCTTGAAGAGCACAAAATCGCTCGGGAGCGGGAAGTCTTTGTGAACTGCCAAGTCGGCGTAGACTGCAATCTCACGCGACGGAACTCCGCATGTTTCCGTCAGGTATCGCCAAATGAGAATCGGCGGAGCTTGCCGGTCACTGAACACGCGCTTCGGATCGTCGCGCCGACGCGCATCGTCTGCCAGCATGTTGGTATTGCAAACATAGATGGCCTTAGGTGCAAAATTGACGCCTTCCGCCAGTGCGTCAGCCTCGGCTTCACGGAAGTCTTCGATCATGTCGTTGATCGTCTCTTCCATCGGCGAGTTGTAGCCGCCGAGCGAGACAACCCCCTTAACGAGACCCGACTCGACGACGGCAGTAGATTGAACAGCAGTGATGAGATCACTGTCCTCGAAGCCTTCTCGTTGAAGTTCGTCGATAACCTCGGTGGAGAATCGCGCCGGAAACGACAGTGTGGCGCTCGCGAGCAGAAAAGCCGTCGGCTCCTGCTCCAGTAGCAGGTCGGTTTGAAGGTCGCTAAGGTTCTGCGCTTCGTCGTAGACGACGATTAATGGCCTTCGAACGCCTTCCTCATCCCGCCGATCTTTCAGCGCATCCCACGTCGAGCGTTCAGTGGTATCGAGTTCGGATCGATAAATTCGGAGACTGCCGGTTTCTTTGTCGCGCTGATTGAATGTCCCGACGGTTGCAAAGTAGACCATCGGCAGGCTCGAATGCTCAACCTCGTCCGGGTCGTACTCACTCAGCAACCTCACCTGCGTCTGTCCGAGAAGGTGGTGGTACTTGCCACCACTAGCAAGATTGGCGAAGGACTGATCGACGACAACCTTTCCCTTCGACAGCCACAATACGACGGGCGCAACAGCTGACGCTTCACAGATTTCTCGCACAGCCTGAGCCAGGATCGGCGTTTTCCCTGCACCAGTCAACGCCGATAGAGCTTGATAGAAGGGAACAACACGCTTATTGTTCTTGCGGCCGGCTTCGACCGGGTTGGCTACGTACTCAAGGTATCTGTCGGAGATTTGCGACGCTGCAATGGACTGAAACTGCAGGAGCTCGATCAAAGCTCGCCCTCCTCGGTTTCACTGTACGCGTCCGTGCGAAGATTGAGCCCAAAGTCCATAAGAATACGATCGGGAATTTGGTACCAGTGCACGTCATCGGTCACGAAGAGGTTGAGTCGCGAGTAGATGTGGTACACCGACGATAATCCCTCAGCCGATCCTTCGTTGACACATGCCTCGTAAACTTCCTCAGTCAGGTCCGTGTTTTCGCTAGGGCCGTCCCAAACGAGATATACGCCGTCGTCGTCAGCGTTCTTAGCCACTAGGTAGCGATACTTCTCAGACTCGGCGACCGATCGAAGGTTCGATCCGCGACGTCGACTGCTATCGAAATGAGAGGCGATGACGGTGTCCACCATCTCGTCGCGCTCCATCTTGAGTAGCGTCTCAGCATCGACACGCTTGGTCAGCGTCTTAAAGGTGAAGCCCCCATCCAGCGGCCTACCCTTACCGTTTGCCCATTTGCCGCTGATCACGCGACTCAACCGATCGGCCGTCAGGGTCTTCGCATAGCTGTCCCCGGACTCAGGACGTCCCTGCTCGATCAAGATGAATCGTCGGTTTGCGTCAGCGATCGCATTCGTCGCCAGTATGGCATGGCCAGTGGTTCCAGATCCGGCGAACGGGTCAAGGACGAGTCCATCGGGGGGACACCAGATCTGGATGATCTTCTCGACCAATTTCAGCGGTTTTACCGTTTCGAAGCCATGCCCCTTCCCGACGACGGCGGAAAGTTCGTTGACGCCGGCTTGGCTATGTCCGGACTCCTCGTGATCCCAGGAGATGGACCCGAGCGTTTCCGGGAACTCATGATCGTCGTCCGCCCAGTACGTCATCGGCACTCGGCCGCGCTTGACGTCCTCGAGGTACTTCTTCTGCTGGGGCCGCGCTTCACCATCGAGGCCGAACACTATAATTGGCCAAACTTCATCCTTGAGTATCCGTTTCGCCCGCCGCTTGGCGGTCGCGAGCGGGGTCTTGAGCATGACTGCCTGCACTGGACGCACCTTGTCCGGCGCGACGCCCACGATGGCAGCGCGCTTCGCCGCGTCATCGATGGCTCTGGCCTCGTACTCCACGCCCCAACCGACTAACCACCGAAGCGTCTCGGCGATGGGTGCACGCCAACACTTACCCTCGGGCGGATAATGGATCGCGCCCGTGAACGGCGACTGGATCCCGTAGACCATGCCCTGATGGGTCGATGCCTTCGGCCCTGAGAAGTTCTCCCCCTTCCAGAGCCGCGGATCCCCGTCCGGGCTGCGATACCGAGCATCCATGGCGTCGGTCCGTGGAAGCAACGCGCTCTTTGCGTACTCCTCGTCCCGTGCATACACGAGAACATATTCGGTCGCCGTGCTGACGTGTCGATTGTCACTGCGGGGTGAGTAGGACTTCTGCCAGTTCAGGATCGCTAGGCGGTTCTTCTCACCGAAGAGTTCGTCCATCATCTGGCCCAGGTGAAACAGCTCGCGATGGTCTATACAAACGGCTATCACGCCGCCACGCTTGAGCATTGCCCGGAGCATTTGCAGGCGCGGATACATGAACTTCATCCACTTGGTGTGCTTGCCCGGGTCGTCCGAGCTGACGTAGTCTCCGAGCCCCTCGTCGTTCGGATCCTGATCCCATCGGTCGTTGTACCGGAAATCGTTTCCCGTGTTGTATGGAGGATCCGCGAAGACAAGGTCGACATGGCCTCGTTCGCGATACAAGGAGGCCAACGCCTGGAGGTTGTCCCCCTCAAGCAGCAGATTCTTGGCTCGCCCGTCAGCAGAACCCGCACTGTACGTGCTGACCGTCCGTTGGACTCGAGGTCGGACTCGCCTGCCGAGTTGACGAGCAATCCTCTTACCGGGGAAGGCAAGGTGGACTCCAGCACCTGTCCGTTCCTGAACCAGCTCGATCAGCTGTTCGGTGGTCAGGTCTTCCAGCTGTGGGTCGTCGTCCACTCTCATCCCTCGTGTGTCGTTGCATGGCCAGGCAGCCGTCCGCTACGAGCAGTCACAGTTGCCCCCTCAAACGACTCTCAGAGGGGCAGCCTAGTGGCTCCGCTGGCCGCTCGACTAGCTGCGTCCTGCTGCTACCAGCTATCTGATCAGGGCCCACCGACATTTTCCTGCCGAGGCACAAACCTTCGGCTAGGCGCCCAGCCACCAAGCGCTCTGAAGGCTCTAAGCTCAGTCCAGCGGCTTCCACTCAGGCCAAGGCCGCGATCCGCGCAGGCCCCGAAGACAAGCACCCCGCTGAGCCGCCTCGGTGTGGAGCGCTAGATCTTCGCTCGCTCGCTGAGCCGCAAAGCAGGTAACCCGCGGCTCGCGGATGTCGCGTAGCACCTCGAAGCCGTCCCATGTGAGCACGTCGCATCCGTACGCCGCCGCGATGCTTGGTACTCCCGTGCCGTCATGGTGCCGAAGGTGCTCAGCCGAAGTGCGGTACTGACCAGATCCCATTCAGGTCGCCCGACGGAGAAACGCTCGAGATCGAGAAGAACCGGACCATCGGCCGCCACTACGACGTTGCCCGCCCCAGGCGTCGCCGTGGATGGCGCTCCGTGGCAGGCCGGCTGGTAGATCGGCGTACGTTTCCGTCAGGCGGGTTAGTTGTCGCCGCAACCAGGCGCGATCGTCATCGGTCAGCGTCGCCGCCGCGTCGATGCGCTCCCTCAAGCGGACAAGCGGTGCGAGCGGTGGAAGCTCGAAGCTGGTCGGCAGTGCCCTGGTGTGCAAGGCGCTTGAGGACGCCGGCGACCTCTGGCGGCGCGCCATGCCGATGCTCAGGAAGTTCGCGCCAGAAGGTCACTGGTGCGCCGTCGATGACGACTGGCTGAGCGGTGTCGGGGAGCGCTTCAACAGCTCGCACCTCCACAGACGCCAGCCAGCGTGAGACAGCCACCTCTTTCTCAGCAGCTGTGACCTGACCAGCTCGCCCGATGCGCACCGCAACTTGACCATTGGAGACGGTAGATGGCGTTCTCGCCGAGCCGGATCCCCTCGGCGCCAGACGACGACAGCCCGACCTGAGCACAAGCCTGCTTGAGCAGGACCTCTGATGGTGACACTGTCACGAGGCGACCAGCACGTGCGAATGTGGTGGCGCAGCTCGGCAACCTGGTCGACCCGCTCAAAACACCGTCGCGCGACGGGCCAGATCGCGGAGATCATCGGCTGCGCGGCGTGAACGTAAGGAATGCGTGTCTTTGAGCGCCTGCGCCCCGACCACCGCGGCTTCTTGCGGATCGCGAACTGTCACGGTGAGCGATGCCAGCTTGATGCCACTCATGGCACGCGACCGTTCGACTTGAGACATGTACGGCTCCTCACTTGGTTGGACAATCAGCGATCTGCTGGGTCCGGATTGACAAGCCGCGCGATAGCGGGGCAATGATGTTGCCGATACGGGAGGACGATCAGGCAGATGATTCGACGCAAGAACGCCTTGTTGGACACGGCTCTCGCATGCGTGGAGCGTGGTATTCCGGTGCAGGCGGCAACTATCGCGGGTACGCCGGACGGCGAGTGGATCACCGATGTCGATGCCGCCCGCGTCGTCTGGGACGTCGCCGAGCCGCCGAACCTGGCTGTCACCTCGTGCCCGACCACGGCGATCTGGCGCCTGCCGCGGATCGCCGGCGCTTACGGCAGGCAGCTGTACGAGCAGGATCGACCTGGGATCTGGCCGCCGACGATGAGGCTGTCGGACGGCGACTGGATCACCTGCACGCTCCAGCCCGAAACCGACCTTGGCCAGCTGGCTATGGGCGTTGAGTACGTCGAGCCGGGGACACTCGTGGTCATTCCGCCTTCGACGACCGTAGACGGCCGGCTGAGGTGGGACGGGTCGAACTTCCCGCTCCATCCACTGCCGAGTGCCGATGCGGTGCTGTCGAAGGTGCTGCGCGCCGAAGAGGAGTACGTCGAGTTGCACGGCCAACTCGGTTGAGATCTCGCCAACCGTGCAGCAGGACACCAATGGCTCAACCCTTCTGGCCCACGGCCAGGAACAGCGAACTAGCTGCCACCAACTCGGGCATCCGGTCTGCCAAGCGAGAGCACTCCAGGGCCCGCGGCGAGCAGGTCCTGCTCGGCCAGCTTGTCGGTGTAGAGCTGGTTCTTGAAGTGAGCGTCGATCATGACCGTCAGCCAGCCACCGAGACCAGTGAGACCGAAGATGCTGACCAGCACGGTGCCAGTCGTGCTGGAGGCAGATCTCAGTCATCTCTCGAACAGCGAGCGACCCTCTTCAGATCCCGAGACGACGCGAGATTCGAGCCGAGGACCTGCCGCTTGTGGCTCCACATCTCGGATTGCACGGACATGGCCTTGTCCGCCACGTCAAAACCAGGTGTGCAGGACGTCGAGCCCACATTCGTCCGTCAGGATCGTTGCCAGCACCCCGTGTTGCAGGCCTACCGTGTTCGTGGGCAGCAGGGGCCAGCACAGATGCAGCGGGATGTCAGCCCTCGCGTTCGATCCGTTCAAAGATGTCCGCGTCAGTCTCTCGCTGCCAGGCTGGCATGTCGTCCCAGTCGGCTACGTAGCCGGGTTTGGGGTCGGGGATATGATGGTAGATCTGCGCGGTCCAGCACAGCGCCACAAACCGGCCCTTCTGCTCCCGGCTGAGCTTGCTCGTGTTTCCTCCAGAGACCTCGACGAACGCCCGCACCTGCTCATAGACCGCCGCCGCGCTCTCCCGCTCCCAATCGGGTGTCTCCTCCCACGGTGCGACGTGCCCGGGCTTTGGTTCGCCGGAGTAGTGCTTCGCCACGCCTGCGATCCATGCGTCACGGAAGATGCGGCCCTGTTCGTTCGACAACAGCGTTGCTCCTTTGGACGGGTGAGATTCCTACAGCGGCGAGCGCTCAACGGACAGGCGGGCCGAGATGTCTTCGCTCAGGTGCAACAGTTGAGCATCGTGGCGGTGGTCGGCGACCGCACCAGCCACTCTGAGCGTGCCTCCTGTTCGGCATCGCCCAGTCGTCGTAGCGCATCCAGTCGAGGCATTGGAAGGGTCGGCCAGACTGCGTCCGCGTCATTGCGTCTCTCGCGTGGGCGGCTGCGCTGATTGGGCGGCTCGCTGGGCAACTGCACGGGCACGGGACTCCTCAGACCTGATCCGATAGTCCTCGTCCAAGGCGTCCAAGGTGGCTGGGTCGATCGGACGAGGGGCTGGGACAGCCGGTCGGCAATTCCGCGATACGGCACCGAGCCTAGGTAGAACTCGATCGAGCCGTGGCCCGGCCAGATCTCGCCGCGCGTTCGAGTAGGTGGATCATCGGCTCGTATGGATCGTCGAACTCAGGGAACCGTTCCTTCGGAAGATCGCCCAAGGAGGCCCAGCGGAACATGTCGGTGACGACCTTTCTCGACAGGGTCCACAGCTTGTGGCCGCTGTCAGCCTCCAGTCGTTCCATCCAGACTGGATCGTTCTCGACCGAAGGATCGAACACCACGGCCAGATCGAAGAATGGCCATTGCCCGGGAACGCCCAGCGCATCGGCCCAGACCGCCATCCGCCGCAGGTACTCAACCGCCAACCGCCCCCGCGACGAAACGTGGCGATCCTCAGCCTCGTCATCGTCCCACTTCGCGGCCGCCAGCCGCGCCAGCAGTCGCTCGCACGCGACCAAAACGGTCAAAGCACCGATCCCTCCTCTTTCGCCGATACCACCCGCCGACCTCCGCACGGATGAGTGCACGGCAGGACCACACGCGCATGTCGATCACGAGTTGACGGTTGCTCGGCCTCGGCGGCCTCCTAGGTAGGCTCTTGCTCCGCGCGTTTTGCCGCTCGGCGCGCGCGTGACTCCTCGACCCTGATCCGTTCTTTCTCATCGGCCTCATCCAAGGTTGCGGCGTCGATCGGGAACGGCGGCTGAGCGAGCCGTTCGGTGATGCCGAGATATGGAACCGAGGCAGCGAGGAGCTCGATCGATCCGTGGCCGGGATAGATCTCGCCGCCGCGCTCGAACACCTGCACCATCGGCTCATACGGATCCTCGAACTCAGGAAACCGCTCCTTCGGACGCTCACCCAAAGAAGCCCACCTGAACATGTCGGTAAGCACCTGTTCCGTCCGAGTCCCGAGCTCACGCCCGACCTCAGCCTCCAGGCGCCGTAGCCAGCCTGCGTCAGTCTCGACCGACGGATCGAACACCATCGCCAACTCGAAGAACGGCCACTGCCTCGGCACACCAAGGGCCTCGGCCCAGATCGCCATCCGCCGCAAATACTCCTGCGCAAGCAGACCTCGCGACCTGGAGTGCCGTTCCTCGGCCTCAGGGTTGTCCCAGCTCGCCGCCGCAAGACGCATCAAGAGCCGCTCGCGCGCTCCTGTATCCATCACAATCCCAGCCCTTCCTTCGCCACGCGTACCACCTCGTCGAGATTCGACAGGTCCTCCGCGACCCGAAGGTCGCCCCTCGGCATGTCCAACGTCGAGTCCCAAAGAATCAAGAGATCCATCCTCGATGACCGCGCACTCAATGGTGCCGTGTTGTGCGCCGACGGGTAATCAGAGGTGGCCAGTGGCGTCCCGTATTGGTCCCAGGCCTCAGGGTCTGGCGACCGATACGGTAGTCCGGCTGCCATGAGCTTTGACTCGACGTACTCGTGCGCCAGCAACGACCAGAACTCCACTCGATTCTTGTCAGTCAACTCCGCACCGGACGCGACTCGCTCCCAGAGATCGCCGTACAGCGCGTCCGGGGTGAAGTAGCCGTGCCTGATTTCGCCCGGGCGAACGGCCACGTCGTGCTGGCGCTGGAAAAGGTGTTGTTTTGCCTCCTCAATGACCGCACGCGGCATCCGGCTGTGATCCGCGAGCGCGTCGACGTCGTCAGCTTCCCGGATTCGGCGGTACTGGTCCATCTCCTCCGGGGTGTCATCGTCGACGAACTCGTGCTCCAGCTCGGCGACCTCGTCGACGCCGGCAACAGACCCTGGTTCGGAATCGATGCCAGCAGCAACGTCATCGGTTTCGAACAAGTCGCTGTCACCGCCCGGAACGCTATCGACGGCGAGCTTCTGATCCTTGGCTGCGGCAGCCTCGATGTCGGTGGGCGGTTGGTCAGGCGAGCTGGCAGCGGGCTGATCGCCGGGTTCGCCGGCCAGACGTGACCTCGACGTGGTGCTGTCGTCCGCCGGCAACGCGACGCTCGGTACGTCGTCACGCAATTCCGCCTCTGACGTTCGCTCGTCAGCACCAGGCGACTCAACCAGACTGGGAGGATCTGCGTCGTGGGAGGTGGTCTCGGCTTCTTGAGCAGGCGGGCTGATGTACTGGAGGCGGGCCAAGGTGTCGTCGTGAAGCATGTGGGCCCGAAGCTCTGGTGAGTAGGAGACGAACGGGTCCTCCGGCTCGGGTCGATCATCGACCGGCCTCGTCGCCGGGGCCGAGGGAGAATCGACTGGTCGTCGCTCGGCAGACTCGTCATCGCTCCGCTCGGCGGACGACCACTTGGAGTACCCCGGCCAGTACATCTCATCGAGACGTTGCTCGAGCTTTTCGCGAGCAGTCGACGGCTGTGAGGACTGACCGTCCGCGGTCGCGTGCTCGTCGCCTGAGTCGGCCTCGGATGCCTGCACTTCCCTCAGCCGAGGATCAGCGGACGCCCGCGAGTTCTCCTGTCTGCTTTCCGGAGCCTGGTCCGCGACATCGGCGGAGTGCTGGCCAGTTGAGCCATCATCTTGCTCAGCCGATGCCCGTCGCGTGTTGCCCGGCCAGTAGACGTCATCGACGCGCTGCTCGAACTTCTCGCGAGCAGTAGACGGAGGCGGCGTCTCATGATGTGTAGCGTCGCGGCGATCCGGCGTCGGAGCATCTCTACGGCTTGCCTGCTGATCACGTACGCCGCCGTCGGAATGCCGAGACGTCTCGTTCGCAGGACGCCCTGTTTCGCCAGCCTGGTCCCCTGGCGTGCTGCCCTTGCTCGGGTCGTCGCCACCACGACGACCTCTCAGCTCGGACACAGCCATCTCCTATCCACACCAACGCAAACCCGAAGTAGCAAGGTCATCACGAACAGTATCCGCCACGAGGCCCACACGGGCAGTGAGCACCGGTGCGGATTGACAAGCCTGCGATTGAGCGGTCAGGCACGAGCGTCGAACTCTCCCGCCTTCATGCCTTCTGTGAATGCCGCCCACTCGCCGGCGGTGAAGCGCAAGATCTGGCCGCGGCCCTGTTCCTTGCTGTCGCGGACCGCCGCACTGCCGTCCGGCATCAGCGCGACCTCGACGCAGTTGTTGCTGTTGTTGCTGCGGGTTGCCTTCCGCCAGGCGGCCGTGGTGAGGTCGGTCATTTGCTTCCCTTTCGCTCGGGGCGGGCAGGCCAGCCAGGAACCCGGCTGACTCGGGGTTGGAACGGCTGGCTCCCGCGGGCCGTGTTCACGACGGGAGCCAGCCGGTTCAAGGTGGAGTCGTCGGTCAAGGGCTTGTGCACAGGGGCGTGCGGGGATCCCGGGACCGAGGACTCCGGACAGTGGCGAGGCCGAGGCCTACCCGCGGTCGTGAGGTCGGCCGCAGGGAGGAGGCATTGAGGAGCCTCGGCCTCGCCTGCTCAGGGCGAGTCGCGCGCGATTAGGAGTCGGACTCCGGCGTCGTCGAGTTCACGGCGGTACGGCGCTGCGATTGAATCGGCGGCAGTGATTGCGACCGCCGAGACGTCTCCTCGGCGCGCTGCTTCGATCAAGGCCTCGATCGCCGCAGGCTGCGAGTCGAGCGCCTCCATGTAGATCGCCGTCATCTGTGAGCCCGCGCGGTCTGCGAACCCGAGCAGCAGGTTGCGAACTCGGTCCTGCTCGGTCGGCGTCATCAGGAAGGTCTCGACGAAGTAGCCGAGCATGGCCGGTCGGGCAGCGCCGGTCACCTCACTGCCCGCCGTCGATCCGGATCGGCCCGGACACGAGGTCGACTGTCACCGGCAGACCGAATCGCCTGGAGGATGCCGCGGCGTACCGCTCGGCCAAGTCGGGCCCGACCAGATAGTCGGCGATCACGTGATCGCCGAACCAGACCCGCACACGACGTTGCGGCATGGGATCGGCCAAAGGCTCGGTGGCTGTCATCACCCGCGGACCTCCTGCGCGATGTCGCGGAGCATCACGGCGTACGCAGCCACTGCGATGCCGATGAGGCCGTACAGGACCGCCGTGTGCGCGTGCGTTAGGAGCCAACAGCCGATCATGAACATCCCCGTTCTCAGTCGAATGGGTCTCGGGCGAGGGCAGTGAGGCTGAAGCCCCATCCCATTTAGGCGATTCGTTGCCTACATCACCGAGTTTCGACCGGCACACGCGGAGTTGTTCAGCCCAGCGTGGGGGTCCACGATGTACCCCCACCGCTCCGCCGCCTTACTGGTAGCGGTGCCAAGTAGCCGCATCGCCTGCGATCAGACTGCGTAGCCGGTGAGCCAGCTCTTCAGCGACGTCGGGCCGGCCGGGCAGCCCGCCGATCACACTGGTAACAATCTGGAGCTCGCGGATAGACCGCAGGGTCGGCCAAGTGGGCGAGGAGAGCAGGTCGAAGCCGTACGCCGCACGGAGGTCGTCGTACTGCTCACGCGGATCTCCGAACCGCTCCACGCCGTGGGCAGCCGGGACGAGGTCCCATTCAGGCGGGCCGATACTCACCGAGTCCAGATCGCAAAGCACGGATCGGCCGCGAGTATCCGTCAGCAGGTTGCCGACGTGGGCATCGCCGTGGATGACGGACGTGGGTAGCCGCCATTCGGTGGACGCCACGGCGGCCCGGACCGAGCTGGCGCGATCTCTCAGCCAGCCGACGAGGTCGCTGAGCTCGAGCCCGACTTGGTCGGCCGCCCATGTCTTCAGGTAGTCGAGTTCCCCGTCCTGAGCTGCCGCGGCGGCCTCGAGGCGAGACTGCGCGCGGCCGAGGGGGTCCCACTGCGGGAGCGGGACTCCGAGATCGTTGAGCGAATGGAACGCCCGCAGCGGACGGGCAAGTTCGGCTTGCCGGTGACGTTGCCCGGAGATCTGCGGGAGGTATATCCAGGCGGTGGCGGCCCAGCCTGAGGTCTCGATCGGCTCTTGCAGTCCGGGCGCCAGCCGGACGGTAGGCAGGTCTAGCTCAGCCATCCGATGGGCGATCTTGGTGACGCGGTGGACGGTCAGGCGATTGGCCACGGGAGCGATGCGGAGCACCAGGTTGGCGGCGGGGAGTTTGTAGACGGCGTTCATCGTGTAACGGAGCAGTACGGCGCCCGCGGGGTTGATCCCTGCCGCGCTGGCGACGTCGCGCAGTGCAGTATCGAGACGGTCGCGTTCGCCGCTGCTGAGAGTTGTCACGCCGTAGAAGCTAGCCGCTGATCAATGCACCAACACGCTCGAGGACCCCGCTCACCCCGTCGTGGGTTGTGTACGGACGAGCCAGGGACACCATGGCCTGCAACCGATCAGCGGCGCGAGCCGAGTCAGTGGCCATGGCCATGTCGACGGCCTGATGACCGGCCGCCGCCGCATGGTCTGGCTGTGCATCAAGGACGTATCCCGTGGCGATGCTGATCGCGTCAAACGTGCGGCTCCGCTCCTCCCCCGCGCCTCTGGCCGCGTACGAGCGCTCTGCATGTTCGATCGCGCGCGGCGCAAACCGGGTCCGATGCTCTGGGTGGGAGGCCAGGCAGGCGTAGATGACCCCCGAGATGCCGTCCAGGTCTGCAGGGGCAAGGAAGAATCGAGCCCATGACGGGACCGTGTCTTCGTCAATTCGCCCGAGTTCGTCTTGAGCACGTGCAAGTGAGTCTGAGACCCTGTCCGCAGCGCCGAGCATGGCGTAGGCCCAGGCTTCATTAGCGTGCAAGACAGCGACTGCTGCGAGATTTCCGCTGTCTTGGGCGACGATCTGCCCGAGCTGCCATAGCCGCAGCGCCTCCTGGGCCCGACCTTGGTGGGTCGAGACGCGGCCAAGGCGGTAGAAACCGCCAGCGATCAGAGCGAGTTCGTTGATCTCCCGCGCAAGGACAAGCCCAGCAGTTAGGTAGTGACGGGCCGCTCCGTGGTCGCCAAGGTCGTGACTTGCCCATCCGGCAACCTGGTACATGTCGGACAGTGCGGCCTTGAAGTCTGTCTCGGTTTGTTCCGTCTCGAACCGGCTGGCCAGCATGCCATTCGCCCATGCCAGGTAGCTGACCGCGGAGTCCCGGCAGGACCCGCCGCCATGGGCGGCATCGATCTGTCGGTGCTCGTCACCAACCACGCGGACCAGATCGACGTGGGCTGCAGTCACCCGCGATGGAACGCTGGTCGCGGTGGATTGCTTGGAGGCGACGTATCCATTCAGCTCGGCCGGGACCGGGCCAACAGCCAGGGCGGCCAGCGATCCGACGAACCCTGGCGCTGCGCCCGGGTCGCGCAATGTGTCATCGCTCTTGGCTTCACCGCTCCGCACATGAGACCCCACACCCAGCAGACCGCGGTCGATGCCAAACCCATCCGCGATACGCACCAGTACGTCGTACGACGTCACCACCTGCTTGCCCTGGGAAATACTCCGGACCCGGGTTTCCGCGAGACCGGACGCAGCAGCGAGCGCGCTCCTGCTGTAGCCGTGATCGCGCAGGAACAAGAACAGCGTCCGAATGTCCTGCTCAGCCAAGCAGTCACGCAGCAGCCGGCCCGCGTGCACGCCCGAGGTCCACCATTGCGGATCTGGTCGTACCACGTGCCGCGCAACGTGCTCTGACTGCACTCTCGGGCCCTCCTGCTGCTTCAGTGCGGATACGATGAGCGAATCACTAGCTACCGTGGGTGGGACACCGGTTCTGGGGCCGAGAGTGGTGAAAGTGGTGAACGAGCGAACGGGAACGTCGAGCGCCGGAACGCGCCGCAACTCCAAGCTCGCCGCGGTGATCGCGGAGGCAGGCTGGTCGCATGCCCAACTCGCACTGGCGGTAGGCCGGGTGGCCGCCGAATCCGGCAACGAGCGCCTCGTCTCGGTGGGCAGGTCCCACGTCTCGCACTGGGTCGCGGGGTCGACCCCGTCAGGTGACGCGCCGGCGATCTTGGTTGAGGCGCTTTCACGCCGCCTCGGCAGGGTCGTCACTCTCGACCAGATCGGCCTGTCCGGTCCGCGGGCACCTGCAGCACCGGATTGGTCCGCAGATACGCTGACAGCGCTCGCTGATCTGGGAAGGGGCAACGTGGACATCGAGCGCAGGTCAGTCCTGCGAGCCGCCGGCTACTCCGTGGCCGCACTGGCGGTTCCTCCACAGGCTTGGTGGGAAACCATGGCGCGCCGAGGAGCCCAGCGCTCTGCGCGCAGCGGCCGGTTGATCGGCGCCGGTGACCTGGAAGCGATCCGGGAGATGGCGCAGATGTTCACCCGAATCGACCAGCGCCGCGGCGGCGGGCACGCGCGCACAGCAGTCGTGCAGTACTTGACATCTGACGTCGCCAGCGCGCTGAGAGCCGCCCACGCGAGCGCCGAGATTCGCCGCGGCCTGTTCGCCACCGCGGGCGAACTTGCGTACCTCAGTGGCTGGATGGCGTTCGACAACGCCGAGCACGCGACCGCGCAGAAGTACTTCACCGTCGCCGTCCAACTCGCCGCAGAGGCCGACGATCCACCCCTGGCCGGCCACGTCCTGCGCGCGATGGCACACCAGGCTGTGGACCTCGGCCATTCACGACAAGCAGTGCAATTGGCCAAGGCGTCGCTGTCGGGGACACGATCGACATTGGCCAGTCCCAGGGAACGCGCTCTGCTCGAGGTCGTCCAGGCCAGGGCTCTTGCGGCTGACGGTCAAGGCAGCGCGGCTACGAAAGCGCTCCTGCGCGCCGAGGACAACCTGACCGCCGCTGGCTCTGGTGACGACGAGCCCGGCCGGGTCTTCTTCTTCGGCGAGGCCAGCCTTGCCCACGAAACTGCGTGCACTTTGCGCGACCTCGGCGATCTGGCCGCGGCCACCACCCAGTTCAGACGCAGCGTCCGTACACGGAAGGCGGCAACGTTCACGCGGACGCACGCTGTGACCCTGGGGTACCTCGGCGCAGTTCAGGCGCGTCAGGGTGCGATCGACGAAGCCTGCTCAACCTGGTCGGCGGCTCTTGACGCCATGGACGGCGTGCACTCTGGCCGCACGCGTCAAACTGTCGTCGACATGCGATCGGCGCTGTCGCCGTTCCGGGCCCGCGGCATCCCAGCCGCTGCCGAACTCGATCATCGTGCCGCACGCTACCTCGCCTCCGTGCCGAGATGACCCCCTGTTCACCACTCACCGATCAAAGGACGTTCCGATGACGCCGAGTCCTCTCACGGTCGAACCCGTTGCCCAGGTCATCGGTGGCCGAAGCGAGCCTACCGATGACTACTGGGGCGGTACGCGCTCCATCCTGCGCATCGACAACGAGCGGTTCGACGAGCGATCCACCGCCGGCCTCGAAGCGTTCTCACACCTCGAGGTCGTGTTCTTCTTTCACCTCTCCGACCAGACCGATCTGAACCTCGGCGCCCGCCGACCCAGAGACAACCCAGCCTGGCCCGAGGTTGGTGCGTTCGGTCACCGCAACATGCGCAGGATCAACTGGCTCGGCATCTCTCGCTGCCGACTTGTCAAGGTCGATGGGCTCGACCTGCACGTCGAGGATCTCGACGCCGTCGACGGAACGCCTGTCATCGACATCAAGCCCTGGTTCGATGAGTTCGGGCCGCTGGGCGAGACCCACCAGCCAGCCTGGACCACTGACATGCTCACGAACTACTTTGCGCCCGGCGACCAGCGCTGACCCAGTTGGGGTCAAGCGTTCGGTTGGAGTTGCCTGAGTCTGCGCTTGATGAATTCAGCAGACGTCGCGTCGTCGAGGGCGATCTCCCACAGATTCGCCCAGGCCTTCTGAAGCAGCCCGACCTCGTCGGGCTTGTCCGACCAGAAGAACCCGAGAAAGCCGTCCACGTATGCACCGGACCACTCGACCAGCGGACCGCGGGACGGGAAGCCCAGCAGGGCGAACGGCCCGGTCGTCATGCCGGCGTGTTCCTCAACGTCGAATGGCATGATCCTGATCGCAACATTTGGGCGCTGAGCCATATCCAGTAGGTGGGTCAATTGCCCGGCCATCGTCTCGGCACCACCGACACGCCGGCGAACCACTGCTTCGCTTAGTACGGCGTCGAGTCTGGGCGCGCCCGACGCGCGGTCCAGGATCCGTTGCCGGTTGAGCCGGATCTCCAACCGGCGTTCGAGCACATCAGGATCGATGTCCGAGCGGGTGAAGCGCTCATCTCCCATGATGCTTTTCGCGTAGTCGCGAGTCTGTAACAGGCCGGGGATGAGGTCCGTTTCGTAGAGGGCCAGGGACGACGTGGATGCCTCCAAGCCGGTGAAGAGGACGAAGTTGTCCGACACCAGGTCTGCGTACGAGCTCAGCCAGTTCTTCGCCTTGGCCGCCCTCGTCTCCTTCGCCAGATCCATCAAGGCGCGCACCAGCTCGGCGTCGGCTACGCCGTACACCTTGCATGCCTGCTCGACGTCCAGCTCCGCACTGGAGACTCGCCGTTCTCCAGTCGCGAGACCGTGGATGCCGACATCTCCAGCCTTGACCCCGCCTGACGGAGAGACAGACCCGCAGCCTCACGAAGCTCTCGCAGGTGCCGGCCGAGCAGGTACCGCGGGACCACCGAACCGATGGCTGATTCCAGCGTCATCTGACCTCGTTTCTCAGCGACCAGAACCCTACAACGGACCCCGTTGACCGATCGCTATCCGCGCCGACCTGGAGACAGAGTACGACGAAACGCGCCGTGATGAAACGTTGCACGATGGAACGTTCGCTGGTTCACTGGTGACTCGACACCACGAGTGATGGAGCGGTGAAACCAATGACGACACTGATACGTCCCTCACAACCGGCCGATGCCGGGGACGCTCGACCGGCACCGCACCTGTTGATACGAGCCGGTCTCCTCGACCGTCAGGCCACGCGCTGCGGTCTGCAGCGCGGACTTGAGCGGTGCCTGGAGCGACTCAACAGCAGGTTCCGCCGCTGGTGCGACGAAGACCTCTAACTGTTGGTTAGACGGCGATCAGAGTTGGCGCTGAACGGCCACAGTTCGAGCCTGGCGCGGTCCGCACACCTCGGTTCAGCCGCCTCGATCTGGAGTCCGTTGGGCGATCTGCTCTCCCCTGTGGGGCGGATCGAATCCAGCCATCGGCCCGAAGCCGGGACTCCAAGAAGGCCGGTGAGCGACTGCTGGCTCTGCCAGGTCGCTCACCGGCACAAGTCCTGTCAAGCATCCTCGGAGCGAAAGGAGCCCCGTGCCGGCGATGACCGACTGCGAACCGATCTCGCACGACAGCTTCGTGGCGCAGCTCCTCAGCAACGCGAGCGACGCTAGGTTCTGGAACCTGGCGCAGGGCGGCAAGGACCACTTCGCGGTCGATCGCAGGCTCATGCTCGGCGTCAAGGAGATCGCCCCGCACTTCGGCGACCTGGCAGTCGCCAGCGAGGGTTTCCTGCTCCGCGCCTGCCAGTACCTCACAGGCACCACCGGCATCGCTCAGTTCATCGATTGCGGTCCAGGACTGCCGACAGGCCATCGCGTCCACGAAGTCGTTCAGGCGATCAATCCCACCGCGAAAGTGCTGTACGTCGACAACGACCCAGAGGTGCTGGCACACGCCCACTCCTTCGTTGCTGCAAACAAGCAGGTACGCGTCGTGGACGGCGACATCTTTACGCCCGACGACCTGCTTGACTCCAAAGAGGTCAATTCCTTCATCCACTGGTCTGAGCCGGTCGCGATCATCCAGACCGCGACCCTCCACCATCGCTCGGGCTCAGCCAGCGACGTGGCCCGCATCATGCAGACGTACATCGACGCCGCGGCACCGGGCTCCTGCACGGTGATCTCCCATTTCCTCGACCCACAGGACGTCGCGAGCGGCACGTTGCGGCGTATCGAGAAGCACCTTCTTGACAGCTCGTTCGGAACTGGCTGGTTCCGGACCCTCGATGAGATCCGAGCCATGTTCCCCGGGCAACGCCTCCTGGACCCGGGAGTGGTCCCTTGCCACCAATGGCCCAACACCGAGACAGATCCGATTAGCTGGGTGCAGGGCTGTGTGGCCGGCGGCATCGGACAGAAACTAACCTGCACCCCCTGACGACCAAAGATCCAAGCCTCGACCGCCCCGTCCTCCAGCCTCCTCGCGGATCTCGATCCACCTCGACCGCGCAGGCAAGTCACCTTGGCTGCCCATCGACAGCTCGCGCCTCTTGCCACCGCCGACATCGTGGTGCGGCTCTGCCCTCATCCCATGGAGCAAGACCGGAACCTACGAGCTTGATCAAGCCAGTTCGTGCGAGTACGACAGAGCGCTACGACAACGTAGCGGCGAGCGGCTCGAGGCAGCGCTGGACGACAGCCCCGCTCGCAGTAGCACCGTAGAGTTGAACAATCTCCGGTGCGCTGTGCAGTTGGCCGACCGATGATCGAAACGGAGTAATCGTGACCCGTGACACTACCGACCGGGACGCAGCAGGAGCCGCTGCCTTCGCCTACGAGATGGGGGTACTCAAGCGGCTTCGTCGGGCCGGATGGTGGCACGTCGGCGTTCGCGACCCCGAGTCCGTCGCAGAGCACAGCCTGCGCGTTGCCCAGCTCGCGGCGCTGATCGCCAGCGAGGAGGGCGGCGATCCGGCGCGGGCGGCGTACCTCGGGATGTGGCACGACTCCCAGGAGACCCGCATCGGCGACATCCCGCACAGCGCCAAGCCGTACATGGATGTCGCGAGCAACGAACGCATCACCGAGGACCAGGTCGCCGTCCTTCCGGAGGCGGCCGCCAAGAGCATCAGAGAAGCCGTCGCCGAGTACGAGGCCGCCGAAACGATCGAGGCCCGGTGCGCCAAAGACGCGGACCGCCTCGAGTGCCTCATGCAAGCCGTCGAGTACGGCGAAGCCGGCTACAAGCGCGTCACCGGCTGGATCGAGTCCTCCCGCGCCCGAATCCAAACCGATTTCGGTCGCCGCCTTGCCGAAGCAGCTCTTCAAACCTCACCACTCGCCTGGCGCGACCGCTAACACTCCCCATTCATGGGCGGGTGACCGCGCAACGCCCTGCCAGCCGTCGACCATCGCTCGTCCTGCCCGAGGGCTGCGGTGATTCTTCAGGTCTCGATGAATGAGTGAAGGCGCTGACTCCAAGCGCAGTAACACCGCAGCGGGTGGACGAGGGTCGCTGGCCATGAAACGACAGCCTCGATCCGAGCACACCTCTTGCATGCTCGGGGCGATCCCGCGGGAGCCGTCGCGATCAGACCTGTGAGCGCTCAGCCGTTGAGCTTGCATGAGCGATCTGGCGAGTGTGCGCAACTGCCACGGTCCGGGTGGGCGACCGTGCTGAGTATCCACCGGATGAATGCCGGGGAGGGTTACCTGTATCTGCTTCGGCATGTCGCTGCTGGGGATGTCGATCGGCGGATGGCGACGCCGTTGACGGCGTACTACACCGCGGCGGGATACCCACATGGCCGTTGGATAGGCCACGGCCTTACCGGCCTCGGCGATGGCGAGTTGGTCCCGGGGAGCGAGGTGACCGAGGCGCAGATGGCCGCGCTGTTCGGGCGCGCGGAAGATCCGCTCACCGGCCGGACACTCAGCGAGCCGTACCGCGTTTTCAAGGGTCCGGAGGAGCGCATCCGGGACCGGATCCGCGACCTCGACCCAGCCCTACCCAACGCCGAACGCGAACCTGCGGTCGCGCGGATCCGCCGGGAGGAGATGCGCAAGAAGTCGCGGCAGGCGGTCGCTGGGTTCGACCTCACGTTCTCTCCGGTCAAGTCGGTCTCGGCGCTGTGGGCAACAGCCGACGTTGGAACGCAGGAACAGATCGTTGCTGCCCATCACGAAGCCGTCGCCGATGTGTTGTCGCTGATCGAGCAGCACGCGGCGTTCACCAGGAGCGGCGATGGCGGTATCGCGCAGCTGGATACCCGCGGATTGATCGCGGCGGCGTTCGATCACTGGGACAGCCGCAGCGGCGATCCCCAACTGCATACCCACGTGGTTGTCGCGAACCGCGTGCAGGGCCCAGACGGTGCATGGCGAACCCTGGATGGGCGCGTGCTGTACCGGGCTGCGGTGGCCATGTCGGAGATCCACAACGTGCTTCTCGCCGACCATCTCACCAGGCGTCTGGGCGTGAACTGGGAGCTGCGCGAACGCGGTTCCCGGCGCAATCCGGCATTCGAAATCGACACGATTCCCGACGAACTGATCCGCGAGTTCTCGGCCAGAACCGCACAGATCGAGACCAACCTCAGCGCACTTCTCGACGAACGCAGCGACCAGATCCACCCACCGAACCCTCGCGAAATGTACGCCCTACGGCAGCACGCAACCCTCATGAACCGCCCAACCAAGCACCTCGCCCAACCCCTTGCGGTGCTGATGGCGCACTGGCGCAAACGCGCCGACCAAGCGATCGGGCATGACGCCGTCGCCGCCATCCAACGGTCTCTCAATGCAGCCGGCGAGCGTCCCTTGGCGGCGGCAGACCTGAGCCCGGAAACGATCGAGGCGTACGGCGCCGCGACCGTCCTGACACTGCAAACCAAGCGCGCGACCTGGACGCGCTGGAACCTCCTCGCCGAGGCCGCACGCCAGACCCGGCTGCTCAGATTCGTCTCCACCAACGACCGCTTCGCCGCGCTGCAGGCGATCGTCGAACGCGCCGAGCAGCACTCGATCAGCCTCACCGCACCCGACCTGGTGACCATTCCCGTCACCCGCGCCAGCGGCGAGAGTGTGTTCACCATCCACAACGGCCAGATCTACACCTCACCCGTCATCCTCGGTGCCGAAGCGATCCTGCTCGACCAGGCTCGCGACACCAACGGACCCACCATCGCCCTAGCCACAATCCACACGGCCGGTCTCAGCCCCGACAAGGCCGCCGCACTCCGCAGGATCGCCACCAGCGGCCAGAAGCTCGAAGCCCTGATCGGCCCAGCCGGCACCGGCAAAACCAGCCTCTTGTCCGCCCTCGCCGCCAGTTGGGAAGCCGAGTACGGCGACGGATCTGTCATCGCTCTCGCACCATCGTCAGCCGCCTCGACAGTCCTGGCCGACGCCATCGACACCCCTGCTGAGAACATCGCGAAATGGATCCATGAATCCGCCGGGCTCGGAGCCGAACAACGCCGTGACCAGATCCTGCAGACCGAACACGCCGCCAGCCTCGCCCACCGATCTCATCGCCGTCTTCGCCATCAGCGATTGATCGGGCAGCTCGCAGCCCTGAGAGCCGACCACGATCGATGGAGCTTCCACAAGAACCAGCTCGTCATCATCGACGAAGCTTCCATGGCGAGCACCATGGAACTGGCCACTATCGCCCGTGCAGCCAACACCGCCGGTGCCAAACTCTTGCTCGTCGGCGACGACGCCCAACTCTCCGCAGCCGACACCGGCGGCGCCTTCCGACTCATCGCCCAAGACACCCAAGCCGCCGAACTCACCGACGTCTGGCGCTTCACCAATCCCTGGGAACGCGACGCCAGCCTCGCCCTCCGCCGCGGAGAACTCACCGCCATCGACCTGTACGACGACCGCGGCCGACTCGCCGCCGGCTCCACCGACGATATGGAAGACGCCGCCTACAAGGCCTGGCTCGCCGACACCCGAACCGGCCGAACCAGCCTGCTCATCGCCGCCGACAACACCACAGTCGCACGCCTCAACGCCCGCGCCCGCCTCGACCGCATCACCACCGGCGAAGTCGAACCCGACGGCATCGAACTCCACAACGGCAACCACGTCGGCCTCGGCGACCACATCGTCACCCGCCTCAACAACCGCCGCCTCCGCTACGGAACCAACAACCACGTCAAGAACGGCGACCACTGGACCGTCATCCAACGCTGGCCCGATGGCTCCCTCACCGTCCAAAACGCCACTGCCGACACCGTCACCCTACCCAGCGCCTACGTCCAGGAATCCGTCGAACTCGCTTACGCCACCACAGCCCACCGAGCCCAAGGCGCCACTGTCGACACCGCCCACCTACTCGTCACCGAACAACTCACCCGAGCCCTGATGTACGTCGGCATGACCCGCGGCCGCGACGCCAACAACGCCTACGTCGCCACCCACCACACCGGCTCGGACCTCCACGAACCCGACGCTGAACAGACCATGCAAGACGTCCTCGAAGCCGTCCTCAACGACCCCGGCGTCGAACAATCCGCCCACGAAGTCATGCGCCAAGAACTCGACAACGCCACCCGTCTCGACCGCCTCATCCCCATCCACGAACACCTCTGCCAACTCGACGCCAAGAAGCGCTACCAACCCGCCATCGCCACCTCCGGCCTCGACCCAGCCGACCAAGCCGCACTCCAAGCCTCCCCCGCCCACGGCCCACTCGTCGCCGAACTCCGCCGCGCCGAAAACGCCGGCCTCAACGTCGCCGACGTACTCCACCGCGCTGTCAACCAATCACCGCTCACGAACGCGCACGACGTCGCAGCCGTCATCCACCACAGAGTCCAGCGCCTAACCGCCCGGGCACTACACAAGACCGGCCGCCACCCCACACAACTCCTCGGCCTCGTCACCCCAGCCATCCACGTCAGCGACCCCACGCTGATCGCGCCACTGCGCGAGCTCGAGTCCCAGATCATCGATCGCGCCAATTGGCTCGCCGAGGAGCTACTCGCCAATCCACCTGCCTGGTACCGCAAGTTGCGTCACGCAGCCGGTGAGTCCCCAGACCAGGAACTCACCGAGCTTGCTCGGGAGATCGCCGCGTACAGGGAGTGCTACCAGGTCCACGGCCAGTCCATCCTCGGGGACACCCCACCAGCCAATGCAGACGTGCGACACCATCAGCACGCCCGGCTCATGAGGATGCTCACCGGGTTCTCGCCAGAAGCTGTCGAACGATCGATCGACGGCACAGGCATTGCTGAGGTGTCAGCACAGTCCGATCAACTACCGCAGCCAGACTGACGTCGCCGTGTCAGGTGCTAGGCCAGACTCACCGACCGTGGGTCGGTAGGGTCTGAGGGTACGACGGTGCCCGATCCTGACGGCGCCCAGCCCAACTGTCAGCGCGACACCACCAGGCCGCCGCAACCGGTCGGACTGCGGGGCCAGCCTTCGGGAGTCTCAGTCGGGGTATTGGAGGAAGGCCGGCTGGACACGCAGCAGGTGGCTGTCGGGGTGTGTGGCCTCATACCGCTCCATGACCTGGTCATAGCGCTTTGCCTCGAACAGCTTCACGGCCTGCTCGTCTTCGTCCAGGCCGCACGCCATCGCCAAAGCGGCTCCCTCGCGCAGCGCGACCGCCTTGGTCGGATAGACCCACACATTCAGCCTGCCGCATCCGCTGTAGCCGCGATGAGCCAGCGTCCACACGGCCGGGTCCTTCGTCGTGTCCACGCTGCCGTCCGGGTGGTACGTCGTCGACGAGGTCACCTGCCGGATGAACGTAAGACGACTCACCCGTCAACAGTACCGGGCCGAGCTCAGCCTCGGCCCGCGGCGATGGTGGCTCCGCAGTATGAGCACTTGTGCGAGGCTGGGTGGCCCGCCAGGCTGCTGTCAGACGTGGCTCCGCGTGCCGTGGCGCCAGTCATGACGGCGCGTAGACCGTTCGTCCGGGGGTACCGGCGAGGTGCCCGCCTGGGCTACTCATCGCTGGTCATCTTGCCAGGCCGGGTCCGCGACAGCCGGTGTGGCTTCCCCATGGCCGCTGTGCCGGTGGCCGCAAGGACCGAACTCGCATCACGGCTTCACCAACTCGATGCCGATGGCAACCACACCCAGGGCTTCGCGCTCGGGAGGGTAGATCTGGCGGATATTGGCGAGCTGCTCTTCCCGCGTGGCGAGAGGGTTGACGGCCGCGACTGATTCGGAGGCGAACATCGCGTCGAAGTCGGTGTACCGGGCGACCCTCGTTACCCGGGTCAGCACTTCGTCGCCTTGGCAGCGGAACCGGATCAGGGAGCCGGGTTTGATGTTCTTGCGGCTGGAGTCGTTGACCCGGATCTCGGTGGTTTTGCGGCCGGCGGCGATGAGGTCGAAGTAGCGCTTGTAGATGCCCATCTCGTGGGCGCGGATCAGTGGTTCGGTAGGGCGTGCCGTCATCAGTCGGCCTAGCTCCTTGACGGTGAACGATCGGAAGAAGTGCTTGGGATCCGTCAGCAGCTGCGACACAAGCCAGACCAAGGCGTCGACGTAGTTGTCGACCGTGCCGGGCCAGGCAGTGGTGTCGAGCATCCATGGTTCGACGTCGGCGGGAAGGACGCCGCGGCCGTGCTCGCGCAGCAGCGACTTTGACAGCTTCGCGCCCGTCGGGGCCAGGACCTGAGGGGTAAAGACCCGGATTGGCATCTGCCGAGCAGGAGTCCCGAGCGCGCCGAGGGCGCCGTCGACCAACTGGCAGCCGAACGCCCAGTCCCCGCCCTTCATCATCACCTGCAGCACCGAATCGCCCCGGCCGCCAGCGCGCTCCTTGACCAGGTTGCGGTAGAGGGTGGCCAGGTCGAGGTAGGGCTGATCGTCTTCGGGGTCGACGTGCGCGTCGTAGGCTCCGTGATCGAAGCACACCGCGGTGAAGATCGCTCCGTCCTCGTCGAGGCGCGCCAGCTTCGTCCGGTCGGCACGCTTCTGCGCCCAACCGCACTGCGGGCACGGGATCCGGACATGGACGGTCCCATGCGACGGAGCCAGCCACCAGCGGATCTCGTCCAGACGTTCCAGCGAGCGCAGGAACTCCGCCCGGAACGCTGGCGTCGCCTGCTGATCGGAGTAGGTCTCGACGGCGTACGCCGTGTCGGTGGCTTCGGAGACCGAGTCGAAGAACGCCCGGTAGTAGGTGTCGATCAGCTCGCTGATCTTGTCCTTGCCCAGGGCGTGGAAGTAGGTCTGCTGGTAGGCCGTGTGGGTTTCCGGATCGAGGACTACGTCGTACGGCGCGTTGTCCAGCGCTCCGAAGCGGACGGTGGTGTCGATCGAGAACTCACGCCGGGCCAGCTTCGCCAGCAGAAACGCGGACGTCTGCACGAGGTTGGTACCCAGGTGCGGGGCGCCATTGATCTGTGTGCCGACAACGAACTCGATGCGGGCCGGCCGGTTGGCCAGCACCCTTGGCCGGAGCAGGTCGATCGACCGCAGCAGCGCGTTGGCCAAGATACTGTTCGGTGACAGCAGCAGCGCCGCCTCGGACATCTTGGACGACAGAGGTGACGAGTGAGGCGAGGGCGTGGAGGGAGTGGCCATCGGTCAGGCTCCTCGGCTGGGGCGGGGCAAGCGGAGGTTGGAGCAGATGAAGTCGAGCCGCGCGATCGCAGAGTCCGCGGCTACGAACACCGGCTCGTAGCCCGCGTCGTAGTAGCCCTGGACAATCAGCTCGTGCACGCGGCGGATCTCGCGATCCTTGGCCCATACGACGTCGTCGGCGTCCTCGAACCGATCCAGGGGATCCAGGACGAACACGACGTCGTACCGGTAGGCCCGGGTTGCCTTCTCCAGCTCGTCGGTCGGGCGCAGCCCGAAGAACCCTTCCCAGCCATAGCCGTCCGGGATGCCGCGGTTGTAGAAGCGGATCCCGTGGGTGTGCGCCTGGTACTCGGCGATGAAGGCTTCGAGTACCTCCAGCGAGTAGTCCCGGCGGTCTTCCTTCTGCAGGTGCCGGCCGAGTCGTTCGCGGTGCTTTCGGTAGATCTCGCGTCCGGGCTCGGTGACCATGCAGGGGATGCCGGCGGCGTGGACCGCCTCGAGCAGGTCGTCCTTACCCGACGAGGGTCCGCCGGTGATGACGTAGCGGCGCGCCGGGCCGCTGTCCGCAGCTTCGAGTGCGTCCGCTAGGGCTGGGTTGGTGGTCACGCGATGAGTCCTTCCGCGTCGTTGGGTGCGGTGGGTGGTGACGTCTGGAATCCGGTGCTCCAGGCGGTGCTCAGTTCTGTCTCGGCGTGCAGGTCAGCAACGAACTGTTCGCGGGTCGCGCGGCCGCCCTGCGTCGCGGCGACGAGCCGGTCGACCTGGTCGACGGCCAAGGACGGCGCCCATCCGGCCAGGGCAACCAGGTCGTCGGGTGATTGATCGGTGGCGAAGCCGGACGTGTAGGTGAGTGCCTGAGCGCGGGCCGTTGCCCAGCGCCAGGCGGCGGTCACCGCGGCCCGGCCGGTCTCGCTGCTGTCAGCCTCCAAGCTGATCAGGCGTTCGACGGTCAGCAACGCCGCACGTGCCGCGTAGATCGCCGCCCACATTCGGGAGAGGTGCTCCTCGTGCTCGGCGACCTCCCACGCGAACGGGTCACGCACAATCACCTCGCGCTCGGCAGAAACAGCAAGCCGAGGAGCGACAAAGACCGGACGTGCGAACCGCTCGGCATCGGCGAGCAGCTCGTCAGCGACGATCTCGACCAGCCGGGGCTCGACCCGTTTCCGGAAGTGATGCACCTCGTGCCCGGCCAGCTCGGCGGCCAGCTGACGCCGAGAGGTCAGATTAACGCCCTGCGCTGCCGGCGGCAGGCCGAACAGAGCCCTCGCCGGGGAGGCATAACGAGCGTTCGGGAAGCGCGCGAGAAGCCCGCGCAGCACCCCGTTGAGCGCGGCCGTACGACTGACCTCATCACTGGGATCGATCGATCGGGCGACAACGCCACGCAGCTCCAGCAGCACCGCGACGGTGCCACCAGGAGCAACCGGGAGGCCCCTGCGCAGCAGGCCACGCACAGCCTCCACCACTTCGGATCGAACTGGGCTTTTACTGGGCATATCAGCAGTGAACCACGACGCCCAGAAAAAGCCCAGTCAAACACCAGGGGCGACCGCAGCTACCCCGCCGCCCTCACCCCTGCGCGCTCGTCTGCAGCTGGTGACACGTTCCTTACCCAAGGTCCCCGAGAACGGCGTACTCGCGTCGCTGCCCTAGGGCAAACCGCCTGCCGCCCGAACGGTACGGCCCTTTCAGCTACGGCGCCTAGTAGAGCCGGTACGGTGGCCCGCCCTTCGGCTCCCGCCTAGCCGCAACCGGAGCACGCCGTACCGCGGATGGCGGATCGACGTTGAGCTCGACACGGGCGGCGGCGCGCAGTTCGACCTTCGCTTCCTCGAGCTCATGCACGAACTCGTCGAACACACTGTCTGGCGTCGACCGGGCCAGGCCGACAACGACTCGCTCATACGTCCCAGGACGTCGAGGCTCTTCTCAGCGGCGTCCCGAACCGGTCGGCTGCCCGTAAGCCGGATCAGCTCCAGCTGATCCAACGCGAGGCGAAGCGCTGCCTGCGCCGAACCGATCTGCCGTCTGAGGCGGTACGGTCCCCACGGCGGCTGCAGTCGCGGCCGCGCAGCAGCGATCGCCGCCCGGGTCTCGACAACCAGAACCGTCAGCTGATTCAGCGTCGTGGTGTACGCCTGCAGCCGTGGCTCATGCCATCGCCGGTGATCCTCCCGCCGTTCTCGGCTCCGCTCGCTCAATTGCGTGCCAGCAAACGTCAACGCCGACCCCACGGCTACGCCAGCAACTCCCACCCATGCAGCATCCACGGCCCGAAGCCTAGGACCAGACCTCGGACATCCGGCGTCCGCCGCCGTGTGCGACGGTCACGGCAGATGCACTGCGCCGGTCTGGTCGACCCACCAGACCTCTATCTGCGCCGCGGCGAGCGATCCTGCCGTATCGGCGTACAGGTCGCGGTAGCGCGGGAAGTCCGGCAACGCGATGACGCTGCGCCACGTCGGCTCCTTGCCTCGCAGTCGCATCGCGGCGAGCACGGCCTGGGAGTACCAATGGCCTGCTTGGGTGCTTGGGCTGGTGCGCTTGACCTCTCCGGCCCGGGCCGGGTCGGCGTAGCCGCGGCTGGGGAATCCCTTGACCTCGACCCCGACGGTCTGACCGTCGCGAGCTGCGATCACGTCGATGCCCTGTTCCTTAGTGGCGGTGTTGGCCACCGACAGGATGCGCCACCCGTCGGTCGCGAGCGCCGTCACCAGGGATGCCTGGATGTTGGCCTCGGTGTGCCACTCCCCAGACGTTGCCTCAGGCTCTTTGGGGCTCCGCTGCCCACTCCGCGTGGCAGGCAGTGTGTACGCACTAGGGTCGATCGGCTGTGCCGTTCGTGGTTCAACGTCGCCGGCGACCTCGTAGCCGAGTGCGGCCAGGTGCCGGCGGGCGGTGTTGGACACGAATTCCGATCGCGGGATACCGGTGGCGGCCTCGAACGCCTGGATGACCGGGAACCATGCGCCGTTAACCCTGACGCCGTGCTTGCGGATCGCGTCAGGCATGATGCCGGCCAGCCGGTTCGCGACGTCCGCGCGGGACAGGTCGTAGCGGTGACCGTTCACGGTGAACCGGATCGAGGCGCGACCGTGAGTGTCCATGGGCACGAAACTACGGCAGCCGGTCGACAAAAGGGGAGTGGATGCGTAGTTCCAGGATCGACACAGCCTGTCGCAGCGCGACGTCCGCGTGTACGCACGCAGACCCGGTCTCACATCTTCTGCCTCGTTCACAGTCCTGATAGACCCATCTCATGGGCATGGCGAAGTTGACGTTCGGCCGGTTGACCGAAGCGTGGAAGGGCGAGGCTGCTGACTTCACGCCGCTGCTCGCCGCTCAGCTGGACTCACTCGGCAATGCGATCGGGGTCGACCTCACCGCACTGGGGGAGTCGGAAGTGGCCACCACTGGTGGCCGCCGCATCGACATCGTCGCGCAGGTCGAGGATGGGTCGGAGTTTGTGATCGAGAACCAATACGGCCGGGCCGACCATGATCATTTGACCCGCGGGCTGGCCTACGCGGTGGCGCGCCGGGCCCGTGGGCTGGTCGTGGTGGCGGAGGAGCACCGCGATGAGTTCCGCGCGGTCGCTCAGTACCTGAACGAGCTCGCCGAGCTCGACAGCGAACGGGGTATCGCGGTGTGGCTGGTGGAGGCCAAGGCAGTACGCATCGAGAACAGCGCCTGGGCACCGCTCTTCACCGCGGTCGTCGAGCCGAACCAGTTCACGGCGACAGTCGAGAAGGCCAAGCAGTCGGAGACCGTCACGCTAGAGGAGTTCTTCGACCAGTTCGATGTCGCGGACCTGCGACAGGCAGCGGAGGCCTTGGTCGGCAAGTGGCAGGCTGCGGGATATCGGCGAAGGCTAGGTCCGAAGCATGTAGTCCTCGAGGCGAGCGGTCCTTCCGCTGGAGGTATTCGGACCGTCGTCGCAGTCTTCAACGACGGCCATGTCCTCGTCCCTTTCAGCGCCTACGCCGGCCTCAACAGCGGAATCCCCATCGAGTCGCTCACCACGCCGGAGTTCCGGGACGCGGCCGACCAACTCTTCGGGTTCAACGGAACCGAGAAGCAGGCCCGCACCGTTCCAGGCTGGCTGACGCCCGAACGCGTGAACCCGCTCCTGACCTTCTGCAGCCAGGTCGCAGACGCCTACAAGGCCGCCCTAGCCCAAGGCCCTTCCACATGACCGCCTCCGCTTCAGACGGGGCACATCACGCGCGCGGTAGACAGCCGCCGGAGCTCCATCCGCCCTCGAGCAGGCAGGCACGCGGCGGTGCTCACCATAGGTCGAGATCCGCGAACTCCTGGTCCAGGGCGGTTGCTGCGGAGGGGTTGTGGATTCGGCGGCCCATGTAGACGTCTTGGGTTATGGAGACTTGGGCTTGGCCTAGGTGGTCGGCTATTTGGCGGGCGGATTGACCTCGGCGGTCTAGGGCGGTGGCGGTGGTTTTGCGGAAGGTGTGGGAGCGGATCCAGGTGAGGGCGTCTGAGGGTGAGGGCTGGGCTGCTTGGTCGACTTGGGCGCTGAGGGTGGGGGATGCGTCGAGGTTTATGCGGTAGGTCTTGACGAGGATGGCTACGAGTTCGCGGTCGAGCTTGATGCGGCCGTTCTCGATTAGCTCGAGTCTGGTCTTTGGCCAGCCGAGTTTCGTGACGACCTGTTTGCGGGTGAGGCCGGTCTGGAGGCGGGCGGATCGGAGGGTCTTGCCCAGGTCGCGGCGGGCGGTGCTGGCTACGGGGGACAAAGCGCGGCGGAGGGCTCGGCGGACGTTGGACGGGTCTCGGAAGCCTCCGAGGGAGTCGGCGAAGATGGGTTCGTCAGGGAGGACGCCGGCTGCGTGGCGTCGACGGAGCATGGTGACGGCCCAGTCTGGGAGGGGTAGGGCGCGTACGCCGGCCTTGGACTTCGGGGCCTTGCGGATCAAGCCTTGGCCTGGGACGCGAACCATGGTGTGAGTGATCTCGATTGCGCCGGACTCGAGGTTGACCTGTGACCAGAGGACGGCGAGCGACTCGCCGATTCGGACGCCTGTGCCGAGCATGAAGAGGACCAGGTCCGGCAGGTCGGCTCGTACCGCGGCTTCGTCTGTGGTCAGGAGTTGCCGTAGGCCGGCGATCTCTTCGTTGGTGAGTGCTCGGGGCGGGTCCTTCGGCCGGGCCTCGATCGCTTCGACCTCGCGGACCGGGTTGACGGTCAGGGCGCCGTACCGGACGGCGAGTTGCATCATGCCCGACACGACCGCGCGGCAGGTCTTCGCTGTGGATCGGCCGGCGTTGCGCTTGATGGTTCCGATCACTCTGTCGATGCGTGGTGTGGTTGCCTCACCGATCAGGAGTTCGCCGAGGGCGGGCCGTACGTGGTTCTTGATGGCTGTGCGGTACGTCGTCAGCGTCGTCGGTGATCGACGGCCGTCTTCGATGCGTTCCTCGAGCTTCTCGATCCACAGGTCGATGAGGTCGTTGATCTTGTCCGTCGGGCTCAGCTCGCCGTACTGCGTGATCTTTGCCCGGTCTCGCAGCTTCGTGAGTAGGCGGTGCTCGGCTGCGCCCTTGGTCTTGGCGGACGCGGTGACCTCACGGGTATGTCCGTCGTGGTCACGGAAGTACGCGGACGCGCGCCAGGAGACCACCTTGCCCTCGGCGTCCTTCCTCTCAGCACGGGATCGGACGTTGCCCCACGTTCCGATCGGAAGGTGCGGTCTGCTCATCTCAGCCCTCCACAGTCCAGCTGCACGTGGCAGCTCAACGTCTGGGCGAGCCGGAGATCGGACGAAACGAGACCAGTGCGACAGGATGCGATACGTCGCTCAGCAACGCGCCGCCAGCTGGCTGCGCGGAGCCGCCGATCCCCCTCAGATGGGCATGCATCGGCCACTCTGAGTATTGGCAGAGTTTGCGCAGACCCAACTTTCCAGACCGAGGCGCCAATGTGCGCCTGACCTGCGGAAAGAGGTAGGCCCCGTGGGACTCGAACCCACAACCCGCGGATTAAAAGTCCGCTGCTCTGCCAATTGAGCTAGAGGCCCTCATCTGGTGAGGGGAACAGTGTGTCAGGTTTGGTGGGGGTTTGCTTGGTGGGGGGTTGGGGTGAGGGGTTGCGTGGCTACCCGGTGTGGTGGTACAGATCGGAATTCGCTCGGGTTGTCCGGGTGCTGACAAGTCCTGCCGCGGGGGGAACCGACGGCGGGTTTGGGGGATGGATCGTGTTGTTGGTTCGTGCTGCGTTGGGGTCGGTTGCGGTGGTGGCGCTCGTGGGGGCGTGTGGGGCGAATGGGGGTACGTCGGGGATGGGTGAGCCGGCTGCGGTCGCGAGTGTGCAGGTCAGCGTGACGCCCACGCCGGTCAGGACATCCGCTCCGGTTGTGACGCCGACGAGGTCCCGTTCGCCCAAGGCGAGTGTCACCACGGCGAAGGAGGTCGTGGAGGTTCGGGTGATTCCGTTCAAGAAGAAGACGGTGACGGATGACTCGTTGGCGAAGGGTGAGCGGACGATCCGTACGGCGGGGGTCGACGGGACGCGGCGGCTCGTGTATCGGGTGACCTACGTGAACGGCGTACAGACGGCGAAGCGGCTGCTTCGGCAGGAGGTTGCGAAGGAGCCGCGTTCGCAGGTGACCGCGGTGGGTACGAAGGTCGAGGCGCCGGAGCAGTCTGGTGGGTGCGACCCGAACTACTCCGGTTGCGTTCCGATCGCCAGTGACGTTGATTGCTCGGGCGGGAGTGGGAACGGGCCTGAGTACGTCGACGGACCGATCGACGTCATCGGCTCCGACATCTACCGCCTCGACGCCGACCACGACGGGATCGCCTGCGAGTAGGTCCGGGTGGCGGTGAGGGACAGGGCCAGGGCTACGTCGGGCTGGATCAGGGCTGTCGTCAGACGGTTCGCGTTGGCGTTCCAGGTGTGGCGGTTGATGGGGTGGGACGCCTTCAAAACCAGTTGGTTGGGGCTTTCGGTGAGGGCGAAGGGGATGGTGACGGGGTGGGTGGTGCCCCGGATCGTCAGGTCGCCGGTGACGTCGACGCGTTGGGGTCCGGTCGGTACGACGGCGGTCGCGACGAAGGTCATCGCCGGGTAGGTCGGCGTACCGAAGAAGTCGCGGCGCAGGTGGGCGTCGCGGCGGTCGTTGCCGGTGTCGACGCTGTCCATCTGGACGCTCAGCCAGCCGGTTGAGGCCGCCGGGTTGGCGCTGTCCACTCGGAACGCGCCCTCGAAGGCCGTGAATCGGCCGTGGACCTTGCCGCCCACGCGGTGTGCGGCCACAAACCCGATCTGGGTCCGCTCCCCGTCGAGTACGTAATAGTCGCTCATACGGGGTACGACGAGGCAGCGCGGTGGACTGTCAGTCGATGATGGCTGAGGTGATGCGGCGGGGGGTGATGTCGAACATCGAGTCCTCGGGTGGGTTGGCCAGGTACGCCGCGCGGTTCTCCTCCGGCAGGTACTTCTCCACCATCGCGTTCAGCAGGTCGGGGTCGAGGGGAAGGAATCGCGCCACCCCCTGCATGTTGACGTACTTCGCCGTCGCCCCGTCGACCGTCTGGATCGAGAGTGACAGCTCGCCTGTGCCGGTCCGGTGCAGTCTGGTCTTCTTCGACTTGGCCGGCGTCATCACCTGGAATCTGTTGTCGTCGGGCAGGTGGCGGAACCACACCGGCGTCACATGCGGCGACCAGCCCGGTTCGTCGACCGCCAGCACGGCCACCAGCGGCTGCGCCAGGAACTCTGCAATTTCGTCGTCGTCCATCGCTCGAAATCCCATGGAAACCACGCTCCCACCAGCCACCGACAATTCCGCCATACTTCGTGTCGTGACTGAATGCGAGGCGCCGTGCTCACCTACGTCCTGAACTCGCAGGATCTGGCCGACGTGCGGTTCGCGGTGTCGCCGGTGGCCGAGATGGTGCTGTCGTTGCGGGCGCTCCGGGATCCCGGCCGCTTCCCGCTGCAGCTCGGCTGGGTTCGCACCGTACAGCCGCAGGTCGCTGCCCTGGATTGGTCCGTACTGCGCTGGCTCGTCAACGACACCATGGGCAGTCCGGACTTCCTGACGCCACGACCGACCTCGCCGCTCACCCAGCTCTCCGACGAGCTCAACCTGATCGCGACCGTCAACCCCGAAACCTTCGAGCGCCAGCTGGTAGCGGTCAACGGCGAGCTGCCAGGAGAGCTGACCGTGGACAAGGTGGTCGAGGCACTCAGCGAGTACTGGGACGCTGTAATGGCGCCGTACTGGAGCCGCATGCGCACCCTCCTCTCCGCCGACATCAGCTACCGCGGCCACGTCGTCACCCAGCAAGGGACGGGCGCGATGCTCAACGGACTGGGCCCGGCAATCACGTACGCCGATGGCCTGCTCAAGGTCGACCGCGTAGCCGAGCAGAGCCGCACCGAACACGTCGATGGTCGCGGGCTCGTACTGCAGCCGACCCTGTTCGGACCGCACGCCGTCATCCCGTTCGACCCCGGCGCCGAACCGCTGCTCGGCTACCCGCCACGCAGTCAGGCCAACCTGTGGTCCGTCGTCGAGCCACCGTCGCGCCACGACCTCGCGCAATTGATCGGTACGCCGAGAGCGCACATCCTCGCGCTCCTCACCTATCCCCGTACGACGACCGACCTGGCCGGCGAACTGAAGGTGACGCCGTCCGCGGTGAGCCAGCACCTGCAACTACTGCGCCGTACCGGCCTCGTCGAACCGCAACGCACCGGCAAACAGGTCCTCTACCGCCCGACGGAGCTCGCGGCCCTCTTGACCGGGACAGCCGTCGATTGAGCTGTCAGCTATAGTCGAAGCGTCCGCGGGAGCTCGCAGGAAGTGGGCTGAGAGGGTGACCGGACCGTCACCGACCGCTGAACCTGAATCGGGTAATTCCGGCGTAGGGAGGAAGCGATGGAATCCGTCTGGGTGAACGGTACGGCGGTCGACGTACCGCCGGGCAAGTCGGTGGCTGAGTTGATCGCGGAGTACTCCGATCGCTCCACCGGGATCGCGGTCGCGGTGAATCAGAACGTGCTGACCAAGGCCGAATGGGCGCAGACCACCCTGCGACCGGGCGACCGGGTCGAGATCGTCAGCGCGACGCAGGGAGGCTGACCATGGATGATCCACTGGAGCTGGGCGGGCGCACGTACACGTCGCGCCTCATCATGGGGACCGGCGGTTCGGCCAACCTGGAAGTGATGGAGGAGGCATTGATTGCCTCCGGCACCCAACTGACCACGGTCGCGATGCGCCGGCTCGGCACCGGTCACGAAGGCTCGGTGCTCGACGTCCTGAAGAAGCACGGCATCGACGTACTGCCGAACACGGCCGGCTGCCACACCGCGGCCGAGGCCGTGCTGACCGCCAAGCTGGCCCGCGAGGCGCTCGGGACCGACCTGATCAAGGTCGAGGTCGTTGCCGACGACCACCTGCTGCTGCCGGACCCGTTCGAGCTGCTCGATGCCGTGGAGGCGTTGGTGGCCGACGGTTTCACGGTGCTGCCGTACACGAACGACGACCCGATCCTCGCCCGCCGCCTCGAGCAGGCCGGTTGCGCGGCCGTGATGCCGTTGGCCGCACCCATCGGTTCGGCGCTCGGGATCCGCAACCCGCACAACATCGCGCTGATCGCCGAGGCGGCGAACGTTCCGGTGATCGTGGATGCGGGCATCGGTACGGCGAGTGACGCCGCGCTGGCGATGGAACTCGGATGCGACGCGGTCATGCTCGCGACCCCGGTGACCCGTGCGGAGAAGCCCGCTCTGATGGCCGCCGCGATGCGCGACGCCGTCTCGGCCGGCCGGAACGCACGTCTCGCCGGCCGGGTGCCGAAGAGATGGCAGTCGGCGCTGGCGTCGTCGCCTACAACCGGCCTGCCAACGTTCTAGCCTCGGCCGCGTCGACCGCCCGGTCCAGCAGGAGCGCGGTGAGCGACAACGTCAGGTCCTGGTTGGGTTGCAGCACCAACGGCTGCTCCCACGCGAGCGCCGGGCACGCGCCGACGTACTCCTCGGATCGCAAGAACCACGGCCAGACCTCGTCCGGCTGCAGCAACAGCAGGCTGACATCGCCTTGGACGAACGCGAGCCACGGGCTACAAGACCCGAAGGCGGCATTCAGCCCTTCGCCGTCGGCGCTGAGCACCGTCGTCTCCGCGGCAGGCAGTCGCCAGAAGAGACCGCCGTACGCCGCTCCCTCGCGACCGTTGGTGGCCGGGCTCTCGATCCGGATCGAGCCGTAGCGGGCGGTGAGGACGCTGCGCCAGTCGAGCCGCCAGCCACCGAACGCGAGATCCCCGAACAGGCGCCGGCGTTCGACGAGTTGCGGCCGCCCTTGCTCGTCGTACCAGGTGATGTCGTCGACCAGCTCGCGGTCGTTGACGGTTACGCCGCGGCTGCGTTGCTGACCGTGGTTCGTGAGGAGGGTCGGGCCCTGACCGCGGACGTACGTCCGGCCGCCCCAGTGCGAGGTGCCGTTGACCTGCGCGACGGCGAGCGAGACGCCGTAGTGATGCCGATGGTCGACCGGGGTGACCTCGGTCAGCGGGTGGCCGCCGAGCGTCCGGACCGGGTGCAGATAAGGACGTGGCGCGTGGACCTGGGGCATGCGCCGTCCGAACTCGTACCGCGCGAGCAACCCCGCCGAGCTCCCGAGCGCGAAGATGTCCCCCTGCTGCTGCCACCCGACCTGATCAGCTGACGCGTCGGAGCGCGGCTCCTGCGGCACCGGCCCCGTACTCGCCCGCACCGCCAACCGCAGCTCGGGTACGCCGCCCACCTCGTCCGGAAGCCCCGTGACCGACGCGTGCAACCGCTGCCACGCCAGTTCGCCGAGGTCCTTCTGCGGCACCCGCACAGTCGTCAGCGACGGTACGGCGAAGCGCGCGAGCCCGATGTCGTCCATCCCGGCCACCGACAGATCGGCCGGTACGGCGACCCCGACCTCGTTGAGCCGCGCGAGCAGCCCGAACGCCACCAGATCGTTGAACGCGACGACCGCGGTGACCTGCGATTCGAGCACCCGCTCCACCGCGGCGTACCCGTCCTCGATCGACCGGCCGCACTCGAGCCGGACGAGCTCCAGCCCCGGGATCTCCCGCTCGGCGACCGCGAGCGCCTGCAGCCGCAGCACGTTGGACGTGCTCGCCGCCGGACCGGACAGGAACGCGAGCCGCCTGTGGCCGAGACCGACCAGGTGATCGACGACGATCCGTACGGCGCGACCGTAGTCGACCACCACCGACGTCACCTCCGCCGGCCCTTGGCGGTTGACCAGGATCACCGGCTGCACCTGGGGCAGGAGTTCGAGCAGCCCCTCCTCGTCGATCCGCGGCGAGACCATGATCAGCGCGTCGCAGCGCCGCCGGGCCTCGATCGCGATCGCCGCCTCGGCCTTCGGGTCCTCGTCGGTCTCGGCGACCAGCACCTTGTACCCGGCCGCCGCGGACGCGTTCGTGATGCCGCGCAGGATCTGCTGGAACAGCGGGTTGCCGAGATCCGGGACGACCAGCGCGACCATGTTCGTCCGGCCCAGCGACAGGCTGCGGGCCAGGTCGCTCGGCCGGTAGTTGAGGCGCTCCGCCGCGGCGCGCACCCGGGCGACGATCTCGGGTGCGACACCGAGGCGCCCGTTCATCACCCGGGACACGGTCGCGCGCGACACCTCCGCCGCCCGCGCGACGTCGGCAATCGTGATCGAGTCCTTCGGTGTCCTGCCCATCAAGCCGTCTTTCTCGCACCCGGGCGGGTCCGAACAAACCCCGCCATCGTCCATGGTCGCCTGTCGCGTTGGGAAACCGCATTCCGAACTCTAGGCGAACTCGGTGCGTCGCGGCGCCGGCGGCGGGTGGAGACGGCGTCCACGGGAGTGAGCTCGAGTGGTCGACCGGCTTCGGTCCGCCGACGCGCGCCTGGTTGCTGCGTCCCGCGGACGGCCCGCTCGGACCCGGTCTGCTGGGGCTGCACTGCCACGCCGGCGTGAAGTCGATCGGCGCGGAGCGGATGGTCGACACGCCTCGGCCGAGCACGAAGGCCCTCCGGGTGCGTGCGGACCTGTACGAGGACCGAGCCGTCGCGAACGAACTCGCCCGCGCCGGTTTCGTGGTGCTGTGCCACGACACCTTCGCGTGGGGCTCCCGGCGATTCGGCCTGGATCCACTGCCGCGGGGCTTGCGCGACCTGATGGCGGCGTACGAGGCCGCCTGGCTCACCGCGGGCCACTCCCCCGATGACGACGAGCGGTACGACGTCGCTGCCGTGCACCACGAGCACACGATCGCGAAGGCGGCCGGAATCCTCGGTACGTCGTTCGCCGGGATGGTCGCGTACGACGACCTGGTCGCACTCGAAGTCCTGCGTGGAATCGACGAGGTGGCTGACGTCGGCGTCTTCGGATTCTCCGGGGGTGGTGCGAGGGCGGCCGCACTGACCGCACTCGATCCGGGCATCCGGGCCTCGGCGGTGGTGTGCATGATGACCACCTTCGAAGCGCTCGTCCCGGCGTACGTCGACGCCCACTCCTGGTTGTTCACGACACCCGGCCTGGCTCGGGATCTCGACCACCCCACGCTGACCGCGGGCCGGGGCCGCCACCATCAGCTCGTCGTCTATGCCGAGGAGGACGAGCTCTTCCCGCCGCGAGGCATGGTCGCCGCCGACCGCGAGCTCACCGAGCACTTCCTCGACCGTCCCGGCACCTACACGGGCACCTTCCTCCCCGGCCCGCACCGCTTCGACCGCGAGATGCAGGATCTCGTGAAGAACTTCTTCGCGGATCGGCTGCTCCCGGCGTAGTTCACCCGCTCATGTGGTCGGATGGGACGGACATCGGTTGGAGGAACATGTGAGCGAGCTGGAGTATCCGCAGGTCGAGGGCGTTGCGCAGGGCAACGGGTACAGCCACGTCGTCACCGGCCGGGGGCAGTGGGTGGCGATCTCCGGGCAGGTGGCGCTGGATCCGGACGGGCAGTTCGTCGGAATCGGGGATCCCGAGGCGCAGGCACGTCAGGTCTTCGAGAACCTGCGACGTTGCCTGTCGGCGGTCGGCGCGACGTTCGAGGACGTCGTGAAGCTGACGTACTTCGTCACTGACATCGGGTTCCTGCCGGCCATCCGTACGGTCCGCGACGAGTACATTCCGGGCACCAAGCCCGCGAGTACTGCGGTCCAGGTGGCCGCGCTGTTCAGCCCGGATGCCCTGCTCGAGATCGAGGCGTACGCGATCGTCTAACGCAGCAGGTCGACGGCTACCCGGGCGGCCTCGCCGATGGCGGCGTCGACGCGGGGCTGGCGGAAGTCGCCGCGGGCGGCGAGTGTGAGGACCGCGATCGCGAACGCCGCTCCGCCGGGCAGGGTGACCACGCCGGCCTCGTGCCGCAACGCGCCGAACGTTCCGGTCTTCCCCGCGACACGTACGCCGTCGTGCGGGAAACCGGACGCCAACCGGTGCAGGAAGACCTGCCGATGCATCGTCGTCTTCACGAACTCGGTCTGCGACGCCGACAGCAACTCCCCCGCCCACAACCGCCGTAGCAACAGGGTCAGGTCGCGCGCACTGGCCGCTGACCCGTTCGCGGCCTCGTACACGCCGGCCGGATCGGTCCTGTCGTTGTCCGCGAGTACGGCGAGGGCCGCATCCGCATCGTTGGCACCCGTACGGCGCTGCAGGTCACGCAGGTTGCCCGCCGTACCGCGGCGGACCCAGGTGCGGCGGAGGCCGAACGACTCCAGGATTTCCGCGAGCCGGCGCAGCCCGACGATGTCCAGCAACGCATCGGCCGACGCGTTGTCCGACACCGTCGCCATCGACAGGGCCAGATCGCGCAGCGACACCGTCACCGGATCCGCGAACGCGGACAGCCCGGTCGGTCCGGCGGTTCGCGCCGAGGGCTCGAGCGTCACCCGCTCGCGCGGATCGAGTTCGCCCAGGTCCACAAGCCGGCAGAATCCGGCGAGCAACGGCAACTTGTAGACCGACGCCAGCGGTACGACGACGTCCGCATCCAGCTCGACGCTCGCCTGCGGATCGTCGAGCGAGATCGCGTGCATCCAGCCGCGGACACCGGCGTCCTCGAAGATCCCACGGATCCGGGCGTTCACGACGCCAGCGCTTCCGTGAGCTGAGCCATCACGTCGTTCGGGCGGAGGAACGGCGTACGCGTCCTCGACCAGACGAGCCGGAGACGCAGCGGCAGCGGATCGTCGGCCAGTCGATGCCGCCCGACGCCCGGTGCGATCAGTGCCGGATCGGCGGTCACCACGATCGCCTGGCCGGCGGCCGCCATCGCGAGTCCGGCGCGCTCGTCCGTCACCACGACCGTCCCACCGTCAGGCCGGTGCAACGCCAACGTGTCCAGGAACAGGTCCCGCGCCGCCGGCGCCTCGGCCCGCGGCCGTACCGCGATCGGCAGCCCTTTCAGCTGCCGCAACGCCACTACCTCGGTGTCGACGGTCGCGGCCGGCACGAGAGCCCAGGTCGGCAGGAGAGATACAGGTCCGGCCTCCAGACCATCCAGAACAGCCGGATGCAGTACGGCGGCCAACGTCAACCGGCCCGTGCCGACCTGGTTGACCAGCGAACTCGTCGGCGCGGTCACCACCGTCACCCGACTGCCCGGAATCACCGAGCCGCAGGCCGCGGCCACCGCCGCACCCGCCGACGGCGGAACCTCGGGCGCCAGACCGAGCCGGATCTCGGGTCCCTCCGGATCACGTGCGATCGCCGCCTGGTGCAGCTCCTCGATCGAGGTCAATGCGCGCCGCGCGTACGGCAGCAGCGCGACGCCCGCGGGCGTGAGTTCGACGCGACCGGCGCCGCGTTCGAAGAGCTTCGAGCCGACCAGCGCCTCCAGGCGGCGCAGGCCCTGGGACAACGGCGGCTGAGTGATGCCGACGGCCCGCGCCGCGTCACCGAAGTGCTGCTCCTCGGCCAGCGCGATGAAGATCTGCAAGTGCCTTTCAGTGATCATGACGTGAATGACCTGCGGTGATATCTCCAGCCAATCGACTCATGCGCAAGAGCATATTCGACATGCCTGCTCGGGCTCGCCTTGACTGAGGTTTCAGACGACGAGAGGAAACAGCGTGAAGGTGAGTCGGAGAGGGATGTTGGCGGGCGCGGCGGCGGCCGGTGCTGCGGGCGTGGTCGGGGCGATCGGGCTCGAGAACCAGAGCGAGGCGGCAACCACGTCCGCGAGACGGTCGACGCGCGAGCAGGTGGAGCTGACCTGGTTCGGGACGCACGCGTGGCAGATCCGATGCGGCAAGAGCGTCGTACTGACCGATCCGTGGCTGACCCGGTTCCACACCGGGACGTTCACGCCGGAGGGCGCCGACCCGAAGACGAAGCTGGTGATCAAGCCCGACGTGATCGACCGGCACCTGAGCGCCGCCGACGCGATCCTGGTCCACCACGGCCACTACGACCACATGGCCGACGTCCCGTACGTCGCACAGAAGACGCAGGCCACCGTGCTCTGCACCGAGACGCACGCGAACATGCTGCGCGCGATGAAGACGCCGAACGACCTGCTGTCACCGGTCCGCGGCGGCGAGTACCTCCCGTTCGAGGGCTTCACGATCGAGGTGTTCCCGTCGCTGCACTCCTGCGGCGGCAAGCGGCACACGTACGCGTACCCGGGCTACCGGTACGAGGTCCCGCCGCGCCCGCGCGTGATCGAGGACCTGGTCGAGGGCGGCACACTCGCGTTCGTCATCACGATCGGCGGCCTGCGCATCCTCAGCCTCAGTACGGCGAACTTCGACCCGAACGCACTGCGCGGACTCCAGGTCGACGTCGTACTGGCTGCTCCGGGCGGCGAGCCCGGCATCACCGACCGCCTGCTGCAGACGATCAAGCCGGTCCGGAAGGTGATCGCCACCCACTGGGACGACTTCGACAAGCCCCTCGACGACCCGGGCATCCCGTGGACCGACCTGACCCCGCTCCGCACGTCGGTCGAGAAGACGGGTGCCGAGTTCGTCGTACTCGATCACCTGCAGCAACTCAACCTTTAGGCAGGAAGTCGTCCAGAACGCCCGCGATCAGATCGGCACGCTCCAGCGTCTGCATATGCGGTACGCCGGGGAGCTCGCGGAACGCCGCGCCGGGAATGCCGTCGGCGACCTGGCGCAGGACGGCAGTCGGCCCGGACACGTCCGCACCGCCGGCGACCACCAGCGCCGGCGCGGCGAAGTGGCCGAGCTTGCCCTGGGCATCGAGTTCCTTCATCGAACGCCACGCCGCCGCCCAGTCCTCGGACCTCATCGCCTGCAGACAACCCCGCGCGTAGCGCACGCCAGCAGTCTCGGCGGCGAGGGCTTCCGGAGTGAACCACCGGGACAGCGTCTCGTCGACCTGGGCCGCCATCCCGTCCACCTCGGCGCCGGCCGCGCGCCGCTCGAAGACCTCCGGGAACGCGCGGTCGGTCGTCGCCAGCAGTGACAGGGAGGCGAACCGATCGGGTGACTCGATCGCCGCGGTCTGGGCGATCGCTCCGCCGTACGACAGCCCGATGACATGTGCGGTCTCCAGTCCGAGCTCGTCGAGGACAACGATCAGGTCCGCGGCCGTGTCGCTCAACGTGAACGGGCGGGGCGGTCCGGCTGCCTCGCCGTGACCTCGCAGGTCGTACGCGAACACCCGGCGCCCGACCGCGAGTTGATCGATGATCGGCTCCCACATGTGCTTGTCGAGCCCGAGCGAGTGCAGGAGCACCACCGGCGGCCCGCTCGTACCGCGTTGCAACAGGCCGGTCCGGTGATCCGCGAGAGTCAGCACGCCGACATCCTCTCCGATCGCGGGGCTACGCCGAAGGCTTCTGCTCAGGGCAGAGGGCGGACGCGGTAGTGGTAGCGCGAGACGGTCTGGAAACCGAGGCTGTCGTACAGGGCGCGGGCCGGTGCGTTGGCCTCGACCACCTGGAGCCAGACGTGGTCGACGCCGACGGTCGTTGCCTTCTGCAACAAGCCGTGGATGGTTGCCTGGGCGAGGCCCTGGCGGCGGTAGGCCGGATCGACAGCGAGGCAGTAGATGCCGGCCCAGTCGTCGACCAGAGCGAGGCGGCCGACGGCCTGGGCCTGCCGGCCGGACGAGACCGTGGCGTACAGCGCGCGGCCGCGGTTGAGGATCTGCCGGGCGGTGGGCTGCGCGGCAGATCCTCCGTGCCCGTCGACCGCCCACCAAAGGTCCATCCAGTCGTCATCTGGTGCCGAGGAAATATTCACTGCAGCTGTCGGCTCGGGCAGCTTCGCGAGCACGTCCGCGACCTCGGCGCACATCACCAGCGTCGGAGTGCGAAGCTCGTAGCCGCGCGCCGCCAGGTAGTCGTCGAGGTCACCGGGCTGCGCGGCCGGACCCACCTGGAAGGACGGTGCGATCTGGTGCGCGGCGTACAGATTTTCCACGTAATCCAAGGCCCTGCCGAGGTCGAACGGCGCACTCGCGGGCAGGACGGAGTTGGCGCGCATGGTGACGCCTGCACTGCGGCGGACCAGCCAGCCGTCCAGCTCGGTGCTGTCCGCGGCGGGCCAGCCCTGGTTCATGAGGGCGTCGATGCTAGCTGTGGCGATCACCTCGCCAAGACTAGAACCGTCCGGATCGAATTGCAACGAAGTGGATAATTATTCATCGGCGGCGGATCGTCGCGACCACGTCCGCGAGCAACTCGATGCCCTCGACAACTTCCTTCTGGGAGAGCGACCCGTACCCGAACACCAGCCCGGCGGGCCCGTCTCCCGACACCCAGTACGGCGCCAGCCCGTACACGCCGAGCCCGCGCTGCAGGGCCGCGTCGCGCAACGCGTCCTCGCCGAGGTCGGGCGGCAGCCACGTCATCACGTGCAGTCCGGCCGAGACGCCGACCGGCTCGAGCTCCGGCAGCCGCGCCGCCAGCTGCTCGACCAGCGTGTCCCGCAGCGTCCGGTACCGCGGCCGCATTCGCCGTAGATGCCGGTCGAACTCGCCCCGCGCCACGAAGTCGGCGAACGCCAGTTGGTCGAGCACCGGCGACCCGCGATCGTCCATCAGCTTCGCCTGCGTCATCGGCTCGACCAGCCACGACGGCAGGATCAGCCACCCCAGCCGCAACCCGGGTGCCAGCGTCTTGCTCGCGGTCCCGGCGTACGCGACGCGGTCGGGCGCAAGCCCCTGCATCGCGCCGATCGGCTCCCGGTCGTAGCGGTACTCCGCGTCGTAGTCGTCCTCGATCACCAGCCCGCCCCACGCGAGCAGCGCGGCCCGCGTTTCCGCCGACGCCACCGCTCCGGTGGGGAACTGATGCGCAGCCGTCACGAGTACGACGTCCGCACCCGACCGCTCCAACGCGTTGACGTCGATGCCCGTCTCCAGCATCGGTACGCCGACCACCTCGAGCCCGGCCGCCTGGGCGACCTCCCGCAAATCGTTGTCGGACGGGTCCTCGACCGCGAGTCGCCGGCGTCCGTGGGCGGCCAGCACCTGCAGGAGCAACCGTGAGCCCTGCGCGAACCCGTTGCAGATCAGCATGTTCTCCGGGCGCGCCGCCGTACCGCGGACCCGGTTGAGATAGTCGGACAGCGCCGTGCGGAGTTCGATCGTTCCGCGTCCGTCGATGTAGGCCAGGCTGCGGTACGGCGTCTCGTTGAGCACTCGCCGTACCGATCGGAGCCACGCGGCGCGCGGGAACTGGGAGACGTCCGGGCGGCTGTAACGGAAGTCGATCCGCGGCGGACCTGCGCCGGGCTTCAGAGCGGTCGCCGCCTCGGTCACGGCGATGTCGGCGACCTGCGTGTATCCGCCGGCGCGGCTGATCAGGTACCCCTCGGCGACGAGCTGCTGGTACGCCTCGACGACCACCCCGCGGGACAGGCCGAGGTCGTGCGCGAGGGCGCGCGTCGACGGCATCACGGTCTCGGCGCGCAGGAGGCCGGCCCGGATCCTGGTCCGGATCCCGCTCTCGAGCTGCTGGTGCAGTGGGACGCCGCTGTCGCGCTGCAGCTCGACTAGGAGCTCGCCGGCCCCGGAACTGGTCCTCATTCGGCTCACAGAACTGGACCTTATCGGCGGACCGCTCCGCTGTCAGGGTTGTGGACAGACCAACTCATCCAGGGAGCTGAGACCGATGACCGTAATGCTGCGCACCGGAGACGCCGGGTACGACGAGGCCCGCACCGTCTGGAACGCGATGATCGACCGCCGCCCCGCCGTGATCGCGCGCTGCGCTTCGACCGCGGACGTCGCCGAGGCGGTTCGGTTCGGGCGCGCGGCCGGTCTGGAGATCGCGGTCCGCTGCGGCGGGCACAACATCGCCGGTCTCGCCGTCCCGGACGGCGGGCTGATGATCGACCTCACGCCGATGAACACGGTCCGCGTGGATCCTGCCGCCAAGCGGGCCTGGGTCCAGGGCGGCGCGCTGCTGGGCGAGCTGGACAACGCGGCGCAGCAGTACGGGCTGGCGACGACGGCCGGGAACGTGTCGCACACCGGGGTCGGCGGGCTGACACTCGGCGGCGGGATGGGTTGGCTGGCGCGGCGGTTCGGACTGGCCTGCGACAACGTCAGCTCGTACGAGGTCGTGACGGCAGACGGTGACGTCGTACGGGCGAGTGCGGACGAGAACCCCGAGCTGTTCTGGGGGCTGCGTGGCGGCGGCGGCAACTTCGGGATCGTGACGTCGTTCGAGTTCCAGCTGCACCAGGTCGGGACGCGGGCGCTGATCGTCGAGTTCAGCTACCCGGTGTCGGCGGGATTCGACGTACTGCGCGGGTGGCGGGAGTTGAACGCCGAAGCGCCGCGAGAGGCGACGTTCACCGCCAACATCACGGCCGAGTCGGTGACGGTCGGGTACGTGTGGGTCGGCGAGGGTGGGCACGAACTGCTGCCGGCGTTCCGCGCGCTCGGGCCGGTGAGCGACGAGCTGGTCGAGGAGACGACGTACCTGAAGCTGCAGACGCGCGACGACAACGTCCAAGGACACCGTTTTCGGCGGTACTGGAAGGGTCACTACTTCAAGTCGCTGCCGGACGCGGCGATCCGCGCGTTGCTGGACAACCCGGGGGTCTCGGCGAGCCTGCAGGCGTACGGCGGCGCGATTGCCGACGTCCCCACGGAAAACGCTGCATTCAGTCACCGGGACACGTTGTTCGAGTTCGTCACCGCGACACGCTGGGAGAACCCGGTCGAGGACGAGGAGCGGATCGGCCGGCTGCGCGGGTACGCTGCGGCGCTGGCGCCGTACGCGAGCGGGGCCTACGTGAACACGCTGAACGACGACCCGATCCACCGGGCGTTCCCGCCCGCGACACTGGACCGCCTGGTCGCGCTGAAGACGGCGTACGACCCGGCCAACGTGTTCCATCTCAACCAGAACATCCGCCCCGGCGAGCCGACCAACGAGTCCGCTGCCTGACTGGTAACTGTGAGGGATGGACTTCGAGCGGGTCTTCGCCGGCGTCGCCCGGACGATCGAGGGCGCCGGCGTGGTCATCATGGCGATCGGACTCGCCGTCGTCCTGATGCGGTACTGCTACGACGTCGTCCGCAAGGGCACCGGGAGCTACCAGCAGCTGCGGGTGAATCTCGGGCGGGTGATCCTGCTCGGGCTGGAGATCCTGATCGTCGGGGACATCATCCGGACGATCATCGTCGAGACGTCGGTGCAGAGTGTGCTGGTGCTGGGCCTGATCGTGGTGATCCGGACCGTGCTCAGTTTCGCGCTCGAAGTGGAGATCTCCGGGTCGTGGCCGTGGCAGGCCCGCCGGACCGACGCTTCATGACGGCGCGGCATGATGGAACTGTGACGACTGAGCTGACGCCGGAACTGGCGGCGACGATCGACGAGGCGTTCGCGCGGCGCGACCGGGCGAACATGGGCCCGACGATCGCCTTCTTCGAGAAGCTGCTGACCGAGCATCCGGACAATCCGTACGTGCTGTACGAGGTCGGCGGGTCGTACGACACCGCCGGCGACGAGGAGACAGCCGTCAGGTACTACGAGCGCGCGCTGCCCGGACTGACCGGGGAGACCCGCCGCAAGTGCCTGCTGCAGTACGGCAGCACGCTGCGCAACCTCGAACGCTTCGACGAGTCGCTCGCGGTGTTCAAGGGCGCGTGCGCGGAGTTCCCCGAGTCGGACTCGCTGCGGGTCTTCAAGGCGCTGACCCTGCACGCCGCCGGGGCGAAGGACAAGGCGCTCGCGACGCTCCTGCTGGTGATCGCCGACAAGGTCGACTCCGCCGAGATCAAGCGTTACGAGGCCGCGATCCGCGGGAATGCCGACTACCTGGCGGGCCTGAGCTAGGACCTAAGGCTTGTGCGCGAGGCCGCCGTAGATGGCGTCGCGGATGTCGACCGGCGGGTCCTCCTCGACGCGGCCGCCCGGAACATGCCAATCGGCCAGCCGGACGACCCCCGGATCGAGGATCTCCAGCCCGTGGAACAGGGACGAGATCTGCTCGACCGAACGGAACGCCAAGGTCGGGAAGGCGTCCTTGACCTTCTCGAGGAGCTCGGTCACGAGTACGTCGACCGGACCGCCGTCGCCCGGGTTGCACGCGTGCGTGATCGCCAGATAGGAGCCCGGCGGCAGCGCGTCGACGTACCGGCCGGCGATCGCCAGCGTCTCGTCGTAGTCGGCGATGTGGTGCAGCATCAGCGCCATCACCAGCGCAACCGGCTGACCGTCGGCCAGCATCCCCGCGACCGCCGGGTCCGCCAGCACCTCGTCAGGCTTGGTGAGGTCCGCCGCGGTGAACTGTGTCCGGTCGTTGTCCAGCAGGAGCGCCCGTCCGTGGGCGACCACGGACGGGTCGTTGTCGATGTACAGCACCGACGCGTCCGGGCTCACCTTCTGGGCGATCTGGTGCGTGTTCTCGGCGGTCGGCAAGCCGGATCCGGCGTCGACGAACCGCCGTACGCCGCCCTCCTCGGCCAGCCAGGTGACCACCTGGTGGAGCCAGCGGCGGTTCGCCCGCGCCCACACAGGCGTCTCCGGCGCGATCTTCATGATCTGCCGGTACAGCTCGCGGTCGGACTCGTAGTTGTCCTTGCCGCCGAGGGCGTAGTCGTAGACGCGGGCGACGCTCGGGCGCGTGGTGTCGATCCCGTGCGCGATCAGCCCACCGTCGTACCTCGGCTGATCGCTCACATTGTCTCCTCGCATCGGCGCTGCAACGAGCGTAACGCACGGAGAGTCAGTGTTTCACCACAGCGAGTTCGATCTGTGTTAAACCTCAACACTCACAGGGATTTCAGCACGCGCACGCCACCCCGCGCGGCGCGGTCAGCGGGTCGGCGAGGCGCCGCTCGATGCCGTCGGCCGTCTCCACCGGCAGCCCTTCACGGACCCAGTACTCGAACCCGCCGATCATCTCTTTCACCGGGTACCCGAGCTTGGCGAACTCCAGAGCCGCCCGCGTCGCACCGTTGCACCCTGGCCCCCAGCAGTACGTCACGACCGCGACGTCGTCCGGTACGACGCTCCCCGCCCGCGCCGCGATCTCCCGCGTCGGCAGGTGCACGGCTCCCGGCACGTGCCCCTGGTCCCAACTCTCCTGACTACGGCTGTCGATCAGAACCCACCCGGTCACCCCGGCCCCGATGTCGGCGGCGACATCGGACACGTCCGTCTCGTACGCCAGCCGTCCGGCGAAGTGCGCGACGGCAGCCTGGTCGATCTGCCTGGTCGTGGGGTCGGTCATGGAGTTGGTCATGGAGTTCGTCATGCAGCCAAGCGTCGAGGATCCGGCAACCCGGCAACAGTGGCAGAAATGCCCTAGTACAACAAGATTCCGCCATCCGTCTTCAGCTATGCCGCGCGGTGATCTTCGCCCGCGCCCGTGCCACCTTGATCGCCTGCTTCAGCGTCTCCACGTCGTATGCCCCGTAATGCCGCTGCCCGTTCACGAAGAACGTCGGCGTACCCGACACCCCGCTCGTGTCCGCCGACTCCACGTCCTGCGCGACCCGCGCCGCCGCCACATGCCGCTTCACGTCGTCGTGCAGCCGATCGATGTCCAGACCGAGCTGTTCCGCGTACCCGATCAGGTCCTTCGGCTGGAGCTTGTCCTGGTTCGCGAGCAACAGGTCGTGCATCTCCCAGAACGCCCCCTGCGCGGCCGCCGCCTCCGCCACCTCGGCCGCGATCTGAGCGCGCGGGTGTACGTCGGACAACGGCAGGTGCCGCCACACGTACCGCAGATCGTCGTCCTGCAGCAGATCCCGTACGACGGGCTCGGCCCTCCCGCAGTACGGGCATTCGAAGTCGCCGTACTCCACCAGCGTCACCGACGCCGTTTCCGGGCCGCGGATGTGGTCCCGCTCCGGATCCACCGGATCGGTGAGGTCGACCAACTGCTCCGAGTTTCCTAGCAGTGCCAGCGCTTTCTTCGGAGGCGACAGCAGCTTCGCCGCGCGGAACACCGCCCAGGTCAGCGCCGACGCGACGATCACCGCGGAGAGCAGCCCGACCTTCGCCTCGGCCAGTTGCGGCCCGTCGAACGCGATCGTTGCGATCAGCAACGACACCGTGAACCCGATCCCGGCGATCGTCCCGCTGCCGACGACCGCGGCCCAGCCGACCCCCGGCCGGATCCGCCCGCCGCTCAAACGTTCGAGCAACCAGGACACCGTCGTCACCGCGAGCGGCTTGCCGACGACGTACCCGAGCAGGATGCCCAACGTGATCGGCGACCTGAACACCTGCCCGAGGAACGCCGCGTCGATCGTGACACCGGCGTTCGCGAGCCCGAACAGCGGGACGATCAGGTAACTGGTCCACGGATGGTACAGGTACTGCAGGCGCTCGTTCGGTGAGATCGTCGTGGTCAGACCGACGGTCGCGGACCGCGCCAGCTCCGGCGTCGGTTGCTCGCGGAACAGCCGGAACCGGCCGGTCGCCTCCTCGAGCTCCTCACGACCGGGCGAGTACGCCGGCGCTGTCAGCCCGATCGCGAGACCGGCGACCACCGGATCCACGCCGCTCTTCAGGAGGGCGGCCCACATGAGGACGCCGAGGATCGCGTACACCCAGGCCTTGCGGACATGGAACAGCGACAACACCAGCACGATCACGAACGCGACGAACGCCAGCACGAGCGGCATCACCCTGATGTCCTCGCTGTAGACGACCGCGATCACCACCAGCGCGAGCAGATCGTCGACCACGAACACCGTCAGCAAGAACACCCGCACGCGATCCGGCACACCGCGGCCGACCAACGCGAGCAGACCGAGCGCGAGCGCGGTGTCGGTCGACATCGCGACACCCCAACCGTGCGATCCCGGACCGCCGACGTTGAACGCCAGATAGATCAGCACCGGCGCGACCATCCCCGCGATGCCGGCCAGCATCGGCAGCACGAACCGGCTGCGATCCCGCAGATCCCCGAGATCGAACTCGCGACGCGCCTCGAGCCCGACGACCAGGAAGAACAGCGTCATCAGTCCGCTGTTGATCCACTCCTGCAGATCCAGACTCAGTACGTCGTGCCCGAGGCCGATCGACAGGTCCGTCCGCCACACCTCGTCGTACGTCCCCGGCGACACGTTCGCCCACACCAACGCCAGCACGATCGCGGCCGCGAGCACGCCCGAACTACCCGACTCTGTCCGCAAGAACGCCCGCATGGGCGCCGCAAACCCCCGTCGCCAGTCAGTCCGCCCACTGAGAAGACCGACCAACTCCGCCATGCCGCACACTGTAATCCGCACAGCACCACCTCGCGGCCAACTGCAGGGCCGTGAGACACGCTCGGGGTGGGATCGGAGCGCGTTGTGGTGGGTTTTGGTCACGGCTAACGCTGGGGGGCGGTTGGGCTGCATTATTACCTTGCCCTACTGCGTGACATGCCCTGGAGTTTCCAGTGACTGAGCCTGAGCTTGCCCGTTCGGCGGATACGTTTGCCCGGCTGGCGATCGAGTTGCACGATGCGCCTGGCGTGGAGGAGACGATCGATGCCGTGGTGCAGTTCGCCTTGCAGGCGGTGAACTGCACGTACGCCGGCGTGGCTCTCTACACGCGTGGTTCGCGGGCCGAGATCGCCGCGGTCACGGATCAGGTCGTCACGGACATCTCCGAACTGCAGATCGCTGCGGAGAGTGGCCCGTTGATCACGGCACTCCGCGAACGCACCACAGTCCTGATCCGCGACACGACCTCCGACGACCGCTGGCCCGAGTGGAGCACGAAGGTCGCGGCGCTCGGGATCCGCAGCGTTCTCGACGTACCGCTGGCGACCGGTGACGCGCCGCGACGTACGGTCGGCGTCCTCGGGCTGTACAGCTCGGAGCCGGAGGCGTTCAGCACCGACGACGAGGCGATCGCGCACATCCTCGCGCGGCACGCGTCCGTGGCGGTGGCCTCGGCGCGGCACGAGGAGACGATGGCCCAGGCGGTCGACGCGCGGAAGCTGGTCGGTCAGGCGATGGGAATCCTGATGGAACGCTTCGACGTGGACGGCGACCGGGCGTTCGCGATCCTCAAGCGGTACTCGCAGGACACCAACACCAAACTGCGCGACGTTGCTCAGCAGCTCATCGATACGCGCAAGCTTCCACACTGACCAGAATCTGACACCGTTGTCCCGGCGCTACCTGCCTCAAACGCCTGCATAATTCGAGATGAGCCTGACGCCGGGACTTGTGCGGCCAGTACCGCGGACCGGGTCACGTCCCGGCGTCTCCGAGGGTTCTCGGACACCCTCTCGAGCCCAGGCTAGTCTGACGCAATGGGTGCGTGGCGGCCGTTGGCGGGGCCCTCGCGGCAGGTGGCGTTGGAGATCCTGCTGGACGGGCCGCTGTCGCGCGCCGAATTGTCCCGCCGGGTCGGCCTGTCGCCCGGCAGCCTGACCCGGTTGACGAAACCGATGGTCGAGTCCGGGCTGCTGGTCGAGGTCGAGGGCGGCCCCACGGACGCCCGCGTCGGCCGGCCCTCGCAGCCGCTCGACCTGGACGCGAACGCCCACCACTTCGTCGGGATCAAGCTCACTGCCGACTCCGCGATCGGCGTACTCACGACGCTGCGCGCGGACGTCCTCGCGAGTGTCGAGCGCCCGATCACCGATCCCACGCCGTCCGCGGTTTCCGACCTCGTCGTCCAGCTCATCGACGAACTGACCGTCCAGGTTCCGGGAGGTACGGCGATCACCGGCGTCGGCGTCTCCCTCGGCGGTCGCGTCGCGGACCGTACCGAGGTCCGCTGGGCGCCGTACCTGAACTGGGTCGACGTACCGTTCGGACAGCTGCTCGCCGCGCACACGAGCGTGCCGATCGTGATCGCGAACGACCTGACCTCCCTGGTCGAGGCCACCCACTGGTTCGGCGCCGGGCGGAACGCGCACCGCTTCGTGCTGCTCACGATCGGCGCCGGTGTCGGGTACGGGCTGGTCGTCCACAACCGGGTGGTCGACAGTCCGGACGTCACGCTCGGACTGGTCGGCCATCACCCGTTGCTCCCCGACGGCCCGCGCTGCGACCGCGGCCACCGCGGCTGTGCGCTCAGCCTGCTGACCGTCAGGGCCGTCACGAGTCAGGTCGGCGCCGCGATCGGCCGGGAGGTCGGGTACGACGAAGCGCTCGATCTCGCGGCGAAAGGCGATCCCGCGGCGCGCGAGATCGTGGGCCGGGCCGGTCGCGCGCTGGGTCAGTTGATCGCGGCGTCCGCGAACTTCACCATGCCTGAGCTGGTCGTCCTCGGTGGCGAAGGCGTCCGGCTGGCGGAGGTCGCGCACGACGAACTGCTGGCCGGTCTGCACGCCGACCGGCACCCGTCGGCCGCCGAAGTGCCGATGGTCCTGCAGCCGGCCGACTTCAGCGAGTGGGCCCGCGGCGCCGCCGTGGTCGCGATCCAAACCTTCGTCCTCGGAACCGAGTAACTGGCTATTTATTAATAGACAGTTACACTAGCGCCATGATGAGGCGATGGCTGGAAGGCTGGCGGCTGTGCCGCGGCCTGGAGCCGGTGATCGAGTACGACGACGCGTACGCCGCCGTACTGGGACTCCCCGGCCGCGACCGCGAACTGTTCACCCGCACCGATGACCCGACGACTGTGGACCGGCTCGCCCGTGCCCTGCCCGCGGACACCTGGCTGACCGTCACCACGCAGCACGGCGCGGAGATCGCCCGCCGGCTGGCCGCTGCCGGGACCCGGCCGTTCGAAGAACAGAAGACGCTGATGTCGATCGACCTCCTCGCGCATCCCCACGCGACGGCCGAGATCGAGACGGACGGCCCGCTGGAGTACGTGAACGTCCTGGTGGACGGCACCGTCGCGGCGCACGGCATGGTGGCGATCGTCGGCGACGACGCCGTCATGCACGACATCCAGACCGAACCGGCGTACCGGAGGCGGGGACTCGGCAGCGTCGTGATGGGCGCCCTGGCCGGGCGAGCGCTCGAGCGCGGCGCACGGACCGGGCTGTTGATGGCCACGACCGACGGCTTTCACCTGTACCGCAAGCTCGGTTGGTCGCCGGAGGCCACCATGGTCACGGCCTCAGGAGTTGCGGACCCGCGCCCGATGGGCGGCGACCTTGGCGCGGTTCTGACAGGCGGTTGAGCAGAACCGCTGGTTCCCGTTCCGCGTCGAGTCCAGGAACAAATCGTCGCACCGGCCCGCCTCGCACCGGCGGAGCCGCTGCCCCTCGTCGCTCCCGAGCAGCATCGCCACGGCGGTGGCGAATTCGGCCAGCCAGCCGGTCGCGTCGTCGGGACTTCCGAAGTGCAGGTGCCAGGGCGCGCCCCCGTCGCGGGTCAACTGCGGCGCGGCCTTGGTTTCCTTGAGCAGTGCGTTCACCAGTTCGACGGCACGATCGACGGCGGGGAGGCTGCCGAGGGCGTCGTACAACGTCTTCCCTCCGGCGGCGTAGTCGGCGGGATCGACGGCGGGCGGTTGGTTGGTGGTCAGGCGCAGTACGGCGTCGACCGCCGCAGCGTCCGGGGGAACCGCCGGGCGCCCCTGCCGCTCGGCTGACCCGAAGGTGTTGGCCAGCGCGATCGCGGCCTGCAAGGACGCCTGCAGATGATCGGTGGCTTGCACCGCTCCAGTATCGCTCATTCTTGTGGAGGAGGTGCGTCATACCAGGGTCGTAGACAGACATCCGCCCGCACTCCGATGATTCCGACCGTTGCCAGAAACAACAATGACGAGTATGAAGGTCGCGGTGGTGATGGGTGGGCCGGGTCCGGAGCGCGACGTGTCGCCGGCCAGTGGCAAGGGGATCCTGAAGGCCGTCGAACTGCTGGGCCACATGGCGATCCCGCTGGTGATCGATGCTGAGGGCAACTGGCTGGACGGGCAGCACGAAGCGATCGAGCTCCTGCAGGCGTGCGATGTCACGATCCCGGCATTGCACGGCGAGGGCGGCCGATTGCAGGGTTTTCTCGAACAGCTGCACATCCCGTACGTCGGCAGCGGGATCGCCGCCAGCGCGGTCGGACTGGACAGGCACCTGACCAAGGCAGTCCTGAAGGCACATGGGATCCCGGTGACGCCCGGTGTAACGCTGCGCGGCACTGAACTGACCGACACCGAAGCGACGTTGCAGAAGCTGAAAGCAGCCGGTCTGGACTTCCCGCTGTTCGTGAAACCGGCGGCCGGCGGCTCGAGTTCGGGCGTGACCCGCGCGACGAACCTGCCGACGCTGCTGGCCGCGATCGCGGAAGCCACCGCGTTCGGTCCGCGGGTGCTGGTCGAGCGCGAGATGGAGGGTCGCGAGATCGACCTCGCGGTGCTGGAGTTTCCGGACGGGCGGGTGGAGACGGCGCCGGCGCTGGAGATCCATGCGGATCCGGAACAGCCTTTCTTCGACTCGACCGCGAAACACAACAGCAACGGCCCGCGGTCCGTCGCACCGGCCCGAATCGATCCCGAACTCGCGGTGCGACTACGCCGTACGGCGATCGACGTGTTCGAGGCACTCGGCTGCGCGGGGATGGCCCAGGTGGACTTCTTCGTACCCCGCGACGGCGAGCCGGTCGTCAAAGAGATCAACACCTTCCCCAACTTCACGCCGGCGTCACAGTTTCCCCGAATGTGGGCCGCGGCAGGCATGTCGTACACCGACCTCGTCAACACCCTGATCCGCACGGCGATGGGGCGCACAGCCTGAGTTGATAGGTGATGGCTATCGGCTCATAGGCAGCATTGCTTTGACCGGGGTGGGTTGGCGACGGAATGTTGTATACATGACGAGTGAGGTCGTGGCCGCCGCCCCTGTCCCGGTTCCCGCGCGGGCCCAGCGAGTGCGGGAGATCGCGGAGGAACTGTGCGGTCTCCGTGGTGCGTTGATGCCGATCCTGCACGCGGTGCAGGAGGAGTTCGGGTACGTCGACCAGCCCGATGTCGCGGTGATCGCCGACGTACTGAACCTCGCGGTCGCCGAGGTGCACGGCGTCGTCACGTTCTACAAGGACTTCCGGCGTACGGCGGCGGGCCGCACGACCGTCGCGATCTGTCAGGCGGAAGCGTGCCGCTCGGTCGGCGCGGTCGAACTCGCCGAGTACGCGCAACGCACGATCGGCTGCGGGTTCGGCGAGACGACGTACGACGGTCGCGTCACCCTCGAAGAGATCTACTGCTTCGGCAACTGCGCCCTGGGCCCGGCAGTCCAAGTCGGCGGCAAACTCCACGGGCGGGTCACCACCACCCGCCTGAACGCGCTCCTCGGGGAGGCCCGATGACAACACCGGCGTCCGGCCTTCCAACTCGGGGAGTCACCCGCGTGTACGTACCGCGCGACTCCGCGGCCCGCTCCGTCGGAGCGGACGAGGTCGCGGAGCGGATCGCGGTGTCGGCGGCCGGAGTTGAAGTCGTCCGCACCGGGTCTCGAGGGATGTTGTGGCTGGAGCCGCTGGTGGAAGTGGAGACGGCCGCGGGACGGGTGGGGTACGGGCCTGTGGCGCCGGAGGATGTGGATGGGCTGATTGCCTCCGGGATGCTGTCCGGCGACGGCGACTCTCTCGGGCTGGTGGAGGAGTTGCCGTGGATGAAGCGGCAGCAGCGAATGACCTTTCAGCGAGTGGGTGTGGTTGACCCGTTGTCGACCTCGGACTACGTGGCGCACGGCGGGACGCGCGGATTGCTAGCAGCGCTAGCGATGCCGCCGGCCGAGGTGGTCGAGACCGTCGTGGACTCGGGGCTGCGGGGACGTGGTGGGGCCGGGTTCCCGACCGGGATCAAGTGGCGGACGGTGCTCGGCGCCGAGGCGGACCTCAAGTTCGTCTGCTGCAACGCGGACGAGGGCGACTCCGGCACGTACGCGGACCGGATGCTGATCGAGGGCGACCCGTTCACCCTGATCGAGGGAATGACGATCGCGGCGTACGCCGTCGGCGCCGCGGAGGGCTATGTCTATCTGCGCTCGGAGTACCCGGACGCCGTCGCGACCCTCAGGGACGCGATCGAGCGAGCGCGCGACGAAGGCTGGTTGGGGCCGGACATTCTCGGCTCAGGGTTCGGCTTCGACCTGCACGTCCGGGTCGGCGCGGGTGCGTACATCTGCGGCGAGGAGACCTCGATGCTCGAGAGCCTGGAGGGCAAGCGCGGCATGGTCCGTGCGAAGCCTCCGATCCCTGCACTGGAAGGGCTTTTCGGCCGCCCGACCGTGGTCAACAACGTGTTGTCCCTGGCAACGGTTCCGATCATCCTCGCGGACGGGGCCGCACACTACACAGCGCACGGCACCGGACGCTCACGAGGCACCAGCGTCTTCCAGCTCGGCGGGAACGTCGCCCGCGGCGGGATCGTCGAGACCGCGTTCGGGATCACGCTCGGCGAACTGGTGAACGACTTCGGCGGCGGTACGTCGTCCGGTCGGCCGGTGCGGGCGGTCCAGGTCGGCGGTCCGCTCGGCGCCTATCTCCCGGTCGAGCAGTTCGACCTGCCGATGGACTACGAGGCGTTCGCGGCGGCCGGCGCGATGGTCGGTCACGGCGGGATCGTGGTGTTCGACGAGACCGTGGACATGGCGGCGATGGCGCGGTTCGCGTTCGAGTTCTGCGCCGCCGAGTCGTGCGGCAAGTGCACGCCGTGCCGGGTCGGCGCGGTCCGCGGCGTCGAGACCGTCGACCGGATCGTGTCCGGCACCGACCGCGCCAAGAATCTGGTCGTTCTCGAGGACCTGTGCGAACTCATGACCGACGGCTCGCTCTGCGCCATGGGCGGCCTCACCCCGATGCCAGTACGCAGCGCCGTCCGCCATTTCGGAGAGGACTTCCACGTATGAACGAGCGAAGCGAGTTCATCATCAAACACAGCCCCACTTGCGCCTCATTCGCGCCCGGAGCGAAGCGAGGACGTGAATGAGCTTGCTCAAGGAACCTGACTTCGGTACGCCGGCCCGCGCCGGTGCGGCAACGGTCGAGCTGACCGTCGACGGCGTTCCCGTCAAGGTGCCACCCGGTACGTCGGTGATGCGGGCGGCGAAGGAGGCGGGCGTCGACGTACCGAAACTGTGCGCGACCGACAACCTGGAGGCGTTCGGGTCGTGCCGGCTGTGCGTGGTCGAGATCGACGGCGTGAAAGGTACGCCGGCTTCCTGTACGACGCCGTGCCGGGACGGCATGGTGGTGCGGACGCAGAACGAGCGGCTCGGGAAACTGCGCCGCGGCGTGATGGAGTTGTACATCTCCGACCACCCGCTCGACTGCCTGACTTGCTCCGCGAACGGTGACTGCGAACTGCAGGACATGGCCGGCGTCACCGGGCTGCGCGAAGTCCGCTACGGCTCCGGCGTGGAGGCCGGCGCCAACCACATGGACCTGCCGACCGATTCCTCCAACCCGTACTTCGACTTCGAGGCGTCCAAGTGCATCGCCTGCTCGCGGTGCGTGCGCGCGTGTGACGAAGTACAGGGAACGTTGGCGCTGACGATCGAGGGGCGTGGGTTCGATTCCAAGGTCGCGGCCGGTGCCGGGGTGTCGTTCTTCGAGTCGGACTGTGTGTCCTGCGGCGCCTGTGTGCAGGCCTGTCCGACCGCGACGTTGCAGGAGAAGTCGGTGGTCGAGCTCGGGATGCCGACCCGGACGGTGCTGACGACCTGCGCGTACTGCGGTGTCGGGTGCTCGTTCAAGGCGGAGCTCCGCGGTGACGAACTGGTCCGGATGGTGCCGTACAAGAACGGCGGCGCGAACGAAGGCCACTCGTGCGTCAAGGGCCGGTTCGCGTTCGGCTACGCGTCGCACCCGGACCGGGTGCTGGAGCCGATGGTGCGGAACACGATTTCGGAACCGTGGCGGAAAGTTTCCTGGGAGGCCGCGATCTCGTTCACCGCGAGCCGGCTCCGGGAGATCCAGGCCGCACACGGCCAGGGCTCGATCGGGGCGATCACCTCGTCGCGGACCACGAACGAGGAGGTGTACGCGGTTCAGAAAATGGTCCGCGCAGTTTTCGGAAACAACAACGTCGACACCTGTGCGCGGGTCTGCCACTCGCCGACCGGGTACGGGCTGAAGCAGACCTTCGGGGAATCGGCCGGAACGCAGGATTTCCGTTCCGTCGACGAGTCCGACGTGATCCTGGTGATCGGGTCCAACCCGACCGACGCGCACCCGGTCTTTGCCTCCCGGATGAAGCAGCGGATCCGGCAGGGCGCGCAGCTGATCGTGATCGACCCGCGCCGGATCGACCTGGTCCGGTCGCCGCACATCGAGGCGGCGTACCACCTGGAGCTCAGCCCGGGCACGAACGTCGCGATCATCAACGCGCTTGCGCATGTCGTGGTCACCGAGGGACTGGTGGATCGCGAGTTCGTCGCGAGCCGGTGCGAGGACTTCGAGGCCTGGGAAGAGTTCATCGCGCAGCCCCAGCACAGCCCGGAAGCGGTGGCCGAGATCGCCGGCGTACCGGCGGCGAAGATCCGCGAGGCGGCCCGGCTGTACGCGACCGGCGGGAACGCCGCGATCTACTACGGCCTCGGCGTCACCGAGCACAGCCAGGGCTCGACCATGGTGATGGGCATGGCGAACCTCGCGATGGCGACCGGCAACATCGGCCGGCCGGGCGTCGGGGTGAACCCGATGCGCGGGCAGAACAACGTGCAGGGCTCGTGCGACATGGGTTCGTTCCCGCACGAGCTGCCCGGGTACCGGCACGTGTCGAACGAGGACGTCCGCGACATCTACGAGAAACTGTGGGGTACGCCGATCCTCGACGAGCCCGGGCTGCGGATCCCGAACATGTTCGACGCCGCGATCGAGGGCTCGTTCAAGGCGCTGTTCGTACAGGGCGAGGACATCGCGCAGTCCGACCCGAACACGCAGCACGTGTTCGCTGCACTCGGTGCGCTGGAGTTCCTCGTCGTCCAGGACCTGTTCGTCAACGAGACGGCGAAGTTCGCGCACGTGTTGTTGCCCGGGACATCGTTCCTGGAGAAGGACGGCACGTTCACGAACGCGGAACGGCGGATCAACCGGGTGCGGCCGATCATGGCGCCGCGCACCGGGAAGCAGGAATGGGAGATCATCTGCGAGATCGCGCAGGCGATGGGATACCCGATGCGCTACGACTCAGCGGCGCAGATCATGGACGAGATCGCCATGACGACGCCGACGTTCATGGGCGTCTCGTTCCAGAAGCTCGACGAGCTCGGGTCGATCCAGTGGCCGTGCAATGTGGAGCATCCGGAAGGTACGCCGATCATGCACGAGGACGAGTTCACCCGCGGCAAGGGCCGGTTCATGGAGACCGTGTACGTGCCGACGTCCGAACGGTCGACGCGCAAGTTCCCGTTGATCCTGACGACCGGGCGGATCCTCTCGCAGTACAACGTGGGGGCACAGACCCGGCGTACGGCGAACGTCGCGTGGCATGCCGAGGACGTGCTGGAGATCCATCCGCACGACGCCGAGGTGCGCGGCATCACGGACGGGGACACGGTGGCGTTGTCGAGCCGGGTCGGACGGACCGAGCTACGCGCGACGATCTCGGACCGGATGCCGGTGGGCGTCTGCTACACCACGTTCCACCATCCGGTGAGCGGCGCGAACGTCGTCACCACGGAGAACTCCGACTGGGCCACCAACTGCCCCGAGTACAAGGTGACCGCGGTCCAGGTCGACCTGATCCCGGCGCCGGTCGCCGCTGAGTCCACCCGGAAGCCTGTCGTTGCCGGCGGCAATCGATGAGCGGCGGCGTACCGTCGTACGTGCGGCTGGCGAACGAGATCGCGGCGCAGTTCGCGCACCGTCCGCCCGCGGACGCCGCCACCGCGATCGCGAACCACCTGAACGCCGTGTGGGACCCCCGGATGAAACGGGCGCTGATCGCGCACGTCGCCTCCGGAGCCGCCGACCTCGACCCGGCCGCAGCGCTCGCCGCCCAGCAGCTCCAGGCCCCCGCATGACCCAGCCCGACGCGACCAAGGCGGGGATACCGTCCGGCGTGCGGGATCGGTTCGACAAGCGGGGGCGGGTCGGAGAGGGTGGGCCTGTGGAGGACGGGCCTGGGCGCAGAACTGAACGTCGGCCACGGCGGGACGTGGTGCCGTGGGACGTGGCTCGGGCCTTGGCTCATGCTGTGGCGCGGCCGGGAGCCGTCGTACGGCGCGCATTGGACGAGGCTGACGGGTGCGTACTGGCCACGCCGCTGGTGTCGCCGGTTGCGGTGCCGCCGGTGGATCGGGCGGCGATGGACGGGTACGCCGTACGTGGCTCCGGGCCGTGGTGCGTGGCCGGGCAGGTGAAGGCCGGGACCGCGGATCCGGGTGAGCTGGCGGACGGTCAGGCGACCGGGATCGTCACCGGTGCGGCGGTGCCCGCCGGTGCGACGTCCGTAGTGCGGTCGGAAGACGCTGTGGTGACGGGCGACCGGCTGGACGGACCGTCCGAGAACGGGCGGCACATCCGGCGCGCAGGCGAGGAATGCCGCCCCGGCGACCAGCTGCTGCCGGCCGGAGTTGTCATCGACCCAGCCGTTCTCGGCCTCGCGGCAACCGTCGGCCTGAACCGTCTCACGGTCATCTCCCCACCCACGGTCGCCGCCCTGGTCACCGGCGACGAACTGGTCCGCCAAGGGCAGTCAACCCCTGGCCGGGTCCGTGACGCCATCGGCCCCATGCTCCCCGGCCTCATCACCCGCTCCGGCGCCAAACCGATCGCGGCGGTGCGGCATCTGCCGGACTCGCTCGATCAATTGCTGAGCGCGCTGCGGGAAACCGAAGCCGATCTCGTCCTTGTCTCCGGCTCTTCCGCCTCCGGACCAGCCGATCACCTCCGGCCGGCCCTCAAGACGCTGGGCGCCGACCTGATCGTCGACGGAGTGGCCTGCCGCCCCGGGCATCCACAGGCGCTCGCACAACTTCCGGACGGACGCCTCGTAGTCGGCCTCCCCGGCAACCCGTTCGCCGCCCTCGTCGCGTTCCTGACCCTGGGCGTCGCCGCCATCACCCGTATGCGCGGCCTCCCGCTCCCCGAGCTCACCAACATCGCAGTCCCCGGCGGGATCCCCTGCCACCCCACCAGCACTCGACTGGTCCCGGTCCGGCTCACCGCGCAAGGCGCCGTACCCGTCGGCCACGGCGGCGCCGCCATGCTCCGCGGCCCTGCCACCGCCGACGCCCTCGCCGTAGTAGCTCCTGGCCCCGCCGAAGCCATCGCTGCCCGCCTCCTCCCCCTCGACCCCGGGTCCCGTCCATGGGGCGGTTGATCGCGCGGCGGCCGGTGGTGCAAGTCACCCCGGCCGGCAGCCGCTCCCGGCCCGACTCGATCGCGGTCGAGGAGCCGCTCGAGTTGCGGGTCGACGGGAAACCGCTGGCCGTGACAATGCGTACGCCGGGCCACGACGTCGAACTCGCACACGGTTTCCTGCACACCGAGGGCGTGATCGGAAACGTCGACGACATCCGTGACGCGCGGTACTGCGACTCCCGCGACGACGAGGGCCGCAACACCTACAACGTCCTCGACGTCGGCCTCGCGCCCGGCGTACCCGCGCCCGTCACCGGCGTCGAGCGCAACTTCTACACCACCTCGTCCTGCGGCGTCTGCGGCAAGGCGTCCCTCGACGCGGTCCGCACCAAGACCCGTCACTCCCCGGCCGCCGACGACGTCACCGTCAGGTACGACGTACTCGCGACCCTCCCCGACGCACTCCGCGCCCGGCAGCAGGTCTTCGACCGCACCGGCGGCCTGCACGCGGCCGGTCTGTTCACGCCGACCGGCGAACTGCTCGTCGTCCGCGAGGACGTCGGCCGCCACAACGCGGTCGACAAGGTCGTCGGCTGGGCCTTGCTCAACGGGCGGATTCCCGCCCGCGGACTGATCCTGATCGTCTCCGGCCGAACCTCGTTCGAGCTCGCCCAGAAGGCGGTGATGGCCGGCATCCCGATCCTCGGCGCGGTCTCCGCCCCCAGTTCACTCGCCATCGACCTCGCCGCCGAGTCCGGCCTGACCCTCGCCGGCTTCATCCGCAACGGCAATCTGAATCTCTACAGCCGCCCCGAACGGGTAAATGTCGAGTCGGCTGAGGTGCGTACGACGTACCGGGCATGAACGACTACGGAGTGACCGGTGCGACCACCGGCGTCGAGGTACTGATCAAGCTGCCGATCCACGAGGTCTGGTCCGGCATCACCGCGATCGAGCGGTACGGCGAGTGGAGCCCGGAGTGCATCTACGGCGCGTGGCTCGAGAAAGATGTCCGCTTCGAGGCGCGGAACCGATTCCCGGACGGGTTCGAGACGTACGTGACCTGCACGGTCACCGTCTTCGAGGAGCACAAGCGCTTCGGCTGGGACGTGTACGGCGACGAATCGGTCCCGTTCGCGCACTGGGAGTACGAGCTGGAGGACCGCGGCGCCGAGACCCTCGTCCGTCAGTCGTTCACCCACGGCCCGGGCCTCAGCGGGATGCGTCTGGGCGTCGTACAGGATCCGGACCACGCAGCCGAGTCCATCCAGCGCCGCCTCGACCAACTGGCGGCGAACATGCGGTCCACGCTCGCAGCCATGGAGTCGGCGCTCAGGTGATCAGGACGCCTCGCTGGCTGTCTGTGTGGTCGGTGTGGTCGGTGTGGTCGGTGTGGATGGCGTCACCCACACACAGTCGGCGGTGCCGGCGTTCACATGCTCCTCGTAGATGTCGACCTTCCAGGTGATCACGTTGAGGCACTCGTTGAGTTCCTCGATCTGCGCGCGCACGTGGTCCTGATGACTCTTGAGCAGGGCCAGCCGGTCCGCCTCGTTGCCGGCCCCCTGCCGGACCAGGTCCGTGTACTTACGGATGGTGTCGAGCGGCATCCCGGACGAGCGGAACTTGATGCACATGTTCAGCCAGTCGACGTCGTCCTCGGTGTAGACGCGCCGCCCGTTCGACTCCCGCCGTACCGGGTCTGCCAGCAGGCCCTCACGCTCGTAGAACCGCAGCGCGTGCACGCTCAACCCGGTCCGCTCCGCGACCTGCCCGATGCTCAGTCCACCCATGTCGGCACCTTAGGGCATGTCTCCCAATCCCACGCCGTCGCGAGCAGGTGCTCGGTGCGGTGCATCGGCGTGCGGGGGTGAAGGTCTCGATGCGGAGCATCGTGGCCTTTGCACCCGTGCGGCGAGGTGCCGTGCCGAGTGCCGCGCAGTAGGCGTGGGGTTGGGAGACATGCCCTAACCCCGGATCAAAGGCTTCAGCGCGGACAGAGCGTGCTGTACGTCGTCATGGGTCGAGTAGATGTGGAACGACGCGCGCAGCTTCCCGTCCCGTACGGCGGCGCGGATCCCGGCCGACGCGAACGCCTCCTGCGCACCGGGCAGGCTCGTGCTGACGATCGCACTGTTCGACGGCTCGAGTCCGAGCCCGGCGCGGAACTCGTTCGCAAGCGCGAGGTTGTGCCGGTTGATCGTCTCGACGCCGATCTCCTCGATCAGCTCGAGCGCCGGCGCCGCGCCGACGAAGCTGAACCAGGCCGGCGACTGGTCGAACCTCCGCGCGGCCGGATCGAGCTCCATCACCGGGCCGTAGTACGACCCGTGGATGTCGCGGGCGGCGTACCAGCCCGCTGCCGACGGCCGGCAGCGCTCCTGCAGCCGCGGCGAGAGGTAGCCGAGCGTCGCGCCGCGCGGTGACATCAACCACTTGTAGCTGTGGGCGATCAGCGCGTCGACACCGTCGACCGCGATCGGATGCCAGCCGACCGCCTGGGTCGCGTCGATCACCACGAGCGCATCAATCTGCTTGCTGGCGGCAACTACCGCGGGAAGGTCCAGGACGGCACCGGTCGACGACTGCACCGCACTCACCGCGACCAGGTCGATCCCCGGCGTGATCGCGGCGACCACCTCGTCACCCGGTACGGCGATCACCTCGACGCCACGGTCCGCGTGCACCTGCCACGGGAAAACGTTCGACGTGAACTCGACGTCGTCGGTCAGCACCTTCGCACCGTCCGGCAACGCGGCCGCGATCGGCGCCAGCGCCGCGGACACCGTGCTGCCGACGAACACGTTTTCCGCCGCCGCCCCGACCAGCCGCGCGAACGACTCCCGGGTCCGCCTCGTCGAGGCGTCCCACGGCTCCCAACTGGTCGCGCCGACCCGCCAATCGGCCAGCGCGGCCTGCAACGCCTCCCACGCCGGCCGCGGCGGCAGCCCGTACGACGCAGTGTTCAACCACCCGGGCTCCGGGTCCCACAGCTCCGCAATCTCCACTCCCCCACCCTATGCACCCAACTTTGAGAAGCCACCAACCGGATTCCCGCCCCGCAAATGGTCGGTGGCTTCTCAAAGTTGACCTAGAGAGGGCTCTAGCTCCTAGCGTTCGGGGGAGCCATTACGAAGGAGTGTTCATGCGTTATCGGATGCTGGGTGGGACCGGGATCGAGGTCAGTACGCACTGTCTCGGGGCGATGATGTTCGGGGCGGTCGGGAATCCGGATCACGACGAGTGCGTCCGGATCATCCACGCCGCACTTGACCAGGGGATCAACTTCGTCGACACCGCGGACATGTACTCCGCGGGCGAGTCCGAGACGATCGTCGGCAAGGCGCTGAAGGACCGCCGCGACGACGTCGTCCTCGCGACCAAGGTGCACTTCCCGTTCACCGAGGGCCGGAACCGGAGCGGGAACTCGCGGCGCTGGATCACCCGCGCGGTCGAGGACAGCCTGCGCCGGCTCGATACGGACTGGATCGACCTCTATCAGATCCACCGGCCGGACCACACCACCGACATCGAGGAGACGCTGTGGGTGCTGAGTGACCTGGTCAGTGCGGGCAAGATCCGCGCGTTCGGGTGCTCGGCGTTCCCGGCGGAGGACATCGTCGAGGCGTACCACGTCGCGGACCGGCGCGGGTACGGCCGCTTCAGGACGATGCAGCCGACGTACTCGATGATGGCCCGCGGCATCGAGAGGTCGGTGCTGCCGACCTGCCGCCGGCTGGGGATGGGCGTGCTGACGTACAGCCCGCTGGCGTTCGGCTTCCTGTCCGGGAAGATCCGCAAGAACCAGCCGATCGACATGACGTCGGGTCGCGCCGCGCTCGCCCCCGAGCGCTTCGACCCCACGCTGCCCGCGAACGCCGTGAAGTACGACGCCGTCGAGCAGTTCATCGAAGTTGCCGACGGCATCGGTACGACGTTGCCCGAGCTCGCAATGGCCTTCGTCACCACGCATCCCGCGGTCACATCCGTGATCTCCGGGCCGCGCACGATGGAGCAACTCGAGGGCCTGATCACCGCCGCGAACCTGACGCTCGACGACAAGACCCTCGACCGGATCGACGAGATCGTCCCACCCGGCACCGACCTGTACCGCGCCGACGTCGCCTGGCAACCCCAGTCCCTCGTCGACGTCACCCAACGCCGCCGCCCCCTGTCCGACCGCTGACTTTGGCGCAGCGGGTGGTTACTGACTGACAGGCCGTACTCTGGCACCAGCGACAACTGCTAGGGGAGGGTGCCATGAGCTTCGACAGGCCCGGCCTGCCACATGCCGGTCACGAGCTGGACCCGACGGTCGAGGACACGCTCCGCGAGGAGGGCGTCGAGCTGGCCGGCGACGAGCCCGACATCCCGGAGCATCCGGGCGGTCCGTCCGCCGGCCCGCAGCCGAACCCGCCACGCCGCCCGCCGCACGACACGGAGGACTGACAGCGTCGGCACCGAGTGCACTACCGTGGCGCTCATGATCGGGATGACGTCGTGGCGGTGACGATGCGCGATGTCGCGCGTAGGGCCGGCGTGTCCCCGAAGACGGTCTCGAACGTGATGAACGGGTACCCGTACATCCGCGAGGAGACCCGGACCAAGGTGCTCGCCGCGATCGATGCCCTCGGCTACCGGATGAACCTGTCCGCCCGGCACCTGAAGTCCGGCCGGACCGGCGTCATCGGGCTGGCCGTGCCGGAGCTCAGCCTGCCGTACTTCGGTGAACTCGCCGACCAGGTGATCGAGGCGGCCGACGAGCACGGGCTGACCGTGATGATCGAGCAGACCGGCGCGGACCGCGACCGCGAGCTGACCGTCCTCCATCGGCCCCGCGGCCACCTCGTGGACGGCCTGCTGTACAGCCCGCTCGGACTCGGCCAGGACGACATCGATCAGCTGAAGGTGAACACGCCGATGGTGCTGCTCGGCGAGCGCATCTTCCACAGCCCGGTCGATCACGTGATGATCGACAACGTCCCCGCCACGAAGGCCGTGGTCGAGCACCTGCTGACCCTCGGACGCAGGCGGATCGCGGTCCTCGGCGTCCACCCCGGCGAGCAGGTCGGCACCGCGGCCATCCGGTACGGCGCGTATGCCGAAACCCTCGCCGCGCACGGCCTCCCGGTACCGGAGGAGCTGGCGTTTCCGGCCGGCCGCTGGCACCGCTCGACCGGAGCCGAGGCGACCGAGCGACTACTCGCCTCGGGCCTGGAGTTCGACGCCCTCCTCGGCCTGAACGACACCCTCGCGCTCGGCGCGCTGCGGGTGCTCGCCCAGCACGGCATCCGGGTCCCGGACGACGTCGCGGTGGCGGGTTTCGACAACATCGACGAGGCCAGTTACAGCACGCCGAGTCTGACCACGGTCGACCCGGGCCGCACGGAGATCGCGAAGAAGGCCGTCGACCTGCTGGTCCGGCGGATGGCCGGCGACGACTCCGACCACGAGGAGATCGCCGCCCGCTACGAACTGCACACCCGCGAGTCCACGCTGGGCATCCACTAACGCAGCACCTGAGGTCTTGACGCCCAAGACAGCTCATGCGATCTTCTACACCGATGTAGTACACCGATGTAGATCGGTACTCCACTCCGCCTGGAGGACAGATGCCCCCTGACCCTGCCCTGTTTCGTCCAGGGCGTCGAGCAGTACTTGGTGGCCTGCTCGGCGCCCTCGCCCTCACCGGTTGCGGCACCCTCCGCACCAAGCCCAAGGTCCGCGAGTGGAACCTGTTCGGCGGCGGCGACGGCGCCCGCCTGCTGCAGATCCACCAGCAGTACGTCGCCGAGCACCCGGACGTCGCGTTCGAGGCGCACACCCTCGCCTGGGGCCCGCCGTTCTACACCAAGCTCGCGATGTCCGCGGCCGGTGGGCGGGCGCCCGAGGTGGCGACCCTGCACCTGTCCCGGCTCAAGGGTTTCAGCCCGACGACGATGCTCGACCCGATCCCGGTGGACCTGCTCGCCGACGCCGGGGTCACCGAGTCCGACTTCCTGCCGACGTCCTGGAACCGCGCGATCGTCGACGGCAAGCTGTACGCCGTACCGCTCGACACGCACCCGTTCGTCCTCTACTACAACACCGAGATCTGCAAGAAGGCCGGGCTGCTCGGTGCGGACGGCAAGATCAAGACCGTCAAAGGCGTCGACGCGTTCTTCGACATGCTGAAGGCGGTCAAGGACGTGACCGGAAAGTTCGGCGCTTCGGTCGAGACCACCAACCCGTGGCGGCTCTGGTGGACGCTCTACGGACAACTCGAAGGAAAGTTCTTCGACGAGACCGGTACGCGGCTGATTCTCGACGACGCCAAAGCGCTGGAAGCCCTGAGCCTGATGGCGAAACTCGCCGCCGACGGGCTCACGCCGCGGTCGTCCAACTACTCCGCCTTGGTCGCGCAGTTCAGCAACGGTGACGCCGGCCTGAGTTTCAACGGGGAGTGGGAAGTCACGACGTACCAGACCGCGAAGATGCCGTTCAGTATGGCGCCGTTCCCGGTCGTGTACGACGTACCGAAGTACGCCGGTGACGCGCACACGTTCGTGCTGCCGCACCAGAGCAACCGGAACAAGGACGACACGAAGGCGACGGTCGAGTACATCGCCTGGATGCTCAAGCACAGCGCGGAATGGGCGGCCGGTGGCCACGTTCCGGCGTACCAGCCGGTGGCGAAGAGTCAGGAGTACCTGGACCTCAACCCGCAAGCGGAGTACCGCAGCGTCGCGCCGGACGTGCTGTTCGACCCGGACGCCTGGTTCAGCGGGTCCGGTGCACAACTGCAGAACGAGGCCGCCGCGGCGTTCAGCGGCGTCTTCTCCGGTCAGGCGACGCCGAAGGCCGCGCTCGCGCAGTTCAAGGCCGCCACCCAGAAGCTCCTCGACACCCCGTCACCGGTTTAAGGAGGTCGGTCATGGCCGTAGAAACACCACCGCGCGTCACCCCCGGTACGTCGCCGACCGCGGCGAAGGCGGGGACCGGACAGCCCTGGCGGGAACGCTGGGGCGGCCTGTTCTTCGTGGCGCCGTTCCTGCTGCTGTTCGTGCTGTTCATGCTCTGGCCGATCGTCTCCGGCCTGTGGAACAGCTTCTTCAACACCAGCCTCGCCGGCGTCAAGCACGAGTTCCTGGGCCTGCAGAACTGGCAGGATCTGTTCGGCGACCCGGCTGTCTGGTCGTCGCTCAAGAACACCCTTGTCTTCACCGCGATGAGTACGCCGCCGCTGGTGATCATCGCGCTCGTCATGGCGCTGCTCGCCAACCGCAAAGGCTTGCTCGGCTGGCTGTTGCGGTTCTCGTACTTCGCTCCGTTCGTCCTGCCGGCCACCGTCGTGACGCTGATCTGGGTGTGGATCTACCAGCCCGGGTTCGGCCTGGTGAACGGCCTGCTGACGGCCGGCGGGTTCGCGGAGATCGACTGGCTGAACACCGAGAACCGGGCGATGCTCGCCGTGGTGATCACCACCGTCTGGTGGACGGTCGGGTTCAACTTCCTGCTCTATCTGGCCGCCCTGCAAGGGATTCCGGCCCAGGTGTACGAGGCGGCCCAGATCGACGGAGCGAACGGCCGGCAGCAGCTGTTCCGGATCACGCTGCCGTTGCTGAGCCGCACCACCGGGCTGATCGTCGTACTGCAGTTGGTGGCGTCGCTGAAGATCTTCGACCAGATCTACCTGATGACCAACGGGGGCCCGAACTACGCGACCAGGCCGATCATCCAGTACATCTACGAGTCCGGCTTCACCAGCTACCGGATCGGCTACGCGTCCGCGATCTCCTACCTGTTCTTCGCGATCATCGTGATCGTCGCAGTAGCCCAGTTCAAACTCTTCTCCGGCCGAGGGGAGGCAGAGTGACGACCGCCACCTTGCCTATAGCAACCAAGCCCAGCCGCCCGCCACGCTGGACCTTTCCGAAGGCGGCGAGTGCCGTTGGAGCGGTGATCCTTGCCATCGTCTGGCTGGTTCCGTTGCTCTGGGCCCTTGATACCTCGCTCAAGCCGGAGCCGGAGACGACTCGTGCTCCGATCACCTGGTTGCCGGAAGCGCCGACCGCCGGCGCCTACCGGAGCGTGATCGACCAGGGCGACCTGATCCGCTGGTTCTTCAACAGCACGATCGTGTCGGTCCTCGTGACGACGCTGACGCTGGTCGTGTCGGTGCTCGCGGCGTACGGCTTCTCCCGGACGAAGTTCCCGGGACGCAAGGTGCTGTTCGGCCTGATCATCGCCGGCATCCTGGTGCCGCCGCAGGTGCTGATCGTGCCGTTGTTCCAGGAGATGACCGGGCTAGGCCTGGTCGACACGTACTGGGGCATGGTGCTGCCGCAGGTGGTCGCGCCGGTGATGGTGTTCGTGCTGAAGAAGTTCTTCGACGGGATCTCCCGCGACTACGAGGACGCCGCCCGGGTCGACGGCGCGTCCCGCTGGCGGATCGTCTGGAGCGTGATGGTGCCGATGTCGCGCCCGATCCTCGTTGCCGTCGGCATCTTCACCTTCATCGGGGCCTGGAACAACTTCCTCTGGCCCTTCATCGTGACCACCGACCCGTCAATGATGACGATCCCGGTCGGCCTCGCCAACGTGCAGGGCTCGTACGGCCTGCGCTACGCCCAGATCATGGCCTCCGCCGTACTGGGCGGCCTTCCCTTGCTGATCGTTTACGCCTTGTTCCAGCGCCACGTCGTCCGCGGTGTCGGCGATGCCGGAATCAAGGGCTAGACACACGACAGGAGCAACCTCGTGCCCACTGCCAACTTGACCATCGATCCTGCCTTCACGGTCGCGCCCGTGAATCGCCGGACCTTCGGAACCTTCGTCGAGCACATGGGCCGGTGTGTCTACACCGGTATCTACGAGCCCGGCCACGCGACCGCCGACGAGGACGGTTTCCGTGAGGACGTCCTGGAACTGACCCGTGAGCTGGGTGTTTCCGTGGTCCGCTATCCCGGCGGAAACTTCGTTTCCAACTACCGCTGGGAGGACGGCGTCGGCCCGCGCGCCGACCGGCCCCGGCGTCTCGACCTCGCCTGGCACAGTGTCGAGACGAACGAGTTCGGGCTGGACGAGTTCAGCCGCTGGTGCGCCAAGGCCGGCGTCGAGCCGATGATGGCGATCAACCTCGGGACCCGCGGTGTCCAGGAGGCGCTCGAACTCCTCGAGTACACGAACCATCCGGGCGGTACGACGTTGTCCGACCTGCGCGAGCAGCACGGTGCGTCGCCGTACGGGATCAAGTTGTGGTGCCTCGGCAACGAAATGGACGGACCGTGGCAGGTCGGGCACAAGACCCCGACCGAGTACGGGCGGCTCGCGGCGGAGACCGCGCGGGCGATGCGGATGATCGACCGGGACCTGCAGTTGGTCGCGTGCGGCTCGTCGTCGTCGAAGATGCCGTTGTTCGGGACCTGGGAGCGGGACGTACTGCGGGAGACGTACGAGTTCGTCGAGTACATCTCGTGTCACGCGTACTACGGCAACGACGACGGTGACACCGCCTCGTTCCTGGCGTCCGCGGTGGACATGGACCATTTCATCGAATCCGTGGTGGCGACCGCCGACCACGTCGGAGCGGAACTCAAGAGCAGCAAGAAGATCGGCATCTCGTTCGACGAGTGGAACGTCTGGTACGGCGAACGCTCCCGCCGTACCGACGGACCGGGCGATCAGTGGGAGGTGGCGCCACGTCGGATCGAGGACGAGTACAACGTCACCGATGCGGTGGTGGTCGGCAACCTTCTGATCTCGTTGCTGCGGCACAGCGACCGGGTCGGCGTGGCCTGTCTCGCGCAGCTCGCGAACGTGATCGCACCGATCATGACCGAGCCCGGCGGCGCGTCCTGGCGGCAGCCGACGTTCCACCCGTTCGCGATCACGTCCCGGCTCGCGGCCGGCCAGGTGCTCCGCGTCGAAACCGACTCGCCCGTCGTGACCACGGCGAAGTACGGCGAGGTGTCCGCTGTCGACGCGGTCGCGACGTACGACGACGGCAAGCTCGCGGTCTTCGCGGTCAACCGGTCGACCGACGGTCCGATCGAGGTCACGGTCGATATCAGCCGCAGCGGGGTGACGACCGTCGACGAGGCGGTGATCGTGCACGACGAGGACGGGCTGGCGACCAACACCGCGGCCCACCCGGATCGCATCACCCCCCAACCGGCCGACGCCCGCCTCGCCGACGGCAAACTGACGATTACGCTACCGGCGATCAGCTGGACAGCGCTTTCGCTGTCGACGAACTGATCAAGCTGGCTCAGACTGTGTCTCCGTGAGCACACAGTCCGACCTTGCCGAGACGGGTCGTCTCGAAGCTTTCAGTGACGGCGTCTTCGCGATCGCGATCACCCTCCTCGTCCTCGAACTCCGCAGCCCCGAGCTCGAGGAGGGTGAGCGGTTGTGGCCGGCGCTGCTGCACGAGTGGCCGCAGTTCGCGGCGTACCTGACCAGCTTCGCGATCCTCGGCATCATGTGGGTCAACCACCACTCGATGTTCCGCCAGATCCAGCGCGCGGATCGTGGGCTGATGTTCCTCAACCTGTTGCTGCTGCTGTGGGCGACGCTGCTGCCGTTCCCCACCAGCCTGTTCGCGGAGCACCTCGAGGACGAGTCGAGCAACGCGCATGTCGCGGCCGCCGTCTACAGCGCGAACCTGACGCTGGCGGCGATCGCATTCAGCCTGATCTGGTGGTACGTGCTGCGCAACCACCTGGTCGACCACGACATGTCCAAGGCGGAGATGCGCAAGTCCCTCATCCGCTACTCGCTGGGCACCGTCATCTACGGAGCCTGCATCGGAATCTCGTTCGTCTCCGCCCAGCTGACCCTGCTGCTCGTGTTCCTGCTGGCCCTGTACTACGGGTTCGAGCAGGTCAGGACCCGCGGCGGAACTGCGTAATGTAGATGCCGGGAGCAACTTCTATTTCGCCGATCGTGGCGTAGTCGCGGGACTTGTAGAGGTTGACGGCCGGAGTGTTGGCTGAGCCCGTGGAGACCAGGCTGACCGGTCGTGGTTCGATCTGGTCGACGTGGTCGAGGAGGGCTCGGCCGTGGCCGCGGCGGGCGTGCGCGGGGTCGACGATCAGACGGGAGATCTCGACGGTGCGGTCGTCCGGCAGCTCATAAGCGACGGCGCCGACGAGGTGTGATCCGTCGTACCGGCCGAGCCAGAGTTCGGTCGAGGACATCAGGCCGTCGAGGTCTTCCTGGAGCGGCGGGATGCCGTCGAAGCCGATCAGCTCGGCCTCCACGGCGTACGCGGCGTGCTGGATCGTCAGCAGTCGCTCGGCGAGAACGCGGTCGGTCAGGTCGAGCGGCGTGATCACAGCCGTCAGATTACGCGGCCTTCCCGGCCATGCCTCACGATGGTGCTCCAGCGAGAATTGCGGTTGTGGGGCGGATCGCCGACTTGTAAGTTAGGGCAGCCTAACTAACTGAAGTGGGGACTGTTGTGAACGCGAGGGTGTTCCGGGACACGTACGGCGTACCGCACCTGCAGGCCGGGGATCCGCTCGCGTTGGTGTACCTGCAAGGAGTGAACGCCGCCCGGGACCGCGCCTGGCAGCTCGAACTGGAGCGCCGGCGGTACCTCGGGACGAGCGCGGCGTTCCTCGGGGCGGAGGCGGCCGGGTGGGACGTGTTCGCGCGGCAGGCGCGATTGGCGGACACAGCGCAGCGGTGTTTCGAGTCGCTCGACGACGAGACGCGCGAGTGGGTCACGGCGTACGTCGAGGGGGTGAACCATGCGCTGCCGGGTGGTGCGTTGCGCGCGCCGGAGTTCGCCCAGACCGGGCTGACGTTGCAGAAGTGGGAGCCGTGGGCGCCGCTCGGGATCTGGTTGGCGGTGCACATCCTGTTCGCCGGGTTCCCTTCGAAGCTTTGGCGCACCCATGTCGCGCAGCGGCTCGGGGACGCGTCGCTGGAGTTGTTCTCGTCGGAGGGTCCGCATGGGGCGGGGAGCAACGGGTGGTTGATCCCGGGATCGCACACCGCCAGCGGTCAGGCGATTGTTGCGGGCGATCCGCATCGGTACATCGAGAGCCCGGGTGTGTATCAGCAGATCCGGCTGACGTGCCCTGAGTACGACGTACTCGGGCTTGCGGTTCCTGGGATTCCGGGGCTCGCGCACTTCGGGCACACCGGCAGCGTCGCCTGGTCCATCACCAACGCGATGGCTGACTACCAGGACCTGTACGCCGAACAACTCCGTCGAACCGACTCGGGCGTAGAAGCGCTCGGCCCGACCGGCTGGGAGCCGGCATCGCTCCACACCGAGGTGGTCGAGGTCGCCGGCGCCGAACCCGTCGAGATCGAAGTGATCGAGACCGAACGCGGCCCGGTGATCATGCAGGATGCCCACGACGCGGAGCGGGCGACCTCTCTGCGTTATCCGCCGCGCGTGACGGGCCGGCTCGGATTCGAGGTGATGAAGCGGTTGCTGCGGGCAACTTCCGTTGCGGATGTCGACGCGGCCTTCGACGAGTGGGTTGAGCCGGTCAACGTCGTACTCGCGGCTGATACCGCAGGTGGTTTGCTCCATCGGACAGCCGGTGTCGTGCCCCGGCGGGCGCGGGAGAACACGTTGCGCGTCGTACCGGCCTGGGAGGCTGAGCACGCGTGGGACGGCTGGCACGAGATGCCGCGGGCGGACGTGGACGGCCCGGCGGTGATGGCCAACGCGCGGGGACTGGCAACGCCGTTGGGTGTCGAGTTCGCCGCACCCCACCGCGCCGACCGCATCCGCGAACTCGTGGAAGCGCGCGACGCCTGGACGGTCGACAACATGCCGACCATCCACCGCGACACGTACCTCGGCTCGGCCGGCTCCGTCCTGGACCTCCTGACCGACCTCGAAGATCTCTCCACCCAAGCAGTTGCCCTCCGCACCGAACTGCTCGCCTGGGACCGCCACATGGATGCCACGAGTACGACGGCATCGACGTACGCCGCGATCCGCAAGGCGCTCGTCTCCCGCCTCACCGACCACTTCACGATGCTCGAGAACGCCGACGTCGCCGAGATCTTCATCCCCTGGATGGACCCGCTCACGCATGTCTCATATGCGCTCGAGAACCTCCTCGCCACCGACCTGCTCCCGCACGTCAACATCCAGTGGCTTGCCCGCGAGGCGTTGGAAGAGGTGGCCGCCAACAGCCCGCGGCCGCCCTGGGGCGAGACCCATCAGCTCACACCGCTGCACGCGCTGCGCGGCGCGGTGTTCGCGCCAGGCGAGGAGCCGTACGACCTCAGCCTCTCCGGGGACCACCATTGCGTGATGTCGACGTCGAGCCTCCCAGGGCTCACCGACGTTTGCATCCGGGCGTCGGCGGCCCGTTATGCGTGGGACCTCGGCGACCGCTCGGCCAGCCGGTGGGTGGTGCCGCTCGGCGCGTCCGGCGTACTCGGAGATCCGCATCACCACGACCAGTTGCCGTTGTGGTTGCGCGGATCGCTCGTGCCGGCGGACGGTGCTGTGGTTCGTGAGGATCGCACGTACTCGGTTGTCGTCGACGGGTTCGGGACCGTGCGCATCGAGGAGGCGGATCCGTCGCGTGATCTCGATCTGATCTACGAGTGGGTGACGGCGGAGCGGGCGGCGTTCTGGGGTATGGGCGCGCTGTCGCGGGAGGAGATCGCGGCCACGTACCAGTTCCTGGACTCGGTGCCGACGCATCACGTGTACGTCGTGCGGCTGGACGACGTACCGGTCGCTCTCTTGCAGACGTACGACCCGCAGGCCGATCCCGCGGGTGCTGCGTACGAGGTCGCGGCGGGCGACCTCGGCGTACATCTGCTGATCGCGCCCGGCGAAACGCGGAGCGGGTTCACGGGTCAGCTGGTCGGCGCGCTGGTCCGCTTCGTGTTCGAGGAACTCGGGCATCCGCGGATCGTGGTCGAGCCCGACGTACGGAACACGCGCGCGATCGAACGCTTCCGACGCAGCGGGTTCACCCTCGGTCCCGAGGCCAAGATCATCCAGCCGGACGGCAGCACCAAGACGGCTCAGTTCGCGTTCCTCATCCAGTCCTGAGCGGGCCGCCGAGGAACTAGTCCTTGACGGCGAGTACCGCGGCGATGAGGCGTTGGTAGTCGGTGAGGTCTTCGGGGGCGTCTTCGTTGCGCCATTCGGAGGCGGGGACGATGCCGGGCTCCAGGACGGTGAAGCCTTCGCCGAGGAGGGCGAGGATCTGGGCGTCGGTGCGCCAGCGGCCGCGGCCCAGGGAGCCTTGGAGGACCTGTTCGAGTTCCTGGCTGCGGGGGTCGTTCTCGCTGCGGAAGTGGCTGATGAAGACGTGGCTGCCGGCGGTGATCCGGTCCTTCCAGAAGCGGACGATGCTCGCCGGGTCCTCGTCGTCGTTCACGTGGTGCAGGGTGGCGCTGAAGATCACGGCGACCGGTAGGCCGAAGTCGATCAGCCGCACGGTGTCCGGGTGCTCGACGATCGCCTTCGGCTCCCGCAGGTCGGCCTGGATGACCGTGGTGTTGTCGTTCTCGGCGAGCAGCGCGCGGCCGTGCGCAAGCACGATCGGGTCATTGTCGACGTACACGACCTTCGCGTCCGGCGCGTACCGCTGGGCGACCTGGTGGACGTTGTCCGCGGTCGGCAGGCCGCTGCCCAGGTCGATGAACTGCCGGACCGGCGTGTTCGCGACGATCTCGCGGACCGCGCGGATCAGCGCGCCGCGGTTGTCGTACGCGATCACCCGGGAACCGGGCAGTTCGTTGATGAACCGGTCACCGAACGCGCGGTCGACCGCGAAGTTGTCCTTGCCGCCGAGCAGGTAGTCGTACGTCCGCGCGATACTCGGCTTCGTCATGTCGAAACCCGGGAACGGCGACTCCTCCGTCACCGGCTCGTCTGCATCGGACATCGCGCGGATCCTTCCTTGTCGAGACAGATGTCACTCTATGCGACGCGCGTACTACCTCGCTCCCGGCCCCGGCCGCTCCTGTCCTGCAACACCTCGCCGGGCGTCGTGAACGCTGGCCACGGTCGCCGCGAACGGCGGGCCCCGCGCGGTCGTTGCGTCCATGCCATGTCTTCCGTCTGTACACCGAACCGCACTGAGCGACGCTACTGATCCCCCGGTCCAGCCACCATGCACAACCGGTCAGCCCCCGACGCAACGGGCGCTACCTCGCGTGTCATCGAAATGTCATCGTCTCCGCGGATCGTATGTGTCATGAACGGTCACACAGCGCACACACCAGACCGGTTGAGCTTCCGGGTCGGCGCGGCAACCACCGCGTCGGACCGTACTGATCCTGACCTCGGTCGCCGCGGTGTCGCTGGTCCTGACCACACTGGCCCGCTCTTTCGGGGTCGAGTCCGAACGCCTCGACGGGCGGCACGCCGCCGGCGTCGCCGCCACGCTACCTCTGGGGGTCCCTCTCTCATGACCGTAACAATGCTCAACCCGCCGCCCACCGGATATCAGCAGATCCCTGCCCACGGCGGGCTCGCCGAATTGCTCGCGTCCGCGGAGGACGAGGTGATCACCATGAGCAGCCTGGCCGGTCCGACGTTCGGGCCGCGCGAGGTCAAGCACGGCGTGCGCTACCGGGCGATCTTCCCCGACCACGCGCGGACCACGCCGACTGTCGGCCGGCACCTCGGTGCGTTGTCGCTCGCCGGTGTCGCCGTACGGACGATCCCGCAGGTACCGATGAACGCGATCGTGATCGACCGTTCGGTCGCCGTGCTCCCCGCCGACACCACCAATGGCAGCATCGCCGTACTGCGGCTGACCAGCGTGGTGGTGACCGCGCTGGAGCTGTTCGAGCGGATCTGGCCGGACGCCGTACCGCTGGCCGACCGGGATCTGCCCGACGAGGCCGACCTGTCGCTGCGCGAGCAGGAGATGTTGCGCCTGCTGGCCCTCGGCGCGACCGATGAGGTGGCCGCGGCGCACCTGAACATCTCGGTCCGGACGGTACGACGGATGGTCGCGCAGATCATGAACCGCCTCGGCGCCCGCAGCCGCTTCCAGGCCGGAGTCAAAGCCGCCGACCGCGGCTGGCTCCTCGAGCGCGCCTCATGAGGATCCTGTCCGTCGCGGCGGATCGGCCCGGGGCGTATCAGACCGTTGGCTCCGCGCTGCTCGATGCGCCGGACGGGGCCACGGTTGCGATCGCCGGCGGGACGTATGCCGTGCACGACACCCGCGGCTCGGCGATCACGTTCGCGCCGGGCTGCGGTGGAGCGGTCGAGGGGCTGCGGGCGACGAACACCGCGGAGCCTGCGCTGGCGATCGCGGCGGGCAGCACGGTCGAGGTGATCGAGGAGAGTACGGCGACGGCCGAGAACGGCCCGGTGGACGATCTGCTCGGCGAACTGGACATGATGGTCGGGCTGCCCGGCGTGAAGGCCGAGGTACGGGCGCTGGTCGACGAGATCCAGGTCAACGAGTGGCGAAGCTCCGCCGGGCTGGCGATCGGCGCGGTCAGCCACCACCTGATCTTCGCCGGTGCGCCGGGGACCGGGAAAACCACCGTGGCGCGGCTGAACGGGAAGCTGCTGAAGGCACTCGGCGTACTGCCGGACGGCGGGTTCAAGGCCCAGTCCCAACGCCTGCGCACCCTCGGCCGCCGCCCGTCCACGGACGAACTCCGCTCGCTCCTGGCCGCCGACGTCATCACCGCCGCCGGCTGAACAGGGCACTCCGGGGTCGTGCGACAGGCAATGGTGGGTCGGCACCTGGTATTGCCTGTCCCCGGTCACCGGGGCCTGTCCACACTCCCGACCGTCGCCCCGGCTCTTATGACGGCGCGCCTCGGACCGCGGTTGTGCAGAACGCGTACGAGGTGAAGAGCCGGCGCGGCCGAGTCGTGGCGTTTGGTTGGCCCCGGGAACCGCGAGTCGTGGATCGAGGCTGCGTTTGACCGCCGAAATCCACGACTCGAGGAACGAGCGTTCGGTTGGCTGAGCAACGTCGTTGGGCATGGCCGGGCGGCCGTCGTGGTTTCGGTCGACGGCCGCTGGGCTCGAACGGTGACCTGGTCTGGCGGGCCCTGCCACCGGGGTTGGGTCAGTTGAGCGTGTGATTCGGCACGTCGTGATCGCGACGGCGCTCGGGGAGAGTTTCGTGCACCGCGTGGTCCGGGGTGCGCGGGGCCGGGCACACGGGACCGCGGCGAATCGGGCCGCCCCCCAGCTTCCGGCTCTTCCACTGCTTCTCTTCGTAATCGTAGTAGGTGTCGACTCCTCCGACTGTCATTCGGTCCTCCCGTCAAACCCCCCGTCCCCTGCTGGCTCATCTACAGTCCGTCAGGAGAGCCCTGGCAGCAAGTGATTCCGGAAATCACCACGGATCAACACGCTCGAACGCCGCGTTGTGTTGGTTTGACCCACAAACGTGCTCTTGTCGAGAAAATCTCAGACGGCGAGGATCGCGACGCCGTGAGGGGGTAACAAGACCCCGGCGGCGGTCAGCTCTGCCCCGGCGAACGACATCACCAGGTACTCCGGGACCGCGTTGACCGGCACCACCGCCTCGGACGCGGTCAGGTTCGCCACCACCCGCAGGCTGCCGCGGGTCACCACCAGCCAGGCCCCCGCCGGGTCGAACGCGATCCTGACGGACTCGAGCCGGTCGTCGCGCAGCTCCGGCATCCGGGCCCGGAAGGTCAGCAGGTGCCGGTACCAGGTGAGGACGTCGCGATGCGGCGCCTCGTCCGGCTCGGACCAGTCGAGCACCGAGCTCCGCCACGTCTGCGGATCCTGCGGGTCCGGGATCTCGTCCGCGTCCCAGCCGAACTCCGCGAACTCGCGCCGCCGTCCGGTCCGCACCGCGTCGGCCAGCGCGGGCTCGGTGAAATCGGTGAAGAACCGCCAGGGCGTCGAGGCGCCCCATTCCTCACCCATGAACAGCATCGGCGTGTACGGCGAGGTCAGCACCAGCGCGGCGCCGATCGCGAGCTGTCCGGGCGTCAGCGCCGGACGGTCGCCGAGCGCCCGGTTGCCGACCTGGTCGTGGTTCGACGTGTAGACGAGGAACTCGCCGCCGCGGTGTTTGCGCGGATCGACCGGCCGGCCCCAGTCCTTGCCGCGGAACGTCGAGTACTCCCCGTCGTGCAGAAAGACCCGCGTCAGCGTCTTCGCGAACACCGCCGGATCGCCGAAGTCCACGTAGTACCCGAACCGCTCGCCGGTCAGCAGGGCGTGCAGCGCGTGGTGGAAGTCGTCGCTCCACTGCGCGGTCATCCCCATCCCGCCCTGGGCTACTGGCTCGACCGTGCGCGGGTCGTTGAGGTCGGATTCGGCCACCAGCTCCAGCGGCCGTCCCAGCTCCTCGGACAACGCTGCGGTCTCTGTCGACAGCTGTTGGAGGAGGTGGGTCGGGCTGTCGTCGACCAGCGCATGTACGGCGTCCAGCCGCAGTACGTCGATGTGGAAGTCGCGGAACCAGCGCAGTGCGTTGTCACAGATCCACCGGCGTACCTCGGCACTGCCCGTGTCGTCGAGGTTGACCGCAGGCCCCCACGGCGTGGAGTGGCGAGTGGTGAAGTAGGGACCGAAGCTGTCCAGGTAGTTCCCACTCGGGCCGAGGTGGTTGTAGACGACGTCGAGACACACGGCCAGTCCGGCGTCGTGACACCGGTCGACGAACCGCTGCAGTGCTTCCGGGCCGCCGTACGGCTCGTGCACGGCGTACAGGTCCACACCGTCGTACCCCCAGCCGTGTACGCCGGGGAACGCGGCTATCGGTAGCAGCGAGACCACCTCTACGCCGAGCACAGCCAGGTAGTCCAGGTGCTCGGCCGCGGCCTCCAGCGTGCCTTCCAAGGTGAACGTGCCCAGGTGAAGCTCGTAGAAGACAGCACCGCGTACGTCGCGACCTGTCCAGCTGTCGTCGGTCCACTCGAAGCGGGTCGCGTCGAAGACCCGGCTGAACCCGTGGACCCCGTCCGGCTGCCACGGACTGCGTGGATCGGGTAGCGGGTCGCTGCCGTCGACGGAGTACGCGTAGTCGGTGCCGTGGTGTGCCTCGACCACCTGTCGTTCCCACCAGCCATGGTCGACGGAGCGCATCGGCAGCACACCGTCCCCAAGGACCAGGTCGACGTTGGTCGCCTCGGGTGCCCAGACTCGGAAGGTGTGCACGCCTGTCAGCTCCTGACCAGCAAGGCGACGGGGAGGTCGGTCAGCAGGTCGACGATCCGGGCAGCGCCGCTACCTACGTCACGGCCGGTCAGCACGTTCTTCCATTGGCCACTCGGCAACACCACCGTGCTCTCACCCCAGCCGCCCAGACGCTGCAACGCAGCCGGCAGCCGGGTCGCAACGGTGATCACCGCGTCTCCCCGGGCGAACGCAACCGCATGTCCGTTTGATGTCGGGAGCGGCGTGTAGCTACCGGCAAAGGCTTCCTGGTACTGCCGGCGCAGGCGCAGCGCCCGCGATGTGACGAGCAGCTTCTCGTCGGACAGGTCCTCCGGCTTGCCGCCGTCGTCCAGTCGCTGCAGCCGACCGATGCGCTGCTCGTAGTCCACGGGACGACGGTTGTCGGGGTCCACGAGGGACAGGTCGACCAGCTCGGTGCCCTGATACACGTCCGGTACGCCGGGCATCGTCAGCTGCACCAGCTTCTGTCCGAGCGTGGCTGCGCGCACGTAGTCGGTCTGCTCGTCAGCAAAGCGACGTACCGCGTCGAGCACAGTGTCGTCGTGGAGGACTGCGCTTGCGAAGGCTACGACGGTCTGCTCGTACTCGCCGTCCGGGGAGGTCCAGCTGGTGTGCCTCTTGGCTTCGCGGATCGCCTTGAGGAGGTAGGCCTGTAGGCGGTCCTCAGCGAGCGGTCCGTCGTGCCAGGTGCCGAAGAGCGTCTGCCAGAACAGGTACTCCGTGCTGCCGTCCAGCAGCGGGCTCCGGTGGTCTTCCGCGAGTCTGCGCCATTCACGCACCGCCTCCGCCCAGGCGGCCGGCTGCTCGGACAGTACGCCGAGACGCGCGCGGACGTCCTCGGAGCGTTTGGTGTCGTGAGTGGACAGCGTGGTCATCGTCTTGGGCCAGTGCTGATTCAGCTGTGCGGCGTACGCGTGGAACTCCTCCGGCGTGACACCGAAATGCTCCGGGTCCCCACCGACCTCGTTGAGCGACGTGAGCCGCAGCCATCGATAGAACGCGGTGTCCTCGACGCCTTTGGCCATCACCGGACCACAGGTCTGCTGGAAGCGCACGATCAGCTCGGCCCGCGCGTCCTCGTCGATCGCGTTCGTCTCACGTCCCAGCAAGAGGTGCAGTACTACGTCCAGCGTCTCCTGCCGGTCCTCGTCGAGTTTGGCCCGCGCCTTCTCCGCCGCACGCTCCATCGCAGCAACCGCAGCAGCAGGCGCTTCTTCACCCGGTACGACGTACGCGCGGTAGACATCGAACTGGACCAGCAGCTCGGCCACGACCTCATGGAACGCCCGCCTGGTGTGGTCACGCAGTCGTACGTCGTCTTGGCAGATGCGGGCCAGCAACTCGACCAGTCGATGCACCTCGGCGTACTGCCCATGTTGGACGATCTCGCGCTTCGCCTCCTCCACCACAGGCCCGAAATCGGCCGGTGCGCCGGTGAGCTCCGAGTGGAGTGCTGCGAGCGGTGCAGCACCGGCCGGGTCCACGAACAGGCCGCCGACGCGCAGCAGGGCGTCGTACCCGGTGGTGCCGGCGCAGGGCCAGTCGCGTGGGAGCTGCTCGTCGCCTTCCAGGATCTTCTCCACCACGACCCAGGCGCCGCCGGTGCGCTCGGCCAGCCGACGCAGGTAGCCGCGTGGGTCCGCCAGGCCGTCGGGGTGGTCGATCCGGAAGCCGTTGAGCTTGCCCTCGTGCAACAGCGCGAGCAGGAGCTGATGCGTCGCGTCGAAAACCTCCTGCGTCTCCTGACGTACTGCGGCGAGCGTGTCGACGTCGAAGAACCGCCTGTAGTTCAGCTCCTCGTCAGCGACCCGCCAGTGTGCGAGGCGGTACCACTGCTCGGTGACGAGCTCCTGGATCGGCAGGTGCTCGGTCCCCGGCCGCAGCGGGTACTCGTGCTCGTAGTACCGCAGTATGTCGCCGTCGACCGACAGCTCTCCGTCCGCCAGCACCTTGCCGATCCGCTGCCCCAGCACCGCCATCAGCAACGGCTGGTTCCCCGCACCCCAGTCGACGTCGAACCAGTCCGCGTACTGCGAACCGGGCCCGAGCCGCAGCACCGACCACAGCGCCTTGTTCAAGCTCTCCGGCGTCGGCACGGCGACGTGGTTCGGTACGACGTCCGCGATGGCGCCCATGCGGTGCTCGGTGAGCCGCGCGGACAGGCGGTCGAACGCGGGGCGGCCGCCCATCGGCTCGGACAGCCGGCTGTGGTCCACCACGTCGTACCCGTGGGTGGAACCGGGTGCGGCCTGGAGGATCGGGGAAAGGTACGCATGGGAGATCCCGAGGCCGGCCAGGTACGGGACCACCGCGGCCGCGGCGTCGAAGCCGAACTCGGCGCGGAGCTGGAACCGGTAGGTGGCCTGCGGGACCCCCGTCATCCGGCGGCCTGCCTCGCGCGGGTCAGGACCAGCGTGCTGTGGGCCTCCAGCTGGACCGTGGTCCCGGCGGCGTGTGGCTCGTCGGACCCGGCGCCGGTGGCACTCGTCGTGTCGACGACGACCGTCCAGTTCTCGCCGTACTCCTCGGGCGGGAGGAGGAAGTCGACCGGTTCGTAGTTGCTGTTCAGCAGGATCAGGAACGAGTCGTCGACCACGGGCTCGCCGCGGAGGTCCGGCTCGGAGATCGCGTCGCCGTTCAGGAAGACCGCGATCGCCCGGGCGTCGTTCTGCTGCCAGTCGCCGTTCTGCATCTCGGCGCCCTTCGGCGCGAACCAGACCAGGTCACCGAGTCCGTCGATCCCGGTGTCGCCGTGGAAGAAGCGGCGACGGCGCAGCACCGGGTGGTTGTTGCGGAGGCGGACCACGGCCCGGGTGAACTCGAGCAGGTGCTTCTGCGGCTCGCCGAGCTCCCAGTCCACCCAGGCGATCTCGTTGTCCTGGCAGTAGACGTTGTTGTTGCCGCTCTGCGTCCGGCCGAGCTCGTCGCCGTGCGCGATCATCGGCACGCCCTGCGAGATCAGCAGGGTGGTGAGGAAGTTGCGCTGCTGCCTCGCGCGCAGTCGCAGTACCTCGGGGTCGTCCGTCGCACCCTCGACACCGCAGTTCCAGGAGCGGTTGTGGCTCTCGCCGTCCTTGCCGCCCTCACCGTTCGCCGCGTTGTGCTTCTCGTTGTAGGACACGAGGTCGCGCAGCGTGAAGCCGTCGTGGGCGGTGACGAAGTTGATACTGGCCAGCGGCCGGCGGCTGTCGTCCTGGTACAGGTCCGACGAGCCGGTCAGCCGGGAGGCGAACTCGGCCAAGGTGTACTGCTCGCCCCGCCAGAAGTCGCGCACGGTGTCGCGGTACTTACCGTTCCACTCCGTCCACAGCGGCGGGAAGTTGCCCACCTGGTAGCCGCCGTCGCCTACGTCCCACGGCTCGGCGATCAGCTTCACCTGGCTCACCACCGGGTCCTGCTGGACCAGGTCGAAGAACGCCGACAGCCGGTCGACCTCGTGGAACTGGCGGGCCAGCGTGGCCGCGAGGTCGAAGCGGAAGCCGTCGACGTGCATCTCGGTGACCCAGTAGCGCAGCGAGTCCATGATCAGCTGCAGCACGTGTGGGTGCCGCATCAGCAGGCTGTTGCCGGTACCCGTGGTGTCGTAGTAGTGCGTCTTGTCCTGATCGACCAGCCGGTAGTACGCCGCGTTGTCGATGCCCTTGAACGACAGCGTCGGACCGAACTCGTTCCCCTCGGCGGTGTGGTTGTAGACCACGTCGAGGATCACCTCGATGTCCGCCTCGTGCAGCGCCTTCACCATCGCCTTGAACTCGGTCACCTGCTGTCCGCGGGTGCCGGTCGACGAGTAGGCGTTGTGCGGCGCGAAGAAGCCGATCGTGTTGTAGCCCCAGTAGTTCGACAGGCCGAGCTCCTGGAGGTGGCCGTCCTGGGCGAACTGGTGCACCGGCATCAGCTCGATCGCGGACACCCCGAGCTCCTTGAGGTGCTCGATGACGGCCGGGTGGCCGATCCCGGCGTACGTGCCGCGGATGTTCTCCGGCAGGCCCGGATGCGTCTTGGTGAGGCCCTTGACGTGCGCCTCGTAGATCACCGTCTCGTGGTACGCGTGGCCCGGCGGGCGGTCGTTGCCCCAGTCGAAGAACGGGTTGGTCACCACCGAGAGCATGGTGTGCTCACGGTTGTCCATGGTGTTCAGCTCGTCCGGCTCCGCGAACCGGTAGCTGAACAGCGACTCGTCACCGTCGAGCTGCCCGTCGACAGCCTTTGCGTACGGGTCCAGCAGCAGCTTGGACGGGTTGCACCGGTGGCCTTCGGACGGGTTGTACGGGCCGTGCACCCGGAAGCCGTAGCGCTGTCCCGGCTGCACTCCGGGGAGGTAGGCATGCCACACGAACCCGTCCACCTCGGTCAGCTGCACCAGCTGCTCGGTTCCGTCGTCGCCGATCAGTGACAGGTCCACTCGATCGGCAACCTCCGAGAACACCGCGAAGTTCGTCCCGGCGCCGTCGTACGTGGCGCCGAGAGGGTAAGGACGACCAGGCCATTTCTGCACCTGACGACAGTAGCCACCCCAACCCCCAGTCCATGCATGGTGGTCCCATTTTCTCCCGAGAGTTCACCATCGCCCACACAAACCGACCCGCCACAGCGGCGTCCGGTCTCAGTTGTAGGGTGACACGATGGGCTATTGGGGCTATCTCGTCGCCGCCAAGAGCGACTTACCGCTGGACGCGCTGCCGACGTCGTCCACATTCGGAGACGAGTACGTCCGGGTCGAGCCGATTGGCGACGGCTGGCAGCTGGCCTGGGTGGCAGGCACGACCGACAACCCGCTGACCGGCTCTCAGGCCCTCGCCAGGACCACCGGACACCCCGTTCTCGCCGCGCTCATCGTCGACAGCGACTGCGGTCCGGTCGCCGCCGCCGACCCTCAGGGCTCCACTTGGTCGGGCACTCTCGCCAAGTCCAGGGCGATCGACTCCTACCACATGCCTGATGACGGAATCAGCCCATCCGCGGCGGTCGCCTCCTTCCGATCCTGGTCAGAAGCCGCCGCCCTCCCCCTCGACGAATCTCTCGCCATCCAGGCCCTGACCCCCGACGCCACCGATCCCGAGCACCTCTTCGGTCTCCTGCTCCAGGCGACAGCCATCGCCCCCTCCCAGCCTTGAGCCGCCGGTTACCGGCCACCCACCTGAGCGGGCTCCTCATAGACGAGGCGTCGATCTCGAGGTACGAGTAGTTCGTCGTCTTCGTGCACGCCGCCGTCAGTTGCTTGCTGAGGAAGCGGGCAGCCGCCTGGCTCTCAGGTCGGCGTGGAGCGTCCGTTGACCGTCGCGGTTCGAAAGGCTGTCAGCATCGCGGTTCCAAGGTCGGTCGCATCGCGCCAGTCGGGCACGGACAGCGATTCGCCCGGCCACCACTGGACCTGCGGTTCACCCCGGTCGACCTTGTGCACCGGCCAGATCGACAGAGCGTACGAATCCGCCTTCCCCTGCAAGTTCACTGTCAACGACTCTGCATAGAAGCGCACCCAGTCCGCGATGCCGGCATACGAGAGGAACTCGTCCATCTCATGCCGAGGATCGTCGTCCAGTATCCGCGGCAGAACCGCTAGCAGCTCCGCGATCGTTACCCCGACCTGATACGCACCACTGTCAGCGGGCAACCGCCCAAAAGGCCGAGTCAGTGGAACCGACGTCCGATCCCGTCGCTGCCGAGCCGAGTGCAACAATATCTCGTCGCGATACAGGTGGCCGCTCACAATGAGCGGCACCCCCAACAGATCGTCGTACTCCGGGCCGAACCCACCAACCTGCCCCCGCCAGGACGCCCCAACCGCAGCATCCAGGCGGCCCGTCAACAACGGGCCTGCCAACTCCTGCGTCCACCGCGCCCGCCGATCAGTCTTCAGCACCACCGGTTCGACGTGCTCCACGAAGGTGGACCGCAGCATCCGGTCCGGAGCCCCCAAGGCCACCTCAACAGTCTCGAACCACCGCACCAGAAGATCCCTGTCGCCCTCGTCGACCCCACTGACAAAGATCTCATCGACAAACACCTCCGCCACCAGCATGTCCGCTGTCACCGCGACAGGATGATTCCGGCTCCGGACATCCCAGATCGCCGCCAGCCACTCGGGAAAAACCTCTTCGAAATATCCCGGCAACGCCTGGCAACTCAGCGGTTCGCTCGGCACGGACACCCCGCTCCACCCTTGGCCGTAGTGATCAGGGCTCAGGCTCATGACACAGTCGGGCAACCGATGATGTCACACAGCATGCTCCCGGGGTACATCGCTGGGTTCGGTGGCTTGCCGGACATCACCCGACCGGCCTCCCAGATGTACGGGAGGTCGCCGACGACACCCACGACGGCGAGCGTCCGACCAAAGAACTGCCCACCACCACCCCGGTAGACGAGCTTCGGATCCCGCGGATTCGCCGTCGCGGAAGCCCATGTCGCACATTGCGGACGACTGGTCCCGTCGTTTGGCGTTGAAACGGTAGACGTTGTAGGGCTCTTTGCCGGGGTTCTGGGCCTCGGGCTTGTCGACGCCGGTGAAGCGGTCGTCGTCGTTCTTGCCGTACGCCGTGTAGCCGTACGTCGAACGGGTGTCGCCGGCTTGCGACGTGATGGTCTCGACGCTGTGCGGGTTGTAGCCGTAGTACGAGTCCTCGGACGTGCCATCAGCCTTGAACTTCACCTGCGACAGTCGCAATCCCACGACGAATACTGGGAACGACGAGGTGACCTGGCCGTTGAACAACTACGCATCAGTAATGTCACTTGCTGCAATCGGTGTAACGGTTGACACTTGAAGCTCGATCGCGCGCGAGAGAATCCCTTGTCATACAGGCGTTTGAACGTCAAAGGAGTGACGAAAGTCGGCCGGAGCGACTAAGCTCTCGCCCTTGTGAAACCGCATTCCCCCCGGCGTCCGGTCTTCCTCGACGCGACCGGGCGTCGCCGTCGCACCATCCGCAGAACTGGCGCTGTCCTCGCCGTACCTACCGTCGGTTACCTCGTGCTCATGGTCAGTAGTCTTCTCGGCGGGCCGCGGATGGACACCCCGCTCATTCCGCTCCCGGAAGCAGCCAAGCCCAAGCACCGGCCGACCGCTCCGCCGGCCGAAATCGCGATCGAAACAGTGCGGCCCACGACCGGGAACACACCCAGTACGCCGGGTGACGGGCCGAGCGAGACCTCCACGCCGCAGACTCCGTCGACCACCCCCACCGGCGTACCGACCTCAGGTCCGACGACCGTCCCGACCACCGTCCCGCCGGTGACTCCGGTGCCGCCGCCGACCGTCGTACCGACGACTGCTCCGACGACGGCCACGGCCACACCGCCGGGCCGGACGAACTCGCCCACGACCGCCACACCCACACCGGCCCCGACGACCACCACGACACACGGCAACAAGCCGACCACGCCACCCGGTAAGACCAAGGCGCCGACTACGCCGTGAGCAGACCAGTCGCGCGGCGGGCCAAGCAGGTCCCGCTCCGCACGCATTGGGTCGTGCTGACCATGTTGCTGGTCTGCCTGGCCAGCATGCTGTTGCTGAACGGCTACACGCACCACATGCTCGGTGCGTTGTCCGAGGGCGCGCTCCAGCAGACCGGCGGCTCCGGAACGGTACCGCGGCAGATCCGCACCGGCGGACCGGTCATCGACGCCGGCGAGGGCACTCCCCGGTCCGTGTCACCGAAGGCCCGCACCATCGCGCTCACGTTCGACGACGGCCCGGACCCGGTCTGGACGCCGAAGATCCTGGACCTGCTGCGGCAGCAGCACGTGCACGCGACCTTCTTCGTCATCGGCACCGAGGTCGCGGCACACCCGGAGCTGGCCCGGCGGATCCTTGCCGAAGGGCACCAGATCGCCCTGCACACGTTCACCCATGCGAACCTGTCGACCGCGGCCTCCTGGCGCCGTGCGCTCGAGTTCCGGCAGAGCCAGCTCATCCTCGCCGGAGCGACAGGTACCAGTACGACACTCTTCCGCCCGCCCTATTCGTCCGAACCGAGCGCATTGAACGACCGCGACTGGGCAAGCCTCCAGGAGATCCGGAAGGCCGGCTACCTCAGCGTGCTGAGCACGCAGGACAGTGAGGACTGGCGTAAGCCCGGGACCGAACAGGTCATCGCCAACTCGATGCCGCGCAGCACGGCCGGACAGGTGCTGCTGATGCACGACGCGGGAGGCGACCGCAGCGAGACCGTCGAGGCACTGAGCAAACTGCTCCCCCGGCTGAAGGCACGTGGCTTCCGGTTCGCCACGGTCAGCGAAGCGGTCGGCCTGCCGGACCCCACCCGCACAGCGAGTGTGCTGGACCGCGGTCGCGGTCTCGCGGTCATCTGGGCGATGCGGATCAGCGACGCCGTGCTCGCCCTGATCGGCTGGTTGCTGTACGCCGCCGGCGCGCTGAGCGTGCTGCGCGCGATCACCACGGTCATCGCGGCCCGACGGCACGTGAAGATGCGTGGCTGGTCGTACGGACCCCCGGTGACGGAACCGGTCAGCGTCATCGTTCCGGCGTACAACGAGAGCGCAGGTATCGAGGCCGCGATCCGCTCGCTGGTGGCCTCGGACCACCCGCTGGAGGTGATCGTCGTCGACGACGGGTCGACGGACGGTACGGCGGACCTTGTCGAAGCGCTGCACATCCCCGGGGTCCGCGTGATCCGCCAGCCCAACTCGGGCAAGCCGATCGCGCTGAACACCGGGCTGCAAGCGGCCCGGTTCGAGCTGATCGTGATGGTCGACGGCGACACCGTGTTCGAGCCGGACGCCGTCCGCAAGCTCATCCAGCCGTTCGGGCACCCGTCCGTCGGGGCGGTGTCGGGCAACGCCAAGGTGGGCAACCGGCGCGGTCTGCTCGGCCGCTGGCAGCACATCGAGTACGTGATCGGGTTCAACCTGGACCGCCGGTTGTTCGATCTCGCCGAGTGCATGCCCACCGTGCCCGGTGCCGTCGGCGCGTTCCGTCGTACGGCGCTGGAGCGCATCGGCGGACTGAGTGACGTGACGCTGGCCGAGGACACCGACCTGACGATGGCGCTGTGCCGGGACGGATGGCGGGTGGTCTACGAGGAGAGTGCGGTGGCGTGGACCGAGGCGCCGGCGTCGCTGGGCGCACTGTGGCGGCAGCGGTACCGCTGGTGCTACGGGACGCTTCAGGCGATGTGGAAGCACCGCGGGGCGATGGTGCAGGGCGGTCGGGCCGGGAAGTTCGGCCGTCGCGGTCTGACGTACCTCATGCTCTTCCAGGTGCTGCTGCCGCTGCTGGCACCTGTGGTGGACGTGTTCGCGATCTACGGTCTGGTGTTCCTCAACCCGGTCCGCGTGCTGTCGGTCTGGGCCGCCTTCGTCGTACTGCAGTTGCTCATGGGCTTCTACGCGTTCCGGCTGGACGGGGAGCGGGCCGGACCGCTGTGGACCCTGCCGTTGCAGCAGTTCGTCTACCGGCAGCTGATGTACCTGGTGGTCATCCAGTCCGTCTTCACCGCACTGGCCGGCACCAGACTCCGGTGGCAACGCATGGAGCGCTACGGCAGCCTGCAAGCACCCGTAGGCCCGGAGGTTCGCTAACCTACTGTGACAGTCGTCGCACGTAGGGTTAAGGAATGTTGAAGCGGGCTGCACTTCTTGTCGGGGTTCTGCTGGTTGTCACGGCAGGTGCGAAGCCGGTGGTCGTCGGGGGGACGGTCGCGAGCACGGCCGAGGCGCCGTGGGCGATCGCGTTGAACAACACGCAGTCCATGTCCTCGAGCGGCCGGTACTGCGGAGCCGCACTGGTGGCACCGAACAAGATCGTGACGGCCGCCCACTGCATGGACGAGCCGGTGTCGACGTACTACGCGGTGCAAGGGCGGGCGGACCTCGCGGACGACTCTGTCGGACGGGTGTCGGCGATCAGCAAAGCGTGGGTCCACCCGGGCTACAACACGAAGGACCATCGGTACGACGTTGCAGTGCTGACGTTGGCGAAGCCGTTCGTCGGCGTACCGGTACTGCCGCTGGAGACCCGAGCGCGAGCCGATCGGGCAGGCGTCGTACCGACTGTGTACGGCTGGGGTGACACGCAGGACACCGGACCGGACGAGACCTTGCAGAAGGCCGCCGTACCGGACCTCGGCGACAAGGCGTGCCTGGCAGTCAAGAGCTACGTCTCCAACGGGTACGCCGCCGCCACCAACGTCTGCGCCGGCTACCTCGCGGGCGGCACCGACGCCTGCCAGGGCGACTCCGGCGGCCCACTCGTGCTGAACGGCCGACTGCTCGGTGTCGTCTCCTGGGGCCAGGGCTGCGCCGAACCCGGCAAGCCCGGCGTCTACACGGAGATCGCGGGCGCGGCGAAGCCGATGCTCCAACAGGTTCGTTAAGCCGAAACATACCTGTCAGTACGAGCGTCTACACGTTACGGTCCTGTCACGCTCCGAAAACACCATGTCCTTACCTTTCTGGTCAGCTACCCAGTTGCTCAGTGAGGAGAAGGTATGGCGCAGACTCGTCGTCAATTCCTGCAGCAGGTCGGAATCACCGGTGGAGCGGGGGTGCTCTACTCCACCATGTCGGCGCTCGGCCTCACGGGCGTCGCCGAGACTCCCGCGTACGCCGCCCCGTCGCGGGCCGATCTCAACGGCCGAGGCGCCAAGCACGTCGTCATCCTCGGCGCCGGGATCGCCGGGCTCACGTCGGCGTACGAACTCCTGAAGGCCGGCTACCAGGTCACCCTGCTCGAGGCCCGGCAACGCCCGGGCGGCCGCAACTGGACCGTTCGCGGCGGCACCGTCGAGACGGACCTGGCCGGAAACACCCAGCGCGCGACGTTCTCGCCCGGCCAGTACATGAACGCCGGGCCGGCGCGGCTGCCGCAGCACCACGTGACGCTCGACTACTGCCGCGAGCTCGGCGTCGCGATCGAGCCGTTCGTCAACCAGAACGCGGACGCGTACCTGTACCGCGAAGGCACCACCAGCCTGTCGAACAAGCCGATCCGGCACCGCACCGCCAAGGCGGACGTGTACGGCTACGTCGCCGAACTGCTCGCAACGGCCGCCGATCAGGGCGCGCTCGACGCCATGCTGACCGCGACCGACAAGGAGGCGCTGATCGGGTTCCTCAGCAGCTTCGGCTCGATCGGGAACAAGGCCTCCGGGTTCGCCTACACCGGGACCGACGGCCGGCGCGGTTACACCGTCGAGCCGGGCGCCGGGATGGAGGCCGGCACGACAGCCGCGCCGTACGCACTGAGCGACGTCTTCGCCAGCGGCGTCGGCAACTACTTCTCGTTCGAGTTCGGCTGGGACCAGGCGGTGATGATGTTCCAGCCGGTCGGCGGGATGGACCGCATCCCGTATGCGTTCGAGCGGGCCGTCGGCAAGGACAAGATCCGGTACGGCGCCGAAGTGACCGGGATGAACAACACCGGCAACGGTGTCCAGGTCACCTACAAGACCGGGTCGCGGACCAGGATGATCACCGCGGACTACGCCATCTGCACGCTGCCGCCGCACCTGGCCGCGAAGGTCTCGTCCAACCTGCCGGCGCCGATCGTCGAGGCACTCAAGTACGCCCGGCCGACGAACGCGGGCAAGATCGGCATCGAGTACGGCCGCCGCTGGTGGGAGGAGGACCACCGGATCTACGGAGGCATCACCAACAGCAACCTCGACACCGTGAACACCTGGTACCCGTCGTACGGGTTCCACGGCGATCGCGGCACCGTGATCGGCTACTACAACACCGGCGCCAACGCCAACGCGTACGGCGCTCTGACGCCGGCGGCCCGCCTGGAGCGCGCGCTGATGCAAGGCACCAAGATGCACGGCGACGTCTACTCGAAGGACGTGAAGGCGTCGTTCTCGGTGAACTGGATGGGCACCAGGTACTCCGAGGCTTCCTGGGTCAGTTGGCCGTCACAGACCGACGGGATCTACGCCCGGCTGCTCGAGGCCACCGGCAACATCTACTTCGCCGGCGACCACCTGTCGCACGCCATCGCCTGGCAGCACGGCGCGATGGTGTCCGCCCGCGCGGCCGTGACCGCCCTGCACAGTCGGGTGGCGAGCCGATGAAGCGCACCTCTCTGATCGCGGGTTCCGTCGCGTTGGTCGTGTCGTTCACAGCAGGCGCCGGTACGGCGGTCGGCTGGTGGGACCGGCCGAAGCCGCCGAAACCCGGCACCGTCGTACCCGCCCTGCCCGCCGGGCAGTCCAACCCGATGATCGCGACCGGTGTCGGCATCGGCGCCAACACCCCGGTCTACAAGACGAGTGGGATCGGGCCGTCGGCGCTCAACACGGGCGCTCCGGCAGGGTCCGAGGCGTCGTACATCGACACCGCGATCTTCCCGGGCGGGACGTTGCCCGCCGGCGTCACCATCACCGAAGCCCAAGGGATCAACGTCCTCCGGCGGATCGGCGAGAACCTCGCGGCCGCCGGGCTGTCCTACGCCGACGTCTACACGATGCGGGTCTTCCTGCAGAACCCGGCCGGCGCGACGGTCGCCGACTTCGCCGGGTGGAACCGCGCATATCGCCAGTACTTCGCGAACACCGACCTCACCACCGGCGCCTACGTCCCCGTCCCCCTCGGTACGGCGGCGCCCGCGAAACCGTTCGTGGTCAACAAGTCCCGCCCGTCCCGCTTCGCCCTGGAGATCGAGAACCTCCCGGTCGGCGGCTGGCTCGTCGAAGTCGAAGTCGACGCGGCCTACCCGACACGCTGACCGTTCCGAATGCCCCGGCAATCCAGCCGGGGCATTCGGGTTACAGAACCGCGCCGCGTGGCGCGATCTCGACTGAGGCGACTCCGCGGGAGTAGAGCACCATGTCCCGGTCGCCATGTCTGCACCGAAGCAGTCCGTTGTCACTCGCGAGTGCTGTGACGGCATGCTGGACAGTCACGTCGTCCGCTGCCCCGGGCTCGTCGTAGGTGACATCCAGTTGGTCGCCACTGATCAGTCGGACCCGCAACACAATCCTCGCCATAGCCGAACCTTACGCGCCGCCCGGTGGCCGGACAGCTCGCGCGGCGGCAGACTGGTGTCATGACTGAGCCGGTCCGTGTGATCAAAGCCGGTGACCTGGTCGCCGCCGACCCGACGGCCGGCATGCTCCGGATGCGAGCCTTCGAGCTCCCGATCCTGTGGGCCGGCCAGGTCATCACCCAGCCCGGTGCGATCTCCGGCTGGCACCACCACGACCGGAACGAGAGCAGTCTCTACATCGTGTCAGGGGTCCTGCGGCTCGAGTTCGAGGGCACCGACGAGTACCTCGACGCGGTCGCCGGCGACTTCGTACACGTACCGGCCTTCACCATCCACCGCGAGAGCAACCCCACCACCGACCCGTCCCTGGCCATCATCGCCCGAGCCGGCGGCGGAATCCCCACCGTCAACGTCGATCCGCCGGTGATCAGGAGGACGGGAGCTCGGTAAGAAGTTCGAGCTTCGGCAACCCGATGTAGATAGCATCGTGCGCAACCAGCGGCAGGCCCCACCGTAGCGCGGTCGCCGCTATCCAGAGATCACCCTGATGCTGCTTCTGATGCAGCGGGCGCGATGGCGATCCGCCGGCCGAAGACGTGCTTGCCGTAGAGCGGCACGAGCGTCGAGCGGGGCTTAAGCCAAGCAGTGAAGACGTTCGTGTCGAGCAGGACCGTCCCAACGGTCACTCGTGGATCGCCCGGACGAACCGGTCCCATTCGTCGTCGGCGAGATCGGGGATCTCGAACGACTCGTCCTCGCGCAGCGGCTCGCTGTCGCGCAGAAGATCCTCGAGATTCTGCCGTTGCCAGTAAGAAGCGTCGGCAGGGTCCACAGCATCCGGCGCTGGTGTTGGTTCAGACATCACCGACCACCTCCTTCTCTTCCAGACTACCGCAATCGATAGGCCTCCAGAGGGCGAAGTCAACAGGCTGTGGACGGCTAATCTGGCTGGGTGTTGATGCTTATCGTGGGTCGAGGACGACGCTGAAATGGCGACGCATGAGCAGGTCACGGTTGGTGTTGTTGGCGCTGAGCAGATTGTGCGCCGGATCATCAACCTGGCTCGCGAGTTGGACAATCCCGGTTTGCGGCTGGTCACCGCGCAGTACGCCGACGAGCACGACGCCCATGAGCAGGCAGTCCGGATCGCCTCCCGTGTCGACTCCTTCCTGTTCGCGGGACCGCTGCCGTACGACGTGGCGGTCGCAGGCGGGCTGCCGGTGCCGGCGACGTACGTGCCGAGCGGCGGGCCGGCGTTGTTCTCGACCCTGCTTCGCGGCGTGCTCGAGAAGGTCTTCGATCCGGCCCGGATCAGCGTCGACACGATGTCGCGGCGCGATCTCACGCATGTCTACGAAGAGATCGGCCTGAGTGCTTCCGGCGTACGGCTGAAGGAATACACCGGCCCCGAGTCGGCCGAGACGTTCCTCGACTTCCACCGCACGCTGCACGAGCGCGGGCGGACCACCGGGGCGGTGACGACCGTGCCGACCGTCGACGTGGCGCTGCGCAAGGCCGGCGTACCGACGCTGCGGATGACGCCGTCGTCGATGACGATCCGGCAGGCGCTGACCACGGCGATCCTGATGGGCAGTGGCGCCAAGCTCGAGGAGTCCCGGATCGTCACGATGATCGTCCGGGTCCCGGCGGCCTCGTTGCCGGCGCATGCGAGCGCCAGCGCGTACTGGTACCAGGAGCTGCGGCTGTCGCTGCACCGCGAGTTGCTGCGCGACGCCCGGCCGATGGACGCGGCGGTGGTGCCGCGGGACGAGCACAGTTTCCTGATCGTCACGACGATGGGCTCGTTGCGGCTGGCAACCGACAACCTGTCGATGGCGCCGTTCCTGGACCGGATCTCCGAGGAGCTGGGGATCCGGCTCGAGGTCGGCATCGGACTCGGTACGTCGACCCGCGAGGCGGAGGTGAACGCGCAATCCGCGGTGGACAAGGCGGCGGGTGGCGGGACCGCGTTCGTGGTCGGGCCGCACGGTTTCGTACTGCAGGTTCCTGGAGAACGCACGCGCGCTGCCGAGCGCCCGGTGCCGGGCGACTCGCGCGCGCTGCAGATCCTGGCCACGCTGGCCGAGCAGCTGGAGAACGCGAACGACACCGAGCGGGTCGTCGACGCGGAGAAGGTCGCCGAACTCCTCGGCGTCACACTGCGAACCGCCCGCCGAACCTTGAGCACGCTCGTCGACGAGGGGCTGGCCTGGCCGATGCCGCCACCCCGCTCGAGCAAGCTCGGCCGGCCCCCACGGCCGTACCAACTGCTGGTCGAGAAGATCCCACGCTAGTTATTACGGTCGTCCATAACAGCTATTTAGGCCTTGCCGATGAAGGGCGCCTGAGGCAGGGTTGGTCGCGTGCCAGAACCCCTTCACGCAGTCGCAGTGGTGGACAACCGGGCGGCGACCGAGCGGGCCCACCAGGCGGGTCAGGACGCCTGGTGGGTCTACCTGGCCGAGGTGCTCGGACACCTGCGCCTGCCGTACCGCTTGATTTCCCCTGGCGACGCGGACGACGACGTCGCCGTGTTGGTCTACGCGACCACACCAGACGACCCCGCCGACGGACTCGAGCAGTGGGTTCGCGACGGCGGTGTGCTGATCCTCGTCGGCGACCCCGGTCCGCTGGCCGCGCTCGCGGGCGTCTCGGCGGGCGAGAGCGTCCCGGACGGCCACGTCGTACTGTCCGAAACCCCCGTTTGGTCATCCCGCCCACCGGTCGCATTGCACGCCGTCGGCGGTCATCGACTCACTGGCCAGGATGTCGAGGTGCTCGCCCGCTGGCAGGACGACGACACGGCCGCGGTCACCCTCCGCCGGCTCGACGCGGGCGTCGTGCTGACGTACGGCGTCGACCTGTGGCAGACCATCGTCCGGATCCAGCAGGGGTACGCCGTCACCGCCGACGGTGCACCGGCCGCCGACGGCACCGCGCCGATCGACGACGGCATCCTCAAGTGCGAGGACGGGATGGTGCTCAGCTTCGAGCGGGACCGGGCAATGCCGCCGGGTGAGCCGGAGTTGCTCCCGACGTACGAGCACACTTATCCGCCGCCGAGCGCCGTACCGATGTTCGACCAGCCGCACGCCGACTGGTGGTGCTCGTTGTTCGCGCAGAGTCTGTGGTGGGGCGCTTCACTGGCCGGCGCGGCAGTGCCGTGGCTCTGGTACTGGCCGGCCGGCGTCGACGCCGTCGCGCACATGTCGCACGACTCCGACCAGAACGTCGAGGAACACGGCCAGGCGGCAATCGACGCGTTCGCCGAGGCCGATGTCCAGGTGACGTGGTGCCATGTGTTTCCGGGCGGGTACTCGCCCGAACTGTACGAGGCGATCACCGCGGCCGGGCACGAGAATGCCCTGCACTACAACGCGATGGGCGATGCGGACCTCGCGGTCTGGGGCTGGCCGCAGATGCGCGCGCAGTACGCCTGGGCGCAAGCCGTCACCGGGACCGAGCAGATCGTCTCGAACAAGAACCACTACACCCGCTGGGAGGGCTGGACCGAGTTCTACACCTGGTGCGAACGACTCGGCATCCAGATCGACGAGTCGCGCGGACCCAGTAAACAAGGTGATGTGGGCTTCACGTTCGGCGCCTCGCACGTTTCGTTCCCGATGGCACCGGTTGCCGAGGGCAACCGGATGTACGACGTCCTCAATCTGCCGCTGCACACCCAGGATCTCGCCTGGGCCGGGCACCCTTCGGTCCGGGACGTGATCCTGGACGGGGCTCAGTCGGTGCACGGCGTTGCACACTTCCTGTTCCACGGGCCGCATCTGCATCTGCGTCCACCTACTCGAGCGGCGTGTATCGAGCTCGCTGCGGAGGCCCGGCGGCGCGGGATGCCGTGGTGGACGGCAACCCGGATCAACAGCTGGGAGCGCAGCCGTCGTGGAGTCGTGCTGTCGGTCGAGCCGCATCCGGACGGTCTCGCCGTACGGGCTGAGGCCTCGGAGCCGGTGCCGGGCGCTGCGGTGTTGCTCGCCGTACCGAGCACTGGCCCCATTGTGAAGGAGGGCAAGGGTTCGGCCCAGACAGTAGTGCGGCTCGGGCGGACCTTCGTCGAGCTGACCGCGGATATCGTTGCCGGAGACAACAGATGGGTGATCACACCATGATGTCCGAGATGTCCGAGATGCCGGAGTGGCCGGAGTACGGCGACGAAGAGGCGAAGGCCCTGCTGGACGTGCTGAACTCGGGGAAGTGGGGTAGCACGAGCGGGGATGTCGTTGCTACCTTCCAGCAGGAGTTCGCGGAATACCAGCAGGCCGGGCATGCGATCTGCCTCGCCAACGGGACGCTCGCCATCGCGGTGGCATTGCGGGCCGCCGGCGTCGGCATCGGTGACGAGGTGATCGTGCCGCCGTACACCTTCATCGCGACCGCTTCAGCGGCGCTGTTCGTGGGTGCGGTGCCGGTTTTCGCGGACGTGAACGCGGACACTCATCTCCTCGATCCGGTCGCGGCCGAGGCTGCGATCACCGAGCGGACGAAGGCGATCGTTGTCGTCCATCTCGCGGGCCGGCCGGCCGACATGGACGCCTTCAACGCGCTCGGCGCCAAGCACGGGCTGACGATCATCGAGGATGCGGCCCAGGCGCACGGGGCGGCGTACAAGGGCAGGCCGGTCGGCGCGATCGGGGATCTCGGCACGTTCAGCTTCCAGAGCAGCAAGAACATCACGGCCGGCGAAGGAGGCGCCGTACTCACCGACTCCTCGGAGTTGGCGGGCGCCGTGTACTCGCTGGTGAACGTCGGGCGGGTGCCGGGCGGTGGCTGGTACCAGCACGAGGCGGTCGGGTACAACCTGCGCCTGACCGAGTTCCAGGCGGCGATCCTGCGCGTCCAACTGCGGCGGCACCCGCGGCTCCAGGAGGTGCGCGAACGCAACGCGCGGCTCCTCACGGACCTGCTCTCAGACGTTGACGGCATACAGCTCGCCCCGGACGACCCGGCGATCACCGCACACGGCCGGCACCTGTTCATGCTCCGAGTTCCCGGCCGCCGCGACGCCGTACTACAGTCCCTCGCCGCCGCAGGAATCACCCGAGCATCCAGCGGCTACGTCCCCCTGCACCGCAACACCGCCGTACTCCAAGAATCCAAAGCAATCGCCACCCGCCTGAGTCAGCCCTACCCCGAGGCCGACTGCCCGAACGCCGACAACGTCTCCACCGACACCATCTGGCTCCCCCAGCCCTACCTACTAGCCACAGAACAGCAAACCCGAACCATCGCAACCACCCTCACCAAGGCATTAGGTAGCTAGATCCGTCACCTGGGGAGGGCTTCCTGCCCAAAACGGGCAGAAACCCTCCCCAACCCCGGCTACGGGGCTGAGTCTTGGCGGATGGGGAGTACGGCGGACAGGAGTTGTCTGGTGTAGTCGTCTTGGGGGGAGTGGAAGAGGGACTCGGTGGTGTTCTCCTCGACCAGGCGGCCCTTGTTCATGACTGCTACGCGGTCGGCCAGGCGTTCTACTACTGCGAGGTTGTGGGAGATGAACAGGAACGACAGGCCGAGGCGATTGCGGAGGTCGGTGAAGAGTTCGAGGATCTGGGCCTGGATCGAGACGTCGAGGGACGACGTCGGCTCGTCGCAGACCAGGAGCTCGGGTTCGAGGGCCAGCGCGCGGGCGATCGCGATGCGCTGCTGCTGACCGCCGGAGAACTGCCGGGGGTACAGCTCCGCGTGGCCGGTATTGATACCGACCAGCTCGAGCAGTTCAAGGGCCTTGGTACGTCGGGACTCCTTGTCGCCACGTTCGTGCAGGCGCAGCGGCTCCATCACGTTGCCGATGGCACTGAAATGCGGCAGCAGCGAACCGTACGGGTTCTGGAAGACCATCTGCATCCGCGGGCGCAACATCCGCAACTCGCGAGCCGGGAGCGTGCCGAGGTCGCGACCGTCGAACGAGACGCGGCCCGACGTCGGGGTCTGCAGGCCCATCATCAACCGCGCCATCGTGGACTTACCGCTGCCGCTTTCCCCCACCAGGCCGAGCGTCTCGCCGCGATGCACCGTCAGCGAGACGTCGTCGACAGCGCGGACCTCGCCGGCGCGGGTCCGGAAGACCTTGGTCACCGACTCGGCACGGACCAGTTCGTCAGGCATCGACGGCCACCTTCCAGCACGCGGCGTCCCGACCGGGACCGATCGTCAGGATCTCTTGCTCCGTCGCACACCTGGGCAGCTCGGCCTGCGCGCACCGCGGGTGGAACGGACAGCCCTCGGGGCGATGCGACAGATCCGGCGGGCTACCCGGAATCGGCCGCAACGGCAGGGCCCGGCCACCGACCTCGACACCGGACCCGAGCAGGCCAACGCTGTACGGGTGGCGCGGGTCGTCGAGCAGCCGGTCCATCGGCGCCCGCTCGACCACGCGACCGGCGTACATCACCACCGCGTCGTCGCAGAAGTAGCGGGCGACACCGAGGTCGTGGGTGATCATGATGACGCCGGTGCCACGGTTCTTCAGCTCCGCCAGCAGGTCGAGGATCTGCCGTTGCACGGTGACGTCGACGGCGGTGGTCGGCTCGTCGGCGATCAGCAGCGCGGGCTCGGTCACCATCGCCATCGCGATCATCGCGCGCTGCCGCATCCCGCCGGACAACTGGAACGGGTACGTGCGGATCCGCTTCTCCGGATCGGGAATCCCGACATCGCCGAGCGCGCGAACCGCACGTTTGCGCGCTTCGGCCTTGTTGCCGATCCCGTGCCAGAGCAGGTGTTCGGTGAGCTGACGCTCCAAGGTCAGCGTCGGGTTCATCGCCTCCATCGCGCTCTGGAAGACCATCGCGATCTCGCGACCACGGACCTTGCGCAGCTCCTTGTCGCCGATCGCCAGCAGGTCCCGGCCGCCGAACAGCGCCTGACCGCCGGTGATCCGCGCGGTCCGCGGCAGGATCCCCATCACGCTGCGCATGGTGACGCTCTTGCCGCTGCCGCTCTCGCCGACGATCGCCAGGGCCTGCCCACGTCGTACGTCGAAGGACACGCCGTCGACCGCCGTCAGCGGCTCGGCGCCGTCGCGCCGGAACGTCGTCCGCAGCTCGCGGACGGACAGCAATGCGTCTTCACTCATCGCTGCTCTCCACTCGGGTCGAAAGCATCCCGTACGCCGTCGCCGATCCAGGTGAACGCCAGCAACGTCAGGGCGAACAGCACCGCCGGCGCGACCAGCATGTGCGGCGCTGCCAGGAGGTACCGGCTGCCCTCGCTGATCATCGCGCCCCAGGACGGAGTCGGTGGCTGTACGCCGAGCCCTAGCAACGCTAGCCCTGCCTCGGCGGCGATCGCGGCCGGGATCGCGAAGCTGGTGGTGACCAGGATCGGCCCGATCGCGTTCGGCAGGATGTAGCGGATCGCGATCGTACTGCCCTTGGCGCCCATCGCCCGGGCTGCCTCGACGTACTCGCGTTCCTTCAAGGTCATCACCTGGGCCCGGACCAGCCGTGCCTGGGTGACCCACGACGCGATCCCGATCGCGACCACCAGCGCGAAGATGCTGCGACCGAGCACGGTGACCATCACGACCGCGAACAGGTAGCTGGGGAACGCGTACATCACGTCGGTGAATGCCATCAGCAACGACTCGACCCGACCGCCGAGGTAGCCCGCGAGCAGTCCGATCGCCAGTGCCAGTACGAGCGCCGTCAACTCGGCGCCGAACGCCACGGTCAGCGCGGTCTGCAGACCGTAGATCAGCCGGCTGAGAATGTCCCGGCCGAGCAGGTCCGTGCCGAGCAGATGCCCCGGGGCACCAGGTCCCGCCAGCTTGTGCTGGATGTCGGTTTCCTCATACCCGTACGGCGCGATGAGCGGCGCCGCGATCGCCGTGAGGATCAGCAGCGCGCAGAAGATCAGGCTCCCGAACGCCAACCGGTGTTTGCGAAACCGGGACCAGGCCCGCGACCAGGGCCCGCCCGCGGTGGTCCCGCGCTCGATCGGCTCCGGTTCGCCGGTACTCATGCTGCCGACCACGGCCTCGACGCCCTCAGTGGCCGTCATGGGACCCACCTCCCACGGTACGGATTCGGGGATCGAGGAGCCCGTAGATCAGGTCCACGACCAGGTTGGTCACCATCAGGATCAGCGCGAAGAACATCGCCGTACCCATCAGCAACGGCATGTCCCGGCTGGCCGCCGCGTTCGCGAAGTACAGGCCGAGACCGGGGATCCGGAGCAGTGCCTCGACGAACACCGTGCCGGTCATCAGTGCGGCGAGCAGCGGGCCGGCCACGGTGACGAGCGGGATCAGCGAGTTGCGCAGCGCGTGCCGGATGATGACCGTCCGCCGCGGACCGCCCTTGGCCAGCGCGGCGGTCACGTACTCCTCGCGGAGGGTCTCCAGCATGCTCGACCGCACGTAGCGCGCCAGCACCGCGGCCGGCCCGAGGCTGAGCGCGAGCACCGGCAGGATCAAATCCTCCGGGCCGTTCCAGCCGCCGGACGGCAGCAACTTCAGGGTCGCGGAGAACAGCAGGATCATGAACGCCGCGGTCAGGTAACTCGGCAGGGCGTGCCCGAGGGTGACCGCGAACATCGTCGCGTGGTCGGTCTTGGTGTTCTGGCGCAATGCCGCGAACACCCCGATCGGTACGGCGATCAGCAGCGCGAGGAGGACCGCTAGCAGCGCTAGCGTCGCCGACACCGGGAACGCCTCCGCGATGATGTCCTGGACGTTGCGGCTGGCGTACTTGTACGACGGTCCGAAGTCCCAGACGACCGCGCCCTTCATGAAGATCAGGTACTGCTTCCAGACCGGTACGTCGGCGCCGTACCGGGACTGGAGCTCGCCGACCATCGACTCCGTGCCGACGCCGCCGAAGTTCGTGGCGCCGCTGTTCACCCGCTGCAGATCGGCGAAATTGCCGGGCGCGAGCTGCAGCAGGGTGAACGTCAGCATCGAGACCGCGATCAACGACAGGACCAGGCGCACTGCGCGCTTGCCGAGGTAACCGGCGAGCCCCACGTCAGCTCCCTACGCTCAGCGGCTTGAGGTAGAAGTAGTCCGGATAGGCCCGCAGTTGCAGCCCCTTCACCTTCGGCTTGACCGCGTGGAAGAGACTCAGCCAGAGCACCGGCAGGTAGAGGTACTGCTCCTCGCGCAGCTTCGCGGCCTGCTTGTACAAAGCCATGCGCTTCGCGTCGTCCGGCTCGGTGTTGGCCTTGTCCACCAGCGCACCGATCTCAAGCGCCGGCTTCGAGGCATGGCTGGCGAGGATGGCATCCAGCTGTGCGGTCTTCTCCGCCGGCTTGAGGTTCTTGTCCTCCTGCACGGCCTGATACTTCTGCCACTGGTCGCTCGGCAGGCTGATCTCCTGAACGTTCTTCGGCGACCAGAGCGAACCGACCATCGTCGGCCACGTCGGCAGTCCGGCGAACGTGCCGTAGTAGAAGCCGATGTAGTTGCCCTTCTGAACCTGCCAGCGCCGTTCGGTGTACACGCCGGACTCGACATGGTCGACACTCGCCTTGATGCCGAGCTGCTTGGTCCAGCTGTCCACCATCGCGTCAGCCAAGGTGGTGTCCGGTACGCCGACGAGGATGCGCACCGGCGGCAGGCCCTGGCCGTTCGGATAGCCCGCCTCGGCGAGCAGGCGCTTCGCCTCGGCGACGTCCTCCTTGATCCCGAGGCTTTCGTCCCAGCCCCCGGTCCGGCTGGTCACCAGCGAGACTCCCGGCTCCTGACCCGGCTGCACACCCGCCAGGGTCTTGCGGTCGAGCGCCAGCGACAAGGCCTTGCGGACCCGGACGTCCTCCATCGCTGGGTGCTGGCTACGCAGCTTCGCGAGGTAGAGGATGCTGTAGTTCTCGGTCTGCTGGAGCTCCTTCGACAGCTTCGCGTCCTTCTGGAACCGCAGTACGTCGGGGCCGGCCAGCTGCACCAGATCGGTCTCGCCGTTCTCGTACGCCACGGTCGCCGTCGCGGCCGCACTGGGCTCGACCAGGTTGACCTGGATCCGTCCGAGCTTGACGTTGCCGCGGTCCCAGTACTTCTCGTTCGGCACCAGGATCAGCTTCGAGTTCTGGACCCACTCGGTCACCGTGAACGGCCCGTTGGACACGTAGTTGGGCGGGTTCTGCCAGTCCTTCGGCTTGCTCTCCACCAAGTCCATCGGCAGCGGCAGCATCGCCGGGTGGGTCAGCGCGAGCAGGAAGTCCGGGTTGGGGTTGGACAGGGTGAGGACGAGCTCGTGGTCCCCGGTCGCCTTCACGCCGACCTTCGACCAGTCGGTCAGTACGCCGGCCAGGAAGTCCTTGGCGCCCTTGATCCCGGTCGAGACCTGGTAGCTGTTCGCGCCGAGCGTCGTACCGCCGGCCGCCGTCGCAGCGGGCGTGAACAGCCGCTTGTAGGTCCGCTCGAAGTCCTGTGCGACGACGGGCTTGCCGTCGGACCACTGCGCGTTGTCGCGCAGCGTGAAGGTGTAGGTCAGGTGGTCGTCGGAGACCTTCCATTCGGACGCGACGGCCGGCAGCACGCCGTCGCCCTTCTCGTTCTGGGTCACCAGGCCCTCGGAGATCCCCCGACTGAGGATCCACATGCCGTTGGTGATCACCTGCGGGTCCAGGACCTCGACCGGTACGTAGTCGATCTTCAGCGTCGACTGACCGTCGGCCGCCTTGCTGTCGTCACCGAACAGACCGCAACCGGTCAGCGACCAGCTACCGCCGATCGCGGCCATGGTCAGACCGGACAATCGCAGGAAGTCACGCCGGGTCTGACCGGCCAGGGGAACCGAGCTCGCGCGCTTCGCCATGGAGTGCCGCCTTTCTGGCGTCCTGAACTCGACTTATGGCGCGACCGTAGGGCCGTACGAGCGTCGATGTCAACGCTTTACGGCCATTACCGAAATTGATCTGGATCGGTTCCCCCGGCGGCAGACTCCAGGTTCAGCTGAAGCGCTCGTACGCCGGGAGCGTCAGGAAGTCGACGTACTCGTCGGCGAGCGCGACCTCCAGGAACAGGGCACGAGCGGCGTCGTACCGCTCCGGCGTACCGAGTTTCGCGATCTCCTCGTCGGCGATCCGCTCGACCAATTCGGTGCTGACCGTTTCCCCGCTGTCGAGGGTGACGTGGTTCTGGCGCCACTGCCAGATCTGCGACCGGGAGATCTCGGCGGTCGCCGCGTCCTCCATCAGGTTGAAGATGCCGACGGCGCCGGTGCCGTCGAGCCAGGCGGCCAGGTACTGGACGGCGACACTAACGTTGCTGCGCAGACCGGCTTCGGTGACCTCACCCGGCGTGGCAGCGACGTCGAGCAGCTGCTCCGCGGTGACGGCGACGTCCTCGCGGAGTTTGTCGAGCTGGTTGGGCTTCGAGCCGAGAACCTTGTCGAAGACGGCCTTGCAGGTCTCGACCATGCCCGGGTGCGCGACCCACGAACCGTCGAAGCCGTCGCCGGCCTCGCGGGTCTTGTCGGCCTCGACCTTCGCGAACGCCTGCTCGTTCACCGCCGGGTCCTTGCTCGGGATGAACGCCGCCATCCCACCGATCGCGTGCGCGCCGCGCTTGTGGCAGGTCCGCACCAGCAGCTCGGTGTACGCGCGCATGAACGGCACCGTCATCGTCACGCTGTTCCGGTCCGGCAGCTGGAAGTCCTTGCCGCGGGTGCGGTGCGTCTTGATCACGCTGAACATGTAGTCCCAGCGTCCGGCGTTCAGACCGGCCGAGTGCTCGCGCAGCTCGTACAGGATCTCCTCCATCTCGAACGCGGCCGGGTAGGTCTCGATCAGCACGGTCGCGCGGATCGTCCCGCGCGGGATACCGAGCGCTTCCTGCGCGGTGACGAACACGTCGTTCCACAGCCGCGCCTCGAGGTGCGACTCCATCTTCGGCAGGTAGAAGTACGGTCCCTGGCCGCGGTCGAGCTGCGGCTGCGCGCAGGCGCTCAGGTAGAGCGCGAAGTCGACCAACGAGCCGGAGGTGCGCTCGCCGTCGACGAGGACGTGCTTCTCCGGCAGGTGCCAGCCCCGCGGCCGTACGACGATGGTCGCGAGCTCCTCGTCCGGCTTCAGCGCGTAGCTCTTCGTGTCGGTACTGAAGTCGATGTTCCGGGTGATCGCGTCCAGCAGGTTCAGCTGGCCGCCGACAACGTTTTCCCAGGTCGGCGTGTTCGCATCCTCCTGGTCGGCCAGCCACACCTTGGCGCCCGAGTTCAGCGCGTTGATCGTCATCTTCCGGTCGGTCGGACCGGTGATCTCCACCCGCCGGTCGACGAGCCCCGGAGCAGCGGGCGCGACCCGCCACTCCGGGTCGTCCCGCACGTCCTTCGTGTCCGCAAGGAACCCCAGCGACGCCCCGGCCGCGATCTCCGCGACGCGCTGCTTGCGCCGCTCGAGCAGCTCCCGCCGCCGTCCGTCGTACGCACGGTGCAGCGTCTCGATCAGTCCGAGCGCCCGCTCGGTGAGGATCTCGTCGTACCGCTCGCCCATCGGGCCGGTGACGTCAACAGACACTGAAGCTCCTCGTGATTGGTGGTCTTCCCCAGACGTTACCTTCAGCCGAGCCTGGGCCGTACGTCGCGCAGGACTTTGGCGTGCTCCTCCGGCCGAGACAGCCCGAGGTTCATCGTGTTGACGCAGAGGTGCGTGGCGCCGAGGTCCCGCCAGCCGTCGGCGAAGGCACGCCAGTCCTGTTCGGGTACGGCGCCGAGCGTCAGTCTGGCCTCGATGCCGACGGACTGCGGGTCGCGGCCGGCCGCCTCCGCTGCCTCGCGGATCGTCGCGATCTGCTCGCGGGCCTTCTCGTCCGGCGCGGATTGCGGCATCCAGCCGTCACCGATCCGCCCGGTACGACGCAGTACGGCATCCGCGCTGCCGCCGAACCAGATCGGGATTTCCCTGCCGGGCAAGGGATTCAGTCCGGCTTCCTCGATCTCGTGGTACTTGCCGTCGATCGAGATCACGGGATCCGCCCAGAGCCTCCGCAGTACGTCGACCTGCTCCTCGAGCAGAGCGCCGCGCTGCTTGAACGGTACGCCGAGCGCCTGGTACTCGACGTGGTTCCAGCCGATCCCCACCCCGAGGCGGAGCCGACCGCCGCTCAGTACGTCGACCTCGGCCGCCTGCTTCGCCACCAACGCCGTCTGGCGCTGCGGCAGGACGAGTACGCCGGTGACGAGCTCCAGCTCCGTGGTGATCGCGGCCAAGTAGCCGAAGAGAACGAAAACCTCGTGAAACAAGGACTTGTCGGTGTACCCGCTCCAGCCCGGGCGATTCGACGGATCCGCGCCGAGCACGTGGTCGTACGCGAGCACGTGGCTGTAGCCGACGCCCTCCACGGTCGTCGCCCAGTCGCGCACGACCTTCGGGTCCGCGCCGATCTCGAGCTGCGGAAACACCGCACCGATCTTCATTTCGCTCCCAACAAGTCGATGAGCCCGTGGATCGCGAGCTCGAACGGTTCGGTCGACCCGGCCGCGCGGGCGAGCACGTACCCGCCCTGCAGGACGGCGGCGATCGTCGCGGCGGTCCGCTCCGGGTCCAGAGACTCGGGAAAGTCGCCCGTACGCTTGCCTTCAGCAACCACCTCGGCGAGCCGCGCCCGCAACCATTCGAACGTCTCCGCGACCGGTGCCCGCAACTCCGGATCCGCAACCACGTCCGGATCCGCCGCGAGGCGCCCGACCTGACACCCGCGCAGCACGTCCCGCTCCCGCCCGAGGTACGCGCTGATCCGCTCGGCCGCCGTACCCTCACCGGCCAACTGCACCTCGGCAGCCGCCCGCAGCTCGGCCCCCGACCGCTCGATCGCCGCCTTCGCCAGCTCCGCCTTCCCGGTGAAGTGGTGATACATACTCCCCTGCCCGGCGTCCGCGGCCCGCTGGATCGCCTTGGGCGAGGTCCCCACGTACCCCCGCTCCCACAACAACTCCTGCGTACTACGAATCAACCGCTCCACCGTCTCCACATTCCCCACTGTACCCACAGGTACAGCCCGGGGAGATGAAGTTGGGGAGGGTTCTGTGCCCGAATCGGCACAGAACCCTCCCCAGCCGTGACTGTCAGCTGACGGTGACGATCTTGTTGACCGTGTACGTCGGGGCGTGGTCGGCGTCGCCGGGGAAGTAGACGCGGTAGGCGATCTGGCCGCGGACTGCGGGCCGGATACCGAAGGCGTACTTGCCCGAGCTGCTCAGCTTCACCGAGGCGATCGACTTCCAAACCTTGTTGCCGTACTGCTGCAGGTAGACGGTCTGCCCGTAGTGCGCCGGAGCGACGTACCCGCTGAACGCGGTCGTTCCACCGAGGCGGATCGACGCCGGCGACAGAGCGGCCGAGATCGTCGGCCTCACCTGGACGGTGACGTCGGGGGTGCGGGTGCCCATCAGGGTCCCGTTGCCCGGGAACGTCAGCATGTAGACCGACGACACGAGCGGCTTGTGCGTCACGGAGAGGGTCCCGGTCGACGATGTCTTCAGCGCCGCGAGCAGCGTGAACTTCGAGGACGTCTTCGGCCGTACGTAGACGTTCACCGGCAACCCGGCGTACGCCAGATTGTCGATCCGCAGCGTGCTCCCCTTGATCGTGATCGAGCCGCCGTAGTTGACGAGCGTCGAGGTCACCGCGATCCCGGACTTCATCCCGAGCAGTTGCTTGACCGCGGCCGGGCTGTAGTGACCGGCCCGGTCCTTGACCCAGGCGGCATACGTGTACGTCGTGCCTTGCGCGAGCCCGGTGTTCTTCACCGCGGTCCCGGTGCCCGCGTACACGAGCGTCCCGGTCGTCGGCGTCGGCGCCTTGCTCCCCACGTTGCGCCGTACGATCACCTGGTCCAGATCCGGCGTCGACGGAATCTTCCAGGACAGGCTTGCCGCCAGGTAGGCGCCGGCCACGGTGAGCTGGACCGGCTGCGGGATCAGGTCCTGCGCGCTGAACACCGAGCTGAACGGTGCGAGCGGGACTCCGCCGGCCTCCTTGATGCCGCTCACAGTCAGCCGCAGCGGAGTTGCCTCCGGCCAGGCGGTCTTCGGCGTAATGGTCGCCTGCCGGGTCGTCGGGTCGTAGACGAGACTCGTGTCGATCACCGCACCGGTCGTCGCGTTGAGCACCCACAGACCGCCGGCACCGAGGGTTTCCGGGTCGATGTCGCGCGCGAACGTGATCGTCATCTTGCTGTTGACGGGCACGTCGGAGGTCAGGTTCCCCGGCTCGAGGTCGCGGACCGGGTACGCCGGGATCGGTGCGGTGTCGACGTTGCCGTCCGCGTTGGTGACCTTCAGCGTGTACTGGCGGCTGTCGCGGGAGCCGTTGGCGTTCCGGACCGCGATATACGTGGTTGCGTCCGGAAGCGTGGCGTAGGTGCTGGCAGTCAGTGCCTGCGGAATCTCGTAGCCGTCGGCGTCCACCGGCGGCTCCGGCTTCTGGGCGAAGGCCAACGGCTCCAGGTTGGCGTCGTACACCGAGACGACCGGACCGAAGTTCTGTGCGTAGGTGCCCGAGTCGAACATCGGGCCGGTGAGGTCGACGCGAACCTGGTGGGCGCCCGCGGCGGGCACCTTGTACCAGTCGACATCGCCTTCGACGCCGATCGTCGAGGACACGGGTACTCCGGCGATCAGTTCACCGGCGCGGGAAGGCTGGTCGTTCTTGTCGGCCACGCCCATCGCGAAGTCCGTGGTGCGCGCCCCGCCGAGGGCCTGGTAGGCGTCCAGGATGCCTGCGCCGTAGTACGGGTCGGTGCCGCGCGGGCCTGCGTCGCGGGCGGTGGCCTTGAGGCGGGCCATCACCTGTGCGGGCGTGTACGACGGCCATTTGTTGCGGACCAGGGCGGCGACACCGGCGACGATCGGGGACGAGAACGACGTACCGGCGAGGCCGAGCCAGTACGGCTCGTAGCCTGGATCGGTCTGGTCGCGGGGCGCGGTGCTCGTGATGTCGTAGCCGGGAGCGGCGATGTCGACCGAGTCGCCCCAGGTGCTGAAGCTGGTCAGGACGCCGGCCGGAGTCGTAGCGCCGACCGACAGGACCTCCGGGTACGCGCCCGGGTAGTGCAGATCCGACGCGCCGGTGTTGCCGGCCGCGGCGACCAGGACGACACCGGCGTTGACCGCGTTCTGGATCGCCTGGTGCAGGACGGGGTTGTCACCCTCGCCGCCGAGCGACATGTTGATCACCCGGACGCCGTTCCTGACCGCCCAGTTGATGCCGTTGATCAGGTTCGAGTCGTCGCCCGAGCCGCGGTCGTCGAGCACCTTGATCGGGCGGACCTTCGCGTTCCAGGCGACACCGGCGATGCCGACCCCGTTGCTGGTACCGGCCGCGATGATGCCGGTCACCGCCGTACCGTGTCCGTCGCCGTCGTTCGGCGGCAGGGCCGTGTTGAACGTGTTGTAGCCGGGCAGCAGGTGACCGACCAGGTCGGGGTGGCCGGCGTCGACGCCGGTGTCGAGGACACCGATCGTCTGGGTTCCGGCGGTCTTCGACAGGTCCCAGGCGCTGTTGACGCGGACGGTCGACAGGTACGTCTGGTAGTTCGTGTACAGCCAGTCGTTCGGCGTCGCGGACTTCTGCCGGATGTAGTTGAGCGAGGCAAGCTCCACCGACGGATCGGCCTTGACCTTCTTCAGCAGGTCGGGTGCCGCTGTGTCGCCGGTCACAGTGACCACGTCGGAGGTGACGGAGACGTCGGGCCTGCCCTTGGCCTTCGCCAGCGCGGCCTTCCGGGCCGAGGCGGTGGCCTTCGGCTTGAACTTCACGATCACGGACTTGGCGTCGTACGCGGGTCCGCCAGCAGTGCTAGGACGGAACTTCGCGTGCAGCACGTTCGGCTCGGCGGAGACCGCGGCGGTGCCGGACGATCCCGAGAGGGCGACCAAGCCGGCTGCGACGAGGGCCGCGGGCCCGGCCAGGCGCAGCATTTGGGTGGGACGGGACAACGGGGGACCCCCAAGATGAGTGAACCGACCACATTCGGTCCTCGCCTTAAATCGTCGGATGTCCCCCCGGCGTTACAACTCTCCGGGATCTGCGAACGCGGACTGCTCTAAATCACCACATGTGGTGACGACTACTCCCCACGTCGCGACCTACGTTCCGATTACACGAACGAAGGAGCGGGAATGACTCTCACCGCAACCACACTGACCCGAGCCGCAGGCGCCGCCGCAGTGGCAGCCGGAGCGATCTTCATCGGGGTGCAGATCGGGCACCCGCACGTCGACGTCAACTCGATCGTCACGACCGAGCTCGCCGTACGGAGCACGCTGAAGCTGCTGATGGCGGCGCTGGCGCTGGTCGGGATCACCGGCCTGTACCTGAGCCAGATCCGCCGCAACGGCGTCATCGGGCTCATCGGGTACGTCGTCCTCGCGTTCGGCTACCTGTTGATCATCGGTACGACATACGTCTCGGGGTACGTCCTGCCGTCGATCGCGGACACCAGCCCCGGGTACGTGCGGGACGTGATCGAGGTGGCGACCGGCGGCCACGCGACCGGCGACATCGGGACGCTCGGGACGGTCTTCAAGGTGCAGGGCTTCGCTTACCTGACCGGTGGCCTGCTGCTCGGGATCGCGTTGTTCCGCGCTCGGGTGCTGACTCGCTGGGCGACGGTCCTGCTGGCCGTCGGCGGTCTCGTCTCCGCAGCGCTGACCGTGATGCCGGACTCGCTCTACCGCCTGCTGGCCTACCCGAACGGCATCGCGATGATCGCCCTCGGCTACTCCCTCTGGCGCACGACAACGTCGCTGCGGCAGCCGGTTACGGTCCGGAGTTGACCGTCTACGAGGTCCGGATCGCCGGGCGACTCGACCCGAGCTGGTCCGGCTGGTTCACCGACTTCATGCTCACCTCTGGACCCGACCACACCACCACCCTCCGCGGCACCATCGCGGACCAGTCCGAGCTCCACGGCCTACTCGCTCGAATCCGCGACCTCGGCCTCCCCCTGATCTCCGTCACACCCACCAACTGACCCAAACGCAGAACACCCCCGTCTGGGGAGCGATGCTATTTTGCCGGAGGCGCCGAAAGAACTGCCACCGCGAAGCGGTGTCCTTTCGACCTGTCGGATGGGAATGTCACACGCGGTGGATGGGCGGTTGTGGGTGGGGACCGATAGTCTCGGGCGGCATGAGCACGAGTGTCGCCATCGCGGTGATTACCTTCAGGCGACCTGCTCTGTTGCGGGGGTTGTTGACCAGTTTGCAGGCTCAGGAGCTGCCCTCGGACGGGGAGTACGCGATCCGGATCGTCGTAGTGGACAACGACGCGGAAGGGTCGGCCGCGCGGGTGCTGGAGGAGTTCGGGGACGGTACGCCGTACCCGATCGAGTCGGTCGTGGAACCGGAGCCGGGGATCCCCTTCGCCCGGGAGCGCTCCGTCGAGCTCTGCTGGAACGACGACGCGCTGATCTTCGTCGACGACGACGAGGTCGCCCCTCCCGGCTGGCTGGCGACGCTGCTCAGGGCGTGGGAATCCTCCGGAGCCGACGTCGTGACGGGCCCGGTGAAGGGCAATCTTCCGCCCGTCGCGCCGCCGTGGAACGCCTACAGCGACGTACACGATTCGACCGGCCGGCACACCACCGGCGAGGAGCTCCGTAAGGCGTACACGAACAACACGCTGGTCAGCCGTCGCGTCTACCACGCGGTCACGCCGGGCTTCCATCCCGCGTTCCGGTACACCGGCTCCAGTGACCTGCACTTCTTCCTCCGCGTGCACCGCGCCGGGTTCCGGATCGTCTGGTGCGAGGAGGCCTGGATCGCCGAGGAGGTCCCGGTCGGCCGCACCACGCTGCGCTGGCTGGTACGGCGGGCGTTCCGTTCCGGGAGCGGCGACACGATCAGCCGCCTGCTGATCCGCCCGGGCGCGGTCAGCTACGTGCTGGTGCTGGCCTATGCTTCGGCGCGGGTGATCTCGGCGATCGGGTTCGCCCTCGCCGGGCTGCTGCTCGGCCGGAAGACGCACCTGCTGAAGGCAGTCCGCCGGTTCTTCTCGGGCGTCGGTAGTCTCGCCGGGATAGTAGGGATCAACCATGACGAGTACCGGGAACGGCACGGCGCCGAGCACACGGCCGACGGTGGCGGAGCTGTGCCGGGCGATCTGGACGGTGGAGCGGGATCTGGAGCTGCTCGCGTGGCAGATTCGGGGAGCGCACCCCTGGCCGATCATCCGGATGCGCGTCTTTCATGAGCTGACCCGTCGCACCGGCATCCACGGCGCGCCACATCCGGTACGACGTACGCCGTACGACAAGGCCGCCCTGGTCGGGAAACACGTCGCCGGGATCGTCTCGCGCACCCCGTTCCCCGGCCGGTACGACGCCCTCGTCGTACCGCACCCGCGGAAACCGAACGGTGTCGAGATCTACACCGATGAGCTCCGCGCCGCGCTCGGCGACCGTGCCCTGATCCTGGACTCGGGGATCAACGGCACCCCGCTTCCGGGCAGCAAGAACCTGGACTTCTTCACGTCGGCCGCCGGCGCGATCCATCGCCGTACGGCGGACGACCGCGGCGTCGCGACCGCCCTGGAGAAACTCACCGGTGTCCGGATCCCGATCGGCGCGCTGCTGGCCCGTGAGGTCCCGAAGCACCTGCGGCTGCGCGCCCTGTACCGCGCGCTCCTCAAGAAGCACCGGATCAGGACGGTCTACCTGGTCGTCGCGTACTTCCACCAGCACATCGTTGGCGCCGCCCGCGATCTCGGGATCCGCGTCGTCGAACTGCAGCACGGCGCGATCAGCCCGTTCCACCTCGGGTACAGCTACCCGGGGCGGCCCGTGGTCGCGGATCAGCCGGACGAGCTGTGGTGCTTCGGGTCGTACTGGACCGATGTCGCGGACCTGCCCGCCGGGATGCGGACCGAGGTGACGGGCGCGCCGTTCCTGCCGCCGCCCGGCCCGAAGGAGCCGCGCCGGGTCGTCTTCTTGTCGCAAGGGACCGTTGGAGCGGAGCTCGTCGACGTCGCGGACGCGGTCGCGAAGGAGCACCCGGACCTGGAGGTTCTCTATCGCCTGCATCCGAGCGAGCGCGCCGAGGACTACACGATTCCGGACGGCGTCCAGCTCTCGACCGGCGGCAGTACGCTCGATCTGCTCGCAACCGCGACGTACCAGGTCGGCGTCTCGACCACCGCGCTGTTCGAAGGCATGGCGCTCGGCTGCCGTACGGCGGTCGCAAACCTCCCGGGCCACGAGTACCTCGACCCGGCGATCGCCAAGGGGCACGCGGTCCTCATGTCTCGTCCCGGGCAACTCACCGAGGCGCCGCTGTGCGACGACCCGAGCAGCTACTACGCGCCGAGCAGCCTGTCACGGCTCGCGGCCGAGCAGGCCGAGTAAGCGGTCCTGGAGCGGGGCGTCTGGCTCGACTGGTACTTCGGGGCCGTAGACCTCGATGCCCTCGCCGGAGGCGCCGGGCGTTCGGTACTTCGTCATCAGTTCCGGCGGGATCGCGACCGCGGTCGCCCAGAGCCGCTCGACGTCGGCCGGGTCCATCGTCTCGTCCTGATCGGTGGCGCGTGCGAGATCCCAGCCGTGCAGGACGAGGTCGTCGGACACCACCTGGTCGATGTGCTGCTCGGTCGTCAGCCGGCCGGACGGCGTGTCGGTCTCGGTCAGCGCGGCGACCGGGTCGTCGAGTACGTCCTCGATCGCGGCTCGTGCCTCCTGGAACGCGGTCAGCGGGTCGTCGGCCGGCTCGAGCTTCCGCGCGACCGGCGTCAGCATCGCCGCGTGCATCGTGACGACGTGCTCGACCACGTCCCGCGCCGTCCACTTCGCGCACGGCGACTGGTTCCCCCACTGCTCGGGGTGCACCGCCGCAACCTTCCGCTCGAACGCCTCGGCCCGCCGGCGGTACCGCTCCGCGATCTCACCCATCTCCGCATGGTGCCGCTTGACCGGCCATCACGGAAGACCGGGCATATGACAGCGCCCTCCGGGTACCGGAATCCCTTCACGGCGAACAAGGAGGAATGCAGATGAGTGGCATCACCCAGTCCGTCGATGTCGACGTTCCGGTGACGACGGCGTACAACCAGTGGACGCAGTTCGAGTCGTTCCCGGCGTTCATGGAAGGCGTCGAAGAGGTGCGGCAGCTCGACAACACGCACACCCATTGGGTGACGAAGGTCGGCGGGGCGCGTCGCGAGTTCGACGCGACCATCACCGAGCAGCACCCGGACGAGCGGGTCGCCTGGCGGTCGGACTCCGGGCCGCAGCACGCCGGCGTGATCACGTTCCACCAGTTGACGCCGCAGCGCACCCGCGTGACCGCGCAGATGGAGATCGATCCCGAGGGGTTCCTGGAGAAGGTCGGCGACAAGCTCGGCGTCGTCGAGGGGCGTGTGAAGGGTGACCTCGAGCGGTTCAAGCACTTCATCGAGGAGCGCCCGGGCGAGACCGGCGCCTGGCGGGGCGACGTACCGCGCTGAGCTTGCCGGGGGGCGTTTAAGGTCAGCGCTATGAGGTACATGCTGCTGCACAAGACCAATGACAGCCTGGAGGCCGGGAATCCGCCCGATCCGGAGATCCTCGAGCGGGCGGACGCCGTGCTGGAGGAGATGCGTCAGGCCGGGGTGCTGGTCCTCGGCGAGGGCCTGATGCCGAGCTCCCGCGGCGCGCGGGTGACGTTCCCGGCGCCGGGCCAGCCGCGGGTGATCGACGGGCCGTTCGCCGAGACCAAGGAGCTCGTTGCAGGCGTCTCGATCATCCGCGTCGACACCAAGGAGGAAGCGGTGCAGTGGGCCCTCCGCTTCGCCGAGGCCGACCCGTACACCGAGATCGACATCCTGGAGGTCGCCGGCTAGGCGAATTTACGGTGCGCTGACGCCTTCCTCTGCGACGACGAGCGAGTCGATCGCCGCGAAGAAGCGCGCGATGCCCGGCAGATTCGCGCCTTTCTCACGAGATGCCGCGAAATCCGCTGGGGTCGCCCAGTCGACGATGTCCAGCCACTCGTTGTCCGGGAGCTGTACCAGCCGTGCGCCGAGGAAGCCGGCGCGGTCCGCCTCGAAGTCCTTCAGCATGTCGGCGCGCGCGGCGAGCAACTCCTCCGTGCGCTCCGGCAGCACGCGAAAGCGGGTCAGTTCGACTGTCGACATCGACGTACCTCTCAGGTGATGTTGGTCGCCGCCCAGCCGGCGACGTCTTCGTGGCGGATGGCCGCGGCCATCAGGTCAGGGAACTTGTCCGGTGTGCAGGCGAACGTCGGTACGCCGAGCTCCGTCAGCGCGGCCGCGTTCTCGGCGTCGTACGACGGCGTACCCGAGTCCGCGAGCGCCAGCAGAGCAATCACTTGTACGCCGGACTCCACCAAAGAACGCGCCCGACGCAACATCTCTTCCCGGACTCCGCCTTCGTAGAGATCCGAGATCAGCACGAGCACGGTCTCGGCCGGTTTCGTGACCAGCTCCTCGCAGTACGCGAGCGCCCGGTTGATGTCCGTCCCACCACCCAACTGGGTCCCGAACAGTACGTCGACCGGATCCTCGAGCTGATCGGTCAGGTCCACCACGGCGGTGTCGAATACGACCAGCGAGGTCCGCAACGTCCGGATCGACCCGAGCACCGCGCCGAACAGCGACGCGTAGACGACGGACTCCGCCATCGACCCCGACTGGTCGATCGCCAGCACGATGTCTCGCTGCACACTGTGGTTGCGTCGCGCGTACCCGACCAGCCGGTCCGGCACGATCGTCCCGAGCGTCGGCGAGAAATGCTTGAGGTTCGCGCGGATCGTCCGATCCCAGTCGATGTCCGAATGCCGTGGGCGCGCCGTCCGTCCGGCCCGATCGAGCGCACCGGTCACCGCCGCCCGCGTCCGCTCCGCCAGCCGTGCCTCGAGCTCAGCCACCACCCGGCCGACCACTTCCCGCGCGGTCTGCTTGGTCTCCTCCGGCATCACCTCGTTGAGCGCGAGCAACGTGGACACCAGATGGACGTCGGGCTCGACCGCGCCCAGCAACTCGGGCTCCATCAACATCCGCGTGATCCCGAGCCGCTCGACCGCGTCCCGCTGCATCACCTGTACGACGGTGCTCGGGAAGTACTGCCGGATGTCGCCCAGCCACCGCGCCACCCGCGGCGCCGACGACCCCAGCCCGGACGTCCGTTGCGTGCCGGACTCGCCGGAGTCGGCGTCGTACAACGCGGCCAGCGCCGCATCGACGGACCGGTCCTCGGCCGACAACGCCGTACCGGTCTCCTCCTCGGCCTCACCGCCCAGCACCAGCCGCCACCGGCGCAGTCGCTCGTCACTCATGAGAACGATGGCGTGCAACCCGTCGTTCACGGCGGGGACGAAAGCGCCATCTCCCTCCCTTCAGGAATTGTCGGTTGGGTCGAGTAGCGTCCTCACCAGTTGCAATAGCCAAGCAACCGGTACACGGACGACCAACAGCAACTGCGGCCGGGCGGGCCGTGTAAGCGCGGGGAGCCTTCTTGCGCAGTAAGGCACGGCTATGAACCGCGAACCTCAACCCGCATGGGTTGGAATCCCCTGCCTTCGGGTAGTGGGAGGACGTCAAGAGACCCCCAGCAGCTGAGCAACAACGGGAAGCACGGAAGCGGCCAGATCGGCGTCCAGATCGTTGTCATCGACAACGACCTGGGACGCCGGGTCGCTCATAACTCGCGCCCGCGCGCCGATCGAGCGTCGCTCCGGGGCCGCGAAGGTCCCGAACGTACGCCGCAGCAACGGCAGCACCTCCACGAACGCGTCGTCCGGGATCGCCGCCAGCCACCCGTCCACCATCGCCAGCAGCCGCTCGTCGTGCACCAACAACAACCCGCCACCGGCCAGGAACCCCTCGACGTACCCGGCCGCGTCCGCCGTCGGGGTACCAGGCGACAGCGAACGCCCGAGCCGCAACGCGACCTCATGATCCGGCAACCGCGATGTGTCCAGCATCAACCGCGTCAGCCGCCCGCGGATCAACGGCGGCACCGAGGCCCGATCGCTCAACCCCTGCAGCGTATTCAGCCACTCCGCCCGCACGTCCTCGGCCAGCAGCACGGTCGCGTCCTGCACCCCGTCGATCAGTTCCTGTACGCCGGCGGCCGCATCGGGATCCAGCCCGTGAACGGTTCGCGCGAGACCCGCACACACCCGCGACACCATCCGCCCCGCGACCGCCGCCAATCCGGCTGTGTCGGTCCCGCGTACGTCGCCGTACCGCGAGGCTCGTGCGAGCGCGGGCAGCGCCGCCATCAGATGCCCGACGTCGGCATCGGCTGCCGCGCGGGTGTCGATACCTTGAAGCAGCGGCGGGAGCGCGTCCGCGAGGTCGGCGAGGAGCGATTTCTCCAACGCGGCCGTGACATCGGCCAGTGTCGGCGAGTCCGCGGACTTCAGCATCACGGACGTCGCCGCGCCGAGCACCGTCGTACCGTGAGCGCCCGCCGCCACCAGCTCGACCTCGAGCCCGGGATCCCAGGCCAGCCGCCACATCTCCCGGAACGTGCCCTGTGCCCGCCGCTCGTCGGCGGCCGGCACACCCCAGTGCACCCCGAGGATCCGCAACCGGTGCAGGAGTCTGGACTTCTCCAGGTCGTTCGACTTCCGCAGGTCGAGCTCGATCACCCGCTCGGCCGCATCCCGTTTCATCCGCAACCGCCGCGCCTGCGCCGCCAGATCCGCCGCCACCGGCGCCTGCGGCGTCTCACTCGGCACCGACCCGAGCAGCTCACCGACAACCGCTTCGCGCGTCACGAGATCCAGCAGTACGTCGTTCCCGCCGCAGAGGACCGCCCGCGTCGCCTCGGTCACCTCGCTCAACCCGGCGAGAGGTCGTTCGCGCAATGCCGCCAGCGTGTCCGCGAGCCGCACCGCCTCGATCACGTGCGCGCTGGAGACGGGCAGGTCCTCGTTGCGCAGCACTTGCGCCACTTTGGAGAGCCAACGGGTCGTGATCTGGTCGGGCGCGGTGAACAGGTGGTGGTACCAGCCGGGTGATGTGATGCCGGCGCCGTACCCGCTCGCCGCCGCCAGCCGGCCGTGCGTCCAGGGCACCCAGGTGCAGGCGACCTTCCGCTTCGGCAGGCCCTTCAGGATCCGTGCGTCATGTGTTGCTGGCGGCAACGATAGCTCCAGAGCGGGCACGTGCCAGGCGCCGCAGACCACCGCGATCCGCTCGAATCCTTCCCGAATCGCCTTCCGCAGAACGGTTCGCATATAGGCCTCGCGTTGCGCCTCGCGGCCGATCGCCTCCTCGCCGTGGCGCAACTCCCGCATCGCGTCGGCGATCACCGTGAACGGCTCGGCACCACCGCGCCGCGACTCGATCACGTCGTCCCACCAGCGCTCGGGATCGTCGTACCCGCCCGCCTCCGCGAGCGTCTTCAGCGGATCCATCGAGACCGACCGCCCACCCGAGGAGCCGAACTGCTGCGCCGCCGGCAGATCGCAGAACCGCACCGGCACGCCGGCGGCCAGCCCGTACCTGATCGCCTGCCACTCCGGGCTGAACACCGCGAACGGCCAGAACGCCGCCCGCGTCGAGTCGTCGACCGCATACGCGAGCAGCGCAACTGGCGGTTCCATCTCCTCAGAGGCAGCCAGCTCGACGATCTTGTCGGCCTCCGGCGGCCCCTCGATCAGGACGACATCAGGCTGGAGCTCGGCCAGCGCGACGGCCACCGCGCGCGCCGACCCCGGCCCGTGATGCCGGATCCCGAACAGGTGGACGGTCATCCGGAAATCTCTCGGCAGGCCCGGTAGAACGGCGCCCAGTCGTCGCGCTCCCGGACGACGGTTTCGAGGTACTCCGACCACACGACGCGGTCCGCGGACGGGTCCTTGACGACCGCGCCGAGGATGCCGCCGGCCACGTCTGTCGGACGAAGTACGCCGTCACCGAAGTGGGCCGCGAGGGCGAGACCGCCGGTGACGACGCTGATCGCCTCCGCGGTGGAGAGCGTGCCGGACGGCGACTTGACCGCCGTACGGCCGTCCTCGGTCCGGCCGGAGCGGAGCTCGCGGAAGATCGTCACCACGCGGCGGATCTCCTCGAGCGCGTCGTCCGGCTGCGGCAGCTCGAGTGCCGAGCCGAGCTGGGACACCCGGCGGGACACGATCTCCACCTCGTCCTCGGCGGAGTCGGGCAGCGGCAGTACGACGGTGTTGAAGCGCCGGCGGAGCGCGCTGGAGAGTTCGTTGACGCCCTTGTCGCGATCGTTGGCGGTGGCAATGACGTTGAATCCCTTACGGGCCTGGACTTCCGTGGCCAGCTCGGCGATCGGCAGCGCCTTCTCGGACAGGATCGTGATCAGCGCGTCCTGGACGTCGGACGGCATCCGGGTCAGCTCTTCGATCCGGGCGATCTTCGCCTCGGTCATCGCGCGCTGCACCGGGCTCGGCACGAGCGCCGCCTCACTGGGGCCCTGGGCAATCAACTGGGCATAGTTCCAGCCGTACCGGATCGCTTCCTCCGCGGTGCCCGCCGTACCTTGCACGAGCAGTGTCGAGTCGCCGCTGATCGCGGCCGCGAGGTGCTCGCTGACCCACGTCTTCGCCGTACCGGGTACGCCGAGCAGCAACAGTGCTCGGTCCGTCGCGAGGGTGGAGACCGCGACCTCGACCAGCCGGCGCGGGCCGACGTACTTCGGCGAGATCTCGGTGTCGCCCGCCTTCCCACCGAGCAGGTAGGTGACGACAGCGCTCGGCGACATCAGCCAGGCCGGCGGTCGCGGCTTGTCGTCCGTTGCACGCAACGCCTGCAGTTCGTCGGCATACTCGACCTCCGCGTGCGGGCGAAGTACTTCAGTCGTCATGTGAGCTCCTCGTACATTTCGCGGCGGAAGGTCAGGGTTTCGACGAGGCGGCGGCGCCAGGTGTCTTCCTCGCCGGTGGGTTCGCGGGTGATCGGGTGGTCGAGTACGTCGGGCGGCGAGGCGAGGGCCGCGATACTGGCGAGGCGGGCCCAGGCGCGATGGGTGCCGACCTTGGCCAGTTGGTCGAGGATCATGATCGCGAGCGGAGCAGGCCACGGCACCGGCAACCCACCGACCAGCTCGGCAACGTCGACATTCTTTCGCAGTACGTCGACCGCGCTCGCCCACTCCTCCGGCGGCAACAACCGCAACAACTCGGCCGGACCACGACTGCCCGTGTTCGATCCGGCCTGCAGGATCGCTCGGGACCACTCGACCGAGCTCTCGCGAATGGTGGCCTCGGTCCAGGCTGACTGCAGCACCTCGACGGCGCACCCCTCGACGGGCGTCTTGAGCCAGGTGAGATCCATTGCCTGCAAGGGCGTGTTGGCGACGATCTGGTGGAACCACCACGCGCGTTTGCCGACACCTTCCGGGTTCTGCGAGTCGATCCCGTCACGCTCCATCGCCTGGGTGAGACGCCGCGGAAGGTCGACGGTGAGCACCCCCTGGCTGGGCAGGAGATGCGCGTGCAGGCGCTCCGTCATACGTACGCCGTACTGCGATCCCGGCAACCGTGCGAGCAGCCGCGCGGCCACCCGCCGTACCTCACGGGAACGGTCGTCGAGCGCGGACTCCAGGAACTCCTCGTCTGCCAGCGAGAGGTTGTCCGCGAGAAGGCCGAGGAAATCGGCCCGGGTGGCGGCGGACTCGGTCGGCCAGACCTCATTGAGCGCCTCCCGTGCGGCGGCGGGATCCTGGGTGCGGGCCGCGCGCAACCAGGTACGACGCTGGATCGCGTTGCCGTGTGTCCACAATTCCGGATCATTGCTCTCAGCAACCGCTGCGTGCAGGAATCGCCACTCCGGGTTGAGATCCGCGAGCCAACGCGCACGACGACCGGCGGCTGCGATGACGAGCGGACGGTACTCCGCACGGTGGCGCGCGTAGTCCGCCAACGCCGGCAGGTGCTCGGGCGGAACGCCCCAGCCGTGCGCGTCCGCCGTACGCAACCACTCCCCCAGCGCGAACGTCTGGAACCCGCCCAGCATCGCGGCCAACCGCCGAACCGCGTTCGCCCGCGGCAACGGCCGATCCTCACCTGGCGCGGCTGGAAGCGGCTCGAGATCGCGGAGCGGCTTGCGGCCGGCCCGCTTGTACACGGTCGCCAGCGCAGCAGCGTCGAGCAGGTTGCCGTCGCCGAGGCGCTCCTGGATGTGCTCGGGCAGCTCGTCGAAGTGCGGCGGCCGCCGATCCGTGCCGAGCAACGCCGAACTGACCAGCCCGTCCCAGCCCTTCACAAGATCACCGGCCGATCGCCGTGCCAGCAGGTCATCGGGCGGAGGCCGGCTCGGTTCCACTCACCGGCGACAGTGAGCGGGTCCCCCGCCGAGACCGCGAGCAGCTTCAACGCATCCCAGCCCGGCAGGATCTCCAGCCCGTCGCCGGCCTCGTCCACCAGCGCCCAACCGTCGCCGTGCCGTGCGGGTCGTACGTCCTGCAGCACCAGCGGCCAGCGTTCGTTCCACGGATCGGCCGCGAGGGATTCGACGTACGACGCCAACGCCTCGCGGACCATCAGTCCAGCCGGACGCGGTGCGGGAAGGCGCGGATCGGTCTGCGTCAGGAGTGCGCGAAGCGGGAGAGCGCCCGGATAGAAGGAGAGCGCGCCGGGGACGTACTCACCCGGGCTGGCCGGAAGCGGGTCCAACGGGCGCCCGGCGGCCGCGAACGTGAGGATCAGCCCGATCCGGCCAGTCGTTGCACCGCGCAACCACACGCGGCGGACCGTGAGGCGGTCGTCCGGCTCGATCACCCGGCCGAGGACGAGCCAGTCGTCCTCGACCTTCTCGCCTTCCTCCCGTACGCGGGCCGTCTCGGTCGTCCAGCCGATCCGGCTCTGGACCGTGTCGGCGAGCGACGGCGGGAGCTCCGCGAGACGCCCGTGCGCCGCTACTACCAGGTGGACGAGGGACAGTTCTTCGAGGAGCTCACCCGGCCAGCCGTGACCACGTCCGACTACACCTGCTGCCCGACGTACCGCTCCTGCCACTCCTGGTGCCTGGGCGTCGACCATCCGCGCGGCGAGGCGGCTCAGCTCGGTGTACGCCCGCTGATCGAATCCGCCGAGGCCCTGCCGGACCTGGTCGTCCAGCCATCCGGCCAGCTCGGTCAGTCCCGCCGAGACCCGATCCGCGCGCCGGGCAGCCCGCTCCTGCGCGGCGATCGGGTCTGCTACCTCTCCGGGCTTCCGCTCCGGGCGCTCAGCGCGCTCGGCCCGCTGGTCGACCCAGCTCTTCACCCAGTCCGGCTCGTCGCCGGGCGACACCTCGTGTTTGGCCCAGAGCAGCAGCAGGCCGAGCGCGTGCTTGCACGGGAACTTCCGCGACGGACAGGAGCATTTGTACGCCGGGCCGCCGAGATCCACGACTGTCTGGTAGGGCTGCTGCCCGCTGCCCTGGCACAGGCCCCACACCGCACGATCCGTCGCACCGGCGCCTGACCACTTCTCGCCCCGAGCCAGCCCCTGCCCAGCCTTCGCGGACGCAGGATCAGGCGCCAGCCCCACCACCTGCTCCACGTCCCACAACCCCACACCACTCCTTCACGCCCTACCCGAAGCATGCCACCCCCCACCGACACCCGAAGCCCCACCGCCCCACGCCGACCCGAACGCGCCCACACCGCCCCAGGCCGACCCGACCCGAACGCGCCCACACAGGCCCCACCCCGCCGCATTTGGCTGGTCAACCCACGAGATGGGGGGTTCCGGACCCTGAATGCGGGTGTGGAACCCCGCATTTGATGGGTCAGCCAGGCAAATGGGGGTCAGCCGAAGGGTTGGCGGTTGGGCAGTTCCTCGGGGTAGCCGTTGCCGGAGGTGGTCGCCGGCGTCTCGTGGGTGGCCGGGGCGTGAGTGGGTGGGTGGGTTTGATGGGCGGAGGTGTGGACGGGCGGGGCGGTGTGGTGGGTGGGTCGAGCAGCCTCGTGCGCCGGTGCGTGGGTGGGTGGGGTGTTGGCGAGGTTGGTGCGGACGGTTGTCAGGAGGCGGTGTTCTACGGCTTCCAGTTCGCGGATTCGGGTGCGGATCTCCTGTTCCTCGGCGCGGGCCTCGGCGAGGAGCTGGTCCGCCTCGGCCTGGGCCGTTTCGCGGAGGTGGTCGGATTCGGCGCGGGCGGTTTCGCGGAGGTGGTCGGCGGTGCGTTGGCTGGCGCTGAGGACGCTGAGCTCGTACCGGCGGAGTTCGTCGACCAGCTCGCCCGCGGGGCGCTGGGCGTCGAGGATCGCCGCGGCCGGCTGCGGGATCTCGGCGTCCGGGAGAGTGCTCTCCAACTCGGCGATCTGCTGGTCCACGCGGGTGAACAGGTCGGCGACGTCGGTCCGCATCTGGCGGATCGTGTTCGCGGCGGCCTGCACTCGTTCGCTGGCCTCCCGCTCGCGTTCACGCGCCGTACGCTCCGCCGACGTGATCACGTCGAGCGCAACCACCGCAGCCCGCTCAGCCGGATCGTCAGCCGGCTCCCGGTACGACGCCAGGCCCGAACCCGCCGTCTCGTCGGCCGTGTCATCGGCCGCCGGGCGTATTGCGACGGTTCGGCGGAGAGGGACTTCGCGGATGAACAGGACCGCCAGGAGGCTCACCACGGCAGCCCCCGCGGCGATCACGAAGATCCGCCCGGTGGCGTCGCCGTACGCGTGCCGCACGATCTCCTGGACCGGCCCCGGCAGTGCGTTCACGTCCAGCAAACTCCCCGAACCGCCCTGTGCCGCAGCCGCCGCCCCCGGCCCGAGCTCACGCAGATGCTCCGTGATCAAGTCGGTCACCCGCGTGGCCAGGATCGCCCCCAGCACCGACACCCCAACCGCACCGCCAAGGCTCCGGAAGAACGTGACCGACGCACCAGCGGCCCCGACCTCGCTGACGTCGACAGTGTTCTGCACCGCCAGCACCAGGTTCTGCATCGACATGCCCATCCCGATGCCCATGGCAAGCATCCCGAGCCCGACATACCAGTACGGCGATGTGTGGTCGATCGTCCCGAGCAACCCGAGCCCTGCGGTCAGGAACAACGCGCCGATCACCAGGTACCGCTTCCACTTCCCGAACCGGGTGATCAGCTGCCCCGACCCCACCGACCCGAGGAACGACCCGAACATCATCGGGATGGTCAGCAACCCGGCCTCGGTCGCGCTGTACCCGCGGGCCACCTGGAAGTACTGCCCCAGGAACACCGCGCTCCCGAACATCCCCATCCCGACCGCAACGCTCGCGAGGATCGCCAGAGCCGTCGTCCGTTCCCGGACCACCCGGATCGGCACGAGCGGCTCGGCCGCGTGCACCTCGACCACCACGGCCAGGATCGCGAGCACCGCCGTACCGCCCAGATAAGCGCCCGTCTGCCACGACCACCACGGGAAGTGCTCACCCGCGAACGAGACCCAGATCAGCGGCAGGCTGGCCGCGCCCGCGATCAGCACCGCGCCGAGGTAATCCATCTTGACCTTGCGCTTCACCACCGGCAGGTGCAGGAACCGCTGCAGGACGATCAGCGACAGTACGGCGAGCGGCACGCACACGTAGAAGCACCACCGCCATCCGAGCCACGAGGTGTCGACGATGACCCCGCCGACCAGCGGTCCGCTGACGGTCGCGAGCGCCATGACAGCGCCCATGTAGCCGGAGTACCTCCCCCGCGATCGTGGTGGGATCGCGGCGCCGATGATCGCCTGCGCGAGCGCCATCAGTCCGCCCATCGCGATCCCCTGCAGGACCCGCGAGCCGATCAGGAACGGCACGTTCTGCGAGGCGCCGGCCAGCACCGAGCCGGCCACGAACATAATGATCGCGAGCTGCACGAGCAGCTTCTTGCTCATGAGGTCGGACAGCTTGCCCCAGACAGGCGTGGACACGGTCATCGCGAGCAGGCTGGCCGTGACCACCCACGTGTACTGCGTCTGGGTGCCTTCGAGGTCCGCGATGATCGTCGGCAGCGCGTTGCTGACGATCGTCGAGCTGAGGACCGCGGTGAACAGCGCGGCGAGCAGCCCGGCGAGGATCTCCAGGATCTCGCGGTGCGAGAGCTCAGGGTCGGCGGCCGGTGAGGTGGCCGGCGACGGTGCGGACTGTGCGGACGGTGCGGATGGCGCGGGGTCGGGGTCGCCGGCGGCGTACCGCGAGCGATAACGGGGTGGCGTGGAGCCGGCAGGTGTGGCCGGGGAGGCCTGGGTGGCAGACATCAGCTTCCGTTTCGTACGGCGGGAACGCGAACGACCGGAGCAGCGGGTGTGCTGCTCCGAGGCGGAAACGGCCGGCGATGCCCTCACCCGACCTGACTATTTGGTTGCGCCTACCAACTTTAATCCCGCACTGTCAGCAACCGTTCACCGGGAGCCACCAAACGCCGGTTCGGCGCATTATGAGACGCACCCTCCTCGGAACGCGATTTCCGACGTACGATCCGGTGCTTGTTGAGTGATCAACACCCGGCCTCCGGCGGAGCTGTCAGGGCCCGCCGGAGGCCTTCACCCGAAGGCGGCCACCAGTCCGTCGACGCACTCGGCGGTCGGTCCCGGTCCGACGACCAGTTGCCCCGGGGCGCTCAGCGGCGGCGCGAACGGGCCCATCCAGAGCGCACCCTCGGCGGCCTCACACGCCGTGCCGTAGACGACGGTCCACGCCGGCGATCCGGTCGACATCTCGACGATCGCGGCCTCGAAATCGTCCGCCGGCCGGCCCGTCCTCGGCTCGAAACCGGCCGCCCGGCAGGCGGCTGTCAACTCGTCCCGCAACCACTGGTCGGACGGCAGCCGCAGCGGCAGATCCGCCAGGTCGATCAGTTTGACGCCGTCGTCGGCTCGGTAGGACGAAGGAAGTAGGACGGACAGCGGATCGCGCCAGAGCTCGATCACCCGCAGATCAGCGGCGGCCACGTCACCGCGGACGAACGCGAAGTCCAGCTCGCCGGCTCGCAACGCCGCGAGGTACTCGGCCGTCGACCCCGAGGTGAGTCGGAGGTCGAGATCCGGCGTCTGGGCTCGAAGGGCCGCGAGCCCACGCTCCAGCCGATCCCGGAGCCCTGGCGCTGTCCCGATCCGCAGTACGCCGGAACGCCCAGAGGCAAGCTCCGCCGCCACCTCACCGGCCCGATCCGCGGCGGACAGCACTGCCCGTGCCTCGCGCAGCATCCGCTCCCCGTCGCCGGTCAGCCGGACATGCCGTGAGGACCGGTCGAGGAGCTGCAGACCCAGTTCGCGTTCGAGCCGGGCGACCTGCTGACTCACAGCGGGCTGCACGATGTTGAGCCGCTCGGCAGCCCGCCCGAAGTGCAGTTCCTCGGCGACGGTCACGAAGTACCGCAGTTGCCGCAGCTCCATTGGACACCTCCGGCGATCACGATTCCTTATCGCTGCACAGCGTAACTGCGTCTGGGTTGGCAGCCTCCGGACCCGTTGACTGGTGGACATGAGGATCGGACTGTGGATCGACGAAGAGGGCCAGGCCATCGACGAGATCGGGGCCGCCGCGAAGGCCGCCGAGGACGCGGGTATCGACCGGATCTGGTTCAGCCAGCGGCTCGGGTGGGACGCGCTGACGCTGATCGCGGGTGTCGCGCCGTACACCTCGACCATCGGGTACGCCGTCGGCGTCGTGCCGGTGTACCCGCGGCATCCGCTGGCGCTCGCGGCGCAGGCACTGAGCGTCCAAGTGCTGACCGGCAGCAGGCTGACGCTCGGCATCGGCTCGAGTCACCCGCACGTAGTGGAAGGCATGCTCGGCCTGTCGATGGACCGCCCCGCGGCGTACGTCCGTGAGTACATCGAGGCGCTCGGCCCGCTGCTGGCCGGTGAGCCGACCGACTACGTGGGCGAGCGGCTGACTGCCCGCGGACACGTCGACATCGCCGGCGCGGAGACGCCCGAGCTCATCCTGGCCGCGCTCGGTCCGCGGATGCTGAAGACGGCCGGCGAACTGACCGCCGGTACGACGACCAGCTGGGCGGGTCCTGAAGTGATCGAAAACTTCATCCGCCCCACGATCGATCGGGCCGCGACCGCGGCGGGACGACCCCAGCCGCAGGTGGTCGCGGGCGTCTGCGTCGCGGTCACGGACGACCCGGACGCGACCCGGCAGTGGATCCACGACCAGTTCGGGGCAGCCGGCGACATGCCGGCGTACCGGGCCGTGCTGGACCGCGGCGGTAAGGCGGGCCCGGCGGATACCGCGGTCCTCGGTGACGAGGAGACGGTGGCCAAGGAGCTGCGGCGGTTCGCGGACGCCGGTACGACGGAATTTCTGGTCTGCCCGGTCGGGACGGACGCGGAGCGAGCACGCACGATCCAGTTCGCGCACGACTACGTTTGAGACATGTCGAACGATCCGCCGCCGCTCCGACGTAGCCGTATGGAGCTTCAGGACGTGGTGCAGCGGCGGATCGACGAACTGGTGGAGACCGAGCTCGGCCTGCAGGTCGCGGTGTATCGGCACGGCGAGCTCGTCGTGGACGCGGTGGCCGGGGAGGGCGTGACGTCGGAAACGCTGTACTTCGCCGCGTCCACCGGAAAGGGCGCGTCCGCGACGGTCGCCAACGTGCTGGTGGATCGCGGCGTGCTCGACTACGACCGGCCGCTCGTCGAGATCTGGCCGGAATTCGGCGCGCACGGGAAGGACAAGGCGACGTTGCGGCACGTGCTGACGCATTCCGTCGGCCTGCCCGCATTGCCGCCCGACACGACGCGGAAAACGCTACCCGAGCAGGCCGAGCGCCTGGCCGCCGCGAAGCCGTGGTGGGAACCGGGCACGAAGATGACCTACCACGCGGAGACCTTCGGCCTGCTGGTCGGTGAGATCGTCCGCCGCGCGACCGGCCGGTCGATCTCCGACGTCCTGCGGGACATCGTGACGCCGCTCGGCCTTCAGGAAAACGTGTTCTTCGCGCTGCCCGTGGAGCAGCGGCATCGGCTCGCCGAGCTCGTGGAGCCCGATGGCGCCGAGGAGACGTTCGCGATGCTGGCCGGGATGTTCGAGCAGGTCGTACCGCGGGCGATGCAGCCGCGGGCCGCCGTACTCAACCGCCCTGAGCAGCTCGCGATCGAGGACCCGTCGAGCGGGATCCTCAACGCTCGTGGGATCGCCAAGCTGTACGCCGGGTTGATCGGCGAGGTGGACGGGGTCCGGCTGGTCCGGCCGGAGGCGGTCCCGGTGATCACCGGGCCGGCGCTGGTCGCGCAGGACGAACTGCTCGGCAACCCGGCGACGATGGCGCTCGGCTACGCGATCGGGCGGCTCGGGTCGAGTGCGGAGGAGAGCCCGGCGTCGTTCGGCTGGCCGGGCATGGGCGGCAGTGTCGCGTGGGCCGACACGCGTTCGGGGGTCACGTTCGCGCTGACCAGGACGCTGTTCGACCCGACGGGGTCAGGGTCGGCGGTCGAGATCGGCAACCTGGTTGCGAAAGCTCTTTGCTGAAACCCCCTTATTTGTAAGGAGATTCAGCTTCGGACGCGCGGACGGAGCTCTGGTCGATCCAGACGAGATGGCCGTGGTGACTGACGAGAACCTCGTCGGTCCCGGCCGTACCGGTCCGGCGACCCAGCTCCTGGCCCGCGATCCAGCGTCCGCCGATGCGGATCTGGACGGCGATCGGCCGCGCCGGTGAGGGGGCTACGGGCATGGGCACCTGCTTAGGGACAGGGGCGGATGATGGAGGAAGTTTGTGGGGGCCGGTTTCCCGACCAGTCGCAAGCGTACAACCGCAACCTGACAGACCGTTAGCCGTAACTCGAATTCATCCAGGAGCCCCATGAGTAAGCCGATCTTCGTAGTGCAATTGCACGACGCCAGGCGGCTGCACTACGACGTCCGGCTCGAGGTCGACGGGGTGCTGAAGTCGTGGGCGGTGCCGCGCGGGCCGTCGCTGGATCCGATCGTCAAAAGGCTCGCGGTGAACACCTCGGACCACGACCTCGAGTACGCGTCGTACGAGGGGGTGCACCGCGACGCGCAGTACGGCAGCGGTGCCGTGATCGTCTGGGACGCCGGCGTCTACACGAACCTCACCCGCGACGACCGGCGGCAGTTGGTCGACCCGGCCGAGGCGATCGAACGCGGACACTTGAAGGTGCAACTGCACGGCGTCAAGCTGAACGGGGCCTGGGCTTTCACCCGTACCGGAGGCGACTGGCTGCTGGTCAAGGTGAAGGACGCCGACGCCGATCCGTCGCTGGACCTGACCGTCAGCGAGCCCCGATCGGTCCTGAGCGGCCTCACCATCGAGGAGATGGCCGCCTCCTGATCACCAGCCGTCGATGTGCAGTACGTCGTCGAGCGGCTGCCGGGGCGCCGGCTTGAAGTTCGTGCCGATCGAGTACGCCGTCGGGATCAGCACCGTCTGGCGGATGTCGTCGGGCAGACCGAGCAACTCCCCGACCTCCTGCTCGTAGTTGAGGTGCAGCGTGGTCCACGCCGTACCGAGCCCGCGAGCCCGGGCGGCGAGCATGTAGCTCCACGCCGACGGGAGGATCGAACCCCACAGCCCGGCCTGGTTCCCCGCGGGCAAGTTCTTCGCCTGGAGGCACGGGATCACCAGCACCGGGACCTGCCCCATCCGCTCACCCAGGTACGCGACGCCGTCGCCGATCCGGCGCTGGATAGGCCCGCGGACGGGATCGTCGGCGTACAGCTTCCCGGCCGCACCCGGACCCTCGAGGTACTTCTCCACCGCTCGCCGGTAGTACTCACCGACCGCGGCGCGCTTCTCGGCGTCCGTGATCACCAGCCAGTGCCACGTCTGCCGGTTGCTTCCCGACGGGCCCTGCAACGCGATCTCGATGCACTCCCGGATCAGCTCCATCGGCACCGGCCGCTCGAGGTCGAGCCGCTTGCGGACGGTACGGGTCGTTGTCAGCAACTCGTCGGGGTTCAGGTCGAGTGTGTAGGTCACGCCGACCAGTTTGTCAGCAGACGTAGGTGCTGTTCGGGTGGACCTTCTCGCAGTACCGGACGTGCAGGTGGTTGTCGTGGGCCGGCCAGTTCTGGGTCAGGCCCTCGCTGATCAGAGTCGGGTCGTTGAACCAGATGTACTTCACGTGCCCCGGCGCCGCGGCCCGAACGGCCTGGATGAGCTGACGAGTAGCCGCCCGGTCGTACGTCGAGGACTCCCAGGTGATGCGGCCCGCGGTGCACTGGGCGTTGTCGGTACGGATCGGCCAGATGTCGATGTCCATCCCGTTGTCGTGGCTGGCGTGCCCCGGGATGTCGCCACCGTGCTCGAACCCCGCATCGCCGTACGGGACCTTGCCCTGACCGGTGGACGCGAAGGAGCGGGCTGCGGCCTCCATCTGTGCCACAGGTGCAGCAGCTGCCCAGTTGGCCGCCGTACCGTTGCCGTCCGGGTCCTGGTCGCACAGGTTCGCAGTGAAGTCCGGGTAGTCGTAGTGCCAGGCCAGGTTGCGCCAGGTGATCGGGCCGACGATGCCGTCCGCGCCGATGCCAGCGTGCGACTGGAAGGACACGACCGCGTCGCGGACCGCCGTACTGAACACACCGTCGACGGGGAGGCTGAGGCGGCGCTTGGCGTTCAACTCGACCTGCAACGCCTTGACGGCGGCGTTGCTGTCGCCGGACCGAATGGTCGGCGCCAACGCTCCCCAGGTCTGCGGTCCGACGATCCCGTCGACACCCAGCCCCTTGGCGGTCTGAAACGCCCTCACCGCGGTGGCAGTGGTTGCGCCGAACACCCCGTCCGCATCAACAGACTGTCCAGCGTGCTGCAGCAGGAACTGGATCGCCTGTACGTCGGCACCACGGTTACCGCTGCTCTGGGTCGGAAAGAAGGCGTTGGCGTAGGCCTGCGCCGACGCAGGCATCAGAGCCGTGACAAGCACCACGGCCACAACAAGCAGAACACGACGCATGAGTCCCTCCGGGGCGGACGAGGAAACTAACTAACGCTCATCCGCCACGATCCGTCATGATCTTCCGGTCTGCAAGACCTCACTCGAACGGGGTCGGGTCGCCGGAGCCGACGCGGACGACCTCGGGGACGTCGTCGGAGAAGTCGATGACGGTGGTGGGTTCGGTACCGGCTTCGCCCTCGATGACTGCGTCGATCTGGTTGTCGAGCTCTTCCTTGATCTCCCAGCCCTGCGTCATCGGGTCCTCCTCGCCCGGCAGCAGCAGTGTGCTGGAGACCAGCGGCTCGCCCAGCTCGGCGACCAGTGCCTGGGTGACGACGTGGTCCGGGATGCGTACGCCGACGGTCTTCTTCTTCGGGTGCAGCAGCCGCCGCGGCACCTCCTTGGTGGCCGGCAGGATGAACGTGTAGCTGCCCGGCGTGGCCGCCTTGATCGAGCGGAAGACGGCGTTGCTGATGTGCACGAACTGACCGAGCTGCGCGAAGTTCTCGCACACCAGCGTGAAGTGGTGCCGGTCGTCAAGGTTCCGGATCGTGCGGATCCGGTCGATTCCGTCCCGGTTGCCCAACTGGCAGCCGAGCGCGTAGCAGGAGTCGGTCGGGTACGCGATCAGCCCGTCCTCACGCAGCAGGTCCACCACCTGTCCGATCGACCGCCGCTGAGGGTTGTCGGGATGGATGTCGAAATACCTGGCCATGACCGCCGAGCCTACTGCGCGAGCCCTGTGGGCAGTGCGGTCACCACCAGGTTGTCCTCGTAACCACCACGCGACGCGTCGTACGCACCCGTGCAGGTGATCAGCACGAGACGGTGGTCGGTGGTCTGGTCGAACGCGCCGCTCTTCGTCGCGAGCGCGTCCTTCCGCACCGACACGACCGAGACGACCCGGTACGACGCCGTGTGCCCGGCCCCGTTCAGTACGACGACCTCACCGCGCCGTACGTCGAGCAACCGGGCGAAGAACCCGAGTCCCTCGGTCTTGGTGTCGACGTGTCCGGCGAGCACCACCGAGCCGAACGGATCACCTGCCTGGGCGCCGCCGTCCCACCAGCCGACCCGCTGCGCCTTGGACGGCACCTGAAGCCGATCGGAGATGGTAGTTGCCGGAAGCACCGATGCGCTGGCTCCTCCGGGCAGCACGACCTGTTCCGGGACGAAACGGATGCGCTGGCTCGGCGCCGGCGTACCGACCCGTCCCGGTGGTGCGGAGGCCGGCGCAGTCGGCTCAACTGCTGACGGCGTACCGCCGTGCTTGAAACTCACTGTGGTCGTGGGTGCAGGCGCCGCACCGTCCCCCTCGGCCGAGCAGCCGGCCAAGGCGATACAGCACAGCGCCGCACCTGCGAGCCGCCGGTTCAGCGACGGACCACCTTCCGGCCCGTGACGACCGCCACCCCGAGCGCGGCGAGGAACACCACGATCCAGAGGCCGGACTGGCCGGCGGGGCTCTGCGCCTGGTCGAGCCCCGCGGCCTGTCCGCCTGTTCCGGTGTTCACCTCGGACGGCTTGCTCGAGCCAGTGGCCGGAACCTTGATCGTGCCGAGCGCGACGGTCATGGTCTTCTGACTTGGAGCGCCGATCGCGAACACCCGGGTCAGGTACCCCGCTTGCACCGGCAGATCCAGCGGTCCGAGCACGACCGGCGACGTCGCACCGGTCGGCACGATGTCGACCTTGTAGGTGCCCGCCGGAACGACCACGTCCAGGGATTCACCGTTCGCGACGTTCTGGAAAAGCACCTTTCCGTTCACCCGGATGTCAGCCGGACCGACGGCCGCATCGTGCGCCACCCGTAATCCGGCTTTGTCCTTCGGCACCGCGGTCAACTTGTTCGCGTACGTCGTGATCAGCGGCGCCCCGGTCGGCGACACCGGCTGATGAACAACGACGTCCAGACTCGCGCCGGAGCCCGCCGAAATCGACCGCTGGATCACCACTTTCCCGTCCTGCTCGGCGGTGATCATGCGCTTACCCGAAGCGACCCCGAACGGTCCGACGAGCTTCCCGCCGGCCACCCCCTTGGCAACCTGACGCCCGTCGACGCTGATGTCCAGGACGCGGCCGGGCAGGCCCTGGACGAAATACAGGTTGGCGCCCGCGGCCGCGTCGGCGGGTGCACCGAGTAGTGCCGGTGCACCCGCGATCAACACCGCGAGCAGCAGCGGAACTACCCTTCGAATTACCGGACCATGAATTCTCGTAACATTTTTGCGCACTGGCCGGAATTGCCCGGACACGCTCCGTCTGCGCATTTTTCCTCCCCCTCGGAGTTCACCGGAAATTGTGAAACAAACGTCCGTACCCTCCAATTGGGGCGTATCGTATGCGCAGGTCGACCTGATCGCCAGGGCCAACCTTTTCGGCTTTGTGGCCAGGTCCGTTTTGGGGGGCGATGGCTTGGTGTCAGGACGCGGGCGGACCGGGTGCCTGGCGGCGGTCGCGATGGTGCTGGGGTACAGCGCGGCCGTCGCCTGCTCGGACGGATCCGTTGCTCCGACCGCCCCGAGCCCGGGAATCGGCGCCGCGCTTCCGTCCGCGCCGGTCACGCCGACCGTTCGGACGACGGTCGCACCGAGTGCCGAGCAGGCCAAGCCGGGGATCAAGCTGACCGCCGTACCGCGGCCGGACGGTTCGTTCGACGTCACCGAGAACGTGAGATTGCCCGCGGCCACTGACATTGTGCCGCTGCAGCTGCCGGGATCCGGTGCGGACCTTCCCGGAATGATGACCCCGACGAAACCGCTGGTGACCGACCTGAAACTGGTCGCCGACGACAAGTCCGTGCCGCTCGCGACGACCACGATCACCGACGCGGACGACGTTCCGCTGTCCTTCCGCGCCACCGAACTCCTGCTGACCTATCGGCTGTCGGGCTCGACGGTGCGCGCCACCCCGTCGCGGACCGCCCGGGCCGGCGCGGCCATTCGTCCTCTCACCGCGAGCGCCGACAGCACCCTGCCGACCGATATCACCGTCACCAGCGGGCTGCTGAACGCGGTCTGCCCGTTGCTGGACGAACCCCGGTGCGCTGTCGGCGATCCGCCCCACCTCACGGTCCGGCCCGGCATCCCGGCCGGCAGGGCCCTCGTCGTACTGCAGCTCGATCTGCCACGCTGACCCCATGAGTGATGAGCGCATCGCGCTGGGGACGGCGCGCGGCCGGTGGGTGCTGGCTGCCACCGCCTTGGGGTCGGGCATGGCGTTCCTGGACGGGACCGTGGTCAACGTCGCGCTGCCGGCGATGGGCGAGGACCTCAACGCCGACATGGCCGGCCTGCAGTGGATCGTGAACGGCTACATGCTGATGCTGGCGTCGCTGGTGCTGCTCAGCGGTTCGCTCGGCGACCGGCTCGGACGGCGGCGGACGTTCGTCGTCGGGGTGATCTGGTTCGCCGCGGCCTCCGTCGTGTGCGCGATCGCTCCGAACCTCGAGGTGATGATCGCGGGCCGCGTCCTGCAAGGCATCGGCGGCGCGCTGCTGACCCCGGGCAGCCTGGCCATCCTGCAGACGACGTTCCAGCACTCCGATCGCGGCAAGGCGGTCGGCACCTGGTCCGGCCTCACCTCGGTCGCCGCGGCCGTCGGCCCGTTCGTCGGCGGCAGCCTGGTCGACAGCGGATCGTGGCAGCTGATCTTCCTGCTCAACGTGCCGCTCGCTCTGGCGACTGTTCTGGTCACGCTCCGGCACGTTCCGGAGACCCGCGACGAGGAGGCCGCCGGCAAGCTCGACATCAACGGCGCGATCCTCGCGACCGTCGGCCTGGCCGGCATCACGTACGGCCTGATCAGCGCCGGCGACCACGGTTTCGGCGATCCGACGGTGCTGACCAGCCTGGCGATCGGGGTCGTCGCCTTCGTGGCGTTCATCGAGGTGGAACGGCGCGGCTCGTACCCGATGCTGCCGTTGAACATCTTCGCCAACCGCCGCTTCACCGGCGCGAACCTGGTCACCGTCGTCGTGTACGGCGCCCTCGGTACGGCGACCTTCCTCGTCGTGGTCTACCTGCAGACCGCCCTGCACTACTCCGCCCTCTGGGCGGGCGCATCCTTGCTCCCGATGACGTTGCTCATGCTCGGCCTGTCCGGGTACGCCGGTGGCCTCGCGGACCGGATCGGCCCGCGCATCCCGATGACCGTCGGGCCGGCGCTGATGGCCGGTGGATTCCTGTTGATGCTGCGGATCGACACCGGCACCAGCTACTACACCGCCGTACTGCCCGCCGTCGTTCTGCTCGGGCTCGGTCTCGTCGCGACAGTGGCGCCGCTGACCGCGACCGTGCTGTCGTCGGTCGAGGACCACCACGCGGGGATCGCGTCCGGGGTGAACAACGCGGTCGCCCGGTCGGCGCAGCTGATGGCGGTCGCGGCGATCCCGATGGCGGCCGGCATCACCGGCGACGCATACCGCGATCCCGTTGCCTTTCACAACGGATTCGGCCACGCGCTGTGGATCTCCGCCGTCCTCGCGGCAGCCGGTGGCGTGATCGCGTGGGTGACCCTCGGCGATCGCGCCGTACCGCACAAGCATCACCTCGTGCACCACCACACGCACTGCGCGCTCGAGGCCCCGCCGTACGCCGACAGCCGTACGCCGAGCTGATTTGTCGACTTATCTTTTGAGGTAGCGCGCGCGACTGTCCGGGTCCAGGCGTTCGATGGCGTAGCGGAGCATGGTGCGGGGCATCCGGGTCGCGTACCGGTCCAGGAAGGCGCGCAGTTCGTCCTCGGAGACCCGCTTGCCCGCCTCCCGCAACATCCAGCCGGAGGCCTTGTGGACAAGGTCCTCCCGATCGTCGAGGACCTCGGCGGCCAGCTTGTAGGTGTCCGCGGTCTGCCCCTGGCCGATCAGGTACTGCGTGGCGATCAGCGCGATCCGGCGTTCCCAGAGCTGGTCGGAGCGGATCAGGGTATAGAGAGGATCGCGCGGCTTGTCGAGCAGATAACCGCCGACAACCTGGGGAGCACTGCAGTCGACCAGATCCCAGTTGTTGATGTACGCCGTACTGCGCATGTACAGCTCGTAGATCGCGGTGAGCTCGCGCGGGTTCACCGTACGCGGCTTGAGACTGCGGGACGCGCGATCGGCCAGCAGGCAAAGGATTGCGAGCCGGTGCTCGTGCACCGGGCTGGTCAGGGCCTTCTCGAGTTCGGGCAGCGGGAGGTCGGCGCGCAGGTACGGTTTGAGGATGCCGCGGATCGTCGAGAGCTTCACGCCGACCATCTGGTCGCCGTGGCCGTAGCCGCCGGGCTGAAGCTGGAAGTAGCGCGCGAGCACCTCCGCCACCGCGGGATCCGCGGCCGCGTCGATGTCGGCGATCAGATCCGACGTAGTCAGACCAGCATCCCTCCGGTCGCGCGGAGGTTCTGCCCCGTCATCCACCGAGCGTCCGGACCGGCGAGGAATGCGACCACGTCGGCGACCTCGGCGGGTTCACCCATCCGACCGAGCGCGGTGATGCCGACGAGAGCGTCCTGCACCGCGGGTGGATTGTGGTCGTGGAACATGTCGGTGTCGGTCGCTCCCGGGGACACCGTGTTGACGGTGATCGCGCGCGGGCCGTACTCGCGGGCGGCGACCTTCACGAACTGCTCGAGCGCTGCCTTGCTCGCTGCGTAGAGAGAGATCCCGGGGCCCGGCACCACGGTGTTGAGGGTGGACAGCGCGATGATCCGGCCGCCGTCGGGGAGGACGCGGCCGGCGCGCTGGATCGCGAAGTACGGACCCTTCACGTTCGTCGCGAACAGCTGGTCGTAGTCCTCGACGGTGACATCGGCGATCGGCTTCACCATCGCCTGCGCCGCGTTGCAGACGAAGATGTCCAGCGTCCCGGTCGGCTCGGCCGCGCGATCGAACAGCCCGTCGATCGCGGACAGGTCCGCCTGGTCCGCCGGTACGGCGATCGCCTCGCCGCCGGCTGCCTTCACCTCCGCGACCACCTCGGCCGCGGCCGCTTCGCTGCTCGCATAGGTGAAGGTCACCACGGCACCGTCCGCGGCCAACCGCCGTACGATCGCCGCACCGATCCCCCGCGAGCCACCGGTGACCAGCGCTGTCTTACCGTCCAGAACGCCCATACTGCCTTGTCTATCACCCCATTAGGTCCGTCGTTTGTTTTACTCTGACAGCGCTTACAGCCGCGAGGTCACGCTCCGGGGTCGATCGTCGGCGCACCCGTTGTACGGCTCGCGCGTTGGGGCATACGGTGTGAGGGCAGGGCAGTTCCATTTCCGCCAGGACCCGCGTTCGTGGCGCTACCCGGGGGAGATACCCGCGTGACCAGGCATCCAGAGCCGCGGGACGGCGAGATGATCAGGACCACTTTCGATGCGGTCACCGAAGAGCTCGAGCCCGGCGTACTTCTGGTCCGGCTGTCCGGTGAGATCGACATCGCCAGCACCGATTTCGCCGCCGAGGCGATCCGCGCCGCGGTCGCGCCGCCGGCCCGGCTGGTGCTGATCGACGTGTCCGCCGTCACGTTCTGCAGCTCGGCCGGCCTCGGCAATCTGGTCGAGGCACGCAACCTCGCCGGCGAGCACAACATCACCCTGGCGCTGGTCGGCGTCGGGCGGCCGGTCGACAGGCCGCTCAGCGTCACCGGTCTCGGCGGTCAGTTCCGCATCTACAGCACGGCCGCCGAGGCGCTCGCCGACAGCTGACCGGCTCGCCGGGGTGGAATCGATTCCAGGTCTGCGCTTAGGGTGCTGGTGTGATCGTGCACGCCATCGAGGACACCTGCGTGGTGTATCTGCTCGTCGACCCGTCGTCGCGGACAGCTGTGGCGGTCGACGCCGGCAGCGGGCGCTGGCTCGACCGACTGCCGTCGTACGGCGTGGACACCGTGACCGACGTACTGGTCACGCATCACCACCGGGACCAGGTCGAGGGCCTGCCGCTGCTGGCGGCCGCCGGGACGCGGATCTGGGTGCCGGAGCACGAGGCCGAGCTGATCGCGGACGCGGATCACCACTGGCAGCGACGAAATCTCGTGAACAATTACGACCTGCACACGGACCGGTTCTCGTTGCTCTCGTCGGTACCGGTGACAGGCGTGATGAAGGACTACAGCACGACACAGATCGGCCATGCGTCGGTGCTGACATTGCCGACGCCCGGCCATACGCCGGGCAGTGTGAGCTACCTGATCGACGGCTACGCGTTCACCGGTGACCTCATCCACAGTCCCGGCAAGGTGTGGTCGGCTGCAGCGCTGCAGTGGTCGTACGTCGGCATGGAGGGCGCCGCAATGACCATGGCCTCCCTCACGCAACTCCTGGATCACTCACCCCGAGCACTGCTGCCCAGCCATGGGTCGCGGATGGACAACCCGGCTGACGCTGTGCGGGAGACCTGTGCCGCGCTACAGGACCTCGTCACCGTGCGGCTCGGCACACCGAGCGGTCTGCTCGACAAGCTCGAGGACCCGTATGTCGAGCTCAGCCCGCACCTGTTGATGAATCGGACCAGCGAGTCCCGCAGCTACGTGCTGCTGAGCGACTCCGGTACGGCGCTGTTGATCGACTACGGGTACGACCTGACCACCAACATCCCGACAGGCGGACCGCGGCACGTGGTCCGGCCTTGGCTGCCGAGTCTGCGAGCACTGCGGCGGGACTACGGCATCGAGCGTGTCGAAGTCGCGATCCCGACGCACTACCACGACGACCACGTTGCCGCCTTCAACCTGATGCGAGAGGTGCACGGGACCGAGGTGTGGGCGTCCAGCCCGGTGGCCCACGTCCTGGAGAACCCGACGCACTACGACCTGCCGTGCCTCTGGTACGAGCCGATTCCGTGCGCCCAGCACATCGAGAACGGCGCCGGGATCCGGTGGCGCGAGTATGAGCTGTCGATGTACGCGCTGCCGGGCCACACGCTCTACGCGTCGGCCATTGGCTTCGAGGTCGACGGACGGCGAGTGCTGGCAACAGGTGACCAGCAAACTGGCAGCTGGTCATCGGACGGGACTCCCGAGATACCCAACTTCCAGTACGCGAACGCGTTCGCGGCCGAGGACTACGTGGCGTCGGCCGCGCTCTACCGGCGGCTGCAGCCGGAGTTGATGATCTCCGGTCACTGGGACCCGCGCCCGGTCACTCCGGCGTACCTGGATGAGCTGGCGCGGCTCGGTGCCGAGGTTGCGCGGGTTCACCGGGCGCTGCTGCCGGCGGACGATCCGGTGTTCACACGTGCTGTGCGCATCACGCCGTACCGGGTGGACGCGGTCAACGGGCAGCCGTTCACGGTGCGAGTCAGCGTGCCCGCGGACCTGGTCGTGCCCGGTGGATGGGAGTGCCGACGGGTCGGTACGGATGAGTTCGTGGTGATCCCGCGGGTGGCCGAAGCCGTACGGCGGGAGCGGATCGCGGCTGCGGTCACGCGGGACGGGATGTACCTGGGGCAGCTGGCTGAGGCCCTGGTCGACGTACGCCTTTCGTGAAAGGAACCTTGTGGACTACAGCGTGGACGTGAATGCCGGGAAGGCGTACGCGACCGTCAGCCGGGACGAACAGGTCCTGTTCAACCTGCGGTTGTTCGCCTCGCTCGACACCGCGGAGGGCTTCGACGAGAGCTCCTCGCTCGAGGTGGACACGTCGGAATCCGGTGTGGTGAGAGTGACGGCTCGCAGTTCCGTTTGGGAGAGCCGGGTCACGACGACGCGGTTCCTGCCGGACCGCATCGAGGTCCAGACGACAGTGACCGGGCAGGGCCGTCTCACGGACGTGCATCTGCTGGGCGGACGCCGTACTCCACGTGGGTTCCTGCCCAGTGGGTCCCGGCTGCGGCAGGTGTACTCGCCCAATCCGGACCATCCGACGCGGGTTGTCCGGGACGCGGTCGAGCCGGCCACGATCAGCGTCTGCGGCGAAGGTGGTGAACCGGGGATCGAGAGGTGGCTGTTCACTCCGGCGCCTTGGTGCTTCGCTGCGGCCGCCTCTTCGGAGTGGATCGGGTTCAGCCTGGTCGCGCCTGTCGTCGAACAGAACTTCACCAGCTACCACTACCGTCCGGTGACTGGTGGATTCAGCCTCCAGCTGGACTACGAGGGTCACACCGCCGTCGACGGCACCTTTACGACGCCGCTCCTGGTCGTACACCTCGGCGGTGAGTCGGCTGAGGACGTGCTGGTTCGGCATCGCGAGCTGCTCGACGCTGCGGGTGCTGTGCCTTCGCGGGCGGCAGAGCGGCCCGAGTGGTGGTCGGGGACGATCTTCTGCGGCTGGGGCGCGCAGTGCGCTCTCGGCGTACGGACCGACCAGGCACCACAGCCGCTGGCCACTCAGGCGAACTACGACACGTTTCTGGAGACCCTCGCCGGCCATGGCATCGTGCCGGAGACAGTGGTCATCGACGACAAGTGGCAGGCGTCGTACGCGACCTGCCGACCCGATCCGGCGCGCTGGACCGACCTGGCCGGATGGATCGCGAAGCGGCACGCGGCCGGCCAGCGGGTGCTGCTGTGGTGGAAGGCGTGGGACTACGAGGGCGCTCCACCGGATGCGTGCATCACTGACGCCGGAGGCGAGCCGGTCGGGCTGGACGCGGAGTCACCGGCCTGTGTCGAGCTGATCCAGGATGCGGTAACGTACATGCTCTCGGCCGACGGGCTGGACGCGGACGGGTTCAAGATCGACTTCACCGCGCGGACGCCGTCCGGCTCGTCACTGCGGCACAGCGGCAACCGGTGGGGAGCTGCCCTGCTGCACGAACAGCTCCGGCTGGTCTACGACACCGCGAAGCAGGTCAAGCCGGACGCTCTGGTCGTCACACACACCCCCAACCCGGCTTTCCTCGACGTCACCGACATGATCCGGCTGAACGACGTACTGCACGATCACTCCGCCGAGCCGGGCTATGTCGCTCGTCACATGAGCTACCGGGCCGGTGTGGTGCGTTCTGTGGTGCCAGAGCTGGGTGTGGACACGGACGGCTGGATGATGCCCAGTCACGCGGAGTGGCGCGACTACCTGCGGATTCAGGACTCCCTCGGGGTGCCCGCGCTGTACTACGTGGACGGCACCGACACGGATCGCTACGACTTCCGCACCGAGGACTTCGACGCCGTCAAGGACACGTGGAACCGGTACAGAGCCGGACTGAGCATCTAGACTGCGGGCCATGAGTCCCCGGGGGCAGGCGGCACGGGCGGTGCCACAACCGGCGCAGCCGCCGGTACGCCGTCCCACGGTGCAGGACGTCGCACGGGAGGCCGGTGTCTCGCCGTCGACCGTGTCCCGTGCACTGCACACGCGCGGGTACGCATCACCCGCCGTACGGGCCCGGGTGCGGGCGGCGGCCGAGCGGATCGGGTACGTGACCGACCACAACGCCCGCAACCTGCGCAGCCGGACGTCGACGTCGATCGGCGTACTCATCTCCGACCTGCGCAACCCGTTCTACGCCGACCTCGCCGCCGGGATCGAGCAGGAGCTGCGTTCAGCGGGGTACCAGATGGTGCTCGTCAACGACAACGGCGATCCGGCGGAAGAGCTGCAGGCGGCCGAGACACTGCTGGCGATGCGGGTGCCGGGTGTGATCGTGACACCGGTGACCGCGAAGTGCCCGCAGGTGCTGCAGGACAACGGGGTGCACGTCGTCTGCGCGGACCGCGAGCTGAGCCGGTCGAAGAGTGACGTCGTGCTGGGCGACAACGAGACCGGTGCACGGGAGCTGACCGAGCATCTGATCGCGCTCGGCCACACCCGGATCGGCCTGCTCATCGACGAGACGAAGTGGTCGACCGGCGCCGGCCGCCTCGCCGGGTTCCGGGCCGCCCATGCGGACAACGATCTCACCGTGGACGAGGACCTGATCGCCTACACGAGCTTCGACGCGGACGCCGCCCGGCTGACGACGCGCAAGCTGCTGAACGACCGCGACGTCACCGCGATCATCTCCGCGAACAACGTGCTCGCGCAGGGCGCGCTGGCCGAGCTGAAGGACCGGCGGCTGAAGATCCCGCGGCAGATCAGTCTCGCGGCGTACGACGACGTGCCGTGGATGTCGCTGGTCCAGCCGGCGCTGACCACGGTCGACCAGAGCACGGTCGAGATGGGCCGTAGCTGCGCGCGCCTGCTGCTCGCCCGGATCCGCGGCGAGCTCACCCCGAAACGCCGGCAGGTCAAGGTACCGGCCCGCCTGATCGTCCGCGGCTCCACCGGACCCGCCCCGCGCTGAGTTCTCCACAAGGTCGTCGCTGACGTCTTGACGACTACTCGGACGCACCCGTACGGTTCCTGCATTCCGGAAATGTGGCATCGATGCCACATTCCGCCGCTCGTCCCCTGTCGACGTTAAGGAGCAACCTCATGAAGCACCTGCGCCTTCCCGTGGTGCTCGCGGCCGGCGCGCTGGCCCTCACCGCCTGCGCCGGCGTCGGGAAGAAGGACGCCGGCGGCGGCAGCGGCGACCAGAGTTCGGCAGCCTCGACTCCGACCGGATCCCTGAAGGTGATGGGTTTCAGCGGTGAGGACGAGGTCGCGCAGTCCCGGATCACCGCCTTCAAGACCGCCTTCCCGGGCGTCACCGTGCAGAACAACAAGGGCGACTTCGACGCCCAGCAGTTCCTCACCGCGGTGTCCAGCGGCAACCCGCCGGACGTCGTCTACATGGCCCGCAACCTGGTCGGCACCTATGCCGCGAAGGGCGCGATCCAGCCGCTCGACGATTGCATCAAGAACACTGGAATCGATACCACACAGTATCGCGAGGCCGCGCTGAACGAGGTCAAGCTGAAGGACAAGACGTACGGCATCCCGGAGTTCTACACGGTGTCGACGAACCTGATCAGCGAGACCGCGCTGAAGTCCGCGGGTGTGCCGGTCAGCGACATCCAGACCGCCGACTGGGACAAGCTCGAGGCGACCACGAAGAAGCTCTACACGGCGAAGAACGGCCGCCCGTCCCGGATCGGGTACGACCCGAAGATGCCGGACTTCTTCCCGCTCTGGGCGATGGCGAACGGCGCGGAGCTGGTGAAAGCCGGCGGCGAGCCGAACCTCAACGACCCGAAGGCGGTCGAGGCGCTGCAGTTCACGATCAAGCTGATCAACGACCAGGGCGGCTGGTCGAACTTCAAGACCTTCCGCGACACCTTCGACCTGTTCGGCGCGAAGAACCAGTTCACCAAGGACCAGCTGGCCGCGTTCCCGATCGAGAACTGGTACGTGAACGTCCTGCGGGACTCCCGGGCGAACGGGCTGAAGCTGCAGTCGACGCCGTTCACCGACCGGCAAGGACAGCCGATCAGCACGATCGGCGGCTCCGCCTGGGTGATCCCGAAGGGCGCGAAGAACCCGAACGCGGCCTGCCAGTGGGCGAAGACGCTCACCTCGAAGGAGACCTGGCACAAGGCGGCCGAGGCCCGGATGCAGACCGTTGCCAAGGACAAGAGCTTCTTCACCGGCCTGTTCACCGGCAACAAGGTGGCCGACGACGAGATCAAGGCGCAGTACCTGAAGCCCAGCGGTGACGCCGGGTTCGACGCCGCGATCAAGAACTACTACGACGTGCTCGACAAGGCGAAGTCGCTGAACCCGTCGCCGGCCGGCGCCGAGATCGACGCCGCCTGGAAGAGCGCGGTCGCCAAGGCCCTGGGCGGCTCGGTCACCCCGCAGGCTGCCCTCGACCAGGCGCAGACCGATGCCAAGGCCGCCTTCGACAAGGCCAGCCAGGGCTGACATGACGACCACCGTCGAGCGTCCGGCGGCCCGCGGGCAGACCGAGCCCGCGCGTCGCCGGCGGCCGAAGCGGAGTCCGCTGGCGAAGCGGGAGGACCGGGCCGGCTGGCTGTTCATCTCCCCGTGGGTGATCGGGTTCCTCATCTTCACCGCGGGTCCGATGATCGCGAGCCTGGTGCTGTCGTTTACCGACTACCAGATGATCCAGACGCCGCACGCGGTCGGCCTGGACAACTACCGCGAGCTGTTCGACGACCCGCGGGTGCTCAAGTCGCTCAGCAACACCTTCGTCTACGCCGCGATGTTCGTGCCGCTCGGCACGATCTTCGCGCTCGCACTGGCGATGATGCTGCAGCGCGTGGGCAAGGCCGGCGGCTTCTTCCGGACCGCCTTCTACCTGCCGGAGATGACGCCCGCGGTCGCGGCGGCGGCGATGTTCCTGCTGCTGCTGAACGGGCAGCAGGGCCTGATCAACAAGGTCCTCGGCTGGTTCGGTATCAACGGGCCGAACTGGACAGCCGATCCGAACTGGCTGAAGCCCTCGCTGGCGGTCGTCAGCCTGTGGACCGTCGGCGGCACCGTCATCATCTACCTGGCCGCCCTGAACGGCGTACCCAAGCAGCTGTACGAAGCAGCCGAGCTGGACGGCGCCGGTCCGGTGACGCGGTTCTTCAAGATCACCGTGCCGATGATCTCCGGGGCGTTGTTCTTCACGGTGATCACGCACACGATCGCGGCCATGCAGATGTTCGACCAGGCCTACACGATGTTCTACGGGCCGCAGCAGAAGGCGACGGCCTCCGACGAGTCGCTGGTGTACATGGTCTACCTGTTCCAGAACGCCTTCCAGTTCTTCAAGATGGGCTTCGCCTCGGCGATGGCCTGGCTGCTGTTCGTGATCATCCTGCTGATCACGTTCGTCCAGGTCCGGATCGGCAACCGCTACGTGTACTACCACGGGGAGCGCTGATGACCGTCCCTTGGCGGCGGCTGCCGTTCTTCCTGTTCCTGACGCTGGCGACGATCGCGTTCGTGTATCCGCTGGTGTGGCTGGTGTCCGCGTCGCTGAAGCCGCGGTCGCAGGTGTTCGACAACCGGCTGATCCCCGAGATCTTCCAGCCGTCGAACTACGTGCGGGTCTGGGACGCCGCGCCGGTGCTGCGCTGGCTGACGAACTCGTTGACCGTCGGGTTCATGGCGGCCGCGGCGGTGACGCTGTCGAGCGCCCTGGTCGCCTTCGGCTTCGCGTACTTCCGGTTCCGCGGGCGGAACATCCTGTTCGGCATCCTGTTGTCGACGATGATGCTGCCCGGCGCGGTGACGATGATCCCGGTCTATCTGATCTGGAACAAGCTGGGCATGATCGACACCCAGATCCCGCTCTGGGCGCAGAATCTGTTCGGCTCGGCGTTCTACGTCTTCCTGCTCCGGCAGTTCTTCCTCGGTATTCCCCGCGAGCTCTTCGAGGCCGCCCGGGTCGACGGCTGCAGCTACTTCGCGATGTTCCGGCGGATCGCGTTCCCGCTGTGCAAGCCGGCCCTGGTGATCGTGTTCGTCTTCGAGTTCAAGGCGAGCTGGTCCGACCTGATGAAACCCCTGATCTACCTGCAGACCACGGAGTACTTCACGATGCCGCGCGGCCTGAAGCAGATCATCGACGCCTTCGCCCTCTCGGGTCACTACGAGTGGGAGATCGCGGTGGCCGCCAGCGTGATCGCCGTGGTTCCGATGATCATCCTGTTCGCCTTCGGGCAGCGCTACATCCTCGACGGCGTGGCGACGACCGCGCAGAAAGGCTGAGTGTGACCCAGCTGCAGCCCGTCCTCGCCCTCGACGTCGGCGGCACCAAACTCGCCGCCGGCGTCGTCGCCCGCGACGGCACCGTGCGGTCGTTCTGCCGGATCGAGACCGCGGTGGACGAGGGTCCCACCGCGGTCGTCAAGCGCCTGCTCGACCTCGGCGAGCAAGCGCTGGCCGAGGCAGGACTACCCGTCGGCTCCACGCCCGTTGCCGCGGTCGGAGTCGGCTGCGGGGGCCCGCTCGACCCGTCGACCGGGGTGATCCTCGGGCCGCCAGGTTTGCCGGGCTGGGACTCGGTGCCACTCGGCCAATTGGTCGCCGACCGCTTCGAACTACCGACGTACGTCGAGAACGACGCCACCGCTGCCGCACTCGGCGAGTACCGCTGGGGCGGCTGGGGGGTGGAGAGCCTGGTCTACCTGACCGTGTCGACCGGCTTCGGCGGCGGTATCGTTGCTTCTGGCAAGCTGTTCCACGGCGCCGCCCGGCAGGGCGGCGAGCTGGGTCACGTGGTCATCGACTGGCAGGGCAGGCAATGCGGTTGCGGCGCCCGCGGCTGCGCCGAGGCCTACGTCTCCGGTACGTCGATCGCCCGCAGAGCTACCGAAGCAGTCGCCGGTTCGGACTCGACACTCGCCGGGCTGACCATCACCGCTAAGGATGTCGCGGCGCACGCCCGCGCGGGCGATCCGATCGCGCGGGCCGTCTGGGACGAGACGACCGCGATGCTGGGAAGGATGGTCGCCGTCCTCGTCAACGTCTGCGAACCGGAGCTCGTCGTACTCGGCGGCGGCGTGACCCGGGCCGGTGCGCAGCTGCTCGATCCAGTGCGGAACGCCGCGCTGCGGCAGGCGATGCCGCCGGCGGCGCGGGCGTGCGACGTCGTACTCAGTCGGCACGGTGACGCGGTCGGTGTGCTCGGCGCTGCGGCGATCGCGTACGAGCGATTGGGGGACGCGTGACGACCAGACTCGAGGGGCTGCTCGACGGGCAGCTCGATCGACACTCGGAAGTGGCCGCGGCGATGCGGGCCCAACTACCACAGGTGCAAGCCGTCGCGGACGAGCTGATCCGGCGGCTGGCTGCCGGCGGAGTGCTCTACACCTTCGGCAACGGCGGGTCCGCGGCTGATGCCCAGCACCTGGCCGGCGAGCTGATCGGTCGCTACCTGCGCGAACGCCGTCCGCTGCCCGCGGTCGCCTTGATCGGTGACGCCGCGGTCGTCAGTTGCATCGCCAACGACTACTCGTACCAGGACGTGTTCGCCCGGCAGGTCACCGCGCTGGTCCGGCCGCAGGACATGGTGGTCGGGTTCAGCACCTCGGGCACTTCGCCTACGGTCGTCAAGGGACTCGCGGCCGCCCGAGCGAACGGTGCGTGCACGGTGGCGTTCACCTCGGTCCGCGGCCAGGAGCTCGCGGACTCGGCCGACCTGGCAGTCGTCGTACCGGCGGAGGAGACGGCCCGGATCCAGGAGATGCACGTCCTCGCCCTGCACCTGGTCAGCGAACTCGTCGACCGCTGGGCCTTTGACACCCCCGACAACAGGAAGGCTCTATGACCAAGCGTGGTCCCCTGCACATGATCGGTAACGCGCACATCGACGCGGTGTGGCTCTGGCAGTGGCAGGAGGGATATCAGGAGGTGCGGGCGACGTTCCGGTCGGCGCTCGACCGGATGGAGGAGTATCCGGACTACGTCTTCACCGCGGACTCGGTCGCGTACTTCAGCTGGATCGCCGAGCACGACCCGGAGCTCTTCGAGCGGATCCGCAAGCGGGTCGCGGAGGGCCGCTTCGAGATCGTCGGCGGCTGGTGGGTGGAGCCCGACTGCAACCTGCCCGGCGGGGAGGCGTTCGTCCGGCACGCGCTGTACTCGCAGCACTGGCTCGCCGAGCACCTCGGCGTGATCGCGACCGTCGGCTGCAACGTCGACCCGTTCGGTCACAACGCGAACCTTCCGCAGTTGCTCAGCAAGGCGCGGCTGGACTCGTACGCGTTCCTCCGGCCGCAGACGCACGAGCGCGAGCTGCCCGGCCAGAAGTTCTGGTGGGAGGCCGCGGATGGTTCGCGCGTGCTGGCGTACCGGATCCCCCACGAGTACTGCTCGCCCCGCGGCGAGATCACCGGGCACGTCACGAAGGCGCTGCAGCAGTTGCCGGTGACAACCGAACCGCTGATGGTGTTCTACGGCGTCGGCAACCACGGCGGCGGTCCGACGATCGAGAACATCGAATCGATCAAGCAGCTCGCCGAGCGGGACCTGTACCCGGAGATGTTCCCGTCGACGATGCGCCGGTTCTTCGACGAGGCGCGGACGTTCGACGGGATCCCGGTGCATCCGACCGAGCTGCAGCCGCACGCGATCGGCTGCTACGCCGCGCACTCCGGCGTGAAGCGCCAGAACCGGTTGGCCGAGCAGGCGCTGCTCGCGGCCGAGAAGTGGACCACGATCGCGTCGACGGTCAGCGGGATGCCGGACGCGACCGCGGAGCTCGGGCACGCCTGGAAGCAGGTGATCTTCAACCAGTTCCACGACATCGCGGCCGGCACCGCGATCGAGCCGGCGTACGACGACGCGCGCGACCAACTCGGTGAGGCGAAGTCGATCGCGGCCCGGCTGGCGAACCGCTCCATCCAGTCGATCGCGCGGCAGATCGACATCCCGGCGGAGGCGATGATGGTGCCGGTGGCGGTGTTCAACCCGCACGCCTGGCCGGTGACCGCGACGGTCGAGCTCGAGCTCGGCTATCCCGCCCCGATGCGCGGGGCGATCGAGCTCCGCGAGGGCCTCGACGGCCGGATCCTCGACCTCCAGGAGGTCCGATCGGCCGCGACCGCGGGCGGCCGCCGGCGGGTCGCCTTCACGGCGAACGTCCCGCCGCTGGGTTATCAGCTGTTCACGATGCGGACCGCCGACGAGCCGTCGTACCACCTCGGTGCGCCCACCGGCGACGGACTGGTGCTCGACAACGGCACAGTCCACGCGGAGGTCGATCCGAAGACCGGCTGGCTGAAGTCGCTCGCGACAGCAGGCGGGCCGAACTTGCTGGCGTCCGGCGTCGCGCATGCCCAGGTGATCGACGACGACACGGACACCTGGAGCCACGGAGTACGGTCGCTGTGGAAGACCGTCGACTCCTTCAAGGTGCAGCGGGTACGGCGGCTCGCGGACGGCCCGGTGCGGCAGCTGATCAGGGTGGAATCGACGTACGGCCGGTCGCAGCTGGTCGAGGAGTTCGTGCTGGACGCGGGGTCGGATGCCGTCGAGGTACGGGTCACGGTGGACTGGCGCGAACAGCTGAAGTCTCTGAAACTGTGCTTCCCGTTCGCGTTGCAAGACTCGGTGGCGACGCACGAGATCCCCTACGGGCACCTGGAACGCGAGCAGAATCGCGAGGAGGTGCCGTCGCACGCCTGGGTCGACGTCTCCGGTCCGAGCGGCGGCGTCGCGGTGCTCAACGACGGGAAGTACTCGTTCGCCGTCGACGGCACGACAGCCGGGCGTTCCGTGCTGGCGATGACGGCGGTGCGCTCGCCTGTCTATGCCTGGCACGACCCGTGGCAGCTGGACGAGGACGGTGTGTACGAGTACCTCGATCAGGACATCCAGCGGTTCACCTACCGCCTGCTGCCGCACGGCGGCGACTGGCGCGCGGCGGCCGTGGTCCGTCGTGCGGCCGAGCTCAACCAGCCGGTCACCGCACTGATCGAGTGCTTCCACCCCGGCCCGCTGCCGCCCTCGCAGTCGTATGTGACCGTGACCGGCGCCGACAACGTCGTCGTCTCGGTCCTCAAACGCGCCGAGGACCACGGCGGGGCCACCATCCTCCGCGCGTACGAGACCGCGGGACGAGACGCGGAGGTGACGATCGACCTGCCCTTCCTCGGCCGTACTTTCGACACCGCTTTCACGCCGCACGAGGTCAAGACGCTGCACATCCCTGCCGACGGCGACGTCAGCCCCACCGAGGTCGACCTGCTCGAGTGGGACCCTGCCGCACCGCCGCCGCTGACGACCGAGTGAGATGCGCGCACCTCTCGACAGGGAGCCCTGGAGGGTCCGGGGCTTCCTCGGCGACGAGTGGCGGCATCACCGTGTCTGGGGCCCGTTGCGTGAACCCGACGCGTGGTTGCCGGCGACGGTACCGGGCAGCGTCGTCGACGATCTGTGGCGTGCGAACGCCGTACCCGATCCGTATGTCGGTCTGAACACGCGGGCGATCGAGTGGGTGTCCGACCGGCATTGGGCCTACCGGCACGAGTTCCGGTTGGACCCGCCGCCACCGGGACAGCAGGCGTTCCTGTGTCTGGACGGCGTCGACCACAGCGCCGTCGTGTACCTCGACGGCATAGAGCTGGGCCGGGTGGACGGGATGTTCGTCGCCACCCGATTCGACGTCACCGAGTTGATGCGGACGTCGGCGGAGCACACGCTGGTCGTCGTCGTGGAGCCGGCGCCGATGAGCGAGCCGCAGGTGGGTCACACGGCCAAGGTCCGGGTGCACAAGTCCCGGATGACGTACGGCTGGGACTTCTGCCCGCGGCTCGTCCACCAAGGCATCTGGCGGTCGGTGTACGTCGAGCTGATCGGAGCCGCCCGCATCACGGATCTCACCGTGACCACGGACCGTGTCCTGGTCGGGGCCTCAGGCAACGATCATGTGGAGTTGACGCTGACGGATGCCGACGGTGTCGTGGTCGCGAGTGGCAACCGGGTGCTCGAGGTGCGGGATCCTCGACCTTGGTGGCCGAACGGGAGCGGTACGCCGTACCTCTACCACCTGACCGCGACCGCGTATGCCGATGGCGTGGTGAGCGACCGGCGGGAGTACGAGATCGGGTTCCGAACGTTGCGGTTCTTCCAGGCCGAGGGCGCCTCCGCGGACGCGGCGCCGTACGGGATCGAGGTGAACGGGCGGCGGATCTTCGCCAAGGGCTGGAACTGGGTGCCACTCGATCTCAGCTACGGCGTACCGCGACCTGACCGGCTCAGGCATCTGCTGGATCTCGCCGTTGACGCCGGGGTGAACCTGCTGCGGGTCTGGGGTGGCGGGTTGATCGAGACGCCGGATTTCTACGCCGAATGCGACCGGAGAGGCCTGCTCGTGTGGCAGGAGTTCTCCCAGTCGAGCTCCGGGATCTCGTCGACGCCCGCCGACGACGAGGACTTCGTCGCGATGATGCGCTCGCAGGCGGAAGCGATCGTGCCGCGCCTGCGGCACCACCCGTCACTCGCGATGTGGGGCGGCGGCAACGAACTGCAGGCCGGCGAAGGCCAACCGCTCTCCGATGCGCCGGTCCTGGACGCGTTGGGAGATGTCGTACGACGACTCGATCCGGAGGGACTGTGGTTGGCGACCTCGCCAACCGGTCCCGCGTTCCTCAACCGGCTCGACCTGATCCGGCAGGCGCCGGGCGACCAGCACGATGTCCACGGGCCCTGGGAACACCAAGGACTGCGCGACCACTACGCCTTGTACGACGCGGGGACGGCACAACTGCTGAGCGAGTTCGGAGTCGAGGGGATGACGATGCCGCGATCGATCGCCCAGGTAGTGCCCGAGCCGGATCGACGGCTGCCGACCCGGGGACGGCCCGTCTGGGACCATCTGGGGCGCTGGTGGAACAACGAGGACCTGGTCCAGGAGTCGTTCGGTCACCGCATCCGGGACCTGGACACGCTCGGCCTGGCGAGTCAGTTCCTGCAACGCGACGGGCTCCAGTACGCCACGGAAGCCCACCGCCGCCGCTGGCCGCGCTGCGTCGGCACTCTCCCGTGGCAGTTCAACGAGCCCTATCCCAACGCCTGGTGCACCTCAGCCGTCACCCACGCCGGCGAGCCGAAGCCCGCGTACTTCGGGGTGGCCGCCGCTTATCGTCCTGTCCTGGTCGGCGTCGTCTGCACGCGCCAATCCTGGGCCGGCCATGCCGAGCTTCGGCTGCCCTTGTGGTTCCTGTCTGAGGATCCGCTCCCACCGGCTACCGTCACTGCCCGTCTCCTCACCTTCGGCGGTACGGAGCTCACAACCCTGACGTGCAAAGACGTCGCGGCGGATGCTTTCGCGGGTGAACTGCGTGCCGTCACACCCGCTGAACCGTTCGTCGTGGACCTGGAGCTGATCGCCGGTGACGTCCGGGCGGAACGGCGGTATGTGCTGACTGGCACCGACTTTGCGGACCTGCTCGATCATCGGATCGAAGTGGACGCCGAACTGCGCCGTGACCAGTTGCGTGTGCGGCACCTGTCGGGTCCGGTGGCGCCGTTCGTGCGCGTCCGCGATGCGCGTCCGGTGCAGGGCGACGCCGGCGGATGGCTGCGGGTGTCGGACAGCGGTTTCGTCCTGTTGCCCGGGGAGGAACGCACGATCGACCTCCGCTGGCACGGCGCCGGCGGCGAACGGGTGATCGCGATCGACGGGCTCGGACTACATCCCAGAGAGAGGCTGATCCGGTGCACCTGAACGTAGTGCTCGAAACAGTCGACGGCTCACCGATCGATTCGCCTGACTGGCGCGTCGAGCTTGAGGTCACACCGGTCGGTGCCGACGAGCGCGCCGTACAGCTGCGGGTGCAGTACGACGGAGCTGCCCCGGCCGATGCCCGTGTGCGTCTCGAGGTCGCCGCGCCGGACGCGCCGTATTGGCTGATCCCCGGCTTGTTCTACGGCGCCAACCGGGATCCTGCCTGTGCCCGGCTCTACCCGCGCTATGCGCCCGGTGAGCTGGATGCGGAGAACCTGATTGCGGACCGCTGGGCGTTCCGGGCGGATCGCGCCGCGACACCAGTCGTGTTCGCCTGGGGCGAGGAGGGCGGTGTGGCCCTGTCCGTCGGCGCCACCACGTCGCTCGGTCTCAGCGGACTCGGCCTGGGCGCTGGACCGGACCGGCCCGCGACCATCTGGGCCTCGCTCCCGTATCGCGAGGAGCCGTTCAGCTACGTCGGCGAACCACGGGGCGTCGAACCGCTCGCGGACTGCCATCGCTGGGAGCAGGGCGAATGCCACGAGATTCAGGCCAGCTTGTGGACATTGCCGGCGGACCGGCACAGCTATGCGCCAGTGCTCCAGGTACTGCGTGATCGTGAGCGCGCGGCCCATCCGCCGGTCACGCCCTGGGTCGACATCGCCGACGCTGCAGAGCTGACGGCGTACGGCCTCTGGCGCTGGCACTACCGGGAGAATCCCGCCGTACTGATCGAGACCGCTCTGTTCGACCGTGAGCTCGCGGGTGACCTGGGCGATCGCGGCGACCGGCTCGCGATGCACGTGGCGTGGGTGAGCGGGATCCCGTACGCGCACGCCCTGCTGCGCCACGGCCGACGTGCCGGCAACCCGTCGTACGTCGAGGCCGGTACGGCGGTGATCGACCACATCACGGCGAACCTGACACCGGCCGGGACGTTCTTCGGCACGTGGTACGCCGAGAAGGGCTGGAAGCAGTCGTGGACGCCGGTGCCCGGTGGGCTGCACGCGCGAACGCTGGCCGAGGCGACGCTCTTCACACTGCGGGCGATCGCCGCTGAGCCGGTCGAGCACCCGGTGTGGCGTACGGCGGCGCTCAGCAACCTGGAGTTCGCGCTGGCCGCACAAGATGCCGAGGGCAACTTCGGGAGCATGTACCACCTGGAGACCGGTGAAGTCCTGTCGCGGCTCGGAGCGGCCGGCCTAACGTGGGTCGGAGCGATGGCAGAGGCGTACGAACTCTTCGGCGACGAACGCTTTCGCGAGGCAGCGCGCCGCGGCGGGCGGTACTACGCCTCCTTCGTCCGCGACGAGACATTGTGCGGAGCCCCGGAGGACGTGGACCTCGCACCGACCTCCGAGGACGGATACGCCGCGTTGTTCGCGTACGTCGGCCTGCACCGGATCGATCCGTCCTCCGAATGGCTTGCTCTGGCCCGGCACGGCGCGGACTGGATGCTGACGTTCCGCTACAGCTACGACGTGCGGTTCGATCCCGAGACGATCCTCGGGGCGTACGGCTTCCGCAGCCGGGGCGCGGACCAGGCGAGCCCGTCCAACCAGCACCTGCACAACTACGGTCTGATCTGCACCGCCGAACTGGCCACGCTCTCAGCCCTCACCGGCGACGACAGCTACGCCACTTCCGCCGCCGAACACCTCAGATTCGCCCGCCAGTTCATCGCCCGCCACGACGGCGATTTCAACGCCCGCCGCGGGATGGTCACCGAACGCTACTACCAAACCGAATGCTTCGGCCCACCCGGAGCCCTCCTGACCCTCTCCCACTCCTGGTGCATCGGCGTCCTCCTCCTAGCCACAGAAGACGCCCTGACCCACCCCGAGCTAACCACCCTCACCTGGTAATCAGTCCGCGCACCGTCCCTTGGATTTCCACGCCAGAATGTCCAGCAACCGCACGTGACTGAGTGCCGCAGGCACCTCCGCCTCCAACTGCTGGAGAGACGAACGCTGATTCTGGATGTCGTCCCGGATAGCGACGGTCAGCTCGGTCATGTACTTCACCCAGGTACGGACCTTTGCCTCACGAACGGGTCCGCCCGCCCCGACGTAGCATTTGCGCACCCACGTGTCATGCAGCACCAAAGTCTGCGGCGCCTTACGATGCAGCACCTTCGACAACACCGTGGCCCGGACACCATGCGGCCTCGGGTCCGTATCCAAGACGCCGTACAGCGCCTGCATCGACTCTGCGATCTCGGAGTCATTGAGTTCCGCCAACGGCCGGCGAGGATCGATCGTCGCTAGCCCTGCCTCAAGCTCGTCACGAATCCGTCCCAACGCGTAGAACGTCCGGATGGAGACGCTCACATTCAGAAGGACAGGAGCAAGCAGGTCCGCGTCGGTCAGTCGCCGCGGGTTGTTGGTGTCTTGCTCGTACTGGTCGTAGGCCGGGTAGGCGTACGGATCTGCTGCCGTCTCGTTTCGCGCGGCGTCGGTGTACTCGCGGACCCAATCCCGAGCTGTCTGCAAGCCGATGGTCACCTTGCCGACCTGGATCGTGTGGGCGGCGGTCATCAGAGGTCGTCCCGTAGCTTGGCGAGGGCGAGGTACAGGAGGTGTTGTGCTGTTCGCAGAGTAGCGTTGTCAGAGACGTGGCAGGCGACGCCGTACTTCTGATGTGTTGCCGGGGTTGCGCCCGCGAGGCCGCCAGCCGGGAGGTCGTTGTGCGTCAACCGGAACGAGACCTTGCCGCTCCAATGGACGTACGCGACCGCTGGCGTCGGCTCCTCGATCTGCGCGTCATGAATGCGGAAGTAGGCACCGACCGGCTGAGCAGAATCACGTGTACTACCGAGAACCGGCACGGCCATCTCCCGCTCGGCAGATCGCGCGAGCTCGATCAACAGGTCCTGCTTGTCTCCCGCCCGTTCGCGGATGACCTGCTCGAGATCCACCCCGACGACCACCGGCGCTTCGTCAGCGTCCACGTCATCTGCTGGCTCCGATGGCGCGCCGCGGAACTCCGCCCATCGGCCGAGTTGCCGGTCCCATACGTCGATCCCCGCGTCGACGTACCGCTGCCAGCCCATCCGTTGCTTGCCGCCGAGACTCGCGTGTTCCTCGATCGTGACCACACACGCGACGCCATGAGTATCGAGAAAGTCCGTCAGCTCATCGCTCGGCCAATCACGCCGCGACAGCAGCTTGTCGATGATCCACTTGCGCGGCCAGACGTGTTCGTGATTGATCTTGGCATCGTCCGCGGCGAGCACACCGCGCGTCACGTAGCGGATGTTGTACTTCGGGTACGGCTTCGCGCCCGGCGCCTCGGTCCACTTCCACAAGGCGATCGACAGCAGCTCCCGCTGATGACGCCGCTGGACGTCCCTCAACTCCAGGAGTTGCCGTACGAGGTGCAGCGAACTCGCTCGCAGCGCCTGTACTCCGCTGCCCTCCACGTACGGCGTGCTGAAATCGATGAGCCGATTTGTCGCCGGCATTGCTCTCCCCTCCGTGCGCGTTGCCCAGCTCCGCCGGCTGTCAGCTGCTCACCTTCTGCCATGGGCGGGCGTGTTGGTGGACGATATCGGCGATCAGCGACAGGCGCGCGCGGCACGTGGTTGCCAGGACAGTTGACGGGTCGTCGGTTTCGAGGGCGGGGGTCCAGAGGGCTCGGCCGGCGAGGGTGCCGGAGGCGCCGCCTCGGCAGGCGAGTTCTACTGCTCGGGGGAAGTCGTCACGGGCTACGCCGTTGGACAGAACCACCCACGGGACGGGCAGCGTCTCGCTGAGTTGCCGGCAGGTGGCGATGATTCCGGCGGCGTCGCCGATGCCGCGGCTCGGGACCTGGGCCTTGTAGAGGTCGGGGCGGACGGGGCCCAGGGCCTCGGCGGCGTCCAGGATCGCCTTGTCCAGATCGAAATCTGGCTCATCGTCCGCGGGTTGCACGACGGGCTCCAGGACGGAGAGGAGGCCGGCGGCAACGCAGCGGCGTACGAACTCCTCGGCCATCTCTCGTCGCCGATCCTGTTGGTTGTCGCGCTTCCAGATCACCAGGAGTTTGAGGGCGACCGCTCCGGCCGCGCGGGCGGCCTGCGGGTCGACGGTCTCGTCCAGGTGGGTGTCGGTGACCGGTCCGCCGCGCTCCTGGGTCAGTGCGTCGGCCGCGAGGATCCATCCGGGCCGAGAAGGAGCGTCGTACCCCTTGTCGATCAGGAAACCGGACGCCAGTGGGGCGAGGTGCTCGGCGACGGCTGCTTTGAAGGCGCGCAGGTCTTCGGGCGCGTCGGGTCGGCCGTGGTCGGCCAGCATCGTGCGCAGGCTCTCGCGTTGGTCCATGGCGACCATCGCGAAGGTGCCGTCGGGGTACGCCAGTGCGTCGAGGCTCATGAGACCACCTTATGGAATCGATGCCAGAATGCGCCATCCCACGTCTCAGCATCCTGTGGACGAACCTCGATCCGCCTTGCCTGCAAGGGTTCCGCCGGCACACCGCTCACCACCTCGGCGGCCATCGACGCAGCACCCTGCGCAGCGGTGGCCGAGCTCTCCAGTACGGCGAACGACCGCCCACCGGACGCCAGCGCCTTCCGCGTCATCCACCCGCCCAGCCGCACCGGACCGCCGAACGCAACCGTGTGCTGCCAGTCGATCCCGAGCAGCCGCGTCTGCTCCTCCGCCATCCATCGCGCATGGAAGCTCAACGCGTCCACGAGCGCCCGCATCTCCTCGGCCGGATCGCTCGCCGGCCGCGTCACGTCGTACGTCGACTCATCGGACGGCGCCGGCGCCTGACGGCCTTGGGGATAAGGAGCGATCAACTGATCGCTAGGCACGCCTACGGGTTCGAGTACTGCGTTCAGCCAGGTGTAGTCGCGGTCGAGCGAGGCGAGACGCTGCTGCACCAGACCGCCCGCGGCGCCGTTCCCGGACACAGCACAGCCGTGCTGCCCGTCGACGTACCAGCTCATGCTGATGCCCTGCTGCCGCAGTACGTCGCTCAACACCAGTCCGGAGCTCGGTGTGATGATCGCCTCCGCCGTACCGAGCGAGTCCGCGACCTGACCCGGCTCTCGTACCCCTGCCGCCCACGCACCGACCAGATGGTCATGCCCACACAGGACGACCGGCACACCGGAGGGGGTGGTGCCGGCGACGGTCATAGGCTCGACCACAGCAGGCAAGCGGTCCAGACCGCCGTACTCGAGCAGGTCCGCGTCCCACTGGCGACGCCGCAGATCCAGTACGCCGAGACGTTGCGCATGAGTCAGATGCATCGCGTAGGAACCAGTCAGCGCAGCCAGCGCCAGATCGGGCACACCGACCCAGAGACGAGTCCGTGCGAGCAGAGCAGGCTGTGTCTCTCGTAGCCACCGCCAGGTCACCACGGGGAGCTTCGCGCTCAGCCGGAGACCGGTCCGTGCGTACAGTTCCGCCGGATCGAACTGCCGCGCCTGCTCCACACCGGGCTGATCACGCCAGGTGATCAGCTTCGTCAGCGGCCGGAACTCTCGATCGAGCGGTACGCCGGTCTCGGCCATCGCGGTGATACCGATAGCATCGACGCGCTGTCCCTCCGACAGCTCCGCGACCAACCGCCGTACGGCGTGCTGCAAGGCTTCCGCGTCGTCCGGCGTACGGACCGACCGCACCGAGCCGTCGGGAACTCGGCACACCTTCAGGTTCGTCGTACCGATATCGACACCAAGCGCTATCACCTGCACGACCCTAAACCGGAGATGCGATAGCTTTCGGTGTCTCCGACGAAGGAAAGTCATGGGTGAGCTAGCCAAGATCGTGGTCGTCGTACCGACCTACAACGAGCGGGAGAACCTGCCCGTGCTGGCCGGGCTGCTGTCCGACCTGAACCTGCCCGGCCTGGAGCTTCTCGTCGTCGACGACAACTCCCCCGACGGTACGGGCGACGTCGCCGACGAACTGGCGAAGGAGTCGCCGGACAAGGTCGGCGTACTGCACCGGACCGTGAAGGACGGACTCGGCCGCGCGTACGTCGCCGGGATCACCCGCGCGCTCGACGAAGGCGCCGACATCGTCATCCAGATGGACGCCGACCTGTCGCACCCCGCCTCGGTCATCCCGACCATGGTCGAGACGCTGCGGACCACGGACGCCGGCGTGGTGATCGGCTCCCGGTACGTCCCGGGCGGCTCGGCCGCGGCCGAGTGGGGCTGGCACCGGCGGGCGCTGTCCGCGTTCGCGAACTTCTACGTGAACGCGATCCTGCGGCTGCACGTGAAGGACGCCACGGCCGGGTTCAAGGCCTGGAAGGCCGACACCCTGCGCTGGATCGACGTGTCGTCGATCGAGAGCAACGGGTACTCGTTCCAGGTTGAGATGAACTACCGCACGGTCAAGCGCGGCCTGAAGATCGCCGAGGTCCCGATCCACTTCGAGGAACGCACCGAAGGCGTCTCCAAGATGTCGCTGAAGGTCCAACTCGAATCGGCCCTGATGCCCTGGAAGCTGTTGTTCGGCCGCTCCTAGATCGACCGGGCCGCCGACGCAATCATCCGCTGGACCTGGGGACGCACCGTCCCCAGGTCCTGTGCGTACGCCACCCAGCAGATGCTGATACTGATGTCGTTGGTCTGGGGCGCACCACGCAGCCGGACACACTCGCCCGTCACCGAGTACGTCACGTCGTACTCACGACGACGGCCGGTGAAGCCGATCGAGGCCGCCTCGACGATGTTGCGATTCGGCGCCGGCACCGCGCGGGCCCGTGCGGTCCGAACGCCGTAGATCGACTGATCCCCAGCGAACCCCTCCGCGTCCGGCACCAGCAGCGGCAGCGACGACACCGGCCGCGCCGACAGGACGAACGCCGCGTACGCACCTCGGTCCCAGGACGACAACTCGACAGTGTTGGTGAACACATGCTCGGTCGTCCAGCCCCGCACGACCTCGATGAACACGTCGTGGCCGAGTGGCGTGCCGCGGTCGACGTCGGGCTCCAGGCGCGGATTGCGGGACGGCGTCACCGTCGGCACTGGCTGCGGCGTCGGCTGCCCGGTTGGTTCGGGTATTGATTCGTGTGCTGCCGCTTGGACCGGTTCCGGCTCTTGTACCAGCCGGCCGCCGACCATGAAGACGCCGACCGTCAGAACGGCGAGACCGGCCGTCAGGAGGGCGACCGTACGACCGCTCGCCGGGTTCTGCTGCGACATCAGATCGAACGGGCGACAGAGGCGAGCATCCCGATCGCGTCTCGGAACGCCCTGTCCGCGACGTCCGGGCGAGCCTGGACACACACCGACACCGTGACGTTGTGGATCGACTCGACGCCGGTCATCGTCGTGCACCGAGCGGTCACCGAAACCGACGCGCCGTTCTGCCGGATCCGTCCCGTGTACGACATCTGAGCCTGGCTCTGGATGTTCGAATTGGCCGGGCCGAGAGACTTGACCGGACCCTTCACCACCCCCGCCAACTTGTCCAGGGCGACCAGGTCCCGCACGATGATCGGGACGGCTTTGGCGGCCGGATAGCCCACTGGGTTGACCACCATCGTGAGCAGCGATCCCTTGCTCGCAGGCCCGAGTGTGACTGTGTACTTCGACGTGTAGAGCTTCCGCCATCCACTGGCAGGCTTGATGTACACATCGTCGTACACCGCGATGCCCTGGTCGATGTCCTTCAGCGTCCGGCGGCGTTCGGGGGGCGTGGGGTTGGTGGTGTACGACGGGGCCGGGGTGGACGGCGTGACTGACGGCGGCTCGGTGGACGGGCTGACGGTCGGGGACGAGACCCCGTCGGTGAACGTGGCCGTCGGGATGGGGGCGCCGGCGTCGGCCGCGTCGCCGCCAGGGCTGGTCAGGAGGACGACAGCACCGCCGATCAGGGCGATCACTACCGCGGCGGCGGCGATCAGTAGCCAGGGGCCCTTCGGGCGCTTGCCGGGCGGCTGGAGGCTGCCTAGGTGCGGTCCCTGGGGCGGCTGACCGCCGTACACGGGCGCCTGGTTGCCGTACTGGAGTGGCTGGTTGCCGTACTGGGGTGGCTGGTTGCCGTACTGGGGTGGCTGGTCGTACTGCGGTGCTGGGCCCTGGTGCGGTTGCTGGCCGTACTGCGGTAGCAGAGCGGTGTGCTGCGGCGGGGCGCCGTACGGCTGAGACGGCGTACCGGGCGGTGGCGGTGCGCCGTACGGTCCGGTCGGGCGGTGGTCGGGGTTCCAGGCAGGCGGTTGCTGATCGCTCACGGCGAGAGCCTCACTAGATCGTTCAAAAGGTTGGGCGATCCGGTCCCCGAAACCGGCCGCCAGAGGCTACCTCACGCAGCCGCGATCGGCCTAGGGTCAGCCGTAGCCGAGTTCGTGCAGCCGGGCGTCGTCGATGCCGAAGTGGTGCGCGATCTCGTGCACCACCGTGATATTCACCTCATCGACGACGTCGTCGACGTTCTCGCAGATCGCGAGCGTCGGGTTGCGGTAGATCGTGATCCGGTCCGGCAGTACGCCGCCGTAGTCGTGCCCGCGCTCGGTCAGCGGGATGCCCTCGTAGATCCCGAGCAGGTCCGGATCGCTCGCCGGCGGCTCGTCCTCGACGAACACCGCCACGTTGTCGATCAGCCCCGCCAGCTCCTCCGGCACCTCGTCCAGCGCCTGCGCCACGAGCCCCTCGAAGTCGCCCCGACTCATCTCGATCACCCCGCCAGTATCTCGTTTTGGAAGCTGGCGCGGTCTCCTCTATGCTTACGGCTGTCCCTGGAGCTTCGGCTCCCGCGGGTCCGAGTCCCCATCGTCTAGTGGCCTAGGACGCTGCCCTTTCAAGGCGGTAACGCGGGTTCGAATCCCGTTGGGGATACGGTCGAAAGACCGGTGCAAGAAGTACCTCGAAGATGCTGTAAGATCATCGAGTCATTTGGCCCAGTGGCGCAGTTGGTTAGCGTGCCGCCCTGTCACGGCGGAGGTCGCGGGTTCGAGTCCCGTCTGGGTCGCCAGGAGAAGGCGGCGGTGTCCACAACACCGCCGCCGAACTTTCTCCCCGGTCAGGTAGCTCAGCTGGTAGAGCGTCCGCCTGAAAAGCGGAAGGTCGGCGGTTCGAGACCGCCCCTGACCACCACCACCCTCTCCGCTTAACCGGAGAGGGATTTTTTCTTTCCCACGCACGCTCCGCCCACCCTCCGGCTCATCGCCGGCAAGGTTGCGAGGCACCGCTCGCGGTTGCGCGCTCAAGCGCGCGATGTGTGACTTCGTCGTTACCTCCTCTCAGCCCGTGCAGCGCACGTGCATGGTCGATCAGGAAGCGAATCCGGTGTCCCTTGGTGGGAATGTCCTCGGGACACACTCGGAGCAGCGATCGCGGCTGCCTTGACGTGGTCACCAGCACGTAACCCACGCCAGGCACACGCCTGGCGTAGGAACGTCCGGCACGACGATCGCGGTGGACCTTCTGCCCTGGATCACTGGTTCAGACCTCAAGCGTCCTGTAGCGTGCGCCGGGTTCTGCTCCGCCTGCAGCTTCTACGAACGAGGATTCCGTGAACCTTGACTTCGGCCTTGAGCCGCTCTTCTCCTGGTACGTCGTACTGCTGTGTCTCAGCGGCGTCGTGATGGTCGCGCTGGCCGCGTCCAAGACGGGCGACCGGTCGGCTGGTTCGCGTGCTCTCAGCGCGGTGGCCGGCCTCGGCTTCCTCGGCTACGGGATCTACCTCGGCTTCATCTTCGACGGCGGCAGCTACATGATGTTTTTCCAGGCGTTCATCCTGCCTGTACTGCTGGTCGTCAACTTCGTCCGTGCCCTGTTGAAGAACGACCAGACAGAGCTGCAGCCGCAGCCGTACCCGGGAGTCCCCATGCAGCCGCAAGCGGGCGCTCCTGCGCAGCCGCAGCCGTACCAGGGTGGTTCCATGGAGCCGCACCAGCCGTACGCGGACGGCCCCACCCAGCAGTACCCGGCCCAGCAGTACCCGGCCCAGCCGCAGCCGTATCCTGTCGACCCGACCCAGCCGCGCCCGACGCAGCCGAGCTGAACCCGCCTCGGCCGTTTGCGCTGCGGGGCGAGTGACACGCTGGCCCTCTCCGACCGCGCAGATTCCTACCCGGAAACGGCGACACTGATCGCCAGCAGTATTGGAAGACGATGGCCTCGACCCTCCGAGAGGGGTCGAGGCCATCATTTCGATCGAACAAGCGTCAGATGTGGGGACGTGGCGACTCCGTCAGATCGCAGTGGCTAGCCGTTGATGAACACGTAGTCGGCCTGGTACGGGATGTTGACGAGTGGAGTGGTTTGCGGGTCGCAGGTGCCGGTCGGGGCGACGCCGCCGACTGTGTTGAGGCGAAGCACCTCGACGGCGTTCGACAGTAGTCCGGAGGACTTGCCGATCTGGGTGGCGTCGAGGTCCAGTTCGGCGATGTTGCCTGTTCCGTTGGCGTTCTTGGTGACGACCTTGCCGGTGACAGCACTGCCGTCGGCTGCTTGCCATTGCGGCGGGCCGGCGGCCGGCTGAACGAAGGTGTGGTGGATGCCGCCGGTGAGGCGCGCCTCGACGTTGTTCTGGGTGAACGCGAACGAGCCGTCGGATTGCACTGTGCAGGCGTAGATCTGGCTACCCAGGACGACCGACTCCTGCACTGCAGCCACTCCGGTCGTGCTGACCGCGTGACTCAGCCGGTGTAGCTGGGCACGTACGGCGCCGTTCGGGAACTCGTTGGTGCGTAGGTCGGTGTAGAAGCCGCTCGGGTCGGAGCTCAACGCGGCAAGCACGGTCGGGTCGGTGACCGTGACGCTGCCGGAGGCGAAGCTACCCGACGGACGGCTCGTGGTGAACAGAGGCACGACGACGGGGCCGTTCACTCCTCGACCGGCGGTATGGATGGCTGCCTCGGTCGGGGTCGCGATGCCGCGCCATGACACCGAGAAGCTGAGCGTGTTGCCCTGAATGCCGATGAGTTCCAGTGCCTGCCCGTCCGGATCGCCGGCCGTCACCTCGTTGCGGCCCTCCAGGCTCGCGATCAGGACGGCGGGGGCCGCGGTCGGGTCGCCGGGAACGGTGACGCCTGCCGGCAGTGTCGCCTGGCTGTTCGCCGACGCCGCGCTGATGGCGAGCGTGGCGGACGTGGCAGTCGCGACGAGAGCGACGCCGATGCCGCGGGCCAGGCGGCGTTTTGTGCTGCTATACATGACGATTGTCCTTCCGGATCTGTGGCCGACGCTTGTGCACGGCCCACGTCAGGTAGTACGGCGATCTGCCAACTGGCGCCCAACGGGAACCCGCGACAAACCTCACAGCCACCTAGGTGAACCGAAGCGATGCCGCCTACGTGTCGCGCCGAGGATCTGATGGTGAAGGATGAGCCCTTCATGCCGGAACGACGATGGTGGCGTTGCGACGGCAGCTGGTTGGGGGCCGGTTCTGGTGATTGGGCTTCCGGCGGGGACTCGGGTGGATCGTTGGCCTCGGCGTCGGGTGTTGCTGGCCACTGACTTGGTGTCTGCGTGGCCTTGGCCGCGGTTCCGATCGCGGCGTAGGTCGGCGTACTCAGCATCCGCGCCTTGCGCGATTTCCCCGGCGTACGCGGGATCACCGGTAGTGGTCGCGACGCACCACTGGGTAGTTGTGGTTCACCACTGTCCATTTGGCGGCATTGGGCGTATCAACGGCAATAGCGCCGCATCGGGGGTTCAACGGCAAACCATCGCAAGGCTCGTCGACAACGACGCCGGCGGGATTCGCTGTCAGCAAGGGGGAATCACGATGGGCTCACGACACGGACGACGTCGAGGATGGACGCTCGCGATGGGCTCTGTGGCCGCGGTGACCTTCGCTACCGTGGCCATGTCACCAGTAGCTTCGAGCGCTACCGCCACAAGTCCGAGCGCCGATGCCACCCCGGCGGCCTGCGCGAACCGGGTCAACAACACCCCGCAGAAACTCGTCGACTGCGTCAACAAGGACGATCTCTGGGCCCACATGGTCAAGTTCCAGCAGATCGCGGACGCCAATCCGGGCGCGGACGGCCACCCCTCCCGCAATTCGGGGGAGCCCGGCTACAAGGCCTCCGCCGATTATGTGGCCGGCGTGATGAGAGCAGCGGGCTACAACGTGACGTTGCAGGAGTACAAGTTCCACTACTTCAGCTTCGTCGGGACCCCGGTCATGCGGGAGGACTCGCCGACACTCCAGTCGTTCGGGCTCGGCACGGAGTTCAACCCCGGGCCGGTCGTCGGCTCGACGACCGCGAAGGTCCAACCCGTGGCCGGCATTGTCGTGCCCGCGACGCCCACACCCAGCTCGGCCAGCGGCTGCGCAACCGTCGACTTCGCCGGGTTCGTGCCCGGCAACATCGCCCTGATCCAGCGGGGCACGTGCACCTTCGCCCAGAAGGTCGCGAACGCTGAAGCCGCCGGTGCTTCGGCGGCCGTCATCTTCAACGAGGGCAACCCAGGACGTACCGGCCTGTTCACGGGAGGCCTGTCCGGTGACGAGCACATTCCCGTGCTCTTCACGACGTACGCCGTTGGCACCCAACTCCTGACGCAGTACGTCCCGGGCTCGGGACCGGTCCTGACCGTCGACGTCCAGGCCATCGACGACCCGAACCGCTCGGACTGGAATGTCATCGCCGACTCCAGAGGCGGTGACCCGAACAACATCCTCGTCATCGACGCGCATCTGGACGCCATCTACGGAGCCGGGATGCTCGACAACGCGTCCGGCTCGGCCACGATCCTTGACATCGCCCAGCAGTTGAAGAGCACCACCACTCGCAACAAGCTGCGCTTCATCTGGTTCGGTGGCGAAGAGGTCGGTCTGCTCGGCTCGGAGTACTACGTCAGCACCCTCCCGGCCGACCAACTCGCGAAGATCAAGTTCGACCTGGACGCCGACGTGACGGCGACACCGAACTACGTGGCGGGCGTCCTCGACCCGAAGGACGGCGTCACATTGTTCGGTCGCGACCCTGGTACGCCGATGCCGTCGAGCATCTGGGCTCCCTCGGCAATCGGGCGCGACTACGGGATCCAGTACCTCAACTCGATCGGGCAGAACCACATCCTGTTCTCCTCCGACGGCACGGACGCCTTCATGTTCCAGCAGGCCGGGATCCCGGCGAGCGGTGTCCTCACCGGTCAGGACTGCTGCAAGCTCGCGTCGGACGTCGCCCTGTTCGGCGGCTACGAGGGCAACTTCGAGGGCAACATTCCCAGCACCGACGGAGGCTGCGTGGACAACCCGTTCCGCTGGTGCGACAACCTCAGCAACAACGACCCCGAGGTGCTGACCTGGATGTCCAAGACGTTCGCCAACATGGTCGGACACATGGCCTACGACACCCAGGTGTTCGACTCCACCAAGCCCGGCACCGGCCACATCACCAAGGGCGGCCTGAAGCTCGCTCCCAAGCCCGCAATCACCAGCTGACCAATCTCAGACCGGGCGCCGTCTCCGACCGGAGACGGCGCCCATTACTGCAGCCCTGAGTAAGCACTCACTGGCATCCTCACCATTCAATCCCGGAATCGTGGTGCCCGGCCGGAGGCAATGTCTTTAGTTGATGGGGTGGATCGGCTGGTGTGAGACTGCGGAGATGCCTCGGGATCTCGTCGAAGTTGCCTGTTGCTGGGTCGATGCGTTGGAACAGGGGGACGTACCGGCGGCCAACGCGGTCAGCGGTCTTGTCGGGTGGGATCCGGGTCCGTGGATCGCCGAGGCGTGGCGGCCAGATGTGGAGGAGCTCGCGGGGTCGGGCCGGACTGTGAGCAGTGCGCGGCAGGTCAACGACCGCATGGTCCGCGTCGTCCTGGTCGGCGAGCGTGGACAGGCGTTCGTGAGCGTGGTGCTCGACGAGGACGCCAAGGTCGTCGGTACGTCGGTCGGCTCCGACGAGCATGACGGACGATTCTGGGTCGTCGTGGGCTGCCCCGAGGAGCGGGAGGACGAACTGCGGGCGTTCTACACGATGCTCACCCATGGACGGATCGGGACAGGCGAGGGCCGGATGCGCCCTCCCCGCTGGCGCGATCCGGCACATCCGACGCAGATCCATCTCGACGTGCTCGTCGCCGATCTGGAGGCCGCCGAGCGCGCGGCGCTGGAGCACGGGGCGACGAAGCTGGAGGAGTTCCCGGGCTGGCGGGTGTACGCCGACCCTGTGGGCCATCCGTTCTGCCTCTATCCCGGTCTCACCGAATCCACGGATCGATTCGGCACGCTCGTCCGCGTGGTGATCGACTGTGCCGATCCAATACCGCTGGCCCGGTTCTGGGGCGGCGTGCTGGACATGCGCCGTACGGTCGAAAACTCACCCGACCGGGTCGTGATCGCCCGCGACGACGACCGGTTGCCGATGATCGCCTTGCAGCGCGTCCCCGACTACCATCCACCGCGCTGGCCCGACCCCGACTTCCCGCCACAGATGCACTTCGACATCGGCTTCGACGACCGGGCCGAGAAGGAACGCCTCGCCCTCGCGCTCGGAGGGACCCTGCTACCACCGCAGGGCGGCAGCTGTCCCGTGTACGCCGACCCCGCCGGCCACCCGTTCTGTCTGTGCTACAAGGGCGAATGAGCCGACCCATCGCCGGAGCGATGTGTGTAGGCTGACCGGCGCTTGCAGCATGATCGATCACGGTTCTGGGGGGACAGGGAATGCCGACGTACGAGTGGACCGCGGCGAACGATGGATACCGGTCGCCTCGGAGCCCGTGGCGGAGGGTTCAGATCGTCATCGGCTTGGGTGTGCTGGCGTGCCTGTGCGTCTTCGCCGTGCGCTACATGACAGGTGCGCCAGGAGACGGTACGCCGGTCCTCGACACGACGAGCTACAAGACCAACGTCGATTGCCAGGTCAACACAGTCGGATCGCAGGGCACAGTAACGATCAACGGCACGATCACCGGCGATGCGCCGAGCTACACGGTGACCGTCGACGTCCTCGACGCAGCCTCTCAGCAGAGGATCGGCGGACAGACCTTCGAGGTCCGCGATACAACCACCTTCGGAGGAACCACTCCGGCGCAGGCTCCCATCGGACCAGCCGGCATCGAATGCAAGATCACCAAGGTCGGCCCAGCGCACTGACCGCAACGCGCGAGCATCCGGCGGATGGCGCAACCCGGCAAGGCGCCTACACTTGCCCCGCGGGCTGGTAGGCCGCGGACTGGCCCCGGCAAACTTGCCGACGATAACCTGGCGAGCTAAAGTTGCCGGCATCAACCACCCGTCCCCTCGTGGGACGGGTTTTTTTGTGCCAGTCGTGACCCGCTGCTCGGTACGCGCGGGTTGTTTGAGTTGCGCCTATCCGGCTGGACCTCACGCATCCGGAGTGATTGGCTGAGGTATGGCTCGGCTGCCGCTAGTGCTTACTGGGGGGCCTGCGGTGGGGAAGAGTGTGACGGGGCGGGCTCTTGCGGAAGGGCGACCGCGGTGTGCGTTTGTTGATGTGGATGATGTGCGGCAGTTGGTTGTCGCGGGTGGTGGTGCGCCTTGGGAGGGTGCGGAAGGGCGGGATCAGCAAAGGCTCGGCGTGATGAACGCCTGCAGTCTGGCTCGCAATTTCGTGGCCGTGGGCATCGAGGTCGTCGTCGCCGACGTACTCACGCCGGAGACCTGCGCCTTGTACAGACAAGAGCTGCCGGGGTGCCTGATTGTGCATCTGACAGTCAGCTTTCCGGAGGCGCTGCGGCGTGCGGCGTCCCGCAAAGTCTGGCTGACTGACGATGAATTCCGGATGCTCCACGAGGCTGACGTCGCGAACCCACCGGCCGCTGACCACCGTATCCAGGTAGACGGACTCGACTTGCAGGACCAAATCCATACGGTGGCACGAGTCTGGGAGTAGACCGATATCGCCGTACGGCGGATGCCTCAGTGGCCCGTTGTTCCGTCGAGGGATTCTCGGATGATGTCGGCGTGGCCGTTGTGGCGGGCGGTTTCCTGGATCATGTGGACCAGGATCGCCCGCAGGTTGGCCTCGGCGCCCGACGGCGTCGTGACCACGTCGTCGAGTTCGCCGGCGGCGACGACGGCCCGGGCCCGTTCGCAGGTCCGTAGGTACTGTCCGACCACGACGTCGGCCGTCTCATCGGGACCGACGCGGAAGTCCGCATCCGGGTCACCGTCGGTCGGGAAGAGGTCTGACTCGGCCAACCCTGCATAGATCTTGACGAACCAGCCGTGCTCCGTTTCGGCCAGGTGTTTCACCAACCCCAGCAGACTGAGTCCAGATGGTGTCATCGGCCGGCGTAGTGGCTCGGCTTCGAGCCCTTCCAGCTTGCGGAGCAGGGTGGCGCGGTGGAAGTCGAGCTGCTGCGTCAGCGCGTCGCGCTCGTCAGCCAGACGATTCGGCACAGTCCGCTCCACGGGCGACATAAACACCATGCGCCGACAATACGACCGACGTACGAGGCGCTGGGCTACTTGAGGGAGAGTCTGGCTCCTGTGGAGGAGCTGATTATCGCTCGGTCTCCGAGCGGGGCGGTGAGGGTCACGGTGGCTGGGGTGCTCACGCCCACATCCACGCAGCCGCCCTTCAGTGGGCTGTGGCTTCCGCCGATGATCACCATGTCGTCGAACTCGACGACATGGGCTGTCAGGTTCGGGTCGCACTTCCCGTGGTGGAGGTTGAAGGTCAGCGAGTTGCCGTCGACCTTCGTGAGTCTGCCGACGGGGAGAAGGTTGCGGTCCAGCTCGGCGAGGCCCGGCAGCGGGGCGGGGTCGACCAAAGGCTTGAGCACCTCTACGGAGATTGCCAAGGCGACGATAGGTCTCGACAGACCCTTTGCGGTGAAAGACCACGCCGGCGCCGTCGCGCGGCCCGCGCTCGTGTCCACGTCAACTGTCTTCAAGGAGCCGCCGGTGATCGTGAGTTTGCACTGCGATACCGGCACCGCCATGTGTCCGCAGTTGTCGTAGGTGTCTCCGATCGCTTCGGTCAGCGCACGCCGAGGATCGAGTACGTTCGTAGAGACACTCGGTCCGTCGCCGAAATCGATGCGGGTCGTGCCGCCAGATCCGAGTTTCACGCCCGGCGCGATGGTCACGTGCCCGGCCATCCAGGCAACCTTCTGCTCGGTCGTGTCGAAGCCCAGACCGGGAGTTCGGGACGAGTACAGGAAGATTCCTTCCGGAGGCTTCGGGATCCCTGCGGCTCGGACGACTGCTGCGACAGCGTGCGCCCGGTCGAGAAACGCCGGAGTCCCAGGACCTGACGGGATCTGCCCCGGAACCGCGGCATGAGCCGGCTGAGAGGTGGGCGCCGCGCTGGTTGCAGCAGAGTTCCCACATGCCGACAGAGTCAGGGCGCTGAGCACAACTAGACAGCTGATGGGCCTCATACCCACAGGACGCGGCAGGCCCAGCAAATCGTTGCGGCCGTCAGGGGCGGAGAGGGCCGAGCAATAGGCGGCGGCTTACGAGGACAGCTAGCAGTAGCGCTATCGGGCCTGCGTGTACATCCAGATCACCGTGGCCAGGCCGGCAGCCATCAGGAACCACAGGACGATCGCGGCGCGTACGTCGGACCGCTTGCGGACCACTGCGCGGTCTGAGGTGCGTGAGAGCAACGCAGGCACCAGATAGCGCCTGGTACTACGAGGTACGAACACCCCGTCCGGATCCTCGGAATTTCTCCTGTCTCCGCGCGTCGCGTGGTTTCAGTTGGCTTCAGGTCGACTTCAGTATTACGGTAGATCCACGGTGTAACTGCGGTCAATCGCCAGTTTGTCAGGAGCAATGGCGATCCGAGCCGCATAGAGAGCCCCCATTCCGAGGACAGCAGGACGGCTGGGCAACCCCCGGCGGTGCGCGGTACAGCAGGGCTCGGTGAAGTCGGGTAGAGCTGGGTGTAGGATCGGCCGATCCGCCGCACCCGCAAGTTGGTCGACCATTTACGGGAGTGAGAGTGGCCCCTTCTTCAGAGGCCGTACGACTCGCCAGGCGACTTCGGGACCTACGGGAATCCGGGCGACTGACTCAGAAGGAACTGTCGAGTGCGCTGAGCACCGGCGAGACCCGCGTCGCGGTGGCAACGATCAGCTCCTGGGAGTCGCAGTCCAACCCGAAGCTGCCCCCGGAGGAGCGGCTGCGCTCGTATGCGCTGCTCTTCGCGATGTCCGAAGTACCCGAACGGCTGCCGCGCGAGCAAGACCTGAGCGGAGCCGAGCGGGAGCGCTTCAACGCACTTCACCGTGAGCTGGGCACGCTCCGGGAGGACGTACGCCACCAGCAGACCGGCTCCCCGTCCTCCAGCAACTCGTACACCTTCGACTTCGAATCCGGGCGGATCACGCTCATCTGCCCGGAGGTCCCGGAGCTGGGACGCTCTCCGCTAGCGGACGAGAAGAACCCGAACCACACCAAGCTCTACAAGTACGCCGACCTCGACGCGCTGATCGAGATGTGGGGTCATGTGCGCGCCTCCAACCCCGAACTCCGGGTCCGGCACCGCCTGCCGACGGAGGTGAGCGCGGATCACCTGTCCGGCCATCTGATCCTGATCGGCGGTATCGCCTGGAACCGGGTCACCAGCCGGCTGCTGCGGGTTCTCGACAACCTGCCGATCCGGCAGATGTCGGTGCCGGATCTGGCCGACGGCGAGATCTTCCGCTCCCGCGACGGCCAGGAGTACCGGCCGATCTGGGAGGAAAGCAAGGAGCCCGTCCCCGAGGACGAGGCACCGTCGCAAGAGGAGCTCGAGGCCGAGCAGGCCCAGGACGCGTGGCGCGACGAAGTCCCCCGGGAGCTCGTCGAGGACGTCGCCCTGTTCGCGCGGCTGCCCAACCCGTTCAACCACAGCCGCACCATCACGATCTGCAATGGGGTCTACAGCCGCGGGGTGCTCGGCGCGGTGCGGATGCTCACCGACGACGCTGTCCGCGACCGCAACGAGGCCTACCTGGCCGACAGATTTCCAGGCGGTGTCTTCGGCCTGCTGATGCGAGTTCCGGTCGTCAACGGCGAAGCCGTCACCCCCGACCTCGAAATCGCGGACAACCGCCTTTTCGAATGGTCCCCCGAAGGGGACGACGAATGAGCCGTCAGATCAGGCATGGCCAGTCCCACGCGGGGCTTCTCCGCGACGGCTCCGCTCCGGTAGCAGCCTCTGCGAACACCCGGCTGGACGCGATCGTGGTCCCGGCCGCGCGCCCGTCCTTCGCGTTGCAGGAGGTCATCAGCCTGTCCGCCGCGTTGTCCGTGCCGCTCGTCGTCCTGTGCAGCCGGCAGGCGCAGGTCGCGCAGGTGGCACGCCGGGTGGAGAAGACCTTGGGCGCGCAGGCGCTCGTCGTCGAGGTGCCCGAGAACTACCGGCCCCCGTGCGATGCTCCGCTGACGTCGGGCGCGGACTTCCAGACGGCCTCGGCCAACCGATCCAGTGATCTGAGCGCGAAGCGCAACATCGGTCTGCTGCTAGGCCGGATGTGCGGATGGAACAAGATTCTGTTCGTCGACGACGACATCAGGGGTTTCAGCCCACGCGACGTACGCCGTCTTGCCGGGTATCTCGACCGGCATCCGGTCGCGTCGATGGTCAGCCGGTACTTCCCCGACAACTCGGTGGTCTGCCACGCGCGGCGGCTCGCGGGCTTCAAGCAGGACGTGTTCGTCAGCGGCGCCACCCTCGGCGTGAACCTGCGGCATCCGGACCTGTCGTTCTTCGCCGACGTCTACAACGAGGACTGGTTCTTCTTCGCCCGGCATGCGGCGGAGCGGTCGTTGATGAAGATCGGCGAGGTCAGCCAGCTGGAGTACCGGCCGTTCGCCGATCCGCAGCGAGCGGCCCGCGAGGAGTTCGGCGACCTGCTGGCCGAGGGACTGTACGCGGCCTTCGAGCGCCGGTCGGGCTCGAGCTTCGAGCAGCAACTGGCGATCGCGACCCGAACGAGCTACTGGCAGGACTTCAAGGACATCCGGCTCAAGACGATCACCGAGACGATCGAGGCGCTTCCGCGTGTCCAGCTGTGGGTCAGCGAGGCCGACTACAGCGGCGCGAAGAAGTCGCTGCAGATCGCCAAGGAGCAAGCGGAGGGCATCTCGCCCGACCTGTGCGCGGACTTCATCGTGAACTGGCAGGAGGACGAGCGTCGGTGGCAGAAGATGCTCGGTCATTTCCCGCAGGTCAGGAGAGAACGGGACGCACTGGCCGAGCTCCAGCTGCCGACCTGGATCTCCTGTGGCTACGGACTACCCACCGAATCGGAGACGAATCTCGCGCCGGCCGGAGCCGTCTGCTAGTAGCTGACGTTCTCCGGTCGCGTAGAAGCCCAGTCGCTCGTACACCTGGCGTGCGATCGTATTCGTGTCCAGGACCCAGACGCGCCACTCGGTGACGTCGGGTTCGACCGCCGCCAGGTGCCCGAGGACCGCTCGCAGTACGCCGTTGCGGCGGTATCTCGGGTCCACCCAGACGGACTCGATGTGGCGTTCGTGCGGCGGCCGGGCGGCGACGCGGACGGAGCTGGCCAGGCCGATGACCCGGGACTCGTCCCGGGCCACGGCCCACCGCATACGGGTGAAACGTTCGCGCCAGCCGTCCTCACCGACGGTCACCTCGTCCTCGTAGTCGGCGATGTACGCCGACGGAGAATCCTTCAGGGCCCGGAGACGGACGTCCCGGGCGATCGGCCAGTCGTCGGCACCGAGTATGGCGAGTTCCAAGGTCCCGGACCCCTTCGGGAGATGGCATCAAGGCATCCATACCAGTGTCGCCGTTTCTCTCGGTCACCAAACCGGCGAGCCGACAATGTCACATCCGGCAACCGGTTTCAGTGACAGACCGCCTGGTCCACGAAGGCGTCCACGGATTTGTCCGGGTTGTCCGGCAGGTGCGGAGTCACGGCGACGGTGACCTGCCGCCTGGTGTCCTCCGTGGAGAACGAGTACGCCTGGTACGCCAGCGCGTCGCCGTCGTTTCCGTACACCCGGACCTTGCAGCTGGTGTCATACCAGGCCAGCCCGAGGCCGTACGTCCCTTCTGGGAGACCAGGCTTCTTCATTGCCTCGAGCAGCCGGGCCGGGAGCAGTTGCCCGCCGAGCAGGGCCGCGAAGAAGCGGTTCAGGTCGCGCGTCGTGGAGATCATGTCGCCACTGGCTCCGAACAGCGTCGGGTTCATCTCGGTGAAGTCGAGTTGGGCGCCGTCCTTCGGGATGTAGCCGTGCGCGTGCGGTCCCTTGATGTACGGCGACGTACCGGGAAGCGACGTACCGTGCAGCCCGAGCGGGCGGATCAGGCGGCGCTCGATCTCCTCGGCGTACGTCCGGCCGGTCGCCTTCTCGATGATCTCGCCGATCAGCAGATAATTGGTGTTGGAGTAGTCGTACTGCGAGCCCGGGTTGTCGAACACCGGCGGATTCGCGAGGGCCCGCTCGATCTGCTCGGATGCGGTCCACGTGCGATAGCGCAGCGCATAGAACTCCGCGCTCGGTGGCATCGGCAACGTTTCCTTGAAGTCGTACAAACCGCTGGTGTGGTTGAGCAAATGGCGCACTGTGATGTTCGCGCCGTTCGGCACGACACCCGGCAACCAGCGTTCTACCGAGTCCTCGAGCCGAATCCGCTTTTCGGCAACGAGTTGCAGTACGACGGTGGCGACAAAGGTCTTCGTGATACTCCCGATCCGGAATCGCCCCGCCACCGGGACCTTCCGTGAACTGCCGAGTTCCGCAACCCCACTGCTCCCCCGCCAAACCGCTCCGCCGTCCCGCACTTCAGCGACGGCCCCGATGGCCACCACGTCGTCGAGCCCTTTCTGCAACGGCGGAGCCACCGCCCCAGACGTCAATCCAACAACCGCCGCCGTCACCAATGCCACCAGCATGCCGATCTCCCTCTTGTGTGTCCGCTGGCCTCAACCCTCCCGGCAGCGGACCACACAGACATCGGGGATCGCCCTGGGATTCACCCGGTCAGACGACTGGTCAACGCCTGCAATTGCTCAGTGACAGCCCTGGAACGGCTGGACGTTGCTGCAGGCAACTTATGCCGCGGCGGTGGCCTCGGCGAGCTGCTCCGGTGTGGGCTGGAGCTGCGGTGTGGCGAAGGTCAGCAGGACGTTGGCGACAGCGAATGCAGCAGCTGCGAGCAGGCCGCGCTCGTACCCGGACTGGAGCGCCTGAAGCTGACTCGCGCCGTGCGTGAGCTCGTTGGTGGTGTGGGTGATGGAGAGCGTCGTGACGATCGCCAGCCCCAGCGCCCCGCCCACCTGATACATCGCGTTGACGACACCCGACGCCGCACCGGCCTCAGCGGGACGGACCTCGGAGACCGCGTTGATCTGACCGGGTACGCCGACGCCGATGATGCCGAATCCGAAGACGATCAAACCGGGGAGCAACTGCGAGCTGTAGCTACCGGTCGCGTCCGCCTGCGACAGCAGAAGCAGTCCGATCACGCTGAGCACCGCACCCGCGAGCTGAACCGTCCGCGTCCCGAACCGCTGCACCAGTTGCGACGCGAGCACCGCGCCGACGATCGCAGCACCGCCCATCGGCAGGAAGTGGATGCCGGCATCCAGCGCACTGTCTCCGCGCACCTGCTGCAGGTAGATGGCCGTCAGGAAGAACATCGACAGGAACCCGGCGCCGTTCAACGCGAGCGACGCGCCGGACACGCTCAACGCGCGCGAGCGGAACAACCGCATCGGGACGAGCGGAGCGGCCGACCGGGTTTCGACCAGGACGAAAGCCGCCAGCAGGAGAACGCCTGCGGTCAGTACGCCGACGACCTCGAACGATCCCCATCCGGACGGTTCCGACCGCACCACGCCGTACACGACTGCCATCAAGCCGGTCGTGGCGAGCACCGCCCCGAGCGTGTCGAAGGTACGGCGACCCGTCGCGTGCCGTGCGTCGGGGACGAACACCGGGATCAACGCGACCAGTGCGAGCACGATCGGCACGTTCACGAAGAACACCCACTGCCAACTCAGCGAGTCGACGAGCACGCCGCCCGCGACGACACCGAGCGTCCCGCCGAGGCCGGCCAGACCGCCCCAGACGCCCATCGCGATGTTGCGTTCCCGCCCGTGCGCGAAGGTCGTGGTCAGGATCGCCAGCGCGGCCGGCGAGAGCAGGGCGCCGCCGAGGCCCTGGACGGCCCGCGCCCCGATCAGGAACTCGGGTGAGTTGGACAGCCCCGCGATCAGCGACGTGAGACCGAACAGCAGCAGGCCGCCGGTGAACACCCGGCGCGGCCCGAGCAGGTCGGCCATCCGCCCGCCGAGCAGCAGGAAGCCGCCGAAGAGCAACGTGTACGCGTTGATCACCCATTGGAGGGAGTCGGCGGAGAAGTTCAGGTCCGCCTGGATGTGGGGCAGCGCGACGTTCACGATCGTCACGTCCAGCACCACGATGAACTGCGCGAGAGCCAACACCGCCAGGGTGGCCCAAGGACTGCGTCGCATCGCCGTACCTCATTCGGTCATCAGACTTTGTCTACACCGTATGTATACGGCGTAAGCTTACGGAGTAGACAGTAGGTCTACGGTGTAGACTTGTCAACGTGATCACCAAAGAGACCTCGCGCCGCCTCGATCCGGAGAAGGTCGTCGACACGGCGCTGACCATCGCCGACGACGAGGGGCCGGCCGCTGTCTCGTTCCGGAAGCTGGCCGCGCAGCACGCCGTGACACCCATGGCGCTGTACCGGCACTTCAAGGACAAGGACGACCTGCTGGCGGCGCTGGGCGATCGCTTGCTCGCGGACGTCGTACTCCCGGAGCCGACCGAGGAGCCGTGGGACGTGCAGCTCGAGGCGCTGCTGGGCGCGTTTCTCACCGCGCTGCGCGCACACCCACGACTGGCGGACCTGACGCTGTCCCGCATCCTGGTCGCCGAGCCCGGACTCGCGCTGGCGGAGCGGGCACTGGGGCTGCTGATCGAGGGTGGGTTCTCCGTCGACGACGCGGCCGAGGTCGGCCGGCAGTCGATCTGCTCACTGATCGCGCTGGTCACCACCGACCCGATCGTCCGCGAGGTGAGCGACCCGGAGGCCCGCGAGGCGTCGCTGCGGCGGAAACGCGCCTCCCTCGGCGCCCTGTCGCCCGAGCGCTACCCGCTGATCACGTCCGCAGCGAGCGCGCTGATCTGCCCGTCGTCCCGGGACCGTTACTACGACCTCGGCCTCGAACTCGTCATCGCCGGCATCCGCGGCGTCACGAGAAGCTAGGTCCTGTCTGGTGATCCAGCGCCGTAGCGAGGAGGTGCTCGGTGCGGTGCATCGGCGTGCGGGGGCGAAGGTCTCGATGCGGAGCATCGTGGCCTTTGCACCCGTGCGGCGAGGTGCCGTGCCGAGTGCCCCGCAGTAGGCGATGGATCACCAGACAGGGCCTAGGGCGTGTCTGGTGATCCAGCGCCGTAGCGAGGAGGTGCTCGGTGCGGTGCATCGGCGTGCGGGGGCGAAGGTCTCGATGCGGAGCACTGTGGCCTTTGCACCCGTGCGGCGAGGTGCCGTGCCGAGTGCCCCGCAGTAGGCGATGGATCACCAGACAGGGCCTAGGGCGTGTCTGGTGATCCAGCGCCGTAGCGAGGAGGTGCTCGGTGCGGTGCATCGGCGTGCGGGGGCGAAGGTCTCGATGCGGAGCATCGTGGCCTTTGCACCCGTGCGGCGAGGTGCCGTGCCGAGTGCCCCGCAGTAGGCGATGGATCACCAGACAGGGCCTAGGGCGTGTAAGCGCGGCGTAAGGGGCCTGAGAGGACTACGCTCCGAGACGGAGCGATACCACTCTCTATGGAGGTACACCGATGGCGGGGAAGTTCGAGCTGTACAAGGACAAGTCCGGCGAGTTCCGGTTTCGTCTGAAGGCCGGCAACGGCGAGGTGATCGCGACCAGCAGCGAGAGCTACTCGACCAAGGCCGCGGCCGAGAACGGCATCGAGTCGATCAAGAAGAACGCGGCCGACGCGAAGGTCGACGACCAGACCAACTGAGACCCCTGCACAACTCTGCAAGACCCTGTAGAACCCAGTAAAACCCAGTAAAACAAGGAGGGTTTCTCCACGATCCCGTGGAGAAACCCTCCTTCGTCGTTCTCAGAGGCCGTCGGCGAACTCGACCCCGCGAACCTCGACACCGAGGCCCTCGATGCTCGCGTCCGGGATCATCGCGGCCAGCTCGCAGGCGCGTTCCCGGGAGGCCACGTCGACCAGGTAGTAGCCGCCGAGGAACTCCTTCGACTCCACGAACGGCCCGTCGGTGACGGCCGGGAGCCCGTCGCGGACCTTGACCACCGCGGAGTCGGCCGGCTGCTGCAGCGCGACCGTGCTGTGGAACTCACCCGACGCCTTGATGGTGTCGATGAACTTCTGGTGCCCGCTGCCGATGGCCTGCTGCTCCTCCTCGGTCAGCGCGGCGAGCACGTCGGGGTTGATGTTCAGGACCAGTAGGTACTTCACGATGTCTCCTTCGCACGCGGCCCCCGTGGGTGGGCGCCTCTCATCCATCAGTACGGAGCGGGCGGTCGTCCCTTGACATGCCCTAGCTTTCATTCCATGACCGAGCTGAGTTTCACAGACATCCGGGCCGCCGCCGATCGCCTCGCCGGAGTCGCACACCGTACGCCGGTCCTCACGTCGCGGACGCTCGACGAGCGCGTCGGGGCGCAGGTGTTTCTGAAGGCGGAGAATTTCCAGCGGATCGGCGCCTTCAAGTTCCGCGGGGCGTACAACGCGATCAGCCGCCTCACCCCGGAGCAGCTCACAGCAGGCGTCGCGGCGTACTCGTCGGGCAACCACGCGCAGGCCGTCGCGCTGGCGGCACGTCTCGCCGGGACCTCGGCGGTGATCCTGATGCCCGAGGACGCTCCGCCGACGAAACTGGCTGCGACCCGTGGGTACGGCGCCGAGGTGGTGACGTACGACCGGTACACGCAGGACCGGACCGCGCTGGCTCAGGAGTTGGCCACCGAGCGCGGGCGGACGTTGATTCCGCCGTACGACCACCACGACGTGATGGCCGGGCAGGGGACGGTGGCGCTCGAGCTGATCGAGGAGGTCGGGCACCTCGGCGCGCTGCTCGTCCCGGTCGGCGGCGGCGGGCTGATGGCCGGCTGCGCGACCGCGGCGGCGATGATGTCGCCCGGGATCCGGATGATCGGCGTCGAGCCGGCCGCGGGTGACGACCACGCCCGATCGCTGGCGGCGGGTGAGCGGGTGGAGATCGCCATACCGCGGACGATCGCGGACGGGCAGGCGATCTCGACGCCGGGCGAGCTCACGTTCGCGGTGAACCAGCGGCTGGTGGAGTCGTTCGAGCTGGTCAGCGACGCGGAGATCCTGGACGCCATGGCGTTCGCGTTCGAGCGGCTGAAGATCGTGCTGGAGCCGAGCGGGGCGAGTGCGCTGGCCGCACTGCTGGCCGGACGGATCCACGGGCTGCCGGAGCGCGTCGGAGTGGTGCTGTCAGGCGGGAACGTGGGGCTGGAGCGCTTCCACGCGCTGCTCGGAAATAGCTGAAGTCGCAAGCACTTTAGGGTGCCCTGACCACCCTCTGTGCCCGTTGTCACAGAAAGCCACAATGAAATGTGACCGAGGTCACATCGAACCTCTCACTGGCCGCCTCAGCCCCGCTCAGATGCGCTCAGGACACCAGGTGTTCACCCCGACTTATTGACCCGTCAGCGGGCCGCTCAGGGCCATTTGGGAGCGACTTTGTCGATCTGAGGGTTTGCGTCGTGATCGTTCTGTTATACAGTCGTCGGCGGTTCGGTAAACAACACGAACTGCACACGGGTCAACGCCGAGCCCTGCCAGGGCCCATGTGCTCCCCTCGAACTACATGGCAGGGGTGGGGGACCCAGGAAGTTGGGTCTCGACCGTGAGTGGCCGAGACCCTGGGGTGAAGTCCGCGGGAGCGGACCGGGCTATGAATCCCAGCCCGAACCCGACAGCTAACTTCACAGGCGTCGGGAGACAACCATGCCCGTCACTGCCCGACGGACGCCGCTTGTGCGCGCCGTCAGCCAGACCGCTGAGTCCAGTACGAACCGGCCTACCGGCCGGACTCTGGCAAAGCACCGTAGGACCACCACGCGTCCGGGGACTCCCCGGGCTGCCGCCGCCGTTCTGACGGTCGGCCTCGCGGTGGGCGGTGGAGCTGCGCTCACCGTCACCACCACTCCTGCTGCTTCCGCGGCGACCACCTCCGCCACCGCGACGACGACGCCGCGTGGGTACTGGAGCGTCCCGAGCAGGCCGCTGCTCCGGTTCCGCGACAGCGGCCCGACCGTGAAGTACGTCCAGAGGGCCCTGCACTTGGGTCCGGACGGCTACTTCGGCCCCAGCACCGTCCGCGTGCTGAAGAAGTTCCAGACCTCCTGGGGTCTGAAGGCCACCGGCTACATGGACAAGAAGACCTGGGGCCGGCTGACCTGGGCCGCCAAGCACAAGGTGCTCTACGGCAAGTACGGCGCCAGCAGCGGCACCACCACGTTCCGCGCCAAGGTGCTCCGGGAGGCGGCCAAGCTCAAGGGCACGCCGTACCGCTACGGCGGCACGACGCCCCGCGGCTTCGACTGCTCCGGCTACACCGGCTACGTGTACAAGAAGGCCGGCAAGAAGCTGCCGCGTACGTCGCGCGCGCAGTACAGCGCGACCAAGCACATCAGCCGCAAGGCCGCCAAGCCGGGCGACCTCGTGTTCTTCCGCAACGGTGGCGGCGGTGTGTACCACGTCGGCATCTACGCCGGCGGAAACATGCTGTGGCACTCCTCGAGGCCGGGTCGCCCGGTCGCGAAGGCGAAGATCTGGACCAGCAGCGTGGCCTTCGGCCGCGTCTGAGTCCTGACCGGCCGGCGCCCTTCCCCCCATTGGGCGCCACCGGTCGTCAGCGTCCTATCCCCCCAGGCACGCTGACTTGCGAAACCGGCCCGAACCGTCGCCCCCACCCCTCCGACGGATCGGGCCGGTTTCTTTTGCCGTCTTCGTGCCGGCTCAGTCGTCGAGGAGCCCGGCTTCGTAAGCCAGGATCGCGACCTGGACGCGGTTGGTCGCGTCGAGCTTCACCAGGGCGCGGGATACGTGCGCCTTCACGGTGGCCTCGCTCATGAAGAGCTTCCGGCCGATGTCGGCGTTCTGCAGGCCGCGGCCGACCGCGACCAGCACCTCCCGCTCGCGCTCGGTCAGCTTGTTGATCCGCTCCTGCGCGGCCCGCTTCCGGTCGGCGCGTGGGTCGCCGGCGAAGTGCCCGATCAGCCGCCGCGTCACCGCCGGCGACAACATCGCGTCCCCGGCCGCCACCACCTTGATCGCCTGCACCAGCTCACGCGGCGGCGTGTCCTTGAGCAGGAACCCGCTGGCCCCGGCCTGCAACGCCCGGAACACGTAGTCGTCGAGGTCGAACGTCGTCAGTACGACGATCTTCGGCGGATCAGGCAGCGCCTGCACCTCCCGCGTCGCGGCGAGCCCGTCCAGCCGCGGCATCCGGATGTCCATCAGGACCACGTCCGGCCGGTGCTCCTTCACCATCCTCGCCGCGTCCGCGCCGTCCTCGGCCTCGGCGACGACCTCGAGCTCGTCGTCGGACTCGAGGATCATCTTCAGCCCGGCCCGCACCAGCGCCTCGTCGTCCACGATCAGCAGCCGGGTCATCGCTCTCCTTCTTCCGTAGGCACCACAGCGTCTGCGCGCAACTTATCGACCTGGTCCGAGACCTGCTCGCGGTCGTCAGCCCAGGGCAGCCAGGCTTCCACCCGCCAGCCGCCTTCCGTCGTCGGTCCGGTCCAGAGCCGGCCGCCGACCAACTGCACCCGCTCCCGCAAACCGACCAGGCCGGCACCGGCGCCAGGCAGCAGTGAACCAGCAGCGACCGGCCTGACGTTCGTCACCCTGACCGTCACGCCCGCACCCCGTGCGCCATGGACCTGTACGTCGGTCGCGGCGCTGCGCGCATGTTTGTGCACATTGGTCAGCGACTCCTGCACCAGGCGGTAGACGGTCCGCCCGACGGACACCGGTACGTCGTCCGGCAGCGAGACGTCGTACCCCACAGCGACTCCGGCGTCTCGCGAGGCCATGATGAGCCGCTCGAGGTCCGAGGCCTTCGGGACGGGCGTCAGGTCAGCGCCGTCCACGCTGATGTCGGACCGCAGTACGCCGAGGACCTCGCGGAGATCCTCCATCGCCTGCCGGGCGGTCTCGCGGATCAACCGGGCCGAGCCCTCGACCTTGTCGGGACCGACCGACGGGTTCACCTCGAGACCGCCGGCGTGCAGCGCGATCAGCGAGACCTTGTGGGCGAGGACGTCGTGCATCTCCTGCGCGATCCGGGCGCGCTCGCCCAGGCGGGCCTGCTCGCTGCGCAGTTCGCGTTCGGCCTCGGCCCGCTCGGCGCGGTCCCGCAGCGACGCCATCAGGTCGCGGCGCGCGCCGACGTACGCGCCGACGGCGATCCAGGTCCCGACCAGGAACGGTCCGGTGAAGAGCGACACCCAGATCTGGTTCTGGCTGCCCCAGCTGTTCAGGACGTAGGCGGCGTACGCGGCCAGGCCGAGGATCACGAGTGCGATGTCGCGGCGGCGGATCGCCAGCGTCAGCAGGGCCAGACCCATCGGGACGAAGATCGACGCGGTCAGCATCGCGAGCACGGCGATCGCGGTGACGGTCACCGGGAACCGCCGGCGCCAGAGCAGTGCGACCGAGGCGACGATGCCGGCGCCGAGCACGTACCAGTCCTTGGGGCTCCAACCGCCCGCGCCGGAGGCGGCCTGCAGGACGATGGTGAGCAGGCTGAAGCCGACGTACAGGAAGTCGCGCAGGCGCGGGGCATGCCTGACCCACCAGGCGTACCACCGGCGCAACCGTCGCATTTCGTCACTGTAGTTCGACGGCCGACGCGATCACGTCCCTCTTCCGGGTGGGTTCCGGGGCCGATCCGACGACTTTCGTAGGGGGTGACGACAGCCGCTCGTCCGATGTGCGACCGGGGTCGGGGACGGTTGACTCGATGTCATGATCACCGTCGAGAACCTGACCAAGCGCTACGGCAGCACCACGGCTGTCCAGGACGTGTCGTTCACCGTTCAGCCCGGCAGCATCACCGGCTTCCTCGGCCCGAACGGCGCCGGCAAGTCCACGACGCTGCGGATGCTCACCGGGCTGACGCCGCCGTCCTCCGGCACCGCCACCATCACCGGCAAGCGGTACGCCGACCTGCCGAACCCGGGCCGTGTCGTCGGGGTCATGCTGGACGCCGCCGCGCAGCACCCGGGCCGCACCGGCCGCGAGACGCTGCTGCTGAACGCGAGCCTGCTCGGCGTGCCGAAGACCCGCGCCGACGAGATGCTCGAGGCGGTCGGACTCGGCCACGCCGCGAAGCGCCGTGTCGGTCAGTACTCGCTCGGTATGCGGCAGCGGCTCGGTATCGCCAGCGCGCTGCTCGGCGACCCCGCCGTACTGATCCTCGACGAGCCTGCGAACGGGATGGACCCGGAAGGCATCCGCTGGATGCGCGGACTGCTGCAGGACTTCGCGTCCCGCGGCGGCACGGTGATCCTGTCCAGCCACCTGCTGGGCGAGGTGCAGGCGACCGTCGACCGGCTGGTCGTCATCGGCGGCGGCCGTATCGTCGCCAACGGTTCGCTGGAGGAGCTGCTGGCGGGTTCCGGCACCCTCGTCCGCGGACTCGACCCGATCGGCCTGAACGAGGCCCTGACCGCCGCCGGACTGAACCTCGAGCCGCTGCACGACGGCGCGCTGCGCGTCGACGCCACCGCCGAACAGGTCGGGCGCGCCGCCGCCGCTGCCGGTCAGATCCTTCTCGAACTCCGCCAGAGCGACGGTGCCGGCCTGGAGGACCTGTTCTTCCAGCTGACCACGCCCGCCGCTGCAGCCGCCTGATCACCCCGAACTTCTCTGGAGACTTCTATGACCACCGTGACCGACGTCGCGCCTGCGACAAACGCCAAGCACCGCAGCGAGGTGGCGACCAGTCTGCCGCCCGCGCGCGGTCAGTCCTTCCTGAAGCTCGTCACCATCGAGCTCCGTAAGTCCCTCAACACCCGCAGCGGCCGGGTCCTGATCGCCGCGATCCTGCTGCTCGCGCTCGCCGCGCTGGCCTGGCAGTTCACGCACCTGCCGAAGGGCGACGCCGGCTTCGACGGGTTCCTCGGCGCCGCGTCCACTGGCGTGATGCTGCTGCTGCCGGTGATCGGCGTGATGGCGATGACGTCGGAGTGGACCCAGCGGACCGCGCTGACCACGTTCACGCTGTCGCCGCGCCGCGTCCGAGTCCAGCTGGCCAAGTTCGTCTCCGCTGTCGTGCTGAGCGTGGTCGTGATGACCGCGGTCGTCGGCCTGGCGCTCGCGAGTACGGCGCTGGCAGGTGCGGTCACGGACCACGCGGCGTCGTACCCCGATCTCGGCGGGCAGCTCGCCGGGGCCTACCTGACCGTCGCGCTGAACGTCGTGATGGGCGCCGCCTTCGGTGCGGTCATCCCGCAGACCGCGGTCGCGATCCTGGCGTTCTTCATCGCGCCGACCGCGTGGTCGCTGGCCGGGCCGGCACTGTTCAAGGACAACGCGAACTGGCTCGACGTGTTCGGCGCGCTCGGCCGGATCGCGGAGCGCGATCTGCACGGGATGGTGCCCGAGACGCTGGTCGCGGTGGGGGTCTGGATCGTTCTTCCGACCATCGTCGGACTGTGGGCAAGCTCACGTCGCGAGGTCAAGTAGCGGGGCTGAACGCGGCGGGGTGGGCCGGTTTGAGGGGACGGCCCACCTCGCCGATGCTGTGACCGGACCTCTCCGGGGTCCGGGCCAGGGGGCGGTGCGTGTGTCGATCCGCCGCTCCGGGTATCCTTGAACCACGATTACTGACGACTGATCCGTGGGCGCCACGCAGCGTACCCGGTTGACTTGTGCGAGGGGGTCGACGCTATGGGGCGCGGCCGTGCAAAGGCCAAGCAGACGAAGGTCGCACGCGACCTGAAGTACCGCACCTGGGACACCGACTTGGACCAGCTCAAGCGAGAGCTGTCCGGTGACCAGGGTGGCGACCGTTCTGCGAACGGCGAGAACGACGGCGACGGAGACGACGCCGACGACTACCACCCCCGTCGGTAAGCCACACCAGCGTGGTTGAACTGCTCAGCGCCCTTCGGGGTGCCTGAGCAGTTCACCGTGCGCCCGACGATTTTTCACACAGCACCGCCTGTGGCGGATCGGCGATTCCAGCAGCCCGAGGCGTCGGACGGCTCGATAGCGACCCGCTCGCAGGCGGCGGCTGTGCACCGGCCTACTTGGCGGCCCGGCCCACTCGGCGCCCCGGCCTACTTGGCGTAGGTGCCTTCGAGGGTGACGGTGCCGCCAGGTGTCGCGCTGACTTCGCCGCAGATCCAGGCGGGGACGTCACGGGCGGCCAGCGCCTGAACGGCGGCGTCAGCGGCCGACCGGTCGAGTACTGCGACCATGCCGGCGCCCATGTTCAGCGTCTTCTCGAGCTCGGGCAATGCCACGTCGCCGAGTAGCCCGACGAGCCCGAAGATCGGTGCCGGCGCCCACGTCGAGCGGTCGATCCGCACGGACAGCTTGTCCGGGATCACCCGCGCCAGGTTCGCGGCGAAGCCGCCACCGGTGATGTGCGACATCGCGTGCAGCGGCTTGTCGTCACCGCCGTTCAGCTCCTGGATCAACTCCAGGCAGTGCTTGGCGTACACCCGCGTCGGCGTCAGCAGGACCTCACCGAGCGTCGTACCCAGCTCGGGCACGACCCGGTCCAGCTCCCACCTCGCGCGGTCGAAGAACACGTGCCGCACCAGGCTGTACCCGTTGGAGTGCAGTCCCGACGACGCCATCGCCAGTACGACGTCCCCTTCGCGCACCCGTTCCGCGCCGAGCACCTCATCGGCCTCGACCACACCGGTCGCCGCGCCCGCAACGTCGTACTCGTCCGGCTTCAGCAGCCCCGGGTGCTCCGCGGTTTCTCCGCCGACGAGCGCCGTACCGGCCTCGACACAAGCCTCCGCGATGCCCTTCACGATCTGCGCGATCGTCTCCGGCACCACCTTGCCGGTGCAGATGTAGTCGGTCATGAACAACGGCTCCGCGCCGCACACGACCAGGTCGTCGACGACCATCCCGACCAGGTCGAACCCGATCGTGTCGTGCTTGCCGAGCTTCTGCGCGATCGCGACCTTGGTCCCGATCCCGTCCGTCGACGTCGCCAGCAGCGGCCGCCGGTACGACGTCAGCGCGGTCGCGTCGAACAACCCGGCGAACCCGCCGAGCCCGCCGACCACCTCGGGACGGGTCGCCTTCGCCACCCACTCCTTCATCAGCTCGACGGCCCGGTCCCCGGCCTCGATGTCGACCCCGGCAGCGGCGTAACTCGCGCCTTGACTCACTTCTGTTCTCCCTATGGGGTGTTACGGGCGGCTGAGCGCGTCCGCGGCGCCGGCTCCGCCGGAGACCGTGGCCAGGCCGTCGACGTCGGTGGCCACCGGCAGCTCGAGCAGGTGCTTGCCGAGGTGCTCCGGGTCCGGCAGCGCGACCGGGTAGACCCCGTCGAAGCAGGCCCGGCAGAGTCGCTCCTTCGGCACCGTGGTGGCTTCGACCAGGACGTCCAGGCTGATGTAACCGAGCGAGTCGGCGCCGAGCGAGCGGCAGATCTCCTCGGTGTTCAGGCCGTTCGCGATCAGCTCGGCGCGGCTGGCGAAGTCGATACCGTAGAAGCACGGCCATTTCACCGGCGGCGCGGTGATCCGGACGTGGATCTCCTTCGCGCCGGCCTCACGGAGCATCCGGATGACGGCGCGCTGGGTGTTGCCGCGGACGATCGTGTCGTCGACGACGACGAGGCGCTTGCCCTCGATCACCTCACGCAGCGGGTTCAGCTTCAGGCGGATACCGAGCTGACGGATCGTCTGGCTCGGCTGGATGAAGGTGCGGCCGACGTACGCGTTCTTGACCAGGCCTGCGCCGTACGGGATGCCCGACTCTTCGGCGTACCCGATCGCGCCCGGTACGCCGGACTCCGGGGTGGCGATGACGAGGTCGGCGTCGGCGGGGTGCTCGCGGGCCAGCCGGCGGCCGATCTCGACCCGGGTGGAATGGATCCGCTGGCCGGAGATCTGGGTGTCCGGGCGCGCCAGGTAGACGAACTCGAACAGGCAGCCCTTCGGGTCCGGCTCGGCGAACTTGGTCGAGCGGAGCCCCTCGGCGTCGATCGCGACGATCTCACCGGGCTCGACCTCGCGGATGAAGCTCGCGCCGACGATGTCCAGGGCCGCGGTCTCGCTGGCGATCACCCAGCCGCGCTCCAGCCGGCCGAGCACCAGCGGGCGGATGCCCTGCGGGTCGCGGGCGCCGTACAGCGTGTTCTCGTCCATGAAGACCAGGCTGAACGCGCCCTTGACCTTCGGGAGGATCTTCGCGGCCGCCTGCTCGATGGTCAGGTCCGGGTACCCGGCGAGCATCGAGGTGAGGATGTCGGTGTCGCTCGACGCGCCGTGCTTCGCGTTCGCCTTCGCGTGGTCGACGTCGGCATCCAGACCGAGATCGAGATCACCTTCGCCGTTCAGGCTGGCGGCGAGCTCGCTCGTATTGGTCAGGTTGCCGTTGTGACCGAGCGCGATCGATCCGGTCGCGGTGGACCGGAACGTCGGCTGCGCGTTGGCCCAGACACTGGACCCGGTCGTCGAGTACCGGCAGTGGCCGATCGCGATGTGCCCGCGGAGCGAGGCGAGAGTCGCCTCGTCGAACGCCTGGCTGACCAGCCCCATGTCCTTGTATACGAGAATCTGACTCCCGTTACTGACCGCGATCCCCGCCGACTCCTGCCCCCGGTGCTGCAAGGCATAGAGCCCGAAGTAGGTGAGTTTGGCAACCTCTTCCCCCGGCGCCCAGACCCCGAAGACGCCACAAGCGTCCTGCGGACCCAGATCCTGCGGGTCGAGTTCATGAGTAAGCCGACCATCGCCACGAGCCACCCCAGCAGTCTACGGGACGCCCCGCGCACCCAAGACCAGCGTCTACCAGCAGGTCATCTCGACAGTGCAGCTCGGCTCGGCACCTGCGGCTACAGCAGGGATCGTTGACGCCGTCCCAAGAAGTAGCAGGGAACCGGCTACAATCAGCAACTTCTTGATCACGAGTTGTCCTTTCGACAGAATCCGGAACCATAACGGAGTGCTCTTTGTCGACGCGCTCTGTATATGGTCGGTTCCGACAAGTTCGGGAGGAGAAGAAACGTGCTGGAGCCGCTGGGGCTGGACGAAGCCACCTTCGCGGTCTATCACGCCCTTCTCAGCCACCCAGACAGTACGCCGGAGCAGATTGCCGCGCTACTAAATCGCACTGTCGCGGAAGTTCACGAACTGATGGACAAGCTGCGTGCGCTGGAACTGCTGGTCCCGACGTGGACACAGCCGGACGGCGAACACGCCGTGCATCCTCGCGTCGGCCTGACCGGGCTGGCCGAGCGCCGCCGCACGGAGCTGAACAAGATGCTCGGCGAACTCAAAGAGGCCGAGGCCTCCGCCGACGTGGTGGCCGAGCAGTACAACGAGCTCCTGACCGCGCGCAGCAGCGGCGACGTCGAGGTGCTCAAGGGACGCGCGAACGCCTCCCGCCGCATCGAGGAACTGGCGTTGAAGAGCCGGGAGACCTTCTGGGGATTCGTGCCGGCGCACATCGACGACACAATCAAACCGGCCGAGCGTTCGCCCGACTTCGACCATCTCGAGCGAGGGCTCAAGATGCGCACGATCTATCTCCAGAGCATGACGCAATCGAAGTACGCATTGGACTACGCCGCCAAGATGCACCGGCTCGGCGGCGAGGTGCGGGCCACGCCGACCCTTCCGATGCGGCTGCTGATCTTCGACCGTGAGATCGCGGTCATGCCCATGGACCCGGAGAACCCGACCGCCGGCGCCCTCATCCACCGCAGTCCGGGAGTCGTCTCGTTGGCGCTTGCCCTGTTCGACTCGTACTGGGCACGGGCGACGGAGCTCTTCGCTCCTGAGGACCGCGACGACGACGCTCCTCTCACCCCGCACGAGGCCGAGGTCCTCCGTCTCCTCGCCGGCGGCGCCAAGGACGAGCAGGTAGCCCGCCTCCTAGGCATCTCGCTGCGCACCGCCCGCCGCATCACCGCCAACCTCTCCGAACGCCTAGACGCCGCCAGCCGCTTCGAACTCGGCGTAGCCGCCGCAAAGCGCGGCTGGGTCTGACGTTGTTCGACTCCTCAAGGATGCGAACTCGCCAACCAGGGAATGCAATTCGAATTGCACCGTCCGTTCCGTTTGGTTTGATCATCTCCGACAGCGAGTCCGCGGTGATGGGGAACGCACCTGAGCTATTGGGACCGAGAGTTCGAGCCGTTCGTGGAGGAACAGCGTGTCCGGAGCGGTGGGATCAGTGCTCAGGAGGCTGCGTTTCTTCGGCTGTTGGTGCGGTCCGGGCGGCAAAACAGGTCGGCCGTCGGCGCTCCGCTTCAGCGGGTGCCGACGGCCGTTGTGTTTGGGCCGGGTCTAGACCGTTTTGAGGGCGGCTAGGAGTTTGGTGAGGGAGTCTCTGGCGTCGCCGAACAACAGGGTGGTTCGGGGGTCGTAGAGGAGTTCGTTCTCGATGCCTGCGAAGCCGGGGCGCATGGAGCGTTTGAGGAAGATGACTCGCTGGGCCTCGTCGGCGTTCAGGATCGGCATGCCGTAGATGGGGGCCGACGGGGTGTTGCGGGCGGCCGGGTTGACCACGTCGTTGGCGCCGACGACCAGGACGACGTCCGTGGTCTTGAAGTCGCCGTTGATGTCGTCCATCTCGCGCAGCTGCTCGTAAGGCACCTGGGCCTCGGCGAGCAGCACGTTCATGTGGCCGGGCATGCGGCCGGCGACGGGGTGGATGGCGTAGTCGACCTTGACCCCGCGGCTCTGCAGTTCCTCGACGAGGTCGCGGAGCGTGTGCTGCGCCTGCGCGACGGCGAGACCGTACCCGGGCACGATGATGACCTTGTTCGCGTACCCGAGCAGGATCGCGACGTCCTCCGGCCCGCCCGAGATCACCGGCCGGTCGGACGCCGTACCCGCACCCAACGTCGATCCGCCGCGCACGGCGCCGAAGAGGATGTTGAACACGGACCGCCCCATCGCGTCCGCCATCAGCTTGGTCAGCAACGTACCGGCCGCGCCGACGAGCGTGCCCGCGACCAGCAGCACCGTGTTCCCGAGGACGTAACCGCCCGCGGCGACCGTCAGACCGGTGAAGGCGTTGAGCAACGAGATCACGATCGGTACGTCGGCGCCGCCGACCGGCAGCACCAGCATCACGCCGATCGCGAGACCGATGAGGCAGAGCAGTACGCCGACCCACACCCGCGGATCCGACACGAGCCAGACCGCGAGCGCGATACCGCCCAGCAGCGAGGCGACGAAGAGCACGGGCAGACCCGGGAACGTCACCGGACGGGTCGTCATCAGCTCCTGCAGCTTGGCGAACGTCACCACCGAGCCGGAGAAGCTGATCGCGCCGACCAGGATCGTGAACGCCGTGGCGATCGCCGCGACGGTCGCGTGGGAGGGTACGTCGCCGAGCTCGAGCAGGGCGACCAGCGCGGCCGCTCCGCCGCCGACGCCGTTGAACAAGGCAACGAGTTGCGGCATCTGGGTCATCTGCACCCGCCGCGACCCGATCACACCGCCGACGGTGCCGATCGCGAGCGCGATCAGGATCGGCGCCAGGTGGTCGGGCTTGTACGCCGCGAACGTGATGATCACCGCGAGGACGGCTCCGGCGGCGCCGATCAGGTTGCCGGTGCGCGCGCTGCGCGGCGACGACAGTGCCTTCAGCGCGACGATGAAGCAGACCGCGGAGACCAGATACCCGATCTGGGCCCAGGTGGGGATCACTTGTGCAGCTCCTTCTTGCGAGCCCCCGGGCCTTTGAACATCTCCAGCATCCGGTCGGTGACCACGAACCCGCCGACCATGTTCACGGTCGCCAGTACGACGGCCAGCAGCCCGACGATCACCACGATCGTGGACTCGGCGGCGCCGGTGACGATGATGGCGCCGACCAGGATGACGCCGTGAATGGCGTTCGCCCCCGACATCAGCGGGGTGTGCAGCGTCGAGGAGACCTTGCTGATCACCTCGACCCCGACGAACGCCGCGAGTACGAAGATCGTCAGCAACGCGATGGATTCGGTCACGGGGCCTCCCGGTCTGGACTGAGGAGCGTAGGGAGCGAAGCGACTGGAGCGACGAGGGAAGACCGGGAGTAAAAGCCCCGTGACCCGCCGCGCCGGAGGCGTGGCATCAGTACCGTCATGCCTGGCCCTTCAAGAGCTCTCGGGTGGGCTCGTGGAGTACGGCGCCGTCGTGGGTGACGCAGCAGCCGCGGACGATCTCGTCGTCGAAGTCGGGATCGAAGGCGGCGTTGCGGGTCATCAGCCGGATCAGGTTCGCGATGTTCTGGCCGTAGAGCCGCGAGGCGGGGCCGGCCATCTGCGACGGCACGTTCGCCCCGCCCCAGACCAGTGCGTCGCCGATCGTCAACTCGGTCCCGGCGACCGAGCCTTCGACGTTGCCGCCCTGCTCCGACGCCAGGTCCACCACAACCGAACCAGGCTTCATCTGCTCGACCATCGACCGCGTCACCAGCATCGGCGCGGTCCGGCCCGGTACGGCGGCCGTCGTGATGAGGGCGTCCGCGGCGGCGACGTACGGCGTGAGCAGTTCACGCTGGAGTTGCGCGCGTTCGGGCGTCATCTCGCGGGCATATCCACCGGGCCCGTCGAGCGTGCCGAGTTCGAGCTCGATCGGTACGGCGCCCATCGACGCGATCTCCTCCGCGGCGGCAGTACGTACGTCGTACGCCTTGACCACTGCTCCGAGGCGTTTCGCGGTGGCGATCGCCTGCAGACCGGCCACGCCGGCGCCGAGGACGAGGACCTGGGCCGGCGGGACGGTGCCGGCCGCGGTCATGTTCAGCGGGAAGAATCGCGGCAGCCGTTCGGCGGCGACGATCGCGGCCCGGTACCCGGCGACGAGTGCCTGTGACGACAGGGCATCCATCGACTGGGCCCGGGAGATCCGCGGGATCAGCTCCATCGCGAACGCGGTCAGCTTGGCCCGGGTTGCGGTCCGGACCACGTCTGGCGGGTTCGTCGGCAGGAACGACATCAACGCCGTACCGGCGTGCAACCGCTGCAGACGCTCACGTTCGAGCGGCTGCACCGAGGCGACGATGGTGGCCGCGTGATCAGCGCCCCAGGCCACTTCGGCGCCGGCGTCGCGGTACTGGTCGTCCGAGAACAGCGCGCGTTCACCGGCGGCCGGCTCGACCGCGACCTCGTATCCGAGCTCGATCAGTTTCGCGACTTGTTCCGGCACCAGCGAGACCCGGCGCTCCGCCGGTCTGGTCTCCCGTACGACTGCGATCTTCACTCGCCGAAACCTATGCCAAACACTGGGTCGCCGAAAAGCCCGATCACGCTTGGTCTGCCAGGTTCTTGAGCAACAGTGCCTCGGCGAGGCAGACCTTGGTGAACTCCGCGAGGTGCAGACCCTCGTCGATGCCGTGGGCGCGGGTGTCCGGATCCTCCACGCCGGTGACCAGGATCGAGGCGTTCGGGAAAGTCTGCTGGAACTCCGCGATGAACGGGATCGACCCGCCCATACCCATGTCGATCGGCTCGACACCCCACGCAGTCTTGAAGGCCGCGCGGGCCGCTTCGTACCCGGCGCCACGGGCGTTCACACTGCACGGCTGACCGTTCTGCCCCTCGGTGACGGTGACCTGCGCACCCCACGGCGCGTGGTTCTCGAGGTGCGTCTTCAGGGCCGCGCTCGCCTTGATCGCGTCGTCGCCCGGCGCGACCCGCAGGCTGACCTTGGCCCGCGCGACCGGCACCAGCGTGTTGCTCGCCTCGGCCACGGACGGCGCGTCGATCCCCAGTACGGCGATCGCGGGCCGGGTCCACAACCGGTCGACCAGCGAACCCGAGCCGGTCAGCCGAACGGAGTCCAGCACGCTCGACTCGGCCCGCAGCCGGTCCTCCGGGTACTCCACATCGGCCGCCCGGGACGCGTGCAGCCCGTCTACCGCGACGTCGCCCTTGTCGTCGTGCAGGGTCGCGAGCAGCCGGCACAACGTCGACAGCGCGTCCGGGATCGGCCCTCCGAACAGGCCGGAGTGGACCGCGTGATCCAGTGTCCGAACCTCGACGTACGCCTCGACCAGACCGCGCAGCGACACCGTCAGCGCGGGCCGACCGACATCCCAGTTGCCCGAGTCCGCGATCACGATCGCGTCGGCGGCGAGCTCGTCGGAGTACTCGTCGAGCAGCTGCAGCAGGGTCGGCGAACCGATCTCCTCCTCGCCCTCGACGAACACCGTCACGCCCACCGGCAGATCGTTGCCGAAGGCCCGTACGGCGGCCAGGTGCGCGGCGATCCCGGCCTTGTCGTCGGCGGCGCCCCGCCCGTACAGCCGGTCGCCCCGCTCGGTCGGCACGAACGGGTCCGACGTCCACTGCTCGACCGGCCCGGTCGGCTGGACGTCGTGGTGCGCGTAGAGCAGGACCGTCGGCTTGCCGGCCGGCGCGGCCTTCTTGGCGATGACCGCGGGCGCGCCCTCACCGGCCCGCACGATCTTCACCGTGAAGCCTTCGGCCTCGAACAACGCCGCGGTCGCCTCCGCGGACCGCTGGACGTCGGCCGCACGGGCCGGTTCGTAGCTGACCGACGGGATCCGGATGAGGTCCTCGAGGTCGGCACGGACGCTGGGCAGAACGCGGTCGATCGCCGCTGACAGATCGCTCATGCGACAACCGTACGGCGTCCGTTCGCCGAGCTGACGCCCGGTGAACCCTCGCGCGTTACTCATTGCCGATCTAATCTGAAAATCTCGTAGGTTTTCTTCCACAACCGAAGAGGTCCATCATGGTCAAGCGCCCCCTTGCCATCGTTCTCACCGTCGTCGCGGCGTCGCTGACGGCCGCCACACCCGCGCACGCCGCGATCAGTTGCGACACCTCGACCAGCGGCGGTTCGACGTTCTACGACGGGCCGTCGGCGTCCTACAAGTACGACGCCCGGTTCAGCAACAGCGCGAGCATCCCCAACCTCAGCACGTACACCCCGCAAGGCGCCGGCACCTGGTACAACTGGGACGGCTCCGGCAAGAACCTGATCCTGATCGCGGCGTACCGCGAGGGCGCCGACTCGCAGATCTACGGCATCGACCCGTCCACCGGCTCGACCGTCGGCGTAGTCGCGATCGCCGAGTCCCACGTCGGCGGTATCACCGTGAGCAAGGGCTGGGCATTCGTGTCCGGCCAGGGCAGCAGCATCCGTAAGTACCGGTTGACAGAGTTGCGCGACGCGTTGAAGGCCGCCGGTACGCCGTACCTCGGACAGGTCGGTACGGCGCGGGACGTCGCCGGATCGTCGTTCATCGGGAGCTACGGGGACTCGCTGTTCTCCGGGACGTTCAACGAGACCGGCCGCGGGACCATGTACGAGTACAAGATCGCGGACGACGGCACGCTGACTACCTTGGCCGGCGCCTGGGAGGTGCCGACGAAGACGCAGGGGCTGACGATCACCGCCAACCACTTCATCTACAGCACGTCGTTCGGGCGTGGGAACCGCAGCAACATCTACGTCGTGAAGCGCGGCCAGAAGGATCTCGACGCGGCGGCGCTGAGTTGCTTCCGCGCCCCGAGCATGACTGAGGGCATCACGGAGTACAACGGCACCGCATATCTCGTCTACGAGTCGGGGTCGTACTTGTACGCGTCGGATCCCGCGACGTTGAATGTCATCCCCCGCATGCACAAGGCAACCATCTCGTCGCTGACGTCCCTGGTTCCTTAGGAGGAGTACTTCGCCGAGTCCACTATTGCTTGACGCGTCTTCGGGTTGTCGTCGCGAACCTGGACCCAGAGGAGAGTCGTGTCGTTCACCTTCTTGTACTGCTCCAGCACGGTTGGCACGTTATTGCAGCTGTACCTGAAGGTGACGACCCTGCGGTCCTGCGAAGTCTCCGGAGTGGCTCCGGTGCAGCCAGGCGGAGCGGAGGCGCTCGTCGGGAGTTGGGTGGCGTTCACCACTCCTACGTAGACGCCTTCGGTGTTCGGGTCGGTCTGCCACTTGGAGGTGTTGGTGCTGACCACGAGGGACTTCCCGTCGTCGACCGCCTTCTGGTGCCAGTTTCGTGGGACCTCTACCGAGAGAGGCTTGCTCTTCACCTTCACTGGCCGGGTCATGACGTACTGGTAGCCGCCGTACCCGCCGCCTGCTGCCAGGAGCAGCGCGGCGAGTGTGGTGAGGACGGCGGCGCGACGCCGGCGTTTGGGCGGTGTCGCGACGGTGGACTCGTTGGAGCTGGCCAGTGCGGTCGCTTGGTCGACTGGAGCGGTCGCCGCACTCGGTGTGGGCATTTCGGCAGCCGGCACGAGCCCCGCCGGGATCTTGCCTGTGGAGTGCGCCTCGCGTAATGCGTTGAGGAAGCTGTCGAGGTCCGGCCAGCGCTTGTCCCGGTCCGGCTCGAGAGCACGCCGTACGACGACATCGATCGCATCCGGCACGTCTTCGCGCAGTGTGGTCATCGAGGGCGGCGGTGATTCGATCTGCATCACCGCACCGAGGCTGGCCACACCGTGCGGCGCCTGACCGGTGAAGGCGGCGTACGCGACCGCGCCGAGCGAGTACAGGTCGGCGCGGTGGTCCAGCCGTTCGCCCATCACCTGTTCAGGAGCGACGTACGCCGGGGTGCCGCCGGGCATCGTGATCCGCGAGACCTCGGCGAGCGACTTGCCCAGCCCGAGGTCGGACAGCATGGCGCGGTCGCCGTTCGGATCGGTGCGGAACAGGACGTTGGCCGGCTTCACGTCGCGGTGCAGGACGCCGCGGGCGTGCAGGTGCTTCAGGCCGCGGCCGACCTGCGTGATGATCCGGACCGCCTCGCCGAACTCGAGCGGGCCGGCCTTGATCCGGTCCGCGAGCGTGCCGCCGTCGGCGTAGGTGAGGACCATGAACGGGCGGCCGTCGTCGGCCTCGCCGATGTCGTGCACGCCGACGACGTACAGCGAGTCGACCTTGCGCAGGAACCGGCCCTCGGCCAGGAACCGGCGCCGGACGTCCTCGTCCTCGACCCAGTTCTCGGACAGGATCTTGACCGCGACCTCGGCGTCCAGCTGCTCGTCGCGCGCCAGCCAAACGGTCGCGAAACCCCCGGCACCCACCCGGCGGACCAGGGAGTACCGGCCGATCCGCGGTGGCTGGTCCATGGCGTAATTATGCTCGATCCGTTCTGCGACCGGTTCGCTGGAGCGAACAAAGCGGTATTTTCCGGCGTCACATCTCCGACAGCGGGATGCTGATCCCCGCCCGGCCGTGGTCCGCCGCACGGTCCGTAACCGTGACCTGACCATGACTTGTTGAGGAGATCGCCGATGCGAATGCAGAACGGCCGCCTGGTCGCCCTCGTCGCAGCTGTCGCCGTCGCCGCCGTCACGGGCGGCGGAGCCCTCGCATGGCGCCAGGGCCCGCAGGCCAACGCGGACGCCGACGCCGCTCCGCTGTCCAGCTCCCCGTCGCCGGTGACCAGCACTCCGACCCAGAGCACCACCACGGCCAAACCGGCGCCGACGTCCAGCAAGCCGTCGACGGCGACGACGAGCACTCCATCCGGGCCGATCAAGACCAAGATCGACCTGAAGAAGCTCACCGACGGCCGAGGCCCCCAGATCGCCTACCTGGCCGGCCGCACGATCCGCGGCGGAGCCGGCAACGACGTCAAGATCCCCGGCACCACCGACATCCAGGCCGTCGCGCGCCTGGGCTCGTCCTCGCTCGCGGTTGTCACCAAGGGTTTCGGCAACGAGATGCTGACCCTCGACAGCGACGGCAACGTGACCCGCCGGACGCCGGACGTCACCCAGATCGTCACCACAGACGACGGCAGCGCTGCGGCGTACGCCGGCACGAAGCTGAAGGAGACCGGCGAGGAAACCCCCGGCGCGACGATCTACGCCGAGCGGGCCCAGGCGCAGGAGGTCCAGAAGATCACCGTTCCGGACATCTGGAACACCACACTGGAGGCGTACGTCGACGGCAAGGTCTACTTCGACGCCTCCACCACGCAGGACGGGACGTCCGCGCTGTACGAATGGACGCCCGGCGAGTCGAAGCCCACCCTGCTCAAGAGCATCCCGAAGGCTCTGGCGGTGTCTGGGGCAGGTACGGCGGGTTCGCTGACCACACTGGCCGACCAGAGCAGCTGCAGCAGCCTCCTCACCGTACCGACCGGCACACGCCTCTGGCGCACCTGCGACTACCTGATCACCGGCTTCACCCCTAACGGTGCCACGGTGATCGCCGGGTCGAAGTACCAGGACGGATACGGTGATGGCATCGCGGCCGTCCTGGACGCGAAGAACGGCAACCTGCTGCACGAGTGGTCCGGACTCTTCCGGCAGGCGATCCCCGAGGACGACCAGCACATCCTGCTGCTTGCCGATACCGGTGAGGAGACACCGGCGTCGATTGTCCGCTGCACCATCTCAACCGGCGCCTGCGAACGGGCGACCCCACTCGCCAAAGGACAGCTGCTCATCGGTAGCTGATCTGCTTTGAGCAGATTGCCCTGTGTTTGCTGGGGTTCTGGAGCAGACTGCGGACATGACCACGGTTGCTGTTCTCGCTGACATTCATGGCGTGTTGCCTGCTCTGGAGGCTGTGCTGGATGAGCCGGATGTGCAGGCGGCCGACCGGATCGTGCTGGCGGGGGACATCGCCAGTGGGCCGCAGCCGGTCGAGACGCTGGATGTGTTGAGGGCGCTGGGCGACCGCGTGGTGTGGGTGCGCGGTAACGCGGACCGGGAACTTGTGGAGATGGCTCGGGGGACGTACGACGCCGAGCCGCCGGATGCGGTGAGTCCTTGGGCTGCGGAGCAGCTGCGGCCGGATCAGGTTGACCTGCTGGCCGGGCTGCCAACGACCGTGACGATCGGGGACGTGCTGTTCTGTCACGCCACTCCGCGCGACGACGAGGAGATGGTGCTGGTGGACAGCCCGATCTCCCGGTGGGCGCAGGTGTTCGCGGGGCTGCCGGACGAGGTCAGGACGGTCGTCTGCGGGCACACGCACATGCCGTTCGCGCGGCAGGTCGACCGGCGGCTGGTGGTGAACGCGGGCAGTGTCGGGATGCCGTACGGCGCTCCTGGTCCGAGCTGGGCGCTCCTGACCGAGGACGGCGTACAGCTGCGGCGTGCACCGCTTGACGCGGCCAAAGCCGCAGCCAGGATCGAGCGCGAGTCGACGTACCCGGGCCGTGCGGAGTGGGTCGCGGAGTACCTGCTGCACACCTACTCCGACACGGAGGCGCTGGAGGCGTTCAGGCCGCGCGCGGAGGGCTGACCGGCTACCGTCAGGGTGTGTTCGCGCGGCGGCGGAAGCATTTCGGGACTCCGGCCGACAAGGCGACGTATGCAACCCTGCATACCGCCTCGTTGGCCAGCCCGCATTTGCGCGAGGGCCTGACCCCCGCCGCGGCCGGAAAGGCCAGCCGCCACTTGAGGGACCTCCTGGGTACGGCAGCCATCGCGATCTGCGACTCCTCCGGCGTACTGGCGTGGGACGGCGTCGGCGGACCGTACGAGAGCAACCACCGCCGCGACGCCAAGGACCTCGCCGCACTGACACTCCGCTCCGGCCGTACGGCGGTACTCGGCGCGCATGATGTGGCGTGCGGCGACCCGCAATGCCCGATCCGTACGGCGGTCGTCGCGCCGATCGTCATCGAGGAGCGCGTGGTCGCCGTACTGGTGGCGTACAGCAACAACACCTCGGCAGCACTCGTGAGAGCGACTGAGGAGGTCGCCAGGTGGGTCTCTGGCCAGGTAGAGCTCGCCGAGCTCAACAAGGAACGCACCCGGGCCATGGAGGCCGAGCTGCGCGCACTACGCGCCCAGATCAGCCCGCACTTCATTTACAACGCTCTGGCGGCCATAGCGTCGTTCGTACGCACCGACCCAGAGCGGGCGCGTGAGCTGCTCCTGGAGTTCGCAGACTTCTCCCGCTACGCCCTGCGGCGTGGGGGCGAGTTCACGACGCTGGCAGACGAGCTGCGCAATGTGGAGCGCTACCTGGTGCTGGAGCAGGCCCGCTTCGGCGACAGGCTCAAGGTGTCGCTGCAGATCGCTCCTGAGGTGCTGCCGGTGGTCATCCCGTTCCTGGTCGTCCAGCCCCTGGTGGAGAACGCCGTACGCCACGGCCTTGAGGGTACGACGGGAGTCGGCCACATCACGATCCGCGCGCGCGACCAGATCAACGAGGCGGAGATCAGCGTCGAGGACGACGGGGCCGGCAGCGACCCGGAGGTGATCCGAGCGGCCCTGTCCGGCGGGTCAGGCAGTGACTCGGTCGGCCTCGGCAATGTCGACGCCCGGCTGCGGCAGGTGTACGGCGACACGTACGGCCTGGTCGTGGAAACCGCCGTGGAGGCCGGAACCAAGGTGACGTTCCGTATCCCCAAATACTCCTCAGGAGTGCATGCATCGCCGTAGTGTTCGTTTCATGGCCGACTCTCCCCTGCGCGCGCTGGTTGCGGACGACGAGGAGCCCGCGCTGGCCGAACTGGTGTACTTGCTGAGCCAGGACTCCCGGATCGGCGAGATCCGGACGGCTTCCAACGGACCGGACGCGCTGAAGATCCTGCAGGCCAGCGACCTGGACGTGGTGTTCTGCGACATCAAGATGCCCGGGCTGGACGGCATCGACCTGGCCAAGGTGCTGTCCAAGTTCGCCAGCCGCCCGCAGATCGTCTTCGTCACGGCGTACGACGAGCACGCGGTGGCGGCGTTCGAGCTGGAGGCCACCGACTACGTGATGAAACCGGTGCGCCCGGAACGCCTGTCCCAGGCGATCCAGCGCGTCGTCACCCACGGAGCAGCGCCCGCGCTGCCCTCACCGGAGGAGACCGACGACGAGGTGATCCCGGTGGAGCTGGCCGGTGTCACCAGGTTCGTGCAGCGCTCCACGGTCCGGTACGTCGAAGCACAGGGCGACTACGCCCGCCTGCACACCGGCCAGAACTCGCATCTGGTTCGCATCCCGCTCAGCACGCTGGAAGAGCGCTGGCGGGACGCAGGCTTCACCCGGATTCACCGAAGCACCCTGGTCGCTCTGCAGCACGTGGACGAGATGCGGGTCGACAGCGGCCGTTGCGCGGTCCGGGTCGGGGACGACTGGCTCCCGGTCAGCCGCCGGCACACACGCGAGCTCCGCGACCTCCTGGTCCGTTCGACCTCGCTGAGATGACCTGAGCTGACATGAGTACACCGGAAGGACCACGCAGGGTCCGCGTCACCAGCCCGCGGACGAGCGCGGCCCGGCGTCCGATCATGCCCACCGGTACGCGCGAGATCGACGAGCAGACCCGCCTCGGCCAGGTCTACATGCAGTCGCTGATCCAGTCCCAGCTACGACTCACTCTGGCCGTCATCGGCAGCGTGGTGCTCGTGCTCGGCAGCTTCCCGCTGCTGTTCTGGCTGGTCCCGCCAACCCGCACGCTGTCCGTACTGGGCCTCCCCCTGCCCTGGGTGATCCTGGGCATCCTGGTGTACCCGGTCGTCTACGTCGCCGCTCGCATCTACGTCCGGAACGCCGAGCGAATCGAAGCAGAGTTCACCGAGTTCGTGGGGCGGCAGTAGCGATGTCTCCGGCGCTCAGCCTGACCGCGATCGGATTGGTGGTCGTGGCAACGATCGGGATCGGATTGTTCGGCCTGCGGATCTCGCGGACCACCAGCGACTTCTACGTCGCCAGCCGCGCGGTCAGCCCACGCTGGAACGCGTCGGCGATCAGCGGCGAGTACCTGTCCGCGGCGTCGTTCCTCGGCGTCGCCGGGCTCGTGCTGGTGAACGGCGCCGACATGCTGTGGTTCTCGGTCGGCTACACCGTCGGCTACCTGATGCTGCTGGTCCTGGTCGCCGCTCCGCTGCGCCGGTCCGGTGCGTACACGCTGCCCGACTTCGCCGAGACCCGCTTCGAGTCCCCCGTCGTACGTCGGATCTGCGCCGGGCTCGTGGTCGGCATCGGGACGCTCTACCTCCTGCCGCAACTGCACGGCGCCGGTCTCGCGGTCCAGACCGTCACGGGCGCGCCGCCGGAGGTGGGCGCGATGATCGTCGCGGTGATCGTGGTGATCAACGTGGCCGCGGGTGGGATGCGGTCGATCACGTTCGTCCAGGCCTTCCAGTACTGGCTCAAGCTGACCGCTCTCGCGACGCCGATCTTCGTCATCCTGCTCGTCTGGCACCAGCCCGTCGGAGTGCTCGACTCGTTGCACGGAGCAGCCGCCGAATGGGCCGAGCCGCTGTCCCGCGCGGGCGGTCGCGACCACCCGCTGTACGCGACCTATTCGTTGCTCCTGGCCCTTTGTTTCGGGACGATGGGGCTCCCGCACGTCCTGGTCCGCTTCTACACGAACCCCGACGGCCGCGCGGCCCGGCGTACAACTGTCGTCGTACTGGCGCTGCTCGGGCTGTTCTACCTCTTCCCACCGATGTACGCCGTACTCGGGCGGACGTTCGCGCCAGACCTGGTGAGCACGGGCGGGGACACCGTCGTACTCGAGCTGCCCGGCCGGGTTTTCCCTGGTACCACAGGGGATCTGCTCGGTGCGTTGGTCGCGGCGGGGGCGTTCGCGGCGTTCCTGTCGACGTCGTCGGGACTGACCGTCGCGATCGCCGGCGTGATCGACCAGGACCTGTTGCGGAGCCGATTGCACCGGTGGACCGGTGGTGACTACGTCGCGGTGAACAGCTTCCGGATCGCGGCGCTGATCGCGATGATCGTGCCGTACCTGGCGTTCACGGTGACCGGCGCGCTGAGCCTGGCGGACACCGTGGGACTCGCGTTCGCGTTGGCCGCGTCGACGTTCTGCCCCCTGCTGGTGCTGGGGATCTGGTGGCGGCGGATGTCGACGACCGGCGCCGCGGCCGGCCTGGTCGTCGGCGGGATCGCGGCCAGCGCGGCCGCGCTCGTGAACGTGTCCGGCGCGCCGCAAGGCGGTTGGCCGCGGGCGCTCGTCGGGCAGCCGGCCGCGTGGACGATGCCGCTCGCGTTCCTAACCGTCATCGTGGTCTCCAAGCTCACCCCGGACCGTATCCCGGCCGGCACGGCCCGCAGCATGGTCCGGCTCCACACCCCCGAGGCCGTCGATGTCGACCGGGGCCTGCCGTCCCGGTGACCGTTCGTCCCGGGATTCCTACCGTTCACCGCAGCTGAGTGATCCACCGAGCGACTGGTGTGGTCCGCTGAGCGACCGATGCGCGCCGGTGCTGTCGGGAGCACCGTGACCCAGGCCACAGTTGCCACGCCGGCTCCATACCGCCCGGCTTTATCCCTGGAGGTCCACGCGATGAGTGATATGCGCGATCGCGACCTGACGACGTACCGGGATGTCCAGTTGTCACCGGACTTCTCCGAGCTGCGTCGCCGGTTCCGGCGCTTCGTGTTCCCGATGACCGCGCTGTTCCTGGTCTGGTACTTCGTCTACGTCCTGCTCGCCGACTACGCGCACGGCTTCATGTCGCACAGGATCGGCGGCGGCAACATCACCGTGGCCCTGCTGTTCGGCCTCGGGCAGTTCGTGTCGACGTTCGCGATCACGATGATCTACGTCCGCTGGGCGGACCGCCGGATCGACCCGGACGCCGAGAAGCTGCGCCACCAGATCGAGGGAGCACCGCAGTGACCGCCCCGCTCATGTTGCCGCTGGCAACGGACATCGGTAACCCGACCGTCAACATCGTGATCTTCGCACTGTTCGTGCTGGCCACGCTGGCGATCGTCTTCCGGGCGTCGCGGAACAACAAGACCGCGGCCGACTTCTACGCCGGCGGCCGGTCGTTCACCGGCCCGCAGAACGGCATCGCGATCGCCGGCGACTACCTGTCCGCCGCGTCGTTCCTCGGCATCGCCGGCGCGATCGCGCTGAACGGGTACGACGGCTTCCTGTACTCCATCGGCTTCCTGGTGGCCTGGCTGGTCGCGCTGCTGCTGGTCGCCGAGCTGCTCCGGAACACCGGCCGGTTCACGATGGCCGACGTACTGTCGTTCCGGCTCAAGCAGCGGCCGGTCCGGATGGCGGCCGCGATCTCGACCCTCGGCGTCTGCTTCTTCTACCTGCTGGCGCAGATGGCAGGCGCCGGGGGTCTGGTCGCCCTGCTGCTCGGCGTGAGCAACCGGGCCGGGCAGAGCATCGTGATCGCGGTGGTCGGCATCCTGATGATCACCTACGTCCTGGTCGGCGGCATGAAGGGCACCACCTGGGTGCAGATCGTCAAGGCCGTGCTGCTGGTCATCGGCGCCGGAATCATGACGATCTGGGTGCTGGCGAAGTACACCTTCAACCTGTCCGGCCTGCTCGGTGCGGCCGTCGACAAGAGCCCGGCGGCCGGCGAGAAGCTGCTCAGCCCGGGTCTCCAGTACGGCGTCACCGGCGTCACCAAGCTGGACTTCATCTCGCTCGCGCTCGCCCTGGTGCTCGGCACCGCCGGCCTGCCGCACGTGCTGATGCGGTTCTACACGGTGCCGGACTCCAAGGAAGCACGCCGCAGTGTCAGCTGGGCGATCTGGATCATCGGCATCTTCTACCTGTTCACGCTGGTCCTCGGGTACGGCGCTGCCGCGATCGTCGGACCGGACCGCATCAAGGCCGCACCCGGCAAGGCGAACTCGGCCGCGCCACTGCTCGCCTTCGAGCTCGGTGGTGAGGTGCTGCTCGGTGTCATCTCGGCGGTCGCGTTCGCGACGATCCTGGCCGTGGTCGCCGGTCTGACGATCACCGCGAGTACGTCGTTCGCACACGACATCTACGGCCAGATCATCAAGAAGGGCCAGATCAGCGGCGACGGCGAGGTCCGCGTGGCGCGGTACACCGCGGTCGTGATCGGCATCGTTGCGATCATCGGCGGCATCTTCGCGAACGGCCAGAACATCGCCTTCCTGGTGGCCCTGGCGTTCGCGGTCGCGGCGAGTGCGAACCTGCCGACGATCCTGTACTCGCTGTTCTGGCGGCGCTTCAACACCCGCGGCGCTTTGTGGAGCATCTACGGCGGTCTGGCCTCGACGATCATCCTGATCGTCTTCAGCCCGGTCGTCTCCGGCAAGGTGGACGCGAAGACTCACAAGAGCCTGTCGATGATCACCGACACCGGGATCGACTTCCACTGGTTCCCGCTGGACAACCCCGGCATCGTCTCGATCCCGCTGGCGTTCCTGCTCGGCTGGCTCGGCACGATCACGAGCAAGGAGCCGGTCGACGTCGACCGCTTCGCCGAGATGGAGGTCCGCTCCCTCACCGGCGCCGGCGCCGAGAAGGCGGTCCACCACTGAAAGACCTGTCAGGCAGGCCCTGCTGATTCGACGCGGTCCTGCCTGGCAGCCCCACCCCCGCCCCCAGAGACGGACCCGGCCCCCTCCCCCCGGGTCCGTCTCGCACGTCCAGCCCTTTCCGGAACAAATCCGTCACCAGCCGCCAGAAATCTTCCGGAAAGACCCGGTGGAACCCGGCAATCGCGGGGGTATTACATGGTGAATTTGAGGGTGGGCCAGAGTTTGTAGAACGCTTCGCGGGAGGTGTTGCCTCGGGATTGTTCGGTGGCGTGGAGGAGGCCGTAGGTGAAGGGGTTGCCGCCTTCGGCGTAGACCTGCAGGGCGAGGTGGTGGAGGAGTTCGCGGGAGACGACCGAGTCCTGGTGTTCGCCGAGGATCTCCTGGACCTCCTCGGCGCGGGCGGCCAGGTCGGCGGCTTCGTCGGACAGGACGGGTACGGCGGACCCAGCGGCATACCGCAGGCGCTTCGACGCCTTGCGTACTTCGTGCAGCTCGTGGTCCTGCTCCGCGACAGTCTCGGCCTGCTGCGAACGGCGTACCGCCTTCCGCATCCGCCGGTAGTCGTGTTCGAGGAGGTCGCCGATCTGCTTGCTCGCCTTCCGGTCGTCGTCAGTCAACGGCGGATTCGCGACCAGCTCGTCCAAAGCATCCAGCAACCGGAAGTACCGCGGACTCTCCAGCGCGGCCAGCGCCCCGGCCCGTCCGTCCTTGTAGACCTGCCGCAGATGGTCGTCGATCCGCCCCGCGACGCGGCCCATCACCAGCTCGACCGGCTGCTCCGCGACCTCGGCCGCGAAGTGCTCACGCTGCACCTCCGCGTCTCGAGCAACCCCGAGCTCACCGGCCAGCCACTTCAACTCGGCCCGCAACGGGTCACCGACCGCACGGTCGATCACCGGACGGTACGTCGCCAGTGCCGACCGCAGCCGCCGCGTCGCGACCCGGAACTTGTGGATCGAGTCCGGGACGTCCCGCCGTACCTCGGGATCCCGTTCGCGGATCGCCTGCACCTGTGCACCGGCGTACGCACGGAACAGGTCCGACGTCCGCGGCTTCTTGGGCAAGGTCCATTCGTCGTACGCCGGAACGCGATCGCCGAGTGCCCTTGCGAGCTTGCTCGGACCGCTCGCCGGACGAGCGCCCGCAGCCTTCAGCAACTCACCCGCATCCTCGAGCAGCACGCCGTCGCCGTCGACCAGCTCGACCTCCCACTCCCGCCAGCTCTCCGGATCGCCGCCCTCGACCGTCGCCGTCACGTGATCGTCGGCGAGCTCCGCGAGGACACCGCCGTCCGCGTCGAGCAACCGATGGACGATGCGTCGGGTCTGCAGCGTCACGACCGGCGCCAACGGCTGGTCGCGGACATGCACGCGCACCGTACGGACGACCGCGATCGGCACGGTGCCCGCCGAGCCGAGCGGATATCGAACCTCGAGCCGTCCACCGGACGACGCCGGAAACTTCACGTGCCACCCGTCGTCCTCGCCGCCGGTACGTCGGCGAAGCGTCACCTTGTTCGCAGCCAGGTCGAGCTCAGGCGTGTCGTAGTACACCGCCTCCAGGTCGAGCTCGACCGGTTGCGCGACGCTCGCGACTCCCGGCAGCTCGTGCAGCGCCGGCAGGGGCGTGCTCGTGTCGACGTCGTACTTCGTCTCGATCTCGAGCTGCTCAGTCGGGGCCATACCCCTTGTCTACCAGGCGTTCATGAACATGCCCTGAGATCGGCGACCAGCCGTTGCAGATCGCGGTCGGTGCGGCCGCCGATCGTCGGCCGGAGCTGCCTGCGCCGATTGCGATTGAGGGCCCAGCAGGTCAATCCGATCAGGACGAGGAAGGCGATCATGTCGTGCCCACTCCTTTGAAGAACGTGTAGTGGAACGTGCCGCCGGGCTCGGCGGACTTCTCGAGGTCGCGGATGCCTGCGGCCCACTCGGTCTCGGTGCGCAGGCCGGCGGCGATCGCGCGGTCGCGGACGGACTCGACCATCGCGACGAAGGTCTTGCGGGTGAACCCGTCGACGAGGTGCGGGAGGGTCCGGTCGGCGTACACGGTGCGCGGTCCGACCTGTACGTCGGCGTACCCGGCCTGCTCGAGCAACGGCTGGAGCCGTCGGCCGATCAGCGAGTCGCCGCCCGCCGAAGCCTGCAGGTCGACGAGGCAGTCGATGACGGCTTGGGCCTGCCCGCTGCGCGGGTGGAAGAACGCGGACCCGTGATCGCCCTCGATCACGGTGATCGTGCCGCCGGGATTGAGGAGACCGCGGAGCCCGACGAGTGCGGCAACAGGGTCGGCGAGGTGCTCGAGGACGAAGCAGACGAAGACGTGGTCGAACTTCTCACCGGCCAGGTCGTGGAGGTCCGCGTGCCGCCAGTCGACGGTCGCGTCCGGCGCGTGTTCGGCGACCCGGGCCTTGGCCTGGGCGAGCGACGCTTCGGAGATATCGATCGAGACCAGGTCGATGCCGGGGCTTCGCGTGACCAGCTGAACGGTCTGTGCTCCCACTCCACAGCCGGCCTCCAGCACGCGGCTGCCGGGTGGGTAGGTGGTGCCGCCGTGCAGCAGGTCGGCGAGCGTGCCGGCCTGGTCGGACAGCCGGCGGGTCTCCGCCGGGGTGTAGCCGTGGACGTAGTCGGTTCCCATACCTCCAAGGTCGCGCCACAATGGTCCTGTGAACAGGTCCAATCCGGCGATAAGTGGCAGGTCCAATGGCGGGGCGGACTTCCTCCAGCTCGACCCGGCCGACGCACCGCCCGGCGGTCTCGCGGATTGGCTCACCGATCGGCTGCGGACGGCCATCTCCACCGGCCACCTCCCGGTCGGCACCCGCCTGCCGGCGACTCGCACTCTCGCGACCGACCTCGGACTCTCCCGAGGTGTGGTCACCGAGTCGTACCAGCGCCTCACCGAGGACGGCCACGTCTCGACCCACGGCCGCCGCGGAACTGTCGTCGTCGCCGCCCCGATGCTCGGTGACGTCCGAACGTCCGAGGGCCCACGCTCCGTCGGGCGGGAGAGCCTGGTGGTGGCCGACGACGTGTTCGACCGGTTGCGGGATCTGCCGGCGCGGATCGACCTGACACCCGGGGTACCCGACCTCGCGGCGTTTCCGCGAAGCGCCTGGCTGCGCGCGGAGCGAGCAGTGCTGGCGAACCTGGAGTCGGCCGATTTCGGGTACGGCGATCCTGCGGGTACGCCGACGTTGCGACGTGCGGTCGCGGCCTGGCTGGCGCAGTACCGCGGGATCACCGCGGACCCGGACGACCTGATCATCGTGGCCGGCGTGGCCCAGGCGATCGGGCTCGTGGCCCAGATGCTCGACCGGCACGGCATCCACGAGATCGCGGTCGAGGACCCCGGCTCGCTCGGTTCCCGTCAGCACCTGCAGAACTGGGGCATGCGGACGCCGCCGATCCCCGTCGACGATCGCGGGCTGCAGGTCGACGTACTGCGGAATTCCGGGGCCGGCGCGGTGATGGTGACACCGGCGCACCACTTCCCGACCGGCGTCGTACTGGACGGCGAGCGTCGTCGCGAGCTGATCCAGTGGGCGACGGACGGCGGACTGGTCATCGAGGACGACTACGACGCCGAGCACCGGTACGACCGGCCGCCGGTCCCCGCGCTCCGCGCGATGCTGCCCGACCAGGTGATCTACACCGGCAGCGTGTCCAAGCTGCTCGCCCCCGCACTACGGATCGGGTGGATGCTCGCACCCCCGCAGTACAAGGAAGAACTGATCGCCCGCAAGCGCCTGGCGGACCTCGGCAACGCGGGTCTCCCGCAACTCACCCTCGCCGCTCTGATGGAGTCCGGCGAACTCGAGCGCCAGCTCCGTTTCCTCCGCCGCCGGCACCGCACCCGCCGCGACGCGATGGTCGCCGCCATCCGCAACCACTTGCCCACCGCAACCATCCACGGCGCCGCCGCCGGCCTGCACCTCACGATCACCTTCACCGATCGAGCCGAGGGCGACGACACAGAACTGGCCGCGGCCGCTCTGGAAGCCGGCGTCAAAACCCATCCCCTCTCGTGGCACTGTCAACTCCCGCACGCCCCCGGCCTGGTCCTCGGCTACGCCGCCCGAACCCCCACCGAAATCACCGAAGCCATCACCACCATCGCGAAGGTCAGCCCGACCGCCCAACTTTGAGAAGCCACCAACCAAGAATCGACGACGAAAACGGTCGGTGGCTTCTCAAAGTTGGAGTTCAGCGGGTGTAGACGGGGGACATCGCGAGGGCGAACTGGGTCATCAGGTCCGGGTTGATCGCGCGGGCGGGGAGGGGGACCAGGTCGACGATCTTGTCGTCGCCGACGCGGATCGTCGTACGGCCGGTGGCGGTGTCGACGTACCCCTCGTCGCCGAGCGGGATGGACTGCGAGGTCGCGAGCTTGCGGATCGGGGCCATCAGCGCCTTGGCGTCCCGCTCCCGGCGTACCGAGGTCGACACCACGCTCGTCGAGGTCATCCAGCCGCAGACCGGGTCGCCGAGGAGGGTCTGACCGTCGCGCCGGGCCATCGCCGGTGCGCCCAGCACCTTCTCGGCCGCCGCCGTACCGCGATCACACTCGGGGCGCGTGATCAGCCGCTCGGCGTCCGGCAGCCCCGGAGCCTGCCGCACGACCTCCTGGCCGAGCGCGACGTACTTCGCAAGGGTCGCCTGCGGACCGGAGAGCTTGTACATCTTGCCGCCCAGCAGGAACACCAGGAACGTACTCGTGCCGTACCCGCCCTGGCCGACCTTGGCGGGCAGCGCAGGCTCGCGCGGATGCGCGGCGTACGCCTTCTGGGTCGCCGCCAGCATCGCCTTCGTAGCCGGAAGCACCGAGACTCCGACCCTCAGCACCGGGCCGTTAGGGCTGGCGCTGAGCGCGAACTGACACACGTCGTACGTCGGGATGCCGAGCTCGGCCGGCGGTGCCTTGGGCTGGATGTTCGCAACCGGCACCGCGAGCGTGGTCTGCACGAAGGTGGGGTCCATCCGCACGCACAACGTGTCGGCGACCTTGGACGTCTCCGACGGCGTCTCGGACGGCGTCACCGAAGGCGTCGGCGAGGGGGTCTCCGAGTTCGGTGCGGTGCTCATCGACACCAGCGGCGGCACGCTCGGCGAGTCCTCGTCCGCCGGACCGCTACAGCCCGCGAGCAGTACGACGGTCAGCGCGGAGGCAGTCACTACCCGGCGGATACGCATGATGACTCAGACCTTAACCCGCAGACCGGAGCTCTCTTTCGCGGACCGCGTGTTCGTCGGTACGGGCGTCGTACCGCCAGAACTCGCGCAGCCAGACGGACGTGGCGACCACGCCGGCGACACACAGCACGCCGCCGCTGACGATCGCGGTCCGGACCGTGGTGAGGTCCGCGACCAGCCCGGAGCGGGCCTGACCGCCGAGCGGTCCGAGCGAGTAGCCGAGCATCTCGATCCCGGCCAGCCGCCCGCGCATCTCGTCGGGGATCGTCTGGTTCCAGATCACCGAACGGAACAGCACCGACACCATGTCGGCCGCGCCGGCCACCGCGAAGAACGCGATCGCGAACCAGATGTTCGGCGCCAGCCCGGCGATCCCGACCGCGGCGCCCCAGCCGATCGTGGCCAGCACCACCGCCCGCCCCTGGTGATGGACGTGTTTCGCCCAGCCGCTGGTCAGGCTGGCGCACATCGCCCCGATCGCCTCCGCGCTGTACAGCAGGCCGAGCAGCTTCGGTTCCTTCAGGATGTCCGTCGCGAACGCCGGGAACAGCACGATCGGCATCGCCAGGAACATCCCGACCATGTCGACCAGGTACGTCGCCAGCAGGTCCTTGCGGCGGAACGCGTAGACGATGCCGCCGCCGATCGCCCGCAGACTCGGCGCCGTGGACTGCTCGCCGGCGCGGTACGAACCGAGCCGGGCGTAGAGCAGCGTCGCGAACACGATGCCGGCCAGCTCGACCGAGAACGCCCAGGTCACGCCGACCGATCCGACCAGGACACCGCCCAGGGCCGGACCGGCGAGCTGCCCGATCTGCGAGGTCAGCGAGCTCAGCGCGACCGCGGCCGGAATCTCCTGGTGCTTCACCACCCGCGGAAGGAGCGCTTCCCGCGACGGCCGCTGCAGCGAGGTAGCGATCGCGTTCAGCCCGCCGCAGACGTAGATCAGCCAGACCTGCGGGTGCGGGAGCAGCGTGTTGGCGACCATCAGCGCGGAGATCACGACCTGCGCGAGGCCGGTGGACACGAGCAGCGTGCGGCGTTCGACGTGGTCGGCGAGCGCACCGCCGTACAGGCCGAACACGATCAGCGGGACGATCGTCACCAGGCCCATCGCGCCGACCGCGAAGTTCGATCCGGTGAGTTGGTAGAGCTGGTACGGCAGGGCGACGTACCCGACCATGCCGCCGAGGAAGAACACCGACCCCGCGACGAGCAGGATGCGGAAATCGCGGGAACCACGCCACGGAGTCAGATCGACACGCAACCGGGCCAGCCGCGCACTCAGACTTGCTGCCACCGGGACATAGTGACAGGTCCGACCAGCTGGGACGAACCTGATTTCCGGCCGCCCTTTCGACCAGTATCGAATCGTTCGGCCGGGGACCCGATGCCTCCCTACCGTGGAACCGATTGGTTGCCCAGGGCGTCAATCTCACCGGCCCGGGAGGAGCCCGGCCGGTCCTCGGGAATCGGAGAAAGAACCGCATGATCTCGATCAAGTCGGCGCGCACCCGGCTGCTCGCCACCCTGGCCGCAGGCGCGGCCGCCGGCGCCACCCTGCTTGTTCCCACCGCGGCACAGGCCGCACCGACTGTCGTCACCAGCGCCACCGCCGTGTCGTCGGTGCTCAAGCCGGGCCAGTACCTGAAACCGGGGCAGTACCGCCGGTCTCCCAACGGGGTTTACACGCTCATCATGCAGACCGACGGTAACGCCGTGCTGTACAAGGGCCGTACCGCACTCTGGGCGAGCATGACGAACCGCAAGTCCTCGACACTGATCATGCAGCGCGACGGCAACCTGGTGGTCGTTTCCGGCCGGACGCCGGTCTGGGCCAGCAACACCGGCGGCAGCACCGGCGCATACCTCGCGGTGCAGAACGACTCCAACCTGGTCATCTACAACATCCGCAACAAGGCGGTCTGGTACCGCCACATGGTGATCGGCACGCTCGGCTCCGGCCGGGTCCTGAAGGCGTACGACCTGCTGGTCTCGCCCAACCGGATCTTCCGGCTGCAGATGCAGACCGACGGCAACGCGGTGATCGTGAAGAACGGCAAGACCCCGATCTGGAGCACCAAGACGATCAGCAAGGGCGCGTACGCCGTCATGCAGCAGGACGGCAACTTCGTCGTCTACAGCGCCACGAAGCGCGCGCTCTGGTCCTCCAAGAGCGTCCGCAAGGGCTCCGTCCTGCAGATGCAGAACGACGGCAACCTGGTGGTCGTCTACGGCCGCACCCCGATCTGGGCCAGCGGTACAGGGGGCCGCTGACCCGGCAATTTGCCTGGCTGACCCAGCAAGTTGGGGGTTCCGCACCCCGAATAAGGGTGCGGAACCCCCGATTTCGTGGGTCAGCCAGGCAAATGCGGGACGAGGGGGAGCAGGGCGGACAGGTCGGTGCGTTCGCCGCTGGCGCGGAGTTTGCCGGTCATCCGGGCGTCGGGCCAGGCGATGCGGCCGAGGGCCACGTCGATCCACAGGTCCGGCGGCATCTCGATGACCGCGCCCGGCGTACCGCGAGTGTGTCGCGGGCCCTCGATGCACTGCACGGCGCCGTACGGCGGGACTCGTACCTCGACCGCGTGGCCGGGTGCTTTCGCGACCAGCCGTTGCAGCAGTTCTTTGGTGAGCAGTTTCAGATCGGCGCGTTCCGCCGTACCGTCGTCATAGCGTCGCAAGGCCTGCCGGAACGCGGCATCGGACATCTCCACGACGTGCCAGCGTACGCGGCAGTTTGCGGTGACGCCCCTCTCGTCGGGGATAATCGGCCCGGAGAGAGGGAAGCGAGGTCGGGATGCTCACGCCCAGGCACCAGGCGCTGCTGATGACGCTGGCGGGAATGACCGTCGGTGTCGCCGTGTTCGGCACAGTCGTCGCCGTGAACGGTGGCAATCCGTTCACCGCCCACGACACGCCGGTGGGGATCGTGACTCCGTCGCCGTCCGGCACCCCGAGCCGTGGGGACGGGCTGCAAGCCGACGGGCTGCAGTACGTCGTACAGAACTTCGGCACCGACGACGACCCGGTGTCGTCCGAGGTCCCGGCCGGGTGGAAGAGCGCTCAGAGCGGCACCCGCCCGAAGTTCGTCGACCCGACCGGTGTCTGGCAGATCCGGTTCGACACGCGGGGCAGCAAGCAGAGCCCCGACCAGCTGGTCGCGAACCGTGAGCGGAGCATCGACGAGAGCGGCCTGAAGGTGCTCAGCCGCGACAACGGCACACTCGTCTACACGTACGTCGACAAGAGCCGCGGTCCCCGGATGGGTCTGTCGCGCTGGGTCTCGCTCGACGACGGCGAGACGTCAGCGGTCGAAATCACCGTCGGCGGCCGCCCGCAGGACGAGGCCGGCCTGCGCGCCGTCCTCCAGCACGCCACCGACACCCTCAAACTCCCGGTCGACCCGGGCGACGACCGCCCGAACTAGGGCGTGTCTCCCGGTCCCACGCCGTCGCGAGCAGGTGCTCGGCGGAGTGCTTCGGCGAGCGGGAGCGGAGGGGTCGATGTGGTGTCATCGTTCCCTTCGCTCCCGCTCGGCGAGGTGCCCGCCGAGTGCCGCGCAGTAGGCGTGGGGCCGGGAGACGCGTCCTAACACTTGATGTCGGCGGCGGGCGTGTTGCCCTGCACGAGGTAGCTCTCCACGACGTTCTTCACGCACGCGTTGCCCGACAGGTATGCCGTGTGACCGTCGCCCTCGCGGGTGACGAGGATGCCGTTCTCGAGCTGGTGCGCGAGGCCGACCGCCCATTCGTACGGCGTGGCCGGGTCGCGCGTCGTACCGAGGACCATGATCGGCTTCGAGCCGGCCGCCTTGATCTCGTGCGGCTTGTCCGTCGGCTTCACCGGCCAGTTGATGCAGGACGCCGACGACCAGGCGAGGAACTCCCCGAACCGCGGTGAGGCGGCCTTGAACTCCGGCACCTCCGCCTGGAGCTGCGCGATCGACGTGACGTCCGGCCGGTCGGAACAGTTGACCGCGATCTGGACCTCGTTCGCGTTGTCGGCATACCCGGACGGCTTGCGGTCGGTGTACTCGTCGGCCATCGCGAGCAGCCGCGCGCCGTTCCCGGCGAGCCCGTCGACGACGGCGTCCTCGAGCCGGGGCCAGAACTCCTTCAGGTACAGCGGGTAGACCAGACCGAGGATGACCAGGGCCTGTGTGACCTGGCGCTGCCCGTCGCCCGGCAGCGGGTGCGCGTCGCTGTCCTTGATCAGCTTGTCGACCTTGGCCAGCACCTCGTTCTTGCTGCTGCCCAGCTTGCAGGAGCGCTGCGCACAGTCCTCCGCGAACGCGTCCAGCGCCTTGTCGAAGCCCTTCGCCTGCGCCATCCCCATCTGCTGGGAAGAGATCGCCGGGTCGACGGCGCCGTCCAGCACCAGCCGGCCGACGTTCTTCGGGAACAACTCGGCGTACGTCGCACCGAGGTAGGTGCCGTACGACATGCCCAGGTAGTAGAGCTGCGGGTCCCCGACGATGCCGCGCAGTACGTCGATGTCGCGGGCCGCGTCCTTGGTGTTCACATGCGGCAGGAGCTCACCGGAGCGCTGCTTGCAGCCGGCCACGAAGGTCTTGGCCTGCTTTTCGACGTCGGCGACCTCGGCGGGAGTGTCCGGGCTGCCGTCGGCGGCGATCATCGCGTCCAGCTGCGCGGTGTCCAGGCACTTCACCGGAGTGGATTCGCCGACGCCGCGCGGGTCCCAGCCGATGATGTCGAACTTCCGCAGCAGCGACGACCCGAACAGCATCGGCACCTGCGCGGCGAAGTCCTGCCCGGACGCGCCGGGGCCGCCCGGGTTGATGAACAGCGTGCCGATCCGGCCGCCGCGGTCCTTCGCGAGCACCTTCCGGGCGCGCAGCTCGATCGTCTGGCCGGTCGGCTTGGTGTAGTCCAGCGGGACCTCGATGGTCGTGCACTGCTGGTTGGTGCCGCAGCGCTCCCAGTCCGGCTGCTGCTGGTAGAACTTCTCCAGCCCGGCCGGGATCGGGCCTACCGGTCCGCTGGGCGGGTTGCTGCCGACGCCGGGCGCCGTACCGCCGTCGGCGTCCTGCGCGCGACTCGCTACCCCACATCCGCTCGCGAGCACCGCAAGAGCTGCCACCAGCACGGTCGACTTGCGGAATCTCACTGCCCGGTTTCTCCCTCGTCGTCATCGTGGTGCAGGCGGCGCCGGCGGCGTGGTTTCCGCACCCGCCGCTCCTCGGCCGGCTCCGGCTGCTCGGGCGCCGCACTCGTCTCGGGTACGACGGGTGCCGCGTCCGGGGTCGTCGTACTGGAGGCCTCGTACTGCTGCCGCGGCGAGCAGACGTCGGCCCGGCTGCACGCGCAGCGCCGGCCCGAGGCCGCGAGCCGGACGACCACGGTGTCGCTCGGCACGTTGTGCCCGACCACCACTCCATCACCCGCGGGGGTCTCCACCGCGGACCCGAGCGCCGGAGCCTTCGCGTTGAACTCCTGGTAGAGCGGGTGCTCGTACTTCAGGCAGCACATCAGGCGGCCGCAGGCACCGGAGATCTTCAACGGGTTCAGCGGCAGGTCCTGGTCTTTCGCCATCCGCACACTGACCGGCTCGAAGTCCTTCAGGAACGTCGCGCAACACAGGTCCCGCCCACACGGCCCGATACCGCCCTGCAACCGCGCCTCGTCGCGGGCACCGACCTGCCGCAGCTCGATCCGCGCCCGCAAGGCCCGGGCCAGATCCCGGACGAGCTCACGGAAATCGACCCGGTGCGGCGCCGAGAAGTACACGATCACCAACTGGTCGATATCCGGGCGCCGGTCGACGAAATCGATCCCGACCACCTTCATCGGCAGGTCGTGCTCGCGGATCGTCCGCTTGGCGATCACCCGCGCGTCCGCCCGCCGCTGCCGGTTCTGCTCGTCGCGGTCCAGGTCCGTCGCGGTCGCGATCCCCGCGCACAACGGCAGCCCACCGATGTCCTCGGTCACGTACTGCGGCGCCCACACACACTCCGCCACCTCGGGGCCGTCGTCGGTAGGCACCAGCACCTTCTCCCCCACCCGGGGCCGAAACTCACCCGGGTCAAGGTAGTAAAGCCGCCCGTACCGCTCGAACGACACCGCCATCACCATGCCCACGGGGTCAGAGTACGGGGCGTTGCACAGGAAGTGGTCGCCCTACACAGTAAATAACCTGTTCACCGCCCCCGGCGCGGGGGTTACGCCCCTACCGATGGCTGTTCTTCACGGTGCCGGTGAGTTTGTCGTCGTCGGGGCCGAACGCGGCGCACAGAACCCGGTGATCGCCGTCGTTCCAGGCACCTTTGCTGGGCGTCCACCAGTCCAGATACAGCTCGGACTGGTCACGCGACTTCCCCACGTACGTGCCGAACACCGGTCCACAAGCGCGGTCAGCCTGCTTGTTGATGGCGCTGTCACCCGGGTACGTCGCACCGGGAAGCGTCACGACCCCCACGACCTCGCCGTCGTGCTCAGCCAGACAGGGCTGCCGGACCACCTCGTCCTCTTCTCCGCCCTCGTCGAAGCACTCGCCGACCGTCAGATCGTCGACGTACGTGGTCGGACCCGAGGTGGACGACGTCACCGGATCCGGACCGCTGTAGTCGTCGTCGGAGGAACCGAGCGCGACGACGAGGACGATCAGCAGCGTGTAGCCGAGCGTCACCAGGGATCCCATCACCAGACCGGCGATCGCCATCCCTTTGCCTTCTTGCCGGCTCCGCTTGATCTGCACGAGCGCGGCGATGCCGAGCCCGATCGCCACCGGCGCTGACACCCCGATGACGAAACCGCCGAGCCCGGTCACGAGCGCCGCGGTCGCCAGCCCGTTCGTCCCACCCGAGCCGCTGTACCCGTAACCGCCGTACCCATAGCCGTAGCCGTACGGCCCCGGCGCCTGCCCGGGCGGCGGATACTGCCCGGGCCCGTATCCCTGCCCGTACGCCGGACCACCGGGTGCCTGCCCGTACGGCGACTGCTGCGACCCGTACGACGGCTGCCCAGGCGCAGCCCACGGCGCCCCACCCTGCGCATTACCGGGCGCATTACTTGGCGTACTACCGGGCGCTCCAGGTCCCCCAGGCGCTTGCGGCCGTCCGTAGGTCGGGAACGCCCGCGTCGGATCGTGCGGCCTGTCCTGTGGCCGGTCGTCCTGTGGTCGTTCCGGCTCCGGGCCGTACGGTGGCTGACTCACGCTACCCCCACTGAATCCCCCGCGGGCATTACCGCTGTGATCCGCGCATCGTACCCGTCAGGTGGGTCCCGGGCATGCCGACCAGACACAGGACGTTGCCGTCAGCAACAGCGCGGTCCTCGAGGACGACGTAGTACATGTCCAGCTCGGACCGTTCGTACGGCGTCCCCACGAACTCCACGAACGCGCCGGCGCACTGCTGTGTGGCGACGGTCCCGGTCTGCGCGGTCGACAACCCGACCAGCGCGGCCTGCACCTTCGCGTACGCCTCCCCGGTGTGCGCCGTGGCGCAGTCCGCGATCCGTACCAGTCGCAGCGTCGCGGCCTCCAGGTCCGCGTCGAAGCAGCGGCCGACCTCCACCTGCGAGATCGACACGGTCCTGCCGATGCCCTGCCGGTGCTCGGCGACCAGGTTGAGCGTGACCGCGACACCGATCGCGATCACCCAGCACAGCGACACCGCCAAAGCGCCGTACGCGAGCCGCTTCCCGTGCCCGCCGGCGCGCTTGATCCGCCGCAGCGCCACCCCGGCCAGCACGACCGCGATCGGCACCAGCCCCGGCAGGCTGACCGCGAATGCCGCAACGGCGTACCCGTCCTGCCGCCCCTTCGGCGCCGGAATACCCTCCAGCCAAGACTCAGCCGACGGCAACGACTGCCGCACAGGCTGCATCTCGGAGGGCGGTTGGGTCATCTGGGTCCGTTCGCGGCAAGTGAGGCCGAGCGGACTGCTCCGACCCGTCACCCAGTAATCGGACTTGCCGGTCTCGGTGTTACAGGTTCCGCCCAGTTATCGGACGTGCGCGACGCACCACTCAGCGCTGCGGGCGCCTGGGGATCGTGAAGCCGTCACTGCGGCCCTCGAACAGACCGACCGTCATGGCCTCGAGCGCGACCAGCGGCGCCACGTTCGCCTCGATCGCGTCCCGGCACATGGCGATCGCGTCGATCCGGCGTACCGTCTGCTCGGGCGTCGTCCGACTCCCGAGCTGCTCGATGTTGCGCTGCAGCTCGGCGTTGATCAGCTCGCTGCCGGCTCCGGTCTGCACCACCAGCACATCGCGGTAGAGCGCCATCAGGTCGACCAGCGAACGGTCCAGAACGTCGCGTTCCCACCGCTTGGCACGGGCCTTCTGCTGCTCCTCGAGCTCCTTCAGCGCCGCGTTCGCCTCGCGCGGCCGGGCGCCCTTCGTGCCGACGCCGAGCGCCTGCTCGAGCGCGGCCCGCTCCTTCTCGTCGACCTTCTCCGCGCTGGCCTTGGCCTCTTCCTTGGCCGCCTCCACCAGCCGCTGCGCCGCCTTCAGGCAGGCCCCGAGATCGCGCAGCGCGAACGGCACCTCCAGCACCTTGTTCCGCCGCTCGCGCACCGCCTCGTCGCGGGCCAGCGCCCGCGCCCGGCCGATGTGGCCCTGCGCGGCCCGCGCCGCGAACCAGGCCAGGTCCTGGCCGATGTCGAGGGTCCGGCTCAGCATGTCCGCAACCGCGGCGACCGGCGGCGTGCGCAGCACCAGCAGGCGGCAGCGGGACCGGATCGTCGGTACGACGTCCTCGACCGTCGGCGCGCACAACACCCAGACGGTCCGCGGCGACGGCTCCTCGATGCTTTTCAGCAACGCGTCCGCGGCCTGCTCGGTGAGCCGATCCGCGTCCTCGACGACCATCACCTGCCACCGGCCCTGGGTCGGGCTCATCGCAGCCCGGCGGACCAGCTCGCGGACCTCACTGACCCGGATCGACAGCAGCTCGGTGCGGATCAGCGACACGTCCGGGTGCGCGCCGCTCAGCGCCGTACGGCATTCGTTGCACTCGCCGCAGCCGTCGTTCTTGCACTGCAGCGCGGCCGCGAACGCCCGACCCGCGTTCGATCGGCCGGATCCGGGTGGTCCCGTGATCAGCCAGGCGTGCGTCATCCCAGCGACCGCAGGACCTCGCTCACCCCGCAGTACCGCAGCAGCGCCTTCGACAGCTTTCCGCAGTACGGCGACCGCGGGCTCCTGCCCGACCAGGTCGTCCCAGCCGGTCACTAGGGCACCATCCTTGCTGTGGGCACCGATATGGTGCTTGCTGTTGGGACTCGGCGGGAGCCGGGGTGACGGTCTAGGTCGGTCGCTC
>NZ_SNWS01000012.1:0-286036 GCF_004362255.1 Kribbella sp. VKM Ac-2571
CCAATCCCCGAACACCTACGAAACCCTCTACCCCGCTACGCTCCCGTCAGCGGCGTAAATCCACCACCGTGTCCACGAACCGGGGGTAAGGCCCGCCCTGTCGTGCCACGGGTCCCCGCCGAGCAGCGAGACATCACCGGCATCACCGCGCAGCAGACCGAGCAGGACGCGGATGGTGGTCTGACCGCTATCGAGCTCCCGTATCTTCGATGTTCTCGGTGTCCTTGGCCAGCTTCTGGAAATCGGCCTCGGCTACTCGTTTGATCGGCAAGAGCTGGTACCGCTTCATCTGACGTCGCACGAACCAGCCCAGGAGCGGGCTCAGCCAGCGGACCCAGCCCTTTAGCCGTATATGGCCATCCACGGTAAAGAGGGTGCCGGCGGGAATGCACTCGAACCGATTGCTGAACCATGCGTTGTAGCGGAGCTTCAGCTCCCACAGATCAATCCGGCCCGGGGGCCGGACGTCCATCGTGTTGACGACCATGCCTTCCCGATGCGTTACTTCGACATCCACCTGCGTGCCTTTGTGCCACAGCAGCCGAACGTGCGAGATCGTCGGGAAGATTTCAGGCCACCTCGAGTAGTCGGCGTACAGAGCACACACCATCTCCGGCGGCGCAGCGATCATGATCGAGACCGTTGCCCTCATGACGTGATCAGACTCGTGATGATCCGACTCACCCCTCGCGTTCGAGGATGCTGCGCATCGCGTCGGTCAGCGCCATCAGGCCTGACAAGGGACGAATCATGACCATGAGCTCCCGGACGGAGCCGGAGTCGTCGAGCATCACGAAGTCACACCCGTCGATGTCCTTGTCACCGACCCGAGCACGGAAGGTCAGCGCCTCACCCATCCCATCAGGTGTCGCAAACTCGTGCACGTAACGGAAGTCCTCGAACACCCCAGCAACGGCTCCGATGACGGCGCCGGCGGACTCACAGCCGCGATACGCTCGATGGACGACAGGACTCCGGAACACGACGTCGTCCGACAGCAACTTGATCACGCTGTCGATGTCGCGAGCCTCAATTGCACTGCGAAATTCTGACATCGATACTCCTCTTGCTCTGGACCTCATCGGTCAACGGTCGACGCCACCACAGACGGGATCGATGCTGGCGAGCGCAACGATGAAATCCGCGACCTGGCCGCCGATACACATGATCGGAACGGACTGCAGATTGCTGAACGACGGATCGCGCATGTGCGCGCGATACGGATGGGTGCCGCCATCCGAGACGAGATGACAGCCTATTTCGCCACGCGGCGATTCGATGCTCCTGTACACCTGGCCGGCTGGTACCCGAAAGCCTTCGCTGACGAGCTTGAAGTGATGTATCAGCGCCTCCATCGACTCGCCCATGATGTGCCGGACATGGTCTGCCGAGTTGCCCAGGCCGTCGACGCCGATCGCGAGCTGCGCCGGCCAGGCGATCTTCTTGTCCGCCACCATCACCGGTCCGGCTTGGTCCCCCAGACGCCGAACGCATTGTTCGAGTATCCGAAGCGACTGCCAGATCTCCTCCAATCGGATCCTGAACCGCCCGTAGCTGTCCGCAGTGTCCCAGGTCGCGACGTCGAAGTCGTAGGTGTCATAGCCCCAGTAAGGCTGGGTTCTGCGTAGATCCCAGGCGTAGCCAGTCGACCGGAGGACAGGGCCGGTAACTCCCAGCGCCATGCAGGCCTCGAGCGACAGGTAACCGACGTCGCAGAGGCGCGCTCGGAACGTCGGATTTCCATTACAAAGTGCGGCGATCTCCGGGATGTGCTTCCGCAGGGTGACCACCAACTCGTCGAGTTGATACAGCGCCCCAGGGGGCAGGTCCATCGCCACACCCCCGGGCCGCACGTACGCGTGGTTCATCCGCAGGCCGGTGACTGCTTCCAGCACATCCAGGCATCGCTCCCTCTCACGCATGGCGACTGTCATCACAGTTAGTGCCCCGATCTCCAGCCCTCCGGTGCCGATAGCAACCAAATGGGAGGTGATCCGGTTGAGCTCCATCACCAAGATCCGCAGATCAAGGGCGCGCTGAGGAACGTCATCCTCAATTCCGAGCAGAGCCTCGACCGCCCTCACATATACAGCCTCGTTGAACAGGGGCGCGACATAGTCCATGCGCGTGCAGAAGGTGACCGCCTGCGTCCATGTCCGGTACTCCATCGACTTCTCGATTCCGGTGTGCAGGAAGCCGATTGCCGGCCGGACGTCGACGATGGTCTCGCCTGACAGTTCGAGGGTGAATCGCATCGGCCCATGCGTCGAAGGATGCTGTGGCCCCATGTTCACTATGAGTGTGGCGTCATCGCCGAGGACGCCGGCAACGAACGACTCCCACTGACCGACGTCACCGAGGTCGACGGACTTCATAGAAGACATGAACCACATGGTACATAGTGATTCCGGGTTCCGCCACATGCCTAACAGTGCGCTCGCCAGCCAGTAAACCATCTGGTACATTGCGGCAAAGTTGGCCGCGACGAGTAGGAGTAGCGTTGTTCGAGTTCCACGATCTCGGCGCCGGAGACCACCGCTGGACGGAGGCTTTTCCGGTCCTCGCCGAGTTGCGACCGCATCTGACGCTTGACACATTCCGCGCAGTTGCCAAGGAGGCTGAGCCGGAAGGCCTCAGGTTCACGGTCTGCTTCGAGCCGGGTGGGCCTGTCGGCGTAGCCGGCTGGCGGGTGATGACCACGACCTATTCGGACCGGAAGCTGCACATCGACGACCTGGTGGTGGCCAGGAGCCATCGCGGGCATGGAGTGGGATCAGCCTTGCTCAGCCATCTCCGCGGCCGAGCGGTAGAGCTGAGGTGCACTGCGATAGACCTGGACAGTCGGGTTCACCGCCATGACGCCCATCGCTTCTATCTCCGCGAGCGATACGACATCAGCGCCCATCACTTCCTGCTCGAGCTCGGTCATCAGCCGAGCGAGTGAGTGCCCAGAAGGCCGGGACGCTCTTCCAGTAGACCGACAGCCTGCGACGCCTGCCGGGATCCGTAGGGATCACTCGCGTCTCGGTACAGACCAGCGTCTGCCCTCGCAAATCACAGAATCGAAAGTCGATGGCGACCTTCACCCACCCCCGGTCAACCGAACGCGAGGAGTGCTTCACAGTTCAGGTGCGGACCGGATGAATCGCTGACCCATCGTCTGCCGATCCGCCGGCCAGCGCATAACGAGGTGCGTCGAACCGAAGGATCGGAACTGGCACTGACCCCAGCAAGGTGCCAGTCATGCGGATACCCGCCGTCGGCGGAGTCGCGCCGGAGCCGTATGGATCGCCATCAGGGCCCGAAGGATCTTGAGCTCCACCATCGGCAGGAACACTAACGCCTGCCACACCGCGTCAGCCGGTGCATCTATCAGCCGGGCATGAAACTCGGCGAAGTCGGCGCATGGAACCAATTCGTCGATCTACATCACACCCCTACCTATGATGTACCATCTGGTTCAGTGTTGGTGTGGAGCAAGATCCTTCCTCGGAGGAAGTGATGACTGGCGAGTTCATGACGGTGCGGAGGCGTCCCTGCCTTCCGATGGCAGTCAGGAATCTGAGAACCTTGGACCGCGTCGACTACGAGGATGCCGTCGTCAGTCTCTGCTCACCTGTTGGTCGTGAAGATGCCGTCCAATGGGCGCGCTGCGTCCTCGCCGAGAGGCCCCTGACCACCCCTGGGCACCTGCTCACCGCCGGGCTCCTCCTGGGCTTGCGAGTGAACCCGCTCGCGCGGAACCGGATTGCCGGTTGGGCGATCACGCGCTGTACGGCCCACCGCGTCGTCTTGGCAGCACATTCGCCCATCGGTATCCACGGTGAACTGGTTTTCGCACAGCACCAAGGCCGGTGGTGGTTCGGGACCATGGGGCAGCTCGACAACCGTGCAGCCCGCACGACTTGGGCCACCGTAGCTCCGGCACACCGTGAGCGCGTAGAAGCTCTGCTTCAGGACGCGGGCCTAAGAGGCCGGCAAAGAGACGATTGTCAGAAGGGGTTGGGCCGTGAGGATTCGTGACGTGCCGCATCGTCATCGGCACGAGCAACGAGACGGGACCATGCAACAGCCCGCCGCAGCCAGCGAACGTGATGACCGCGCGCCTGAGGACCGCGCGTCGAAGGTGTACGGCCGGCGGCCTGAGCTGAACAGAATCGACCATCTTCTCAGACGAGTCCGCGGCGGACGCTTCGACGCGCTGCTGCTGAGTGGTGAAGCCGGCATCGGCAAGTCAACGTTGCTGAACTATGCGGCGGAACAAGCGGCTGACATGTTGGTCCTCCGAGTATCCGGTGTCGATGCTGAGAGCCAGCTCCCATTCGCAGGGCTGCACGGCCTGCTCCATCCGGTCTTCGACGAGATCGACAGGATCCCGGAGAGTCAGGCCACCGCGCTCCGTGGAGCACTTGGCCTGTCGCCGACCGCCCACGACAACCAGCTCTCGATCTCGGGGAGCACCGTGAGTCTTCTGTCGATGCTCGCGGAGCATCGGCCAGTTGTCTGCCTGGTCGACGACGTGCAGTGGCTGGACGCCGCGTCCATCAACGCGCTCGGATTCGCGCAGCGGCGACTCGGGGAAGATCGAGTGGCGATGCTTTTTGCTCTCCGTACGACGGATGGAGGCGCGGTCCCCTGTCCCTCAGCGTTGAGCACCCTCGAAGCTCTGCCGCTGAAGGCTCTCGACCAAGGAGCCGTTGACGCGATCCTGAACGACCGACCTGAGCTTCGTGCCGACGAGCAGCTGCAGCGGGCCATAGCTACCGTCGCCGCCGGCAATCCACTTGCGCTCGTGGAACTGACCGGAGACGACAGCTCAACCGGAGCCGGCGGCACACCAGGGATCTCGCTTGGTCTGCGTCTCGAACGCGTCTGCCTACGCAGAGCGGAGGCTCTCGCGCCATCGGTACGACGGCTCCTGCTGGTGACGGCCGCCGAGGACTCAGGAGAACTCGGAGTGATCCTGGAAGCCGCTCGGCAGCTCGGCGCCTCCCTGCACGAGCTGGCTCAACTCGAGCGTCTCGCTCTTGTTCAAGTAGTCAAAGATCGCGTGCGATTCGTGCACCCACTGATCGGCTCCGCGGTCTATCAGGCTGCGGCCTTCCATGAGAGGCAGGAGGCCCACGTCGCGCTCGCTTCGGCTCTGGCCGATCACGATCAGTCTCGCAGCACGTGGCATCGGGCGGCCGCTGCCGTGTATCCAGCTGAGGGCGTGAGCGAAGCGCTGGAGACCCTGGCCAGGTCCGCTCGGCGCCGAGCCGCGTTGACCACCGCCGCCGCCGCACTCGAGCGTGCAGCGACGCTGACCGCCGACTGGAGCCGTCGTGGTCGCCTTCTCGTCGAGGCCGCAGAGCTCAGGTGGGAACTGGGCTCCGCGCCGGATGCAGAGCATCTTGCCGAGAAGGCCGCGGTAGCCGACCACGAGTTGGAGGCGCGCGTGGCGCATCTGCGTGGCCGCATCCTGGTTGCTAGAGGTGCCGTCCTCGACGGCTACGAGCTGCTTACCAGCGCGGCAACACGCGCGACCGAGCACGATCCGAGCCGCGCAGCGTGGATGATCGCGGACGCCGCGCGCGCTGCCTCCTACGGTGGGGATATCGGCCGTCAGGTCGCGGCAGGACGTCTCACGGACGCCATCGATGCCGCATCTATCCTGCCCGCGGTGATGCTCACAAACGGCGTCGCTACGCTGCTGAGTTCAGGGATTGACGCGGCTGCGCCGCTGCTGCGCTCAACAATGGATGCTGTGGCTGAGGACGACGATCCTGCTCGCTGTCTCTGGGCAGGGACCGCGGCTGCCTACCTAGGAGACCTGCAACAGGCCCGCTCGTTCGGCGTGATCGCGGCCTCCGGTTTTCGCGCGACTGGAGCCCTAACGAGTCTGGCTCAGGCTCTCGAGTTGTTGTCAGTGGCCGAACTCGCGGATGCGCCCTTGAAGGCGGAAACCGCAGCCTTGGAGGGTCTGCAAGTTGCTACCGACTCCAAGCAGGTTCCGTCGATCGCGGTGCATCTCAGCACCCTCGCCACAGTCAGCGCATTGCGAGGTAATGAGGAACACACGGTGGATTGCGCCGCTCAGGTCTTCGAAATGTCCGCCCGGCACGGCCTGGCGTACCCCGAGGCCCGTGCGATGGCTGCACTTGGACTACTTGATCTAGCCCTGGGCCGCCCGCAACGAGCACTCGATCGTCTCGATCAACTCGATCGCAGTGCGCGGCACATCGGCGTGTCTCTGGCGTTTGCTGCCGACCTTGTCGAGGCCGCCGTACGGGCAGGCCAACCCGAGCGTGCGAGAGCCGCCCTCACGAGGCTCGAAGAGTGGTCCTGTTCATCAAGATCCCCATGGGCCCACGCACTGCTCGAGCGGTCGCGGGCACTTTTGGGTGTTGGTGCAGTGGCTGAGGACGGCTTCGTGCGAGCGCTCGAACTGGAGATGACACACGGGCCTGCTGTCAGCCGAGCGCGCACTCAACTCTTGTTTGGAGAGTTCCTCCGACGCGAACGCCGGCAGACAGAGGCACGCCAACATCTGAGAGCCGCGGCAGAAACTTTTCGCGTGTTCGACGCGGGCCCGTGGGCCCGGCGAGCGGAGGCCGAGCTCCGCGCTACGGGAGAGTCTGTTCGACGGCGGCACGTCGCAGAACTGAGTCACTTGACGCCGCAAGAACGCCAGATCGCCAGGCTTGTCGCCACCGGGATGTCATCGAAGGAAGCAGCTGCACAACTCTTCCTCAGCCCGCGGACGGTCGACTACCACCTCCGCAAGATCTTCGCGAAGACAGGCATCGCATCGCGGACCCAGCTCCGCGACCTGGACCTGGCTGGCTGACGCGCAGGCGATATTCAGGATGCCGTGCGCACCCTCATCGGCGCACGATAGGCAGGTGCCACCTGTTCGGGCGTCTCGCCCAGGCGTACTGATGAAGCGCGATCACGATTTCGTGGAACAGCAACAGTTGTCGGGCCTTCACCGTTGCCCGCGGTCGAGCTGCGACGACCTGCCTCACTTGGCCGTCGCCACGGCCCAATCCCCTGCACGGGCCGTCAGTTCCCGGGGCGCCAAACCCACCCGGCGCCCCGGGAACACCAGGAACCGACAGCTGATCAGCAAATCCAGGGACATGAAGCAACTGTCACGACGGTTGAAAACTCACCCCCTTGCGGCGGGGCGGGTTCTAGTCAACGTCGCACACGGATGCGTCGCCGACGCTAGCAGTGCGGTGAAGAGCTCGGCGGGTAGTCGCCGATGACACGGCGGGGCGCGATGGTTGATCTCGTTCTCGACGGCGCGCAGGTGTTGTGGGGTATGGATCCTGAGGTCGGTGCCTTTCGGGAAGTACTGGCGCACGAGGCCGTTGGAGTTCTCGTTCGAGCCGCGCTGCCAGGGTGAGTGGGAGTCGCAGAAGTAGATCGGTGCCCCGAGCGTCGCCGTGATCGTGGTGTGGCGAGTCATCTCGGCGCCCTCGTCCCAGGTGATCGAGCGCAGCAGCGCCCGTTTCGTGACGCGGACGTGGGTCGAGGAGTTGGCGGCGTCCGGCGCGTTGGAGGCGCCGTTCGCGAGGATCGATGCCGGCGAGATCGAGCTGACCGGTGACGGTGGGCTGATCCCGGGGCTGATCAAGGTAGGCCCGAGCGCGCTCGCCTACCCCGACCGCATCAACCCACACCTATAACCACCGAACAGGACCACCACTGACCCAGAAACCTTGACAAGCCCCGACTGCCACGCACCGAACCCAGACGTCAGATCACGCCACGGAGCACCGGTCCGAACCGCCACGCGATCGCCTCCAGCGTCAGCCGGTGATCGTTCCACGGACGACCCGGCGACCCACATCCGACGGCAGCACCGGCTCCACGACCGCCCACAGCTCGTCGGAAATCACACCCGGACGAAGCACCACTCGATCATCAGCCACCCACCCACGCCGATTGAACCACCCCGGGTTTGATGCACACCTCCTTCGTTGGGAAGGTGGCATCCATGCCGAGGAAGTACGACGAGCAGACCAGGGCCAAGGCGGGGGACTGTAAGAAGTTCGGTGTAACTCCCCGATCGTGGGAGTAGATCTGATGACCGAGATGATGTCTGACGTGGAGCACGCTGAGGAGCCGAGGCCCGTGCCGGGGCTGGATGGCCTGGACGAGCAGCTGGTCGAGCAGTTGGTGGGCCGGGCTCGGGCTGGTGGGCTCCAGCTGAGCGGCGAGGGCGGGTTGCTGCAGCAGTTGACCAAGCGGGTTCTGGAGTCCGCGCTCGAGGGTGAGATCACCGATCACCTGGGCTATGACAAGCACGACCCGGCCGGGCGCGGGACGGGGAACTCGCGTAACGGTGTGCGGTCCAAGACCGTGCTGACCGATGTCGGCGAGGTCGAGATCGATGTGCCGCGGGATCGGGAGGCGAGTTTCGAGCCGCGGATCGTGGCGAAGCGGCAGAAGCGGTTGTCGGGTGTGGACGAGATGGTGATCTTGTTGTCGGCCAAGGGGCTGACGACCGGTGAGATTTCCGCGCACCTGGCCGAGGTGTATGGCGCGCAGGTGTCGCGGCAGACGATCTCCACGATCACCGACAAGGTGGTCGAGGGGATGGTGGAGTGGCAGAACCGGCCGCTGGATGCGGTGTATCCGGTGCTGTTCATCGACGCCATCCACGTCAAGGTCCGCGACGGGCAGGTGTCGAACCGGCCGATCTACGTCGCGTTGGCGGTGACGTGCGAAGGGCACCGCGACATCTTGGGGTTGTGGGCCGGTGACGGCGGTGAGGGCGCGAAGTACTGGCTGCACGTGCTGACCGAACTCAAGGACCGTGGCGTCGCGGACGTGTTGATGGTCGTGTGTGACGGCCTAGCCGGGCCTGCCGGACGCGATCGGGACGGTATGGCCACGAGCGATCACCCAGACCTGCATCGTGCACCTACTCCGCAACAGCTTCCGCTATGCCGGCCGGCAGCACTGGGCCGCCATCGCAGCCGTCCTCAAGCCCGTCTACACCGCGCCGACCGAGGCCGCCGCCAAGGAACGCTTCGCCGAGTTCGCCGAGGCCTGGAGCGGGCATTACCCGGCGATCGTCAGGTTGTGGGACAACGCCTGGGCCGAGTTCGTGCCGTTCCTGGCCTTCGATCCCGAGATCCGCAAGGTGATCTGTTCCACCAACGCGATCGAGTCCGTGAACGCCCGGATCCGCCGCGCGGTCAAGGCCCGCGGCCACTTCCCCAACGAACAAGCAGCGCTCAAGTGCGTCTACCTCGCGGTCATGAGCCTGGACCCGACCGGCACCGGCCGCAAACGCTGGACCATGCGCTGGAAACCCGCACTCAACGCCTTCGAGATCGCCTTCGACGGCCGCCTCGCCGCCGGACGAAACTAACCCTCTTCAACCCGAGTTACACCGTTCGTTTGACAGTCCCCAAGGCGGTCCGGTTGGTGACCGAGCACCGGAGTGATTACGCCAGTGAGTGGGAGGCGATCACCACGGTCGCGGGCCGGCTCGGGATGACACCGGAAACGCTGCGCCGGTGGGTTCGCCAGGCAGCGGTCGACGCCGGTGAGGTTGATGGGGTGTCGACGGCGCAGGTGCGGGAGATCCGGGAGTTGAAGCGGAAGAACGCCGAGCTGGAGCAGACGATCGAGATCTTGAAGGCGGCGACGAGTTTCTTCGTGCGGGAGAGCGACCCGCGACAGCGGTGATCTGCCGGTTCATCGCCGAGCACAGGGCTCGGTTCGGGGTCGCTTCGATCTGCGCTGCGTTGAGCGCGCACGGCTGCCAGATCGCCCCGAGGACCTACTACGCCTGGGCCCGGCGGGCGCCGTCGAAACGTGCTCTGTGGGAGTTGGCGGTGACCGAGGTGCTGGCCGGGTACTACGAACCCGACGAGCACGACCAGCACCGTCGGCGGGCGCCGGAGTCGCTGTACGGCTCGTTGAAGATGTGGGCCCACCTCAACCGGCAAGGCTTCGAGGTGGCGCGCTGCACGGTCGAGCGGCTCATGAAGGCCAACGGCTGGCGGGGCGCGACCCGCGCGAAGAAGCCACGCACCACGGTCCCGGATCCGGCCGCGGACCGGGCACCAGACCTGGTCAACCGCCAGTTCCGGGTGCCGGCACCGAACCGGCTGATGGTCGCGGACTTCACCTACGTGCGGCTGGCCGGCGGCGCGTTCGCCTACACCGCGTTCGTGATCGACGCCTTCGCCGGCTTCATCGCGGGCTGGGAGAGCTCGATGTCCAAGCACACCACGTTCGTCGAACGCGCCATCAGACAGGCTGCCGAACTGCGCCTCAGAGAAGGGAAACCTCTGCAAAACAAGACGATTCACCACTCGGACGCAGGATCGCCCAATATACCTCGCTGCACTTCACCGAGACCCTGCAACTGCACGGTCTCAGCCCCTCGATCGGGACCGTGGGCGACGCCTACGACAACGCCCTGGCCGAGACCACCATCGGGCTCTACAAGACCGAATGCGTCCGCGACGACTCCCCCTTTCGCCGCGGACCACTGACCGGCCTCAGCAACCTCGAGGCCATCACCGCCGACTGGGTCCACTGGTACAACACCAGCCGGCTCATGCACCGCCTCGGCCGACGCCCACCCGCCGAAGCCGAGGCCGACTACTATGCACAAACCCGAGACGACCGACCGGTCGCACTCACATAACCGAGGGTGCATCAAACCCGGGACGGTTCAAAGGGTCCACTGCTGGTCCGGATCGTTGGCACAGTCCCACTGGATAGCAACACTACGTCTTTGGAACCGGTGGGGCTGCTCACGGGCTCGGCTCAGTGCCTGTGGGTGGAGATCCGCCACGTCGCTGCCTACCCGCTCGAGCTGCCCGAGTTCGTTCATGAGTGTCTCCTCGAAGTCGGTCCGAGCGCAGATCGGAGCGATTGACGAGCCCGGTACAGACGAGAACTTGCGGTCCCGGGGGCAGGTTGAGGGCTTCGGCGATCTCGGTCTGGCTGAGGTCTTCCCACCAATAGATCACAATGACGTTGCGCTCAGCCCGCCCGGTTCTGTCGGACCTTGTCCCGGTGCCTGCGACGGATGAGATTGATGGCGATGTCGTCGAGCCGGGGCAGCGCGTGGTCCGCCGATCCGACGTACCGATGGCGCCATTCGAAGGCGAGCAGGAAGGTTTGACCGAGAAGATTCTCGGCCTCTGATCTCCCGGACCGGCGAGCGAGGCACCGGTGAAACTCGACCGCGTACCGATCGAACGCCTCCGGGTCACGAGGCACGCAAGACCTTCGCAAAGAACTGGCGTCGCCCGTTGTGCACGACTGCAGAACCTGAAGCTGACGAACGGCAACCGGCTATTTTGCGGATGCCAACGCCACTCGAGCTGACTCACCATGACGCGGGTGCGATGTCGATGGCGCCGTTGCGGCGCGGTCGCGGAACACGCCCAGAGCGCTGTCGGAGAAGAGGACCTGTACGAAGAGAACGCGGTTCATCACAACGTCGAGCGTGGCGGGTTTGGTCTTGATCACCAGCGTTGGTACGTGGCTATGAAGTAGTGAACGTCAACTGCTACAAGGTTCTGGCGATTCCGGGCGGCAACACGACCCCGGGCGTCCAGGCAATCCAATGGAACCGCGCCGACGACCCGGATCAACAATCGTGGCTCTTCTGACCTCCCGTCAATGCGGGTACTGGGTTGAGCAGCAATCTCAGAACACTTCGGCGAGGAAGGATTTGGATGAGTATCAGTCGGATCATGAACGCCCGCAGGCCCTGTCCCACACCACCGACATTGTGGTTCCTGCTCGTGAATCGTCCGTGCACAACCTCCGAGAGGATCGGCAGATTGTTGCCGGCCTTGTGCGGACAGAGTTCCGTCCAGCAGATCGGGGATTGGGATGAGTGAGCAGGACACAGGCAAGTCAGCCTTCGGGCCAGCGTTCGTGGCGTCCTGCATCGTTGTGGGTGCGGTGCTCGCCTGCGGCGTACTGATCCTGGTGAGCGGCAGGACCTCGGACCGCTCCGACACCGCATCATCCAGCGGGACGGCGTCCTCCGCGGCGGCTCGCGGTTCGGCGGAGGTGACGGCGACCGTGCCCAGCAGCTCCGGGGGCGCCGAGCCTGTCTCCAGGTCGACCACCGGTTCCGGTCGGGTGACCGGGAAGGGATGTGGACTGCCGGATGGGGATCAGACGATGCCGACCAAGGCGCCGGCTGTCGACAGCTGGGAGGTCAGTCGGCGGGTCGTCGTACCGCGGTCGAGCGCCTACGGACCGGCCCGGATCGATGCCGACGGCTTCCGGCGGTGTTTCGCCCACTCGCCGACGGGCGCCGTGTTCGCGGCGTACAACGTGGTCGCCGCGCTTGCCGACCAGCGACAGGTGCTCGCGACCGTCCAGAAGCTCATGGTCCCGGGCGTGAACGCTGACGCATTGATCCGCGAGCTGCGCAAGGAAGAACCTGCGGATTCGTCCGTCACCCAGGTGGCCGGTTTCCGGCTCCTCGACGCCGGGCGCGACCGGGCGACCGTGATGGTCGCCGTGCCGGTTCAGACGGGTTACATGAGCCTCACCTTGACGCTCGTCTGGTACGCCGGCGACTGGCGGGTGCAACCGCCGCCGCCCGGCGAACCGGTCGGGGTGCCGTTCTCGCAACACCGTGATCTCGGCGACTTCGTGGCTTGGAGTGGTGTCTGATGTGTGGACCGGCCGATCTGAACTGCCACGTCGTCCACGGGTTCAGCGAGGTCATCGGCGACGCCTTCGACAAGGTGGCCCAGATGATCGGCGACGGTGCGATGGAGGCCATGAACGGCGTTGCCACCATCTGGATCGACCAGCCCACGCCGGAGGTGGTGAACAACGCAAGCGGTGCTCATCCGACGAACACCGCGATCGTGAACTTCCTGCAGGGCAACGTGCTCTGGATCTCGGCGTCGATCTTCACGATGGCGGTGCTGGTGGCGGCTATCCGCACTGCATGGGAACAGCGGGCTCAACCGCTCCAAGATCTGTTGAAGGCAGTATTGATCTTCGTCGCGGTCAGTGCGGCAGGCACGGCGACACTGCAGTTGCTGGTCGAGTCGTCGGATTTGCTGGCCGAGCACATCATCAAGTCCGTGCATCCGGATAACAGCACCTTGGGGCGCGAACTCGGTACGCTGATCATTCGGGCCGGCCTGTCTCCGGTGACGTTCGACCACGCGGCGAGCCTGGTTGTGATGCTGGCCGGCGTGTTCGCGATCCTTGCCGGGCTCGTCCAGGTCGTGCTGATGCTGATCCGGTCCGCGATGCTGATCCTGCTCGCGGGCACCTTCCCGCTTGCTGCCGCCGCGACCAACACCGAGATCGGCCAGAACTGGTTCCAGAAGTACTGCGGCTGGACGCTGGCGTTCGTCGCCTATAAACCGGCCGCGGCCCTGATCTACGCCGCTGCGATGAAGATGAACGAGGACGGCTTCGGCGGGTCCGGCAACGGCTTCGTCCAGACCGCGACCGGAATGATGATGCTGATGCTCGCGATCTTCGCACTGCCCGCGCTGCTCCGGTTCATGGTTCCGTTGACGTCTGCAGTTGCGGCCGGGAGCGCCGGGATGGGGATGGCGGCCGCTGGTGCTGGTGGATTGGCGACCGGAGCGGTCAATGTCGGGCGGGCGGCCTTCGGGGGCGGGTTCGGCGGCTCAGGCGGTGGCGCGCCGAGTGCTGGCAGCGCGTCAGGCGCGGTGGGGGTCGGCCCGATCGGCATCGGCCTGGCCGCCGCCGGCGCGGCGGTCAACGGCAGCCAGAAGGTGGCGGAAGGAGTGGCTGGAGCGGCCGCGCCCTCGACTGGAGAAACCGGCGGTGGGTCGGTGACACCGGCGACTTCCTTCGGCCCGATGCCAAGCGGCGGGTCCCGCTCGTCCGGCACGAGCTCGAGCGCGCAAACCAGCTCCGCTCGTGTGTCGCAGGAGCCCGAGGGGCCCAGCGGCAACTGGTGGTAGGCGGCCGGTCCACGACCATCTCCAAGATGCTGCGCCGCCGCCGGAGTGACGAGCTCTTGGCTACGGGTCTTCAACGGGCAAGACCGACGCACGAGGGCTGGTTGGCTGGAGTTCGGAGGTGGACCCGTCGCTGCTGGCGGAGCCTTTTCATCAGGCAGGCGCCCCAAGTCTTGCCAACAACTAAGCTGTGCCAGACCGACCGCGACGGACCCAGCGTTGTGGGAGTCGTCCAGCGGCCGGAGGTCAGGACTGGTGGGTGGAGTCAGTCAGGTAGCTGTCGATGACATGCTGCAGCCCTGGACCGTCGAACGACTCAGCGTGGCCGGCGTGGCAACGCCGCACAGGTAGCTCCCGAATACGCTGCATCGATCTGCGGTAGCTCCCGGGCTGCCTTCGTCGATCAGTTCGTCGTCGTAGACCGTGTCGCCGGAGAACAAGACTCGGGTCGCTTCTTCGTACGGAGCTATGCCACCAGGGCTATGGCCGGGAACATGCAGGACGGTGAAGCTACGATCGCCGAGATCGACGAGGACCTCGTCGTCCAGGTACCGAGTGACGGTCGCCGGTGTGAGCCGGTAGTCAGCCTGATCGAACGCCGGGTCCGGAAGAGCCGTGATGAGAGTGTCCGGCAGCTTCAGATTCTCGCGCTGCAGGCCACCATGCTCGCAAGGCAGGCCCGTTGAGGGATCCACGTCCTGGAGTCGAGACGGGTTTCGCTCGCCTGGGCCCAGTAGTCGGTGAACTGTTGGGCTGATCCCATGTGGTCGAGATGGGCCTGGGTGAGAACGAGCACGGGGTGGGGACGAACAGAGATGGCAGGGGCCTTACCCCGATCGGGCTCGCGGTTCCCGCAGCGCCCAGCCCGTGCGCAGACACGCGACCAAGCCTCGCGTGAGCGCGCCACGCCCCTCGATGAACAGCGACTGGTAGATGGCCTCATGACTGACGCGCATGAACTCATCATCGGGGAAGTCGACCCGGGGCCGGAGGGAGATCTGTTCCGGGCTCCACGCCGTCGCCCATCGCCTGTCCTGCCGGTGCGGCTTTGTTCAGCCCTTTCCAGACAGGGGTCTCCGGGCCCGCAACGCTCGTGCCGTCGGGTCGGCGGACGCTCCCATCCAGCCGCTCCTGCACATACTCACGAAACCTGTCGTCGTTCACGAGCTTCGCTGCCTTCGGGCGCTTCCCTGCCTGTTGCGCTTTCCACCGCGCCACCACGGCCCGGAAGACCTGCTTGCCGCCACTGGTCGCCGAGTTGCGACGGAGCTCGCAAGAGACCGTGCCGGGGTCGCGTCTGATCCGGCGGGGACTCCCACACGCCGACCTCCCTAGCGCGCAGCAGCGCGATCTCCTTCCGCTCCGCGAACCACAACTACCGATCCGTGGGCTCGTCCAAGCTGATTTGCGGCATGCCGCCAGCGTGACCAGCGGGCCTCGACCGGCCATGACACACCAAGGGACTCAGCGGCCTGGACCGTCGTCACACCCGACGGGACTAGCCTCCAGAACTCACGCTGCACCGCGCGGGGGCTCAGGCCGGCCCGGTGAACGCATCGGCGGTCGCATCGCTCGATCCGCCGCCCACTGCCGCCGCGCACCCGCCGACCCACCTGGCGACGCCTCCGGCAACGGCTTCTTCCTCCGCCCATCGCAAACCTCCGTGCTCGAGCTGGTGCGACAACCGATCGAATCCGCCCAGTCTCGGACACAGTGGACCGCAGGTTGGCCGACACTCGCTACGCGCTCCTCCTGGACCACGTTCTGCCGCAGAGCTGAGTCGTCCGATTGGAGACCAGTTCCGAAGCGGCAGATGCTCTTGGTCAGACGGCCACCAGTTTGCGAGCCGCGGTCGGGCACCGTGGCTTGCCAGATCGTCACCATCGGGTGCCGTTGCTGGGTGCAGCACCTCGAAGTGCTACACCCAGCAACGGCGTGGATTCGCGTTCACAACACCTGCTGGACAGGTTCCGTTCCTGTCCGACCTGTTGAGCCCAGACCGTCCCCGTGCGCTGGCTCACAGGTCGGCACGAACCAGCCAGGCAAGACTCAGCGCGCCGTCCATTGTTGATCAGGATCGTTGATGCAGTCCCATTGAATCGCCTGCGTCCCGTTCTGGGTGTTGCCACCGGGGATGGCTAGACACTTGCCACTCCACACATTCTTCAGTCGGTACACGGGTACACCGTTCTCGATCCAATCCAGCCGCACGAACCAGTAGTTCGCCCAAGCGTCCTCGTTGCAATCCCAGATGACTGCCGGAGCGCCGTTGGACTGGCCACCGCCGCTGATGCCGGCGCATCGATGACTGGCCGAGTTCACGATCCAGTAGCGGTCATCGTTCTCCCCTTGCACGTCGACCTTCTTCACAAACTTCCAGTACTGGTCCTCGGCGCCGTCATACCCCCACTGGACGACCTTGGAGCCATTATCGAAGCCCATTGTCGAGAGGTACTTGCCGGTCTCGGCATTCCCGATGTTGACGTAGTAGTCGGCCACATCCACACTGGCCGACCCCGCCTCAGCGGCCGGGGCAACAAACGTCGACGTGAGCGCGACCGCGCTGGCCATGAGCACCGCGAGCTTCCGATTCCTCATCAAAACGCCTGTTCGCAAGGGACCTCCTGAATAGATGTACCATCTGGCACATGACGTGGGACGGAGCTTACGCCCGACCGGCGGCGACGCCTATCCCCTGTCTCACGACCAGCGAGCACAACTCCTGCGACCGCGGTCAGGCCGCCTGATCGCGGCGTTCCGCCCATAACATCGGGCATCCCGGCGACCTCTCCCCCTGGCTCCTACGGATCGGTTGTCCGACGCCGCACATCAACGTGTGTACGCGCGCACCAGACCAGGACGTTCACCTCGGCGCGCGGAGGCCCGCGCCTCCGATGCGTAGCGGGCCGGTCGCACCGCGAGGATGCGCTCGAAGTGGCGGGTTAGATGGACTGATCATAGAAGCCCACCTCGGGAACGACGGCGCCAACCGGCGATCGCGCGAGCAGGATGCCGGCGGCCTGGTCGAGGGTCAGGCGAGCCGTCAGCCGAGCATCCAACAGGTCGCGAAGATGATCGGCCACGCCGTCGGGCACCGTCGTCCTCGGTTGAGTTTGAGCACACAGAGGTGGTCTTTGACGCGCTCGACGATCAGGGCCAGCCCGCTCTGCGCCTCGAACTCCTCACCCCGACAGGCAAGAACGCCATGAAGCTGGATGCGTGATGCCGCGGATCCAAGTCCGGCTCGCCCCGGCTGCGCGGCGAGTTCCCGCGGCACCAGCACGACGAGGTTGAATGTTCCTCTGCTGGGACGGCCGGTTCCGCATCGACCTCGAGGGACGAGACCCGGTCATGCTGGAGCAAGTCGACGCCTTCGTGATCCCCGCGGGCGTCGGCCATCGGCCAGTGGCAGACGAGATCGCGCACTGTCTTCTCGTCGAGCACCCCGGAAACCAGGCAGTACGGCGACCTCGACATCCCGGACCACCGAATCTGAACGTCGCAGATGAGACCAGCTCTCATCTTGCCTCGTCCCGCGCCGACCGCCGACGGGCCGATCCCCCACGCACGAGGCGATCGGCAACCACAGCGCTCACGCATGGGGGCAGATCTGAGGGACTACCCGAGGAGGAGGTGCCACTGCTGATCTGGATCGCTGATGCAGTCCCATTGAATCGCCTGTGCTCCTACGGTGGGGTTGCCGCCGGCAATCGCCAAGCACTTCCCACTCCAGACGTTCTTCAGCCGATAGACAGTCAGGCCTGCTGCATTGGTTTCCGACCGGACGAACCAGTAGTTGGCCCAGGCGTCATGATTGCAGTCCCACTGGATAGCGGGGGCACCGTTGTACATTGCGCCGCCGCTGATCCCGGCGCACTTGCCGCTCCAATCGTTGACGATGAGGTATCTGTCGTCCGCTTCGCCGGGGGCGTCGACCTGCTTCCAAATGTTCCAGTACTGGTCGCGGCCGCCATCCCAGCTCCATTGGATCACCGGCATGCCGTTGTCGGCCCCTGATCCGAGCGACAGGAACTGATTCGACTCGGAGTTGAGAATGTTGAGATCGTATGCGCGAGGGATCGCCTGCACCGCCTCCTTCGCTGCCTGGGCCTCACCAGCCGGAACCAGCAGCGAAACCATCGCGACAGCGACAGTGGCGGCAATCGCGGCCGCCTTGCGCGTCCTCACAGCAACCCGAGTCCGCATCGGATCTCCTTTACGTTCGTACCATTCGGTACATGCAGTTTCGCGGGTAGGTTACTGCACCCTCGGCCGCAACGCCAGAACCGGCGACCTGGCAGGCCTCGTCAGGAAACGCCGAGCCCGTCGCCCGGAGGAAGCACTGACACCGAAGCCCCAGACCTGGCCGCGTCGATGGGCTGCCGGCCTCCGGCCGGTTTCGACGCTCCACACTCAACCTCACTACACCAAACACGCCTCAGAGCGTCCTCCATCTGCGAGGCGATGCCGGTCGCCATATCCGTGGAAGCCCGCCAGCAGAGCCGGGGCGGCTGGTCGGTCGCGTCGAGTAGGCCTGTAGCCGAGCTACTCAGATGGACGAGGCGCAGTCCACGATGCACTCATGCGAGCAATCTGCCGCACGGGACTTGGCTCGCGGAAGCAGAGCCAGTCCCACATCGCCATCGCCTGGTCCACAGCCTTGCGGTCGCGGGTCAGAAGAAGATCATGGAGGAGACCGCGAGCAACACCGAGGTTGAGTCGGGCATGCACCTTCGCCTGCGCGGGCTTGAGATGCGCGCCGGACCACATGCGAGCGAGCGCTTCGACCCACATCTCCACGTTCGGGATCCGCAACGCTGCGGAAGGATCTTCTCCTCGCATCGCGCGACTGGCGAGTTCGAAATACAGCGGCGCATAAAAGTCCGCGATGTCAGCGATGTGACTCCAGAACTCCCAGGCCAGCTCGCGTCCAGGCCGGTCGTGCCGGTTCAGCATTTCCGTCAGAGTGTCGCGCTCAGCGCGCTCCAATTCACCGACGACAGCCTCCAGCAATCCGTCGCGGGAATCGAAGTAGTAGATCAGCATCCGGTGGCTGGACCCGATCTTGCTCGCGATCTGCCTCAGACTGGCATCGCCGATGCCATTGGCCGCGAAGTATTCGATCGCCAGGCGCAGGAGCCGCTCGCGGCCACTCTCAGTCGCCGAGGTGCTGATAGACATACCTTACGGTACGTCCTGCGCAGCGTCGGGGTCGATCAGGCTCGCGGCGACCAATTGTCACCACAACGCCCGTCTCGGCGATGACCGAAGCCCTGCTCAGGGTCGACTCGGGAGTTGTGGGTCGACGAGCCGCGGAGCGCCCCCGGTCGACCACGACTCGCGCATCCACCTGGTCGATCGTGCTGGCCTCCGTGTACCATCTGGTTCATGACGGGTAAGATGAACGCTACTCCCTCGCCGCGCGCTCGATGTCGACGCCCACCCGGCGCGGCCGGCCAGAGTGAACGGTGAGGCGTATGCCGAGCAGAAGGACTGTCGTCACTGCACTAGTAGTGGGCTTCATGGTGTCGATCGTCCACTACGTCGACAACACGGTGAACTACGACGACTACCCGCAAGGTCATGTCTTGGGACTACCTCCGCCGCCACTGGCTGGCGTGGTGGCTGCGTGGCTTGTGTTCACGGCCGTCGGAGCACTTGGCCTACGCCTGTTGCTCCGAGGCCAAGGCAAGCCGGCAGCATGGCTGCTCGGCTTCTATGCCGGCAGTGGCCTGCTCGGAGTCGGCCACTACCTGGTCGACGGCTCCATTCACATGGCGTGGTGGCGCCAACTGCACGTCTGCGCAGACATTGTTTGCGGCGCTCTCATACTCGCCCTCGCCGTTCAACTGGGTCGCACCAGTCCGTGCACGCGCAAGATCCCAACTGAACTACCACTGAAATCCAAAGTGCAGTAGGGGGATGAGTCAGTGGGATGAGTGGTCACTCTGGGCTCAGACCCGGTTCGACCAAAAAGGGCCAGCGCGGGCTGCCTGCTCGTGGCTGGCTGCGCGTTCGCCGGCGAGGTTTGAGGCGCTCGGCGATGGCCGCGATCGGGCTCGTCGGCGTTCCTGAATGGCCCACGATCCGGTTGGATATCCTTGACCGCGCACATGTAGAGCTTGCGCCCTCGTTCGTGCGATGCTCGGTGATGTCGGCCAGCCACAGCTGGTTCGGCGGCTGCGCGGTGAAGTCGCGGCCGACCAGGTCGTCGTGGACCGGCGGACCGGGCTTCTTGCCGTTCTTGCCACACGCGCTCCACAAGCCCATGGCCGAACAGATCCGCCATCCGGTGCGATCCGCCTTCAGCTCGCCGGCATGGCGAGCCTCGTCGACCAGGAACCAGCAGCCGAACGCCGGGTCATCGCGGTGAACATCGAACAACACGTTGGCCCGGCGGGCCTGCTCGAGCTCGGCATTCCGTGGGCGGCCTGGCCAGCCCCCGGTAGTACGGCTGGCGAGCAATCTTCATTACCCCGCACGTCACCGCGACAGGGAGCCCGTCGGCGGCCAGCTCGCTCACGCGGGTGGAGCCTTTCCTCGGAAGACTGGCCTGGGACAGCTACGCCGCGGCCCCGCGCAGCAGCTCGTTCTTGGCGACCTGCTCGACCGTGACTCCGGGTCCCCGACCGCGAGCCAGACGAACAACGTCATCACGAAACTCACGCGGATGAGGCTTGGGAACAGCAACATCCTTCCAGGCCACCTCTCGGCAAACCATCTCAGATGTCACCTGTCCGCGCAGCAGTCCCATCCGGCTGGTTCAGCATGTGCGTCAAGATATCGCGTTCGCTCTTCTCCAACTCATCGACGACGGCCTCGAGCAAGCCTGCGCAGGACCTGAAGAGATAGATCAGCAATCGGTGGCTGGAGCCCATCGAACCGGCGATCCGACGCAAGTACGCATCGCCGATACCGTTGACTGCAAAGCATTCGATGGCCGAGCCCAAGATCCGCTCCCGGCCAGTCTCGTGACCGTGTCGATCGCCGGCTTACGGAACGTCATGTCCTTCGATGGAAGCCGGCAGCTCAACCTCGCTTCGTTTACGACACCAGGATAATGCCTGTCGTCACAACGGCAGCGGCGGCTATCCTCCTCACCCCTAACCGCTCCTTGAAAAGCAGCGCGCCGATGATCGCCGCGAACACGACGCTCGTTTCTCGCAGCGCTGAGACGGTTCCGAGACCCGCCCTTGTCTGCGCACCTAGTGTCGCGTGTTTGAAGTTGGTTTACGGCTGATCTTGGTGAGGATGGTGTCGGCGGTCTTGGTCCAGGTGAAGGGTTTGGCGCGGTCGTTGTAGGCGTCGATGAAGTCGCGGATGGCGTCGTGGAGGTCGCCGATGGAGGTGAAGGTGCCGCGGCGGATGGCTTGGCGGGTGATGATGCCGAAGAAGATCTCGACCATGTTGAGCCAGGAGCAGCTGGTCGGGGTGAAGTGCAGCGTGATCCGGGGGTGCTTGGCCAGCCACGCCTTGACGTTGGGGTGGGTGTGGGTGGCGTAGTTGTCGCAGATGACGTGCAGCTTCACGCGCGGGTGGGCCTTCGCGACTTGTTTGAGGAAGGCGAGGAACTCGGCGTTGCTGTGCCGGGGGTAGCAGGCGTCGGCGCTGATCTTGCCGGTCGCGACCTCGAGCGCGGCGAACAGCGTGGTGGTGCCGTGACGGATGTAGTCGTGGGTCTGCCGCGCCGGCAGACCGGGTCGCAGCGGCAGCCCGAGCTGGGTGCGATCCAGGGCCTGGATCTGGGACTTCTCGTCGATCGAGACCACGACCGCGTTGGCCGGCGGGTCCAGATACAGCCCCACGACATCACGGATCTTGGGTTCGAGCTCGGGGTCGGTGGAGAACTTGAACGTCTCGATCCGGTGCGGCTGGATGTTCCACTTCCGCCAGATCCGCGCCACCGTGGCAAACGAGATCCCCAGCCGGGCCGCGAGCAGCCGCGACGACCAGTGCGGCACCCCGAGCTCGGGCGGCGGTTTCCCCTTGTCCGCCAGGGTTTCGGCCAGCACCTCGATCTCGTCGATCTGCGGTGCGCGTCCCGGTCGCGGCAGATCACCCAGACCATCGATCCCGGCCTCGGCGTAGCGGTTGCGCCACTTCACGACCGTCGGCCGCGATGACGAGGTCCGCTCCGCGATCTCGGTGTTGGGTACCCCGTCGGCGGCCAGCAACACGATCCTTGCCCGCTGAACCACCCCCGCCGGCGCCGTCGACGCCCGCGTCACCGCCTCCAACCGCGCACGATCACCATCACGAAGCCGCAGAGCCCGAGCCACATACATGCCCCCGATTCTCCCCGAACCCAAACGTAAACCAATCAACGACACGCGACACTAGGCACTGTCCTGCGGATCGTTGCGGAGCCAGAGGATGATGGCGGCGATGGTCAGTTCGGCGCGGTAGTAGGCGGCGCGTTTGGCGTAGCGGGTGGCGAGGTCGCGGAACTGTTTGAGCCGGTTGAAGCAGCGTTCGACGACGTTGCGGTGCCTGTAGCTGTCGGCATCGAAGGCCGGTGGCCGGCCGCCGTGTGAGCCCTTCGTGGCGCGGTAGGCGATCTGGTCGCTGCGTTCGGGGCAGGTGAACCGGATGGCTTTGATGCGTAGGGCTTTACGGGTCGAGGGGTGGGAGTAGGCCTTGTCGGCGCGCACTTCGTCCGGGCGGCTGCGCGGCCGTCCGGGTCCGGCCCGGCGGATGCTGATGCCGTTCAGCAGCGGCAGCAGTTGCGGGTTGTCGCCGGCCTGCCCGGCAGTGAGGATCGTGCGTATCGGCAGCCCCGCCCGTCGACGGCGAGGTGGATCTTGCTGCTCAACCCGCCACGGGACCGGCCGATCGCTTCGCCGTCGACCGCGAGGGCTTCGACCCTTCCGGTGGCGCATCCCCCTTTTTCCGGGCGCCAGCGGCATGCTGGTGCGCCCGGACGACACTGGAATCCACCGACACGATCCACTCGACCTGTCCGACCGAGTCGTCCTTGACGATCACCTCGTCGAGGATCCGGTCCCAGGTGCCGTCCGCGGTCCACTTCCGCAGCCGTTCATGGGCGGTCTTCCACGGACCGTACCGGTCCGGCAGATCGCGCCAGGGAGCCCCTGTCCACAGCTTCCACAAGATCGCATTGATCACCTGACGGTGATCCCGCCAACGACCACCACGCCCGCCCGTCGGCGGGAGCAACGGCGCGATCCGGTCCCAGGCACGATCTGTCAACTCTCCTCGACCAACCACACCAGCATCATCCGTAACACCGCCTCAGCCGATCCGCAGGACACGCCCTAGTCGATCATGGACCGACTTGGTCAGTGCGTTCCAGCTTGCGTGCAGGAGGGCTGCAGCCAGGACGATCAGCACGGTCATCGGACGCCTCGCCGAGCGCCACCACGGGACTGTGTGTGGATGATGGCGTGTGCAACATATTCAAGAAACTCGCTACAGCGCGGCGCACCGGGCAACAGCGCAACGGCCGAGGCGTCCAAGCATGCCAGCACTTTGCGGAACCCCGGCACACGTACGGTTCGTCGTTCCACTGGATGGCACTCCTTCGGGATGTACCATACGGTACGCTACCAGGCAAGGGCTGACAACCGCGATACAGCTGTCCAGCGTCAGCCGGACTGCGATCACGGCCAGGTCCGCGGCATCAGCGCCAGCCAGCAAAGGGTTCTGAGCCGCTTCGGCGTCAGTTCGGCGTTACGACAAGAATCAGCCGCCGAGTGCGGATACCGCGCACCGGCGCCACCCGCAGAGGTGCAATACGAGCGGTGCTGATCGTGGCCGGCGCAATCAGCCCTCAGGATGCTGGCGGCCGGCCCCCTCGGTGCCATCAGCACTGATCTCCGCGAGCCATCGCACACAGCAAGGCGGTCTCGGCGATGATCAAAGAGTCCGCGACACGCAAGGCAGGGTTACCGGTGACTTCCGCGGCCGCGCGAGAAGACCGACGAACGAACACGGTGTCTAGCCGCAGGCCCCGTAGGTGAGCTCGCCCTGGCAAGGGTCGGCGGCCAGGTCATCGGCCTGCACGCCGTGCCGACGGGATTGAGAACGCATCCGGCACCATCGAGCCGATGCGCTCGTACGCCGGCCAGCAGGCCTGGTGAACCCGGCGGCGCGACCCCGCTGGGCCACTCAGGCGGTCGTCGCCGACCGGCGGGCCGCCGTTCGCGAGTCCGTCTCGCATCACCTGATGCGAGACGGACCACGAGAGGCTGCTACCGGTCACTCACCGTTCAGGTAGTCCGACTCCGGAGCCCAGCGGAACTGGATCGGGTTCTCGAAGCCGGCGGGAACGTTGCCGATGGCATTGATCACGGTCGACAGACCGTTCGCGTGCCCGACGGCGTACAGCGCGCCCGTCTTCGTCGCGTCGTTCACGGCCAGCACAACCGTGCCGTACGCACCGCAGCGGTTCGCGATCAGTGTGCTCCCGGCCCAGCCGCCGGCCCGGACCTTCTTCACCACCGGCGTCATCGGCGAGGTGACCGGGATCCGGATCGTGTAGAGGGCACCGCCGCCGGTGTTGGCCAGGAAGGTGTCGTACGAGCCGGTCTGGCTGATCAGCGCCATCGACTTGACCGCCGAAAAGCCGACCGCCGAACCTGCTGCCTGGAAACCGTTGGCGACCTTCCACCGAACCAGAACGCCGTCGTTCCGCAGCCCGTAGAAGTGCGTCCGATCCGGAATGTCGGTGTCGAGCGGTCGGTAGAACGATCGCTCGATCAGCCGGTACGGCGTCCAGCCGCCACCGATACGGGTCGACCCGCCCGGGAACTCGGGGTCAATCTGATCCGAGCCGTCAGTGGTGTATCCCCGGGTGTAGAGGCTGTCGCCGATGACCACGAACCCATTCCGCGCCGAGCCCGGAACCATCGGGTTCGCGCTGTCGATGAACGTCGAGCTCAGCCGCACCGCGCCCGGCTGGAAGACGCCGGTCGTCGTGCGCTGCGGGCCCGCGGTGGGCGGGGTGGTCGACGTCACAGTCCGGTAGGTCTGACCGCCGTCGCCTGTCACCGAGCCGACATTCACCATGCAGGCAGCCGTCGCACCGCTTGGCGTCGCGGCCGCGGGCGAGGCAGCCAGGCTCGTCAGAGCCAACACCGCGGCACCCGCGAGTGTCGTCGCTTGTCGAAACATTTGAAGGAGTTCCTTTCGGTAGAAAGCCGCCTGCACATCTGAGATGCGACGCCGCACAACTTGGTTGTGCGGATGCGGATCTTTTTCGAGCACACGCGTTCGACCGGTCGCCGTCCCCATCCCACCGACCAAGCCGGCACCGTCGCCCGAACCGCCTATTCGTACGATCACCGGCAGGTCTCACACCTGAGGGGTGGCCTGATCGAGCGATCGCCTCAGGTACTGCATGCACAGGATGGACACGCCGACGATGTCATCTGGCTTGAGACGCGGCCTTCTGGTCGACGAGTGCTCGAGCAGACCGCGGGAGTGCGGAGGAATGCAGGAGCTCGGCGGCGAAGTCTTGAAGGGTTCCCACCACCTTCGCTGTCGGCAGGCCCGACGGACACCGCCCTCGCGTCGTGCAGGTTATCGGACCCCGCGATACACGTTGCGCAGACAACTGAGGAAACGTACCGTATGGTTCATGTTGGAAGTGGTCCAGAGTGGACCGGGCAGCGCTTCGGCTGCCTGGCGGGCACTCAGCGATGTCGAGTCCTGGCCGGAACTACTGCCCACGGTGAGCGAGGTCAGTCGTCGTGGTCGGCTGATGGGTACGGTCATCGGAGCCCGGTTCCTGGTCGCGCAGCCCCGGCTGCAGACAGTGGAGTACGTCGTCACGGACGTCGACCCTGGGCGCGCATTCACCTGGCGGGCGAGGGGTCCGGGGCTCACCACGACCGCCAGGCACCGGGTTGAGGCGACGGACGACGGCACCTGTCGTGTCTCGTTGTCGATTGAGTGGCGCGGAGCGGTGGCGTGGATCGCGCGCCTCGGCTACACCAAGCTCGCGGTCGACTACATGACCAAGGAGGCTGCCGCCGTCCTGCGCGTGGCGGCCGCCGCGGCAGAACGGCCCGTGCCGAAGGGCCGAGGCAGGCCCGTCGAGGACTGAGCGCCGTCCCGTCAGTCCTCTTCCGATACGGGGGAAGGCCGTGATCTCGATGGTCGGTGTGGGAACCGGGCTGGCCGAGAGGCCGGTATCGCTGGGATTGGATCCGTCCTCGAACACCTTGAGCCAGTTCCGCAGCTGGGCGACCAGGTGCGGCGCGATGCGGTGTCGCCTCTCGGCGACCCGCCAGCGCAGACAAGGGCCGGCCTGCCGCAGGTGCTCGGCCAACTCGAATCCGCGCCCGGCGAAGATGCTCAGTCGTCGCGCCCGTGAGCGCACAACACCTGACGGTCCCGGTCGAGGTGCCGTGCGAGAGCAGGTAGCCACCCAGAACGGCGGTCCTCGCGGGCGCGAAGGGTAGCGCGGGGACCAGCAGAACTGACACGGCAGTGACGGCGCCCTGCGAGAAGCCGGCGATGACGATCTCGTCGGGCGCGCAGCCACTGGTTCGGCGCCGTGACGGCATCGGCCAGCGCGAGCGCGGCGCGCTCCCCGGCCTCGTACCGTTGCGCCTCGAGCCACGCCGGCGGCAGGTCCAACTTCTCCTGCGGCAATCCTGTTTCTCCGCCTTCGGGCGTGTGCATCTCCAGGCAGTAAGCGCAGCCGTTCACCATCGAGACCCGCAGTTTCACCAGTTCGTGCAGGCGTTTGTCGATCCGGGAGCCGACCTCCCGGTTCAGTCGGACGTACGTCTGCTTGAGCGCGGACTGTTGTTCGCCGATGCTCAGGCGCCGCCGCTCGGTGGCCGGGGAGATTCTCACGACTCTGCCTCCTTGTCTCTGACCAGCCGGTACATCGAGGTCGGAGATGCCCGTACGCGGTAATCAGTGCTCCGCCTTGAAGCTGCGCCCGACCTCCTCGGCCGACGCGATGTAGTAGCGAAAGGTGTAGAAAACGGGGCGCCAGCGGCTCGTGTCCACGTACGACGTCCCTGGAATGACGAGGTCCGCTCACACGTGGACGCGCAGGGTCTCGGCGAAGACCGCGACGCAATCGTCCGCCCAGTGGGTCATGCCCGAGACGCCACTAGTTCGCTCTCGAGGCGACTGAATCCACCCAGCTTCCACTTGTCCCGCTCGTACAGGTAGAGCAGCTGGTTGTCGACGGGCACCGGATCCGACCCGGTCGTGGGTGCGATCCACTCAATCGCCTCGGTGAGATGCGGTTCGGCCAGGTTGATGACTAGTTCCGGGTTCGAGCGCAGGTTCTCAGACCCGCGACTGTCGGTACCCAGGCCAGGACGTAGGTCTGGTCGAAGGCCGCCCGACGAGATGGGCGTCAGGCTCGGGGGCTAGGGGGCTCGGGAGCGAAGCATGGCGCCGTCGCGGGGCGGAGATAAGACCCATGTTCCAGATGGTACATTTAGTCATTCGGCAGGGCCTTGCCACTTGAACGGCGACATCGGGGCCAGCCGGGCCTGATGAGGAGGGCGAGTGCAAGCACGTCGAGGAGAACCGGTGGCCGCCGGGCCGACGGGTTGCGGTGGGAGTAGCAGCGCGGCCGTCGCGGCGCAGCGTGCGACCGGGGCGGGCGACCGGGACACCGCGTGCGTTCCCGCGAACGAAGGCGTCCGCGCGTCGAGCGTCCGTGATCGTCGAGTGGTCCGCGTCCTGCTGGCCTCCAGCATGGTCAGGTCCGCGGGGCGCGGGATCTTCATGAGCGTCTTGACCGTGCACATGATCCGGTTCCTGGGTGCCACCGCGCCGCAGGCGGGGTTGGTGATCACTCTGGGCAGTCTCGCGGGTGTGATCGGCGCCTATGGCTTCGGACGACTGTCGGACCGGATCCCCGCCCGCGGCATCCTGGTCGCGCTGGCGCTGGTGGAATGCGTCTCGTTCCTGGGCTTCGCCTGGTCGCCGACGTACCTGACGGTAGTCCCGTTCGCGATGCTCTTCGGCCCGGCGAACCTAGGCAGCGGCGCCGTCCGCAGTGTCGTGATCGTCAGGGACTTCCAGGGTGAGGAGCGGGTCGCGCTGCGTGCTCGGACCTACCTCACCATGAACTTGGGCATTGGAGCCGGTGCCTCACTCGGCGCGATCGCCCTCATCAGCGACGACCCGATGGTTCCGCGGATCGTGTTGATGTCGGCAGCGATGCTCTACCTGGTCGCCGCGGGGATCAGTTGGCACCTGCCTGGCAACGCCGGGCATCGGGACGCCCCGGAGTCGTCGTCGGCTACGAACGACCCGCGATCGAAGCCGTCGAGGGACAGGCGATTCTTGGCCCTCGTGGCCCTGACCACGGTCTTCGGAACGCACATCGCCCTGCTGGAGGTGGCGATGCCGCTGTGGATCACCCTGCACACCCAGGTGCCCCGCTACCTTGTCACCGTCCTCCTCGTCTTCAACACTGCGTTAGTGCTGGTGCTTCAGATGCCCATCGCGCGGCGCTGCGTCAGTGCGTGGCAGGCCGGGAAGTGGGCGGCTTTCGGAGGCCTGGCGCTGACCGTCGGCAACGTCTCGATGTGGGCCGCCCACGGTCGCGGCAGCGCCCTGGCCGTGACCGCTCTGGTCTTCGCCGTCATCGCGCTGACCCTCGGAGAGGTGGCGGTCCTGACCAGCACCTGGACGCTGAGCTTCGACCTCACGCCCGCGGATGGCGCCGGGGCCTACCAAGGCCTGTTCACCTTCGGTTGGCAATCGGGGGTGATGCTCGGTCCCGTGGTGGTCACCACGGTCGCCGTCACGCACGGCCTCGACGGGTGGCTGGGAGTCTCGGCCCCGCTGCTCCTGGCGGGAATCCTGTTCCGCGTCCTCGCCAGCCGCCTATCGCGGGTGGCGCCCGAGCGATGACCACTCTCGCATCCGGACGCGGAGGGAGAGCCGGCTCCGCCACGGCGTCCAGGCCGGACAACGCGCACGTCGCGTGAGCGCTGGCGGACCCTGCCGCGCGCGGCGATGATCCACTGCCTGCTGGACGGCCGGGCCTGGACGGCGTCCGAGCTCGCCGTTGCCGCGGGCGTGAGTCGCTCCACCGCCACCGACCACCTGCAGTGCTCGTCGCGAGGGATCTGCTGGAGGAGGCCAGGACGGCAGGCATCGCGACCTGCAGATCGCGCACCCTGAGGCCGCCGAGTTGATCGAGCGGCTGGGGTCCTTCTCCACCGAGCGGGGTGAGCAGGGTGAGCGGGATGAGGTGATCCCGGCAAGCCACAGCTACCGCGGCCAGCGCGCCGACGCCCAGTTGCGCACGGCCCGCACTTGTTACCGCCACTTGGCCACGAACTCGGGCGTGGCGCTGGCCGACTGTATGCGCCGCGCGGGACACATCTCCGAGTCGTGGGAGCTCACGGCTGCCGGTCGGGACTTCCTCTCCGGACTCGACGCATTGCCGCACCGCACGGGCCAGCGCCCCGTCCCGGCCGTGCCTGGACTGGCCCGAGCGTCGATTCCACCTCGCCGGTGAAGCAGCCGACGTGCTGCTGGCGCGGCTGATCGAAGGGAGTACCTGGTCCCCGGCCCGGTCAGGCGACCGGTGGTGCTGACCACCGCTGGTGCCGAGGCCCTCGCTGGCGTCCTCGCGGCCGACGCCTGATGGCCGGACTCAGTCCGGAGCCTGGCGCACCAGACCGGCCACGACCGGGAGGAGCCGGTCGACATCCTCGTGACGGGTGCGCCAGTTGCTGAATGCGGCACGTACGGCGGGCCTACCCTCGTGCACGGTGGCGGTCAGGAACGCATCGCCGGAACGCGCGATCGCGTCGACGAGGCCGTCGGGTGCCATTGGGGTCCGGAAACGGACCACGTTCAACCGGACGGGCCCACCAGGGAGGTGGCGGCGAGCGACTCCAGCCGCAAGCGAACCGTGCGGTGTTGTCGTTGCACCGCCGGACGACCTCCCCGTGACCTTCGCGCCCGTACGCGGCGAACGCGTGCCACACCTGCAGGTCCCCGGAACCGCCTCGAGTTCTCCGGTGCCAGGCGCAGGAGCTGCGGGTGCGCGCCGGGACTTTAGAGGTAGTTTCTCCAGTACGCGCACGGTCGCCTCTCAGAGCGGATGCGCGGGCGTGACGTCTGAGAACGCGGGGTCGTGCTTCTCGGTTGGTGTGGGCATGATCCTCGGCCTCTCGATCGCAGGGGCGCCAACGCTCGATTCGATCGCAGGGCGTGTCAACGCTCGATCAGCCGTGCGCTGCCGTGCGCGACCGCACACGTGCTGCCCCTGCTGACGAGGATCGCGGTGCACACGGCCGTCCTTCCGGTCCGGCCGACGACCGATGCGGTCGCCACCACGTCGCCGGTCGCCGGACGCAGGTAGTCGATGCTGACCCCTGCGGTGAGGACCCGCGCCCCGAGGACCGAGCCGGCCGCGAAGGTGATGGCGTTGTCCGCCAGATAAGCCAGCGCTCCGCCGTGCACGAACCCGTCCTGCTGCCTCAGGTCGTCGTGGTTCGGAAGTTCCAAGGTGGCGGCGCCCTGGCGGAACTCGGTGATGCGGCAGCCCAGGAGGCGGCTGAACGGTTGGGCGTCGAGAACGCGTGCGGCGTCCTCCATGGTCAAATTCAGTGCGGAATCCATCCCGTTAAGGTACCGGATGGTACACAGACTATCTCTGCGCTGCGCCAGTGTGTACCATCTGGATAATGCGTACGGATGATGAGCCCGCCAGAACCAGACGGACGGGCGGCAGAGATCACTTCAGAAGGCGGTGGCGGCGATCAGCGGCCCGCGCCTACTTGGCGGCGGGCTACGCGGCCGCAGTACCCCGCACGAGTGGACCGGATGATCCTGGTCTCGCCGGGTCCGCGGGACTGGCGGGACGACTCGCCGAACGCATTGTTCGGATACCTGGCGGGTGCCCAGAAGCGGCATCTCTTCGGCCTCGCGCTGCAGCCGCGACCGTTGACGACCTACGTGTTCGCGCACCTGGACCCGGCGCGGGCCAGGACTGTGGTGTCCGACCCCGAGGCCGACGCCATCAGCGACGAACTGCAGCGCGGGGCCAGCCCGGCGCTGTACTGCATCCCGCCGTGGGACCCGCCGGTGGGCTCCACGGGCTTCTACCGGATGCAGTCGGGGCCGCTCCCTCCGGGGCAGGACGAGTCCCGCGAGCTCCAGCGCAGTCTGAAACAGCTCGACGTGCCCACGATGATCCTGAAGGGCTCGTGTGGCTACATGTTTTGGCGATCGGTGATGAAATACTGGGAATTGATCGGGCGGCCGTCTGTTACGTGGAGAGAGCCGGGCACGACCTGCTCGCGGAAGGCCAGGACCTGGTAGAGCCACTCGTCCGTGGGTTCCTGCGTTCCGGCTCGACGGGCCCGAAGAACGGGCCGCCTTTCCGGCCGCCGTCCTATCAAGGGGCTGAGGATGTCTGGTGACCGAGGGACTCGGGTGGATGAACGCAGCGACCGATTCACGATCCGGGCGATGGGACCCGCCGATGTCGACCTCCGCATCGACTACTTCCACGATGCGAGCGACGGGCACCTCGCCCTTCTGGGGGTCGGTCGGGCACTCCTGCCCCCACGCGTCGAGTGGCGCCGGGCCTACGAGAAGGACTTCGCCCGCCCGTTGCCCGAACGGGAGCATTACGGCGTGCTCTGGCTCGTCGACCAGGACGTGGTGGGCCTCAGCACCGTGGACCGCATCTCCTTCGGGGACGAGGCGTTCATGCACCTGCATCTCCTGCACCGCGAGGACCGCCATCGCGGCTTGGGAACGCAATTCGTCGCCCTGTCCGTGCGGCACTACGCGGAGGTACTGCAGCTACGTCGGGTGTATTGCCAGCCGAACGCGTACAACACCGCGCCGAACCGCACCTTGCAGAAGGCGGGATTCCGCTATCGGTGTACCGTCCACTGCGCGCCGTCAGCCATCAACACGCCGCAACCGGTCACGCGCTGGCTCTGGGAGCCTGAGCCCGGGCAGCGGTAAATGAGGTTAGCGCCCGCGTCTGAAGAGCTCAGCGCGTGCTGCGGCCACCTCCAGGCGCTGGCTCAAGGTGGCCCCGGGGGCCACCGGTAGCGAACTGCGGACCTGGTCGCGACGTTGCGGGCCATGACGCAGACGCACTCCTTGACGACGGCGCCGGCGTAACCGCCGAGCGCCCAGACGGCCCGGTCGTCGCCGCGCTGCTCGAGGTCGGTGTCACGGTGGTCGTGATCTCCCGGAACCAGGTCAAGAACCTGCGCGGCCGCTACGAATCGGCCGGGAACAAGGACGACCGGCTCGACGCCTTCGTGCTCGCCGACACCCTGCGCACCGACAGGGCCCGGCTGACGCCGCTGTCTCCCGATAGCCCCGCCACCGTCATACTGCGCCGGGCCTGCCGCGCCCGCAAGGACCTTGTCGCTCACCGGGATCGCGACCGCCAACCAACTCCGCGCGCACCTGCGCGACACACCTTTCCGGGCGCGGTCGGCCTGTCGCCGAGATCGGCGACTGCCGAGCCAAGGTCCGTACCCCCGGAGCACTGGCACGCCTGGCCGGCGTCGACCCGCCAGTCCGGCAAGCTCAGATCCGTCGCCTTCCGATGGGCCTGCGACAAACAACTCCGCGACGCCGTCACCGACTTCGCCGCCGACAACCCGCCACGGCAAGCCCTGGGCAGCCGACCTCAACCAACGCGCCCGCGACCGCGGACACGACCACCCCCACGCCGTCCGCATCCTCGCCCGCGCCTGGCCGTTCGTCATCTGGCACTGCCGGCAAACAACACCACCTAGACCACACCTAGACCCAATACCGTTCAGTTAAGGTTGCAGTGCTGTAGTTTGGTCGCATGCCGCGTGGTGGATGGAAGAAGCCGGTGTCGGAGCGGCGCCTGTCGGACCTGGTGTCGGTGGGTGTGCTGACGCGGGTGTTCCCGCCGGCGCTGGTGGATGAGGTGATTGCTGGGGTCGGTCGGACCGAGCAGCGCCACCGTTCGCTGCCGGCGCGGGTGATGGCCTACTTCGCGATCGGGATGGCGCTGTACTCCGAAGGTTCCTACGAGGACGTGCTCGCGCAGTTGACCGACGGGCTGTCGTGGGCCTTGGGCTGGACGGAGACCTTTCGCCCGCCGAGCAAGTCCGCGATCTTCCAGGCGCGGGCGCGGTTGGGTGCCGAGCCGTTGGCGGCGCTTTTCGAGCGGGTCGCCAGACCGGTCGGGACGGCCACGACGCCGGGGGTGTGGCTGGCCGGGCGGCGTCTGGTCGCGATCGACGGGATGTGTCTGGACGTGGCCGACACGAGCGCCAACCACGAGTACTTCGGCCGCCCGGGGGTCGACAAGGGCGAGCAGGCGGCGTTCCCCCAGGCCCGGGTGGTCGCGCTGGCCGAGTGCGGCACCCACGCGGTCTTCGCGGCCGAGATCGGCACCTACCCCGAGTCCGAGGCCGCCTTGGCCGAACGGCTCCTGGACAGGATGGTGCCTGGGATGGTGCCGGGGATGGTGCTGACCGCCGACCGCGGCTTCTTCTCCTACGCCCTGTGGCGCAAGGCAATCGCGACCGGCGCCGACCTGTTGTGGCGGATCCGCACCGACAAGTCCGGGCCCAAGCCGATCCACCTTGAGGATCTTCCCGACGGCTCCTGGCTGGCCCACCTACGTCAGACGCACACAGCCGCGGCGCGGCGCGAGGAGCCGATGCTGGTCCGGGTCATCGACTACACCATCGATGACGGCCGGGACAACCCCACCGCCTACAGACTCTTCACCACCTTGACCGACCCCGACGAGGTGAATGCGACCGATCTCGCCGCGGCGTATGCCCAGCGGTGGGAGATCGAACTGACCTTCGATGAGTTGAAGACCCACCAGCGCGGACCACGCACCGTGCTGCGCAGCAAGTCCCCGGACCTGGTACTCCAAGAGATCTGGGGCCATCTGTGCTGCCACTACGCGATCCGCTCCCTGATGGCCGAGACCGCAACCCATTCCGGGCACGATCCGGACCGGGTCAGTTTCGTTGCCGCGCTGCGGATCACCCGCCAAACCCTCGCCCACCCGGGCGCGTTTTCCCCCTGACCAGCACGGCCGCGACAGCCCCGGCTGGCCGGACTTCCTCCGCCGACTACTCCGCCGGCTCAACCCCACCCGAAGACAGCGCTCCGCGCCCCGCGTCATCAAACGCAAGTACGTCAAATGGCACGTCAAACGCGCCCACCACACCAACTGGCCGCAACCACAACAACCAGCCAGCTACGCGGTGATGCCACACTAACTGAACGGTATTGCACCTAGACCGCACCAAACACAACGCCCTCCAACGCATCCTCAACCCCACCAACCAGCAGGCGGGTTGACACAGGACCTCTCATCCGCCGGCACCCAGTCCGATGAGCACCAGAGCGATGGCCGGTGGGGTCAGGTAGGCGAGTGGGAAGACCGCGTGACTCGGCTTGTGTGCGCGGAGGACGGTCACGATCGCTCCTGCGAAGTAGAGGAACAGACCTGTCGCCGCGGCGACCCCGATGGGGCGCACCCACAAACCCACGAGCAGACCGACTGCGCCGGTCACCTTCAACAGACCCAGGCCCGGCCACCACGAGCGGGGCACCCCGTAGAGGTCCAGGTTGTCGGTGACGAAGGCCTTGCGCGCCAGCAGGGCGAGCCCAGACACGCCGGCCATCAATGCACCCAACGCCATCACAATGTTCGTTGCCATTCCTACTCCTTCAAGTCCTAGATGAACCAAATGGTACATCTAGGATCCAAGGAATGACGATTCGTGGAACGGGTGGCACGAGGCTTGCCCACGCGCGCCCTTATCGGGACCGGTTCGTCGGCGCCCGTGCCAGTTGCACGAAGGGTCCATACATCGCTGCACCTTCTGGCGAGCACGCGTGAGCAGCAGGTCGTGCAACAGGCCAGGTGCGACCGCCAGGTGGAGGCGGCTCAGTGCCCGCCCGCCTTCGTCGGGCTCCCCGTAGAGCGGGGCGATCTCGTTCAGCCAGACCTGGACGTTCTCGGCCCTCAGCGCCGTCTCGTGCGGGTCGGCGTGCGGGCGGCGTGCATGGCAACGCTGCTCAATTCGAAGCACAGGGGTCCGTAGTCGCGCGCATTCTCGGCGACGCGACACCAGAACGTATCCATAACCTCGACCGACGGACGCCGCTGGCCCAGCGTCTGCAGGACCCCGTTGTTGCTGGGCCAGCAACCGCTGCACCACCGACTCGAGCAGGACCTCGCGGCTGTGAAAATGGTCCAGCAGCGTCCGATGGCTGCACCCGACGCCGTTGGGATCGCGCGAAGGCTGGTCCGCCATACGCCCACGCGGGTGAGGTAGTGCATGGCGCGCTCGAGCAGTTGTTCTCGGCGCCGCGCCGCTCGTCGCTGCTCCCTTATGACAGCGCTACGCGCCTTCTGCCCGCGTCAACAGCAACCCGTGCGTGGTGGCTCAGATCCTGGCCCCTGCAACGAGGAAGACCACCCCAACCGGCTGCCCCACCATGGAAGGCGAGCCGGGTCGCGGCGGCCTGCCCGAGCCCGCCGCCAGCGGCGATGCTGGTCGTGAAGAGACCCTGGTACTCGCCCGCGCGCGCCTCGGGGGTGAGCGCGAAGCTCAAGCATCGCGATGCGGCGAGAACCTCCACTTCCCCGACGACAAGAAGGCGATCGACGTGACGAGTACGCCGACGGTCAATGTTTGGCTCGTCAGGTTGGACGTGCACCCCGGCGATGCCGACGCGATCGAGCCGGGTGCGGCGTGCCGCCGGCAGTTGGAGCGCCACGACCAGTGCCGTCGGGACGCCACCAGTGCGGAGTGCAGTGCGCTGCCCGCCCTACCGGCCGAGAGGACCAGGACGACCGCGGCGGTCATGACCGGTGGGCTCGTCCTACCGCCCAGCAGCCACAGAGCAGCGCCTTCGAGCATTAGCACGGACAGCAGCACCGGTGGGTTCCCGTGGTCGGACACTCGTCCAACGACGTAGCCCGACACCGCCCCATCGCGTTCGGCAGGGACCAGACGGAGCCGACCGCGCCTGCCGAGAGGTGGGCCGCGTGCGCGAGGTGGAGCGCGCTGAACACCCCAGTCATATGGCGCGGCTCAACGTGCACGCGAGTCCGCGCAACGGGTTCAGTCGTGCTCCCTTCTGCTCACCCGCGGGGCCTATTTGGTCGGAACCGGCAGCAGCCATCCGTGAGCGTCGGGTAGGGTCCCGAACTGGATTCCGAGGAGTTCCTCGCGCAGGGCCACGGTGACCGGGCCGGCATCCGCGCCGGAGATAGCCACCTCCTGGCTACCGTCCACGAGGTGCGTCACCGGAGCCAGGGTTGCGGCCGTCCCGGTGGCGAAGACCTCGGTGATGCGACCCTCGGCGCAATCGACGAGAAAAGACTCCAGCTCGATGTGGGTCTCCAGTGGAGACATTCCCCGACCGGCTGCGAGCTCGAGGACCGCGCGCCGCGTGACACCGTCCAGCACCGTACCGAGTTCGGGTGTCAGCAGCCGACCGTCGTCGCGCACCGCGAAGATGTTCATTGTCCCGCACTCGTCGACGAACCGCCGACCATCGCGCTCGACGCTGTAGAGCACCTGGTGGCAGCCTCGACTCTGCGCCTCCCGCTGCGGTAGCAGGCTGGCGGCGTAGTTGCCGCCGCACTTGGCGGCGCCGGTTCCCCCGACCCCTGCCCGGGAGAACTCGCGGGAGACGAACAGCCGCAGCCCCGCCTGGGCATTGGCGAAGTAGTCCCCGGACGGGGAGGCGATGACATGGAACGTCGCCCGGCGCGCCGGCCCAACGCCCAGCCGGCCCTCGTTGCCCAGCAGGAACGGGCGGACATACAGGGTGTGCCCGTCCTGCGAGGGCACCCATCGGTGGTCGACCGATACCAGGGCGGTGACGGCGCGCAAGAAGAGGGCCGTGGGCAACTCCGGCATCGCCAGCCGCCGCGCCGATGCGGCCAGGCGAGCAGCGTTGTGTTCCGGGCGGAAAAGCGCGATCGAGTCGTCCGGCTGTCGGTAGGCCTTCAAGCCCTCGAACACCGCCTGGCCGTAGTGCAGGACCGTGGCACTCGGAGAGAGGTGTAGGTCGCCGAAGGGGAGCACCTGAATGTCGGTCCAGCCGCGGTCCTCTTGCCATTCGGCGAGGATCATGTGGTCGGTGAACACTTCGCCGAAGGCTGTTTTGGACTCGAGTTGGGTTGTTCGGTTCAATTCATCGCTCCGGGTGATCGACTGTGGTTGTGGTAACGCGAGTGTTCCAAATGGTACAACACAATCTCCGATCCGCCGCGAGCCGAGTACGTCACCCGTGTTCCAGATGGATATGCTGAACCCATGTCAGAGGAGGCCAACGAGGTCCGACGCGGTGACGGGCGGGAGCGGCTTCTCGCTGCCGCGGTCGCACATTTCGCGGAGAACGGGATCGGCGACGCGAGCCTTCGTCAGGTCGCTGCCGCGATCGGGACCAGCCATCGGATGCTCATCTACCACTTCGGCAACCGCGAGGGCCTCCTGACCGCTGTAGTGGGGGAGCTGGAGCACGCGGAGCGGGACCTCCTGGAGTCGATCCTCGCTCGGCCGGAGGTCGAGGGCCGGCGACTGGCTTGGGAGTTCTGGACCCATGTCGCCGACGTGGTCGATATCTACGGGCCGCTCTACTTCGAACTGACGAGCAAGGCAATGCACGGCGACGACCTGGATGCGCCGTTGCGCGCCCCCAACGTCGCCGTGTGGGTCGCCGCCTTGACCAAAATGTACGTCGCCGCCGGTTTCCCGAAGAGCCAAGCGCTGGTGCTGGCCCGGTTCAACCTCGCCGCGGCGCGTGGCCTCCTGCACGACTACCTGCTGACCAGGGACCGGAAGGCCGTCGACCAGGCCATGGCCATGTTCGACTGGCTGGTGTACCGGACACCGAATCCCGTGGCCTCGGTCGCGCGGACGTCCCGCCGCTGGGTGTCGCCCACAGAGCCGCAGCAGTCTTAGGGGCCCCGGTGAGTGCCCGCCCGGCAAGTCAGGCTCCGGTCAGGGCAGAGAGCAGTTGACGAAACGAGTCCTCGGTGTCGCGAACATGCGCCCGACGAGAACGAGAGACGATCGAGCCGCTCAATGACGACGAATACGCGCCGATCAGCCACGCGAGTTGGCGCGCGCTGCGGACCTTCCCGCCCAGTCTTCTCACACGGCGGTCATTCCGGGCTTCGTGCTCGCGAACCTCGCGGCCAACCACATCGCTGCCCAGCCGATCATGTACCGACTTCGCCACCGTGCGGGAGGCTGAGTGCGAAAGCGAGGTCTATTGCGCCGACGCCTTTCGATAGGCGTCCTTCGACTTGATCCTCACCCCGTCGAATTCCCAGAGGTCCACGCCGGGGACGTGGACGCGCTGGCCCCCATGCCCGACCGAAGCATACTGCCAGCGGGTCAGGGCTCGTGACCCATCGATCCAGATATCGTCCTCCCGGAGTTCCGGCGCCACCGTTCCCCCTGCGGACTCTGCCTCGACCATGATCACCCGCTCGAACGCGCGCCGCACGGCCGCAGCTCCTTCGAACACCTCACCCGGGCCCGGCCCGAGCGATGCCGCGTAGCGCGGTTCGGGATGCATGAGGTCCATGAGTCCGTCGACATCACCGGCTCGCCACGCCCGGTCGAAGGCCATCAAGGCCCTCTTGCGGGCACCTTCCAAGGATCCATGGATGTCACCGAGGTAGGCGTCATTGTCGGGAGCAGACGTGTCCAGGACGTGCCGGACGTAAGCATCACGTTCGTGATCGACAACCACGAGTTCGTGCACGCAAACCGTCGGGCCTCCCGGTTCGACAGGGACGAACGCCCCTGGATCGGACAGGTCCGCGCGCCACAGTTGATGATGCAGGATGTCCGCATGCCACGTGTCGCACAGGAGCCACACGGCTTCCTCGCCATGGTGGAGCATGGCGAACCCAAGCCCGGTTCCCTGCCCGTTCATGAGCGCGCGGCGCACCCGTTCTTGAGCAGCGGCACGCACCTCCAAGGGGATCGACTCCTGGGTGAGTGACAGTCCGTAGAACTTCACGGTCCACCCGGACTGCTCCAACAAGCCGTAGTACTCGGTTGTACGAACCCTGAAGCTCTCAGTCACAGCTGTCCTTCCCCGAAATCGTCCATCAACTAGCGAAGCCGGCAGTGTTCCATGCGGAACATGCGTTGTACAAGTGGCGCGTTCGTTCGCAGCTGCAAGGCGCTTCCCTCTGTGTCCCATTTGGTACACTCGCCTTTCGCCACCTCCACCCGGACTTGGGATAGGGCAGCCACGACTGCACTGTCCACATCAGATGGGAGACGCCGTGACCCGTTTCATCGTCGTCGGTCTGGGCGCGATCGGCGGCACGATCGCCGCCCGATTGCACCAGAGCGGGCATGAGGTGCTCGGTGTCGCGACAGGTGCCCATGCCGCCGCCATCGCCACTGACGGCCTACTGGTCAAGGACCCGGAGGAGCACCTGCGCTGCCGGTTGCGGGTGACGCACTCGCTCGCTGCCGCGGCAGCGAAGGCAGACGACATCGTGATCGTCGCCACGAAGAGCCAAGACACTGCGAGCGTGCTGCGGTCCCTGCCAAGTCCCGACATCCCGGTCACCATGGCCCAGAACGGCATCGCCAATGAGTCAGAGGCACTGCGTTGGTCGGCACGTGTCGAGGGCATGGTCGTGATGAGCCCGTGCGTCTACCTCCAGCCAGGCATGGTCATCCAGCATGCATGTCGCCCGTTCGGCGTGCTCGACGTGGGCGCGTTCCCCGGCGGGGTGAGCGAGGTGAGTCGAACGGTGGCGGACGCGCTCACCGCGGCGGGGTACCTGTCGCGGCCGGTGCCCAACGTCACCGCGTGGAAGACCGCAAAACTCCTGACCAATCTCGGCAACGCCGTCGAGGTGGTCTGTGGCCCTCAGACCCGCGGCGGACCGCTCACCCGTCGCCTCGAGGACGAGGCGGAGGCCGTGCTCGACGCCTCTGGCATCGAGCGAGTGGGCAGCCAGGAGGCCGCCGAACGCGCGGCCCTCCTTCGCGCCGTCGAGGTCGACGGCCAACGCCGACCCGGCGGCTCGGTCTGGCAGAGCGCATGGCGGAACGCCGACACGGAGGTCGACTACCTCAACGGCGAGATCGTCCGGCTCGCGCGCCAGGCCGGCCGGGAAGCTCCTGCCAACGCGATAGTGCAGGCGTTGACGCATCAGGTCACCTCGGGTCGGATTGCCATCGGCAGCGTCCCCGAGCAGGAGGTCCTGAGCATGGTGGTTCGATGAGGATGCTGGTCCTGCGCCCGATCGCGGCCGGCGGGTGGTGGAGGCACATCAACGTGGGTGCCTCGGACGCCTCCAGCTGTCACCGGAGCCACGCGAGCTGGGCATCGCCCGGCCGGGCTTCGTCGACCTGTGTTCTGTCGGCACCCTCGAAGAGCGAGTCCAGCAATCAGGAACCTGTGGCCGCGGTGTTCGATCTCGGTTGGCGCCCGTCGGTCGAGAGCGGCGACGAAGGCCGCACGTACGTCGTGGTTGCCGGAGCACACCGCCAGCCCTCGGGCCACCGGTCCAGCCACGCCACCGCCTGCTCGTATCCCGGCTCCCCTCCGTGGTCGGCGATGTCACCCGTGGCAACGAGTAAGTCCGGGCGTGGATCCATCGCGACGAGGTACTCCAGCACTGCCTGAGCGCCCTCGGCCGCCTGGCCTTCCGCATTCCGAAGCGCGTCACTGGCATGGGCGATCACGCGCATGCAGCCACCCGGCCACTTCGCTGCGCCGCGGTCGTGCGGCGTGCCGCGCAAGCCCGTCACGGGACGAGGCCCGAGCTCGCCGCGGCGTATTTCGTGAGGTTGAGCAGTTGCCGTCGCGCCATGACCAGGCCATCATGGTCGCCAGGTCGGCGAGCGGCCGGCACATCGCATCAACCACGTTCAACACCAGCCGCGTCCGGTGCGGCCTACGGGAGTCACCCGATAGGTCATCACCACGCCCATGATGCTCGCGGCCGGAGTCCACGGCGAGGACCCGGCCTCCCGCCGAAGCCGAGAGGTCCCCCCCCCCCCCCCCCGCGGGGCTCGTCCACGTGCATGGATGTGCGGGTGCGGGGTGATCGACGGCCACGGTTGTCCAGCCATTCATAGGAGTACGGCGCCAGCCGCACCTGCGCCATCCAGGCCCAGACCACGTGGGCGGGGTTTCAACCGTGACGCCCCGCCAAGCGGACAAGGTCAGCCGGCCCCGGAGATGGTCGTCGCACGGGTATCGGTCGGTGACGTCCGCGACGTCGACACCCCACCGGTCCCCGCTCATGCGAAACACCCCATCCGCTGTTCCTCACTCGTCGCTGTCCGCCGGGGCCTGGATCCCGAGGACCGACGCACTGGCGAGGATGAGCCCCGCCATCGCGAGCACGGATCCACCTGTCGCCCCAGCACCGTCCAGCACCACGCCCACGAGCGGCGTGATGGCTGCGTTGATCCCCATGCCCATTGCGTTCACCCAGCCGAACGCTTCGGCACGGCGGCCGGGTGCGGCCGCGGTCAGCACCGCGGCGCCATGCAGGGCGAGGCTGGGGGCGATCCACAGGCCTGCCGCAGCGAGGGCGCAGGCCACCAGCACCAATGAGTCCGACAGCGCGGTCACCGCCGCCAGCAGGCCCAGGGCGACAGCCATGGCCGCCATCCGTCCGCTGAGCGGCCAACGCCCGATGGCTACTCTGGAGGCCAGCAGCCCGCCCGACATCGATCCGCAGGCGATGGCTGCCTCGAGCCAACCCGCGGCCGCTGACCGGCCGGCATCGACCGACACGGTCACTCCGACCAGGGTCATGGCCGTCAAAGCGGCCAGGAGGAGACCGTAGGCGAGCGCCAGGCGGAGCAGTGCGCCACGAGCGCCCAAACCGTTCTTGGCTGCGGCGCTCGGGGCGGCTGCGCTGGTGGCCTCTGGCAGTTCTGCCCGCTGCGGCCAGGCTCGAGCGCGCCGCAGCACCAGTGCGAACGTCAGGGACCCCACGCCCGCCAGTCCCCCGACCACCATCAGCGCCCCCGACTCGCTGGCGAGCGCAAGCACGAGCATTGTGGCGGGTGGTCCCAGGATGAAGATGAGTTCCTGGTACGTCGCCTCCCAGGTCAGCACCCGGGTGACCTGCGCGCCGTTCGGGGTCAGGATCGGCAGCGCGGCTCGGAACGCCGGGGCGACGGGCGGCAGCAAGGTCCCCGCGGCCAGCGCGAGCGCAACCGCAAGGGGCCACCAGTCCCGGCCGACCGTAGCGGTCATCGCACCCAGGACCATCAGCGCAACCGCGTAGGCGGTACCGCACTTGAGGACCGTGGCCACCGCAGAGCGGTCCACGGCCCTGCCGCGAAGGGGTGCCGCGAGTCCATTGCCCAGTGCGAGGCCGCCTATGACGAGGCCGGACAGCGCATAGGAGCCGGTCCATGCCTGCACCGCCAACCCAATGGCCAGATTGGTCGCCGTGGAGTGCAGCCGCCCGACGAGCGCGGCGGCCACTAACCCCTTCAACCTGTTGGGGAAGCCGCGCCCGGTCTCATCCGTCGAGGCGACCCGTCGGCTGGCGGTGGTCACGCGATCACGCTCCGCAGGACGAGGGTAAGCACGAACCCGGCTGCGGTCAGATAGCTCAGCATGCGCCCGCGCAGGCTAGCGGTCAGCCACCGGAGCCGCAGCCCCGCGGCAACCAGGCAGAGCCGCCATGCCGCAGATGCCAGAAGCGCGCTGATGGCGAAGACGGCCCCGATCGAGAATCGCCCACCCGCTGGGTCTAGGGCGACCGCCACCTCCGTTCGCTGTTCCCGCTGAACAACGACGGAGCAGAAGTAGACCCGGGTGAGCGGGTTCACGAGCGTCAGGCCCAGGAAGGCGAAGTATCTGGGCTGCAGATCCCGCCGGTCTCTGTTGGGCGCGCCTTCTGCATGAGCCGTGAAAGCACATGTGAGCATCTGGGCGCCAACGCCCATAAGAACCATCGCACTCAGCAGCTTGAGCGCCGGGATCAGGCTGACGGGCCCCTCCCGGAGACTCATCCCGCTCAGCGCGGCTGCGAGGGCGTAACCGCCGTCCGCGGAGGCAACCCCGAAGACTGCGGCCGCGCTGGCTCGGAATCCGCTACGAGTCGCGAGCGTCACCAACATGGTCCCGACGGCACCCACGGGCATGGCAATCGCGAGCCCGGTCGTGGCCTCGGATGGCATTGCGGGCCGTACCGTGGCCAACCAAGTCACGATTGCACCTCCGAGTGTCCCATTCGGTACAGTTTACTCAGATCGGCTGAATGGGCGACAACTCATCTCCAGGTCATCGATCACCGGCGCCGCCTGTCCGCATGGTCGTACGGGTCGGGGGTGCGCACTCCCCCGCCGACCCCCAGCCGACCTAGGGAATACCTGCTGGTGCACCGGATCGAACGGGAACGACCCATCGACTGGGCAGCCTGCCGTGCCGGCGGGCAGGCCACCCCCGCTGCCCGTCATCGTCCACGTTCATGAGTGGCATCGAACCAAGCTCCGTGACGACTCACCAACACCGAAGCTGAGCTCATCCGGGACCAGTGCCCAACTCCCGAACGGTTTCGAGGTGGCCGGCATGACGTGCGCATTCGGCCAGGACGTGGAAGCAGATACGCTTCGCAGTGGGCGGGTTCTCGGAGAACCTGCCCACCCGGGCGCGCTCGCCCAGGTCGTGCGGTGTGAGTATCGTGCGCGCGCCCCGTCCCACGTCGCGGAGTGAGGTGGCGATGGCTTCCGCCGTTCGTTCCTCGGGCACCTGCCAACGCGGAACGACGCCTTTGAGGGCCGGTGGGATCCTCGACGTCCCTGTCCCCCACGCCTCGGCCACCTGTTTCTCGAGGAAGCCACACACGAACCATCGTTGCTCCATGTGGTGCAGGTGGTCGAGAAGTTCGATGGGGTCCACCCGGTGGGCAGCCGAGAGCGGCGCTGATCTCCGTCAGCGAGTCCACAGGCGCCCACGCTGGCGTCCTCACGCAGCCAGTCCAGGTAGGCCCCCACCGATGACCACCACCCGCACCATGCTTGGCCGGCTCGCGCGGATTACGGCTCTTGCGACGGTCCACGGTGATGGAGCGGAGATGTACCCACGCCGCCGACCGGCCCCAGCGCGATCAGAAGGGGTAGCGATCCCGACGGCGTCCGCCGAACATCTGCGCGGCTGGTTCTCCGCCGAGCAGGAGCCTGTCCAGATGCGATAGCGCGACAGCTAGGCCGTTCTCGTCCGCGCCAGGCACCACGATGTCAGCCATGCTCTTGACACTTCCGGGCGCGGACCCCATCGCGACCGCGATGCCCGCGACCTTCATCGCGTCGAGATCGTTCTCGCCATCACCGACCATGGCGATCCGATCCAAGGGAACGTTCACGTGGTCGGCGAGGACCGACAGCGCCGAGCCTTTGGACACACCGTCAGCGGTGAAGTTGGCGAAGACGAGATCAGGGGCCCACGGCGTCGAGGCTGGCGACAACTGCAATTCCGGCAATGCGCGAAGCATCGGACCCACCCGATCCCAGTGCTCACCTCGCACCAGACAGACCGCGCTGGTGATCTCATCCGGAACTTCAGCCGTGCTGATTCCTGCCGCGGCGACGCCCAGGTGATCAGCATGCAGACGCACATCCGGAGTCAGCTCGAAAGCTCCGAACCCGTCACGCCAGTAGAGCTCAAGTTCCAACGGCAACTCGGATGCGGCACGGCTCAGCGCCTCGACGGCGACAGCGCTCAAGCTCGAGCACCAGATCTCCTGACCGTCCGAACCCGACACCACCGCCCCACTTTGCGAGACGTGCAGACCGGCAGGGTCGACGCTCCGTGCCAGCTCAGCAGTGGCGCCGGCCATGAGACGCCCCGTGCACAACCCGATGCGAGCGCCCAGGGCGCGCGAACGCCGAAGGGCACGCCAGGCGCTTTGCGGCACTCCGTCACGACTGAGGAGAGTCCCGTCCACGTCGATGGCGTAGATGGCCCGTGGACCGGGATCCAGACCGAGCGACGCGACATCAGACCTGTGCATGTCCCGGATGGTACACGCATGTGTAGAAGTCCGCCGACAAGCGGCCCCAGCAGCACCAACAGCCGTCGCATCACCCAGGGATCACCGTCCGCGCGCCCGACCCAGGCAGGCTGAATTGCACGCGGTGCATGGAGGACGTTACGCAAGGCGGCCACCGATCACACGCTGGTAAACGTAGCCTTGACCCGCGCTGAAAGGTGGTTTGGGTTCCTTGGGGAACGCTGAGGTGAGCGCATCGGCAACGGTGCAGGAGCCGACCCCGTGCCTGCATTGCTGCCCCAGTTTCGACAGCCCGGTCTTGGCGTCGCTCAGTCGTCGGCACTGACGCAGTCATAACCGTACGATACGTGCTCGCCACCCCGGACCCGACCAGGCTCGGCGCGCGGAGGATCCCCCCGGTTGCTCGTTCATCCTGCATCACCCCTGTCCTGATGACGTACCGTATGGTACGTCAGGTACGGCGACGTCGGAAGATCCCGGAGATACGATAATCAGCACCTCATCCGCAGCCGACTCTTCCCGCGTCGATCAGGGATCTGACCACGCTGCCGCGCGTCGACTACCAGGACGCGTTCGTCACCCGGCTACGGCCCGCGGCACCGGAGACGGCCGAGCAATGGGGGGGAAGCGTACTCGGTGACATCGCCAGGCCGACTCGGGCGCAGCTGACGGTCGCCTGGCTGGCACTGGGGTCATCGGGTAAATCCGCAGCGTTCCGGCCGGATCGCGGATGGACGATCAGATGGCGATCCGACCATCACCTCGTGCTCCCTCATCGGCTTCGAGGGTGAGCTGATTTCGCGCGCTCTGAGGGCCGATGGCGGTTCGGGAAGATCGGGCGGTTCGACATCAGGGTGGCGCGAGCAGTGTGGACTGCCGTCGCACCAGCACACTGGGAGCGCGTGCTGGCTCTGCTCGAGGACGCCGAAGTTCGCCGACGGTCGGGAGAGACAAATACCAGGAGACGGTCATCGTGAGAGCACACCCATCGCGTTGTACGGCCGGGAACCCGAACCCGCTGAGTCGCCACATGAATTGTTCCACATGGTACATTGACTCTCGTGCCGCAATCGGAAGGGTGCCTTCGTCGGGGCTGGCCGGTTGACGGGTTCCTGTCCCGGCTCGCCGGGATGCAGTTGATCCTCAGCTGTGCCGAAGGGTGCCTCTCCGGCGTGATGGTTCTCTACCTGATGCGAGCGCGTGGTATCTCAGCCGGCGAGGTGGCCGGAATCCTCACCACCATGGAGGTTTCCGGTGGTGGCCATCGCCCCCGCCCTGGTGCACGTCGTCGCGGACGTCCTCAGCAGCGCCGCACAATGGGCGCTGGAGATGGATCTCGCGGCTCCGTCCCGGCAGAGCGAGTACCAAGGGGTGGCGAACCTCCTTGCCGGAGCCGCGCGGGGCCTCGCTCCGCAACTGGTCGCAATCTTGTTGATCGCGCACGACCCGTGGGGCTGAACCCTGATGATCGCATTCTTCGCAGCGGCCGCGCTCGGCATCCGCGCCGCAGCGGGCTGGTACAGCCCCAGAACGGTGCCAATCCATGGCCTCCGACCGCTCATCTCGCGAATTCCCGGTCCCGGGCAGGATCTGCGGCGAATCGCGTCGCCGAGCGATTTCCTGAACTTCGACCCAACGAACTCCTGAGAGGACAACGGTGCTTTCTGCATCCAAGCTGACCCTCGAGTCGGCTCACCGGTCCGCGGCGCTGATACTTCAGCACGAGTTGCGAGAACCTGACTCGTCCAGCCTCGACAGAGCCGCCGTCACGTGTCCGTCATGGACGGTCCGTGATCTCGTCAATCACGTTGTCGGTGGAGCCGAGCGCTATGCGATGCTGCTGGAAGGTGCGGCCGCGTCGTCGGTCGAAGGGACCAGACAAAAGGATTACTGCACCTCGGACGTCGCGGTGACCAGCCTGGCACAGGACCGTCGCCTGCGGGATGCTTACGACCTGGCCGATCCTGAGAAGACATTCCATCATCGCGCCGGACCTCTGGATCGCTCGGAACTGCTCCGCATGCGGTTGCTCGAGTGCCTGATTCATGCTTGGGATCTCTCTCAGGCACTCGAAACCGAGCTGATATTGCCCGATCGCCTAAGCTCCTTCGCCCTGTCGGAATGCCGACCGACCCTCGAGAGACTGGCCTTGCACGGGTTCTACTCACCGCTGCCGACAACACCGGAGGCCTCGAACCACGAACGACTGCTGGCGGCAGCCGGACGGCGCGCTGCTCTGGCTTGAGCCTGCTGCACAGCTGTCGGTGCAAGGTTGCCCGGCGCCCTCGATTACCACAAGGAGGAGAGAAGGTGGCATACGAGATCGGCCATCCGTACGACACAGGCGTGATGCCCACCGGAGACGGGCATCACATCTACTGGGAGTTGTACGGTCATCCACAGGGCAAGCCCGCGGTTGTTCTCCACGGAGGACCTGGCTCGGGCGCCACGCCGTACTGGCGCCAGTTCTTCGATCCCGGTCGTTACCGTGTCGTCCTCTTCGACCAGCGCGGATGTGGACGAAGTCTTCCCAATGCAGGTGACGACGTCTCCGCACTCGAAAACAACACAACGGCCGACCTGATCCGTGACCTCGAGGCGCTTCGCAGGTTGCACTCCATCAAGCAGTGGCTCGTCTTCGGTGCATCTTGGGGCTCGACTCTCGGGCTGAGCTACGCAGTGCGTCAGCCCCACAGCATTTCCGAGCTGGTCTTGTGGGCCGTGGTTCTCACGCGCAGCAGCGACGTCCATTGGATCACCAATGTGATGGGCGACGTCTATCCCCACGAGTTCGACCACCTCCTGCTGCAGCTGCCGGCATATCCAAAGGACGGGAACATACCGCTCGCTTTCAACCAGCTGCTCAGGTCGCCCGATCCGATCGTCGCAGACGCCGCGGCTCGCGCATGGTGTGGGTGGGAGGACCGCATTGCCACGCTCAACGGTCCGGTCGTCCCGAGCCGTCGATCGGAGGATCCGCGGCTGCGCCTCGGTTTCGCGCGACTCGTCACGCACTACTTCGGAAACTTCGCGTTCCAGCGGGACGACGCGATCACGGGCTCTCTGGACCGCATCGCGCACATTCCGACGTTCCTGCTCCGCGGCCGGCTCGACGTAGCGAACCCCCTGCGCGCAGCTTACGAGGTCGCCCAGGGACTTTCCGACGTGACTCTGGAAATCGTCGAGAACGAGGGGCATGGAGCCGGCGAGGAGACCACTGCCCGGCTCGTTGCCGTCCTCGACAAGCTGGCCTCGGAATGAGCATCGACTCGCGGTGCTGCCTGCCGGATCAGCGCGCTTGGGTCAAATCGATCCAGCAGGCAACACCGAGAGTCACGACACAGGGACGGGTAGCGGAACTGCCTCCCGTTCGAGATAGGTTCGCACGGAATGCTCGATTTCGGCCGGCCAGGTGACGCCAGCGCGCTCCGCGATAGATGGCGCCTCCCGGAAGAAGACTGTGAAGGCAGCTTCCCTCGCGACCCGCACGGCGTCCTCTGAGGGAGCCGGCACCGGGAGTGACTCGAGCATCCGGCGCTGGTCAGCCGTGAGCTTGGAGCTCCACTGCTTGGGTCCGGTCGGCGGCATCGGCCTGTTGATTTCAGCGAACAACTGGTAGAGGAAGTAGTGCACCTGCTGTACGGCGACCACCCCCAGCAGCCAGTCCCGGCGTACGACGACAACCGGGAAATTCGCCGCCTGCCGCAACGTCTCCTCGATCAGGTAGCTGACAGCGGCCGGGTCGGGACCGGGATCCTCGGGCAGCGGAATGATCGCGTCGAGACCGTCCCGGTCGAAGACGACGATCCGGCGCCGCAGTGACGTCGCGCCCAGCTCGGACACCTTCTCGGCGATCACGTCGAAACGCTCGCAGGTCGGAGTCAGAACGTAGAAACTGCCGGCGCTGATCGGTCGCGCTGTCAGACTCGGCGTGATCGCTCCGAGCCAGGTCTCCCAGTCCGCGCAGAACTCCTCGAACCTGTCGTCGCTGACGGCGATCGAGAGGTCCAGGTCAGAACCAGCATCCGCGGCTCCACGCGCCATTGCGCCGTGCACCCAGAGAGCCCGCACCCGCTCGTCGGCCGCGAAGATCGCCACTGCTTGGTCGAACAGCGGGCCGTACCGCTGCGGAAGCGCGCCCAGCCCTACCGGCCGGCTGATCGCCAAGGGACGCGCAGTTTCGTTCGTTTTCACAGGAATCCGTCCTCTACATCGTTGCGGCCGCTCCAGCTGATCGATCTCGAGCGCGGCTCTTCTGTCTTGCACCGGTTGCCATGGCTACCACCTCGCCGACGGCGACTGGCGTCAAGCATGTTCCAAATGAACCATATCGTACCAACTGGTACATTCCGCGACATGGACGACCTGCCGCTGCACCGTAGCAATCGTGAGAAACCCTTGCAGGGAACGATTTGGCAGCGGACTCTCTTCGGGTTCGTGTACGTCGCCGCCGCCGTCGTGACGTTCTCCGCGTCGTTCATGCCGCTCTGGGTGCCGGCGCCCACCAGCGAGACCGACACAGATATCGGCACCTACAGCATTTGGACCTTCATCCCGGCAGATGGTGGCGGACCAGCCTTCGTTGGGCTACTCCGCATCCTGGCACTCGCCGGCCTTGAGACAGCCAGGGCGCTGTGGCCCGATCTGGGTCAGTCGATACCCGTATTCTTGATCGGCGTAGCCGTGGTGTCTGTGTCGATGCTGCTCACGAAGCCTGCGACCGGATCACCGGAGCCAGTCTTCGGGCCGGGAGCTGGATTGCTGTTCGGTTCTGCGGTGATCGTCGGCGTGACTGCATTCGCCGACCTACTGACTGGACGGCGACTTCAATGACCCAACCCGCAGATCTGTGGAATCTCGCCGCGCACACCGCTCCACAACGAAGGGAAACGCGTGTGGTCCGCTCGGCCGGCTCGGAGACCGTCAGTGGTTGTCGTTGGTGCTGGGTACGCCGGTATGACGGCCGTGCACCGGCTTGCCGGACGGGAGAAGATAACGGTCGTCTCGCCCGACCGCTTCGTCGACCGCATCCGGCTTCATCAGTTCGTCGCCGGCTCGTGGACAGAGGATCGGGTTGCGTTAGCGCTGAGCGGTTTGCTACCTGCAGACGCCGTACACGTCACCGGGTCGGCAATCGCGGTGGCGCCCGGGCGTGTCGTGCTCGACAACGGTTCGCACTTGCTGGCGGACCATGTCGTCGTAGCGGCGGGAAGTGGGGAAGGTGGTGGCGTCACCAACCTTGATTCCCGCCGTCAGGTCCGCTGCGACCTCGAAACCCTGGGACCCGGATCATTCGTACGCATCGACGGCACCGGTCACACCGGCGTCGAACTTGCGGCCGAGATCGGCGAACGGCGACCTGACCTCCGCATCCTGCAGGTCGATCCTGCGGATGTGTTGCCGCGGGTCACCGAACGGGCTCGCCGGGCGGTACGGCGCGACTTTGAACAGCAGGACCATCATCGCGATGTACAGCAGACCGGCGACAACACAAAACACTTCCGGGCCACGTATCATCCTGTCCGAAACACGATTGAGCTCATTATCGTCCCCGTCGAACAGACCCAATTGCTTGGTCATCCGTGCGCACAGTGTGAGTCTTCCTGCTCCACGTCACTGAGGCATCGGCAGTGTCGCCGATGTGACCGGACCGCTGTGCCGCCGTAAGCCGTCGTGCGCCAACCGGCGAGACCATGGATGCGTCAAGGGCGATGCCGGCTACACGCTGGCCTCATGGTTCGTAGACCGCACGTCGGCATTGCCGGTCGCCTCGATGTGTTCCTCCGCGAGTTCGACTTCGAGCAACTGCGCTGCCGTTGGATCGAAGCCGATCCTGACGAGGTCTGGCGCGGCCTCATGGAGGTACGGCCGATTGACCTCGCACTGGCTCGGCGATGGACCATCGTGCGTGGGAAGCCACTATCGCCGGGGCTGCTGTCAGTCCTGGCCGGCGAACCGCAGCTCATGCTCGCGCACGAGCAGAATCGATTCGCCGTGTACGGCCTCATCGAACGCCCCGGACATCACCTGTCATCAACTCGAAACGGCACCACCATTGACGAGTTCATTCGATTCGACGAACCATGTTGGATCAAGCGGCTCACCGGCTTCGAACTCTCCCCATCAGGGAACGGAACCCGTCTGTGCGTTACCACTCGCGTAGCCCGCACCGATCCAGTCATACGACGTTGGCGCAAGCTCCGAGGGTTGCTGGACCGGCCAAGGGCATCCGTCGCCCAACGCAACGTTCTCGATGCGGTCGGCCGCCTCGCCGGGTGAACGGTGTTGTCAACGACGGTTGAAAACGGACCCCTTTGCGGCGGTTGAAAGTGAACCCCCTGCTGGTTGTCATGGTTGGTCGTCGGTCGGGGTGGGGATCCGGCCGAGGTTGTGGTCTTGAGGCGGTGGGAGTCGCCTTTGGGGGCGATGACGTCGGCGTGGTGGACGAGTCGGTCGATCATCGCGGCGGCGACGGTGTCGTCTCCGAAGACCTCCCCCAGCGGCCGAAGTCCCTGTTGCTGGTCACGATCCGGGACGCTCGTTCGTAGCGTCACGAGACGAGCTGGAAGAACAGGTTGGCGGCTTCGTGTTCGAAGGGGAGGTAGCCGACTTCGTCGATCACCAGCAGCGGGTAGCGGCCTAGGCGGCGGAGTTCGTCTTGCAGCCGGCCTGCGCTGTGGGCTTCGGCGAGCCGGTCGACCCATTCGGCAGCGGTGGCGAACAGGACGCGGTGGCCGGCTTGGCAGGCGCGGATGGCGAGGCCGGTGGCGAGGTGGGTCTTGCCGGTGCCGGGTGGTCCGAATTCCGGACCGGGGAGAAGGAGTTCTCGCCCACCGACGACGGGCTGGGACTTGCCGGCTTCCAGCTGACGCCTCGCGACCAACCCCGCGGGCCCGGTGAATGAATCGTCGAGCAGGCCGAACTCGGCCCCATGGTGCAGTCAGCATACGAGCTGTATGGGTAGCCCAGAATTTGGTTTCAAGCGCTGACCACCTCCACAAGGCAGCCGAGCTCGGCCCCGACCTGCCTGGGCAGGACGAGAGCTTGGCCACCGCAATCAGGGCAGGACTGGTCCCGGCGTCAACGAGGCACTCGACGCCTGCCGTCCGGGGGATCGGTGGATACCGGCGAGAAGCCGGCAAGAACCATCCACATGCGGCACCGAGCCCAAGGACCTGGGCTCGCGCAGCTTGCCAGCGCTGATATCGCGAGCGCCAAGTGTTGTCACAGAACCAGCAGAGGACCTTCTCATGGTTGCAACCTCAGAGAAAATTGCGTCTGCTCCCACAGACTGTGTCGGCGGGAAGAGTCTCTGAGGCGCGGTAAGCCAGCTGTCTCGGCTTCCCAATCGGGAGGTCCGTGCAGCATGTGCTCGATCTGGGCCCTTGCCAGCCCAAGGCCGTCCCGCTGCCGCATTACGCCTCGAAGGAACTACCGACGAGCGCCCACATATTGGGCTCACGCTGGACCTTCATAGTCGATGGGTGGCTCGAGTCGCTCGTACCGGTTAGAGACAGGACGATGATCGAGCAGCTCAGATACGGCCTTGAGAACCTCGGCCGGGCGGTCCTGGTATGCATTGTGACCGGCGTCGCTGAGATACACGAGACTGCTGTTCGGCAGGGTACGCCGGTAGCCCAGCGCCGAGCTCCACGACAGGTAATCGCACCGTCCCTTCACGATCAAGGTCGGCGCTGAGACCACCTCCAACCTGGCCTGCAGATCAGGAACCCGCGCAGCTCCGATGGACTGTGGATACTGCAAGGCGTAGAACCCGCTCTGGCTCGTCGTCGGGTGCGGTCCTGTACCTGCGCAATGGAGTGCGGCCTCGCTCAGCTCGAGTACGTGGTCATTGCGACCGTCAGCCTCGGCATCACCCATAAACGCATGTGCCGCCGAAGGATTCGATTGCAGGAGGAGATACCCAATCAGCGATCTCGGCGCGAGGACTGCGCCATAAAGCCGGATCGCTTGTCCGGTGTCGAGTATCGATGTCGCCTCTCGCGGGCTCCGGTCGTGCGGATCCATGGGCATCGGCGAAATCAACACCAAACCGGCCACGCGATTCGGGAAGCGGGCTGCGTACTCTGCCGCGATACCGCCGCCGTACGAGTGGCCGATCAGCACAATCCGGGCCGCGCCCAGCCGGATCCGGATTGCCTCCAGATCGGCGACGTCACGTGGCCGTCCGTACCCTCGCGGGTCCGCCAGCCGCGAGGATCCACCCGCGCCGAGTTGGGCGTAGGCGTACACGTCGTACCCCCAGGTAGCGATCGGAGCGAAATAGCTCAAATCCGACTCGAGATCGGCAATCCCCGGACCGCCGTGGAGGAAGATCACCGGTGGTCTGTTGCCAGCCCCACCCGGCTTCAAGACGTACTGCAAGCGGGACCCGGTCGGGAGCTCCCAGTACTTCGAGCCAACCACTGGCCTCGGGGGATCAGGCGATGCGGGTATGACCGCGACAAGCAGTGCTGCCGCGGCGATGACGCTCGCAACAGCTGCGGCGGCACGACGGGCCTTCGAGCGACCCGGGATCAGAACCGCGACGCCACCGACCAGTGCGGCAGCCATCGTTGGCACCGCGCACCCGAGCAGCCAGGCGGGACGAGCTGTGAGCCTCGCCGCCAAGAGCACCGAGACGATGCCGCATAGGATTGCGATGGCGTCGACCGCTACCACGCGGAGTGCACGCTTCCACCAGACAGTGACCCATCCGACCGTCTCGCCGGTCCCGCTCACCGTATGGTCCGGATGCTATGCGCCGACGGTGGGTCAGGTCGTCGGGCGTCGCACAGCCCCTGCCCAACTTGCCATCCGGCGCGCAAAGCGACCAGGCCCAGGGCGAGACGCATTACTCCGACGTCTCGGATGAAATGCTGACCGAGAGCGGTATCGTCCACGATCCACCGCAAGCCTGGGCTGGGGAAGTCGGCGACAAAAGATCGGTGAGCGGAACCTGCCCAAGCACCGACGGCGACGGCTTGAAAGATGATGACTACAACGGTCAGGCAGACGCTCCGTTCAGCGCGTCCCGAAGCTTCACCCTGGCCCAGAAAGACGCGTCCCATGGGGTACCCTTGTCTACGATCTGTGAGCATGGCCTCATTCCAGCCCCAGCAGTCCCGGGGTGCCGACAGCTCGCAACCCCGGGACCTGCACGGCCCGCTCGCAGGCGGCTTGGGCCGCGGCGATCAGCCAGCGAGATAGAGTTGGCCGTCGCCTGGCTGACAGGACAAGACACGCTATGGCAGCCCCGGCGAAAATTACGTCGAGACCATGTCCCTCCAGCCAGATCGCGTCGGCTCCTTGACCGACTCTCTCGACGCTATGCCGCTCCCTCAAGCCTTGGCATCCGCAATGTCGCCAGTGGGCGAAACGCCACCCCCTCCTCCGCCGGGAGCACAATCAGCACCTCCTGGCCCGCTGCCTGGGGCCGTCTCGCGCACCAGGCACAAGCCGCCAAGAACCTCGGCCTCAGCATCCGCAGAATTCCCCATGGACAGAGTTCCAAGACTCATCGGCAAAACGGTTCTCGGCGTTCGCGATGCAGGAGTGTTCCGGCAAGGCCTCGAGTTCAGCGAGCCGCACCCCTTCCGCTGCGAGGGCCGTCGCACGCAACCAACCTACCTACGACACCAGTCAGTTCGCGGATGCGATTAGGGATCGAGAGGCGCTATGCAAGATGCGTGACGAATCTGCTCGCCGCAAGAGAGCCGAGGTGAATGACGAACGGGCACACGGCCGGCGATCTCCTTGACGTCGAGCCTCCATGGGCCGAACTCAGCCGCACGGCTCGCCCGCCGGGAACACCCTTGCGCCCATGCCGTATCCATGAGATCACCTGTGGCTTCGACATCGGAGACGTCTGGGCGCTGCCCGTGCAGGGTGGGCAGGAAGATCTCGGTCTCCTTGCCGAGATGTCGGCAAACGCTCGTCGTACTGACGAGTCCTCGAAGGTCATCGAGTTCACCTGGACTCCTCGGTGGAACTGCGCGCATGGCTGGGCTGCCCCTGCGCGAAGGAGCCGGATCTCGGATGCCGTCGCTCCGCGCGTCGCCATCGATCTGCGGACGGTGCGACGGGATCCCTGCTCCGAACCTGACCTTCATCAAGCCGTTCTGCTGTCTCTTCATCTACCCGGCCCTTATGCTCCGGCTCGATGCGAGTGGATGCGCGCCAAGCAGACACCAAAGAGGAGCCACCGTTGACATCCAAGTCGAGCTCTTTTGAGCGCCTCACGAGTATCTACAACAGACCCACCGGTAGTTGGCGCGTCCTCAACCGTGATGCGAGTCGAGGTCTTCCCTGCGTGAGGCACAATCCGTCCAGCAAACGCAATGACGTCGTCGAGTCGATGCAACCGCGGCGATGGCCGGCGTACCTGATGACTGTGATGCTACTGGGCTATGCCTTAGCGAAGGTTGTGTTCGCGATGCAGACGCGGCTCGGGTTTCCGAGCGGGCTTCCGACCGCAGAGCACATCGTTCTCCTGAAGGCGGAGATAGCGCAGCGGCTTGTAGCCGGGGGTGCCGTGATAGGTGCAGGCTTGTCGCTGGTCAGCGCGACCAAGATAGGACGCCGGGCGCCGAGGACCGTGATGCTGCCGGCGCTTGCTCTCATGGCTCTGTCGGTCGGAGCGGGCGCGGTGGTCGTCGTGCTCGACGCGTTCATCGATCTTGGCATCGGCTGGCGTTGGTACCACGGGGCGGTTGGCTTGGTAGCGATCGGACTGTGTGCTGCGTTGATTCACTCGTATATCAAGGCAACCCAGCGACATCACGCCCGTTGAACGGGCGCCTGTCCGCGCCTACGAGGTGGCAGCACAGCCTTGGGCAGCACATGGCTCGTATGAAGCCAGCTTCGGCACTCGATACCGAATACATCCACCGGTGGTCGCACAGGTACCGCTGTTGTCTCCACAAGCGGCGGACTGGCGATTCTGCTGATGCGACGACGCGACAAAACGGCTGGGATCGGCGGATGGACATCTCAGGACGCATTGACCGAACCCACCACCCGGACGGTTCGGTGCCTCCCTCCCTGAGCTGTTGTCGCGGGAGTGCTCCACTTCACGATGCTCGCGGCACGACGTCCGATCGTTCCTGCAGGGTCCGAACTCGATGGACGCCCAAACCCAGCCTGCCGGTGCAACAGCGGGGCGACGAACGGAGGCGTGACAGCCATGGACAGGCTCGGAGTCGCAGGCAATCGCTACGAGCTGGTTCGCCAAGTAGTCGACTCCGTTCAAGAGCGATTCAGGGTATCGACCGCTTGGAACGGCGACGTCTGGGTGACAGCCGGCTCGGGCAGGCTCAATCGTGTCGCGCGGCGGTTAGGCGGCGAGCCCCCGGGGCGCTGTACGACTGGGATTACGTGTTCGCCAATTCCAACAACTGCATCACCGTGCGGAACGATCTGTTGCAAAGTATGCGCAAGGCGTACGCCGGAAACCTTCGGGTGTCCGAGAACCACGAAGCGGCACAGTCAATGCTTTCGGCTGACTCAGGCGGCCATCATCCTGAGCAAACACGACCTGGTCGACTAACTGAGCTGCAGCGATATTGTGAGACTGCAATCAAATGCTTGGGTTAGCTATTGGTTCGTCCGACTCGATTGGGTAGAGAACGGTACATACGTCTACCGACTCCAGAATGTCTGGAACGGCAATCGTCTGGCGATACCGGGCGACAACACGCAAGCGGCACTAAGGCGATTCAGTGGGACCGTGTCAACGACCCGGATCAGCAGTGGACGCTGTGAATCCGCGTCCGCAGGTAGGTGAGGAGGAGGCTTTCTGAGAGCAGTGGGGATAGTGCGGAAGCTTGCGGCAGTTGCAGGGGCTGGGTGGCCGCAATCGCTGCATCCTTTCCTCCAACGATGGCTAGGCTGGCCAGTCTGTGTGGTCCGCGGCGCTGACGCTCGGCGGTTTGTACGGCTGGTGGAGTGCCCCTCATGCAGCATAATGGAATATGAACAGTTCGTATGAGAAAGGACGGCCAAGAATGGGCGACGAGGACTTCGAGCAATTGCAGGACTTCAGGCACCCTGACCGAGCAGCAGCGTTCGTCAGGAAGTTCACCTCTCAGGTAGATCCTGGCAGCAAAGACCTCCGGGATCGGGTGAAGATGCTCCAGGAGCTAGATATAGACGACAATACTGTGGCAGCGTACATTCGTGGACGCTCCGGAAAGCAGGAAGGCCAAAGCAGGTAGGTCAGTGCAGAAACATTCGTGGAGTTCATCTGGCTGCTCAGTGAACCACTTGCAGTGTCGTCAGCGAGCGCTTTCTAACCGATGGCCCGCAGTCATGAAACCAAGGGATGGCCGGATCGCAGCGCGTTACATGGTGGCAACAATCTGCAACTTCACGGTGGCTTGTTGACAGCACCCGACTGATGGCGAATGGCGCCCGGTCGGGTCGGCTGTCCCGCCGCGGTGAGCCGCCTTGCGCCGCTCCGACCGGTTGCCTGAGCAAAAATTGAGCATCCGGTTTCGGTGAGCCGCCCACTCCTCGGTGCCTGTCGCGTCGGCTCCGTAGATGCTTCGAATGAGGGGATCGCGGATAGTCGGATCCCCCGGGCGGTTCCGGGGCGCTGTGGAATAGCACCCCGGAACCTACACGTGTCGGCGGCGCTCGAAAACTGAACACTTTCGGCGGTGAAAAGTGAGCACTCGACGATTGGAGTGTGATCACTTTGGAGGACTGGGCGCTGATCAGGAGGTTGGCGGCTGAGGGGGTGCCGAAGGCGCGGATCGCGCAGCGTTTGGGGATCTCGCGGACGACGGTGATCAAGGCGGTGAACTCGGATGCGCCGCCGCGGTATGTGCGCAGGCCGGGGCCGACGTCGTTCACGGCGTTCGAGCCGGCCGTGCGGGCGCTGCTAGAGGAGGTCCCGGACATGCCGGCGACGGTGCTGGCCGAGCGGGTGGGCTGGACGGGGTCGATCCGATGGTTCCGCGAGAACGTGAAGCGGTCGCGGCCTGAGCATCGGCCGGTCGATCCGGCTGACCGGTTGGTCTGGTTGCCGGGTGATGCAGCGCAGTGCGACCTGTGGTTCCCGCCGCGCAGGATCCCGCTCGAGGACGGCACCGCGAAGCTGTTGCCGGTGCTGGTGATCACTGCCGCGCACTCGCGGTTCAGCACCGCGCGGATGATCCCGACCCGTAAGACCGAAGACCTGTTGCTGGGCACGTGGGAGCTGATCCAGCAGCTCGGGAGGGTGCCACGACGGCTGATCTGGGACAACGAGCCCGGCATCGGCCGTGGCCAGCGCAGAGCCGAGGGCGTCGCATCGTTCATGGGCACCCTGGCCACCAAGCTGGTGCTGCTGCCGCCGAAGGACCCGGAGTCCAAGGGGGCGGTGCAGCGCCGCAACGGCTGGTTCGAGACCTCGTTCATGCCCGGCCGCAGGTTCACGTCGCCGGCGGACTTCAACGACCAGTTCACCGACTGGCTGACCAGGGCTAACGCTCGGGTGGTGCGCACCATCAAGGCCGCACCGGCCGACCAGATCGATGCCGATCGGGCGGCGATGCTGGCGTTGCCGCCGATCCCGCTGCACCTGGGCTGGCGCAACAAGATCCGGCTGGGCCGCGACTACTACGTCCGCCTTGACACCAACGACTACTCCGTCGACCCGGCCGCGATCGGCCGGATGGTCGACGTCACCGCAGACCTCGACCGGGTCCGGGTCCGCTGCGAGGGCCGGTTCGTTGCCGAGCGCCTCTGTGTCTGGGCCAGAGGAACCACCGTCACCGACCCCGGTCCATGTCGAGACAGCCGCCTGGCTACGCAAACAGTTCCAACAGCCGCGCGCCGTCGGTGCCGTCGCCTGCGCAGCAGACGACCTCGCCCGGGATCTCAGCGACTATGACCGCGCATTCGGGCTCAACGACCAACTCAACGACGCCGAGAGGATCAGCTGATGGCCGCCACCAAGCCAACCGCGAAAGCCGCTGCGAGCACCGAGGCGGTCAAGCAGATCACCTACCTCGCCGGCGCATTGAAGGCACCACGGATCACCGAGGCCGCCGCCCGGCTGGCCGACCAGTCCCGTGACGCGGGCTGGACCCATGAGGACTACCTCGCTGCAGTCCTCGAACGCGAAGTCAGTGCCCGCAGCGCCTCCGGGGCTCAGTTGCGGATCCGCGCAGCGGGCTTCCCAGCTCCCAAGACGCTGGAGGACTTCGACTTCGACGCCCAACCGACAGCACGTCAGCAGATCGCAGCCCTGGCCTCCGGCGGCTTCCTCACCGAGGCCCGCAACGTCGTCCTGCTCGGACCACCCGGCACCGGCAAGACCCACCTGGCCACCGCACTCGGAGTCGCGGCCGCCAGACACGGACACCGGGTGCTGTTCGCGACCGCGACCGACTGGGTCACCCAGCTCACCGACGCCCACCGCGCCGGCAAGCTACCCCAAGAGCTCACCCGGCTGCGGCGCTACGGGCTGATCATCGTCGACGAGGTCGGCTACCTCCCCTTCGAGCAAGACGCCGCGAACCTGTTCTTCCAGCTAGTGTCGTCCCGCTACGAACACGCCTCGCTGATCCTGACCTCGAACCTGCCGTTCTCCGGCTGGGGCGGCGTATTCGGAGACCAAGCCGTCGCCGCCGCGATGATCGACCGGATCGTCCACCACGCCGACGTCCTCACCCTGAAGGGCGCCAGCTACCGGCTCCGCGGACGCGGCATCGACAGCCTCCCCAGCAACCGCACCACCACAGACCAAACCGAGTCCTAAACTGCCAGCAACCGCTTACTTTCTGATGCGCCGGAACCGACCAGCTTTGGAGCGCCGTCGACAACACGGCCCCACATGGGAGGGTCAGGCCCTGGCCAGCAGCAGCCGGAAAACGCTCCGGCGATCCCGCGTCGAGATCAGCTCTCAGACCTCGAGTGGTACGCGCTACTTTCATCCAGGGCGACGATGCACTGATCGACGACGCCCGAAACGACGGCCATCGCCGACACCGTGGAATCCAATCGAGAACCTGCCAAGTCGATCATCAAGCGCCTCAACTATAAGGAGGAGCGACGACCGCTGACATCGGCAACTTCGCCGGTCGAGATAGCGGTCCAACCTTGAGCGGCTGTCACGTCGCCCAGGGAACGCAAACTGTTCACGCCCCGGGTCCGGGACTATTCAGGGTCGTTGCCTTCCGGTGCGCCGGACGGCCGCTTGAGATTCGGTGGCAGCGGGAGACCGTACTTCCCGGACAAGAGACTCGTCTGCGCAAATAGGGTGCCAACCAATGCTGCGCCAGCGGAGAGCCATCCGGCGAGTGAGGTCATCAAGTTCCTTGAGGTCGAGCGCCCGCAGGTCCATCAAGGCCGATACCTCATGCCCCTTTGCCGGCTCTTCAGAATCCAGGGTGTAGTTGAGGTCTGAAGCCGCCGGTCTCGAGCAGGGATCTGGCGATGTAGTTGGTGAGGTTGCGGAAGCCGAGGGCGGAGCCGCGGAGGTGTTCGAGGCGGCCGTTGATGGCCTCGGTCGGTCCGTTGGACGTGCCAGGCCGGTCGAAGTAGGCCAACACATCGGCGGCTCGCTTCTTCAACGTCCGGCCGAGGGTGATGACCTCGACCAGCGCCACCGGGACACCGTGGCTGACCGACTCGATCAGGCTGCTCATCATCGCGTGGCCTCGTGCGCGGTCGGGTTCGCGATAGGCGGCGATCATCTGCTGGTAGATCCCCCCAGGTGGCCTCGACCTCGACGTGCTCGTCGTCCGCGACCAGATCGGTTAGCCGGTTCTTCTGCTTGTCGGTGAGCAGCCCGGCGCCGGTGTGCAGGGTTCGCCTGGCCGCGTAGAGCGGGTCGCCTTTGCGGCCACGGTGGCCGTGGATGACCTGCTGGACCCGGCGGCGGCACTCATCGAGCGCGTCGCCGGCCAGGTGCACGACGTGGAAGGGGTCCATGACCGCGACCGCGTCGGGCAGTTCCTCGGTGGTGGCGGTCTTGAACCCGGTGAACCCGTCCATCGCGACCACCTCCACCGCCAGGCGCCAGGACTCGGGGCGGTCGGCGAGCCAGGTCTTGAAGGCCTGCTTGGAGCGGCCCTCGACCATGTCGAGCAGCCGGGCCGGACCGGTGCCGTCGCGGACGCCAGTGAGGTCGATGATCACCGTCACGTATTTGTCCCCGCGGCGCGTGTGCCTCCAGACGTGCTCGTCCACGCCGATCACGGCAACGCCGTCGAACCGGCCTGGATCGTCGATCAGCACGCGTTTGCCTTCGGCAAGAACCGCGTCGTTCGCGGTGTTCCACGACACCCCAAGACCCTCAGCCACCCGGGCCACGGTCAGGTGCTGAACGACGATGGCTTCCAGAGCCCACCGCAGCCCACGCCGCGACAGCTTCGCCCGCGGCTCAGCTGCCTTGGACGTGTCTTGGCGCCACACGCGCCCACACCCACTGCATCGGTAGCGGCGCACCGTCACGTGCAGGGTCGTGGGACGCCAGCCCATCGGTTCGTGGGCCAGCCGCCGGACCACGCTGTCGCGAACAGTTCCTTCGCAGCCGCAGCGCCGGCACCAGCCGTCAGCATCGTCGGTGCCGGCGACTCGGCAGGCCAGCACCGCCCGGCCGGGCTCGAGTCGCTGCCCGACGACTTCGAGACCGAGCTCGTCAAGGCGTGTGAACGTGGTCAGGTCAGGGCAGATGAAGGTAGCGTCAGACACGTCGAGGCCTTCTGGATGAGGCGTGTAGGAACCTTCATCTTCGGAAGGCCTCGACCCCTACCCCGGCAACGACGCGCCCACCCGCTCTACACCCTCAACTGCGAAGAGCCCCTTTGCCCCGTGTGCGCCAACACCTTTTGGGGTTCATGAGTTCGGCCGTCCAGTCGGTGGCAAGCTCCAGGAGATGGACAGCGCCCTTCGCAACTGGAGCAATCGCGGCGCCGAAGGTTAGCTCGGTAGCGTCTTGGACCCGCTGCGGGGTGAGTGCACTGAATCTTTCGCCCGGCCTTTGTCGCTGCGCCGCGTGCGGATCTCCCAGCTGCATCCATCGCGGAGCGGACCTTCGGCGGGAGTTGAGAACCTCGGCTTGTTTTCACGCGCCGTCGACACGGCTGGGCTTCCTTTTGCCCAGTGCTCTTGCAACTCTGTCGACCGCTCGCGCGCGTAGGCCGACAATCTCCGGAGGCAAGCTGCCATGCTGATTCACGACGATGACGCTAGGGCAATCCGAATTCATGTCAAGCTCTGCCAGTGCGCTGCGCCGCTCCCATCGACTTCAGGCAGCTTGATCAGGCGTAGCAATCCTCATCAACCGGCCACACAAGGGTGAGCCGCACTGCACGACTGGCGATTTCGCCGATGCCACCAATCGTGGGACCGACCCATGGTCGGCTCGGGTGACGAGCCCGGGCGGTCTCAACCGAAGGGTATCCATTCATTCGACAGGCTGTCACCGGCGGCGGTGGGGAGATGTCGCATCAACGTTCCACGGCTTCCTTCAAGCCTCGTTCGAGGGTCGTGGAGCGACACCGCGCTCCACAACTGGCCTCCGTGTGGCGCTGCCTTCCCCGTGATGGGACAGATCATCCGCCGTGGCAGGAATCCTCGCAGACGCGGCGGTGGGATGGGATGGGTGCCTGACGCGGCAACTCGCGCCCGCGCAACGACTGCTGCTGCCCTTGGGATCGTTTCGCCGTCCGCGGTGCCTTTGCGTGACAGTCGGGTGAGCCTGGACGGCCGGCGGGGCGTCCTACCGGCTCACGTCGTCAGAGCGCTGGGCGGGCGGATGCGCCGCCGGGCTGCCGACCACGCGCGTGATGAGCGGATGCTGGCCGAGACTGTCGCCACACTGGGCACCGAGACCGCCGAAGTCCGCGACGAGTCCGGGCCCGATGTCGCAAAGTTACGCAGCCCGGGTAAGGCTCTGGTCCAGGACCTCGAAGGTGCCGACGACGCCCAGAAGCAGGCACCGACCGCGTTGAGCAGGATGGGCTTGGTGCCGCCGCTGGACGACAATTACCAGCTCCGATCATGTCGGGGTCGTGCGAGTCGAGTTGGGGTTGGCTGTCAACGCCATAAGACTCGGGAGTGGGCCGGGAATACCCAAAGAATCCTGCTGCTTCGGTGAAGTCCGACTGGACCTCGGTCAGTCGATGCCTTCGACGATGCGGAAGTCGCGCTCGACGCCGTCGGCGAGGGCGATCAGCGCTTCGTGGTAGGCCGCACTCTCGCGCGCTGCGACGGCCTGCTCGAAGCTGTCGAACTCGACCAGGACGGTGCGTTCGGCGATTCCGGCGTCGTGGGCGACGACCCGACCGCCACGGACGAGGGTCCGTCCGCCAAACGCCTGGACGGCCGAACGGGCCAGCTTGTTGTAAGCAGCCAGCTTCTCAGGGTGTGAAATGGTGCGGTAGGAGCTGACCCAGTAGCCCTTGGGCATAGAACCTCCGGAGTTGGGATGAGTGCATCTGACTTACGGTTTGGTTTCGGACGAGCGCCGGCGGGCGAGAGCGAGGCTTGTCAGCGTCGTGATCGCCATGGCGCCGACGCCGACAAGCGTCTCGATGGTGTACGCGCTCCCAAAGCGCTTCGGAAATCGAATCGGTGGGACCTACGATAGCGTGTCTGATATCGAAGCAGCAAGAGGGGACGGTACGACGGATGGCGGCACCCAGGCCGGGACGGGTGGTCCGAGGGTCGAGCACCGGCCGGCCGCTGATGGCCGCTCTCGACCTGCTGGGCCGTAGGTGGAACCTGCGGATTGTCTGGGAACTGCAGCACGGGCCGGTCGGGTTCCGTGCGTTGCAGGAGCGCTGCGACAACATGTCCTCCAGCGTGCTGCGGCAACGGCTGACCGAGCTGGTCGACGCCGCCCTCGTCGAGCAGCATCCGGACACCACCTACGCCCTCACCGAGCTGGGCCACGGCGTCTACCGCGCGCTGCGCCCCCTCGTCTGGTGGTCCGCAGAATGGGCCGCGACCCTCTCCGCCGCCGATTCCGAAGACGCCCGCTAGCACTTCTGATATCGAAGCGGTAACGCCATTCCGGAGTGCGACCTACCAACAGCGATAAAACCGGCGGGTCCCAAACTCACGCTCAACGAAACCCGCGATCAGGCCGATCGGGCGATGCTTGTCGCGTCGTGGATCTGAAGGGCGCCCTAGCACTCCAGCTGCAGCAAGAATGCACAGAGGTCTCGCAGGTCGAACGTATACGAGCGCACAGTTTGCAGCGACGGTCCCACCGCACTCAGATGCGCCAGGAACCGATCAAACCGGACCGACAACCGCGAACTGCTCGTCCAGCACCGCCCACGACACCCTGCCGTCAGGCGGATCCACACGTTGGACCACCAAGCTACAGACGCCTCCGAGACGTCAACAACACCCTAGATAACCACCCACGGTCACCGCGCCTACATATTGCGGATCGTTAAGAAGGTTTAAGGGAACACATCTTCGATTATGTATCCGAGTCACGACACCACGCGCGTCAAGTCGGGCCCATGACCAGCAGTCAAGGTCGACGACGGCGCTCGAGTCAGAGCTGCAAGAACTTGAAAGATGCCGCGGAAGAGCTGGACAGCGACTGACGCGGAGAATCTCGGTGGTGCTCGTGGCCGGCAGCGGACAACGCTCGCCAATACGGCCTCTGACCTTCGACTCGCCACGGCAGCGCCTGATTGAGGACGCTCAGCGTTCGAGCACGAGAAGCACGACCTTGCCGACTGGCTCGGTCGTAAAGCACAAGCGGAGCAACAGCCTGAACGACTTCACCCCTTTGATCCGCCCCTATGACCCCTTGGAAGGGCGTCAACCCAGTCGCGCCACCCGACTCCGACCGGGCCCTGACGAATTCACCAAGGCCATTCGGCATCAACAGCGCGCGACGGCCACCGGACAGTGGGCCCGTCCATGTCGCTCCAGTTCTCGCGAGCCGCGCGCCCAGGCGGATGGACAACCCAGCCAGCACGGTGCGGCAACCGCACCATGGCCGGCCGCTTCGCCGACTGCCCCGCCGCCGAATCTCAGACAGCTCCCTGACTCACCAGGACCACAGCCTTGATCGTGCGCCAGTAACATTCAGTCGATCGTTGACAACAGTTTGCCGCAGAGGCCAACGACATGTCCCCAGCCAGGCCGTCTCGCATTCGTCGTCTGACGCAGCGACAGGTGCCCGCTCCGTTCCAGTACAGCGTCATCGACCTCCTCGGCGCCGTCCTCGGCGACTGACCAGACTCTCCTCGGCACGCGCAAGCGCCGTGCGGAGAGATTTGATTGCTGCGGGCAATCCCTGTGCAGAGGGGCATCTGCAGCCTCGCAGCCGCGCCTGTGACAGCAGGATCAAGGTGAAGGTGACCTAGATGTCGTCCGAGAGAACGAGGCGGCACCGCAATTGCCATCTGATGGGCCAAACGCGCTGGACGGCAGCATGCCGAGTCACCACGAGACCCCGCGCCAGGAAGCCAACGCACCCTGCTGCTCCGGTTCATGCGCCCGCTGATCCGCGCGCAACGCGCCCTGCCCAGGCAAGTCAGCTTGCCTGCAAATCTGCCGGGCGGTGGCTGCAAATATGCCGCGGCACTTGCTGCAGATCTGCCGCTCCTCTACCTGCTCGGTGCGCCAGCATCTCGACACCCATTACGCCACTCTATGTAGCCAGCAACGCGATCCCGGATGCGATACGAGGCTCAGAACGATCTTGGACCTGGAAGGCCCGACCCCGCAGTCCCGACAAGGCTCACCGCTCACCTCTTACGCACCTCAATCAGAGCGAGAGGATGACGATCGATGAGAACCAATGCGACTCAGACCACCCACGAATCCCCTACCAGAAAGAGCTTTCGCGCACCATCGGCAAGTCGTGATCAGTCTCGGGTGGAATTCAGCGGGTTCGGGGTTCGAGTCCCTGGCGGCGCACAAAAGCCCAGGTCACGCAGGTGGCCTGGGTTTCTTCATGCCCGCAGGTCACCGCCACCGGCACAACCAAGACCGCCGCCCGAACCGCGCTGCTCCTCAAGCTCCAGAACCGCGCTAAGACCAACCACTCCGGCGATCTCACCGCGGCTCACAAGGTCAACCATCTGCTCGATCTGTGGGAGCGACGGTTCGAAGGACTGGTCGCCGACGGGACACGCTCACCCACCTCGCTCGCCACCAACCGGCGTCCCTCAAGAACCATGTCCGTCCCGCCATCGGCGAACTCCACATCGGCGAAGCCACCACGCAGCGCCTCGACATCGTCCTCGCCGACATCAAGAATCACGCCGGCGCAGCGACCGCCAGAACCTGCCGTGCCGTCATCTCTGGTGCGATGAAGCTTGCCGTCCGCTACGGCGCCATCACCGTCAACCCCGGCCGCGAAGTCGACGCCATCGAAGCCAAGCCCAAGAACTCACCCCGAGCGCTCACTGCGAAAGAAGTCGCCCTCCTGCAGAAGACACTGACCGCCGACGAACACGCCGTCGAGGCCGATCTTCCAGACCTGGTCACGTTCATGCTCGGCACCGGAGTCCGCATCGGCGAAGCACTCGCCGTCCTCTGGCACCAGGTCGACCTCGAAGCAGGCACCGCTGAAATCACCCACACCATCGCCCGGCCACCCGGCGAAGGCCTGATCCGCAAGACCACCAAATCCAGAACCGGCGAACGCGCCCTCACCCTCCCCAGTTGGGCTGCAGCCATGCTCCGCGGCCGCCACACAGCCGGCTCCCGCCCCGACGACCCCGTCTTCCCCGACACGATCGGCGGCTACCGCGACCCCTCCAACACGCGCCGGTCACTCCGTATCGCCCTGTCCCCTGTCGGCAGCACCGCCCGACGCGAGCTCGGCCGAACCCTCCGCGGCCTCCGGCGCCAAGCCGGCCTCAGCCGCAAGCCAGTCGCACAGACCCTGGGCTGGCCCCAAACCAGACTCGAACTCATCGAAACCGGCCGCATCAAACCCAACCACCGACTGGGCTCTAGCCTCACCAAGACTTACGGCATCGACCTCGACAACACCCCCGACCTCCTCGCCCAACTCACCGACGCCGCCCAGCCCGCCGAATCCGACAAACTCGTCTGGATCCGCACCCACGCACTCCGCAAAACCACCGCCACCGCCCTCGACCAAGCCGGCCACACCGCCCGCCAAATCGCCGACCAACTAGGCCAAGCCAAAGTCTCCATCACCCAAGACACCTACCTGCACCGCCAGCCCGCCAACCCCGCCGCCGCCCAGGCCCTCGAACACGCCTTCAACGACCCAGACATCATCTGAGTAGCGCTCCGCGGGCCCGCACGGTGAATCGGCAACAGACCGGGACCAGTTCGCGGAAGCCTTCGAACACCTCGGCGACGCCTATCCCAGTGGCGAACGGCACGACGCAGCTGGCGACGAGCGGCCGCCAGCAATCGACATGCTGCACAACCTGTCCACTGGACCGGGCTCTGGGCGATCGAATTCGCGCCTCTGACAGGACCGAAGCGCTTCACATCGGTGAAGGCAGTGACGTGAATGGTCACCGACCGTATGCTTTAAGGGATGACTGAGGGTCACGAGTTACCGGAAGCGGCGGAGGGGGGCGATCCGTGGTCAGCGGTACTGGCCGGCCAGGAGCTGGTGCCGGCGTACCTGACGTCCCCGCTAGCTGCACAGTACCGGGCGATCGTCGAGGTTCTCCTCGCTGAGCAGGACACCAGCCTGACTGGTCTGTCGTACGACATGGTGGACGCGGGGGTGCGCGCCTATCTCGGTGAGCGAGTGTCTGTTGACGTTGCGGACCGGCTGCTGGATCCCTCCGTACTGCATCTCGACGCTCGGCTCGAGCGGCTAGTGCAGTGGAAGGTCATCACACGATGGCAGGAGCCGGCCCGGACCGGAGAAGACTTTCTGCGACGACGAGACCGCTACCAACTCACCCCGCGGGCTGCGAGCCTGCACACGTTCTGGGCTGCCGCCGACGACGTCGAGGAGACAGCCGGCGACCTGACCCTCGCGCCGCGGGCGATCCACGACCGGTTGATCGCGTTCGCGGGCGCCGTACAACGCCAGATCTACACGGATGCCGCCACCGAGTTCCAGCAGATCTCCGCGCTTCACATCGCCATGGCAACGGCGGCCCGCAGTTGGCAACGGACGCTGGCTCACGCGCTATCGGGCGGTCCGGATCCGGCGAAACAGGAGCTGCTGTGGAACACCTTGCGCGCGTATGTCGGCATGTGGGGCGAGCAGGTCGACGTCCACAGCCCCGGGATCGCAGAGCAGATGCATCAACTCCATCCCCTCTTGACGGCGGAGGTTTGGCGGGCGTGCGTCCGCGCAGCCGTCGACACCGACATCGACGATCAGGTGGTAGCGGACCAGGCACAACGCTGGACGCACACCTGGGACGCACTATCGGCATGGTTCACCGGGGAGAACAGCCAGGCCCGCCACCTCCGCCGGCAGCTTCGCAACCTGGTGGCACCGTGGGCGCGCAACATGAACATCCTCCTCGACACCGGCGGCGCGGTGACCCGGCGGGCGGAGCTGATCCGGCTCGCCGGAGCGATCGAGCGTGCGCCGAGCGACGAGGCGGCGTGGCAGATCTGGGACACGGCCGCGGGGTTGTTCTCGGCCCGGCACGTGCTGCTCGTACCGGAGTCTGCCGACGATCACGGGCTGAGCTGGCTCGACGCTCCCGCAGCGCCGGTCACGGCACGGTTCCGTGAGCACGGGCAGCGGGCCGCGGTGGGCCGTCGTACGAAACTCCCGAACTATTCGTCGGGCAAGAAGGCCGCCCGGCAGGCACGGCTCGCGGCCCTGGCGGCGCGCAGCGCGGCCGAGGCGTCCTTGCGCCAGCGGTCGGGAACGAGCCTGTCGACCTGGGGTGAGGTCAGCGAACCCGAGCTGGATCTCTTGCTGGAGTATGTCGGCGTGGCTCGGCGGTCCCCGGCGAATGTCTCAGTCACCAGCGACGGCCGCTGGCAGATATGCCTGCGCAGGCCCCAGAACATCTCGGAGACCACGACTATCCGGACGCCAAATGGCCGGCTCGCCACCCTCAATTGGCACTTCGAGATGGAGCCGGCATGAACCGCGACGGTACGGCGCGGCAGACGGCGTTCACGTCTCTGCTCCGATCGCCCGTGCTGGACCGGCACTCGCATCCGGAGATCTGGCCGCTGGTACGCGCCAACCGGAACACCTTGATCGAGTGGTTTGCGCACCGGCTTGGATACCGGCTCGTGGTGACGGATTCCGCCGCCCGGCTCTTCCGATTGCCGCTGGACGGTGTCGTACTCGCCCCGGGCCGGTTCCGCCCGGTGCCCCGGCGAGTGCTCGTACTGGCCATTCTCGCCGCGGCCGCCGCAGAGGACGCCGAGGACATCACCACCACGCAGGACCTGTCGGATCGGGTGCGAGCTCTGTCCGACCACGAGGACGTGGCGCTCGCGCCTTACGATCCGGACCGGTTCGCCGAGCGGATGCTGTTCATCAAGGCAATGCAGATCCTGGTGCTGGCCGGCGCCCTGCAGCCGACCAATCGCGATGACGACGAGCAGCGGGAAGGGTGGGCTCATCACAAGAACCAGGTCGGCGGCGCCTACGAAGTACGGCGAGACCTGCTGCTGCGGATGGTCGACCCGGAGTCCCTGCGCGCCGCTCTCGGTGAACAGATTGGCGCACCCAACGAATCGGAGGCCCGGTTCGGTGTGCTGCGCAGACTCATCGAGCTTCCGGTCCTGCTGTACGACGACCTGACCGAGGCGGAACGTACCTACCTCAACAGCCAGCGGCACCGGGTACTGGCGTGGTGTACCGAGATGACCGGCTGGATCGCCGAGCAACGAGCCGAAGGCATGGCACTCGTAGCGTCCGAGGAAAGCGGCACCGATCTCCCGTTCCCGGGACTTCGGGCCACCGACTTCTTCGCGCTGATGGTTCTCGACGAGCTCGTCCGGCGGCACGGCACCGGCGTACCGTTCACCGATGACGATCTGACGACGGCGGCCGAAGGCCTCAAGACCAGCTATCCCAAGGCATTGACCAACGATCTGAAGCCCGGCAAGGCGATCGAGTCTGCGACCGTGGAGATCCTCCGCGCCCTGGATCTGCTCCGGCCGGCCGAGAGGCCCGGCGCCTGGGTTCTGACGCCGCCCGCGGCGCGGTTCCGCGATCCGACGGTCGTCACGGTGACAGCCAGGCTCGACGAGGGAGGCGACGAGTGACGTTCCACAACCAGGACGGCGAACGGTGGCTCGGCGCTGCACTCTCCGGCGATCTCCCGAGCCCGGCCCGCGACCGCTGGCAGCCGCTGCGCGTCGGCATCGTCAACCTCTGGGAGTACGACGACACCGAGTTCTGGTTCGCCGACGGCCGGCTCGTCCTACGCGGCGGCAACGGCGCCGGCAAGACCAAGGTGCTCGAGCTCACGACTCTTTTGCTGTTACGGGGCGAGATCTCTCCGTCGGTCCTCGACCCGTTCGGCTCGCAGCACCGCACGATGCGGTTCAACTTGCTGCCCAGCGGCGACGACGACGATCCGCGCCCACCGTCGGACGCCGGCCTGGGGTACGCCTGGATCGAGTACGGCCGCATCGACGAGGAAGGCCGGGAAGAATATTTCGTCTGCGGGCTCGGCCTGAGCCTGCGACGCGGCAGCGGCACGACGTCCCCCACCCGCTGGCACTTCGTCACCAGAAGGCGCCCAGGGCAGGACTTCCGGTTCGTGACCGGCCAGCGGCCGCTCGACAAGAAGGATCTGCTGAAGATCTCCGGCATCGAGTACCTCGACAGCTCCACCAAGTACCGGGCCCGGTTGGCTGCCGAGCTGTTCGGACTAGGCTCCGAGGGATTCGACAACCTCACCACGCTGCTGAAGGAGCTCCGCCGACCGAAGCTCGGCGAGCGACTGAATCCGGCGAGTCTCGCGGACACGCTGCGTGCTGCGTTGCCGCCGTTGGCCAACACCGAGATCAACCAGCTCGCCGACGGCTGGGACAACCTGGAGAAGCTACGCAAGTCCGTTGACGAGATCCGTACGGCGGCGACTCGTGTCGCCACCTTCGCCCGCACCGGGTGGCTCCCATGGGCCCGCACGGTACTGCGGTTGCGGGCCGATGCCTTCGCGTCAGCCACCACGAAGCTGGACAACACGACGACGGCGCGACGCAATGCCGAGCAGGCACTCTCAGACGCGCAGGCAGTGGTCCTCGAGCTGAACCAGGAACTCGACAAGACAAAGCAGCAGCGGAAAGATCTGTCGACCGAGCTGCGGGAACTTCAGGAAAGCCCTGCCTATCAAGACGCGGTCAGCGCGGCGGATCGCGTCCGGTCACTGACCTCGCACCTCGGGTCGCTCAACACCCAGCAAGAGACCGTCGAGGGCCGGCGGACGGACGAAGAGAACGAGCTTGCCGAGCAGGCGGAGGCCGCGGCCGAGGCCACCGCCAAGGCCGAGGAGGCCGAGCTCGACGCCGGTGCGGCGGCCGACGCGACGGCTGGGATGGCCCAGCCGATCGGCCTGCAGGATTCCGCCGTACGTCATCTGCCCACCCGGGACCTGCCCGGGTTGCGTTCGGATCTGACCGTGCGGAGCGAGCGATTCGGCAGGCTGCGCGATCTGGCCCGCGAGCACGGCATCGCGGAGCAGGCAGTCGATCAAGCCGCCGAGCTGCTTGCTGGCCGGGTGAAGGACCTCGACGAAGCCAACGACGAGCGTGCGCGGGCTCAGCAGGAGCTGGACGATGCCGAAGACACGCTCCGCACGCAGATCCGGGACTGGAACCTCGGCGCCACGATCAGCATGGCGACCGACGAACAGGTCGAGGACTGGTGCGACCTCGTCGCCGAGCTGGCCGCTGCCGACCCCGACGACTCGGTCACGACACCTGCGGTCGCCATCCGACGGCACATCGACGGCGTACGGGACAAGATCCGCGACCGGCAGGCAGGTCTCGTCCAGAAACGGGATGCGCTGGCCGGAGAGCATACGGACCTCACCGGCGAGCTCACGAAGGTCCTTGAAAACGTCGAGAGTCCCCCGGATCCACCTGCGCTCTGGCAACGACGCGACCGCTCGACAATCTCCGACCGAGGCGCGCCGCTCTGGAAGTGTGTCCAGCCTCGGGCCGAGGTCGACCCGCACCAACTGGATCTCTTGGAGGCAACACTCGCGGCAGCCGGCCTGCTCGACGCCTGGCTCCTCCCCGACGGAACCCTGCAGGCCGCCGACAGTACTCCGCCCGACACCTTCCTTATCCCCGCTCCGGAGCTCGAGACCTCCAACCTGACCGTTGTCCTGGAGCCCACGCCGACGGACGGCGTACCGGACTCCGCGATCCGCGGTGTGCTCGCGGCGATCGGTTGGTTGCCGACGGCACCATCTGGCGATGGTACGGCGCACACCTGGCTGGCCGCGGACGGGACCTGGCGCTGGGCCTCGCTGACCGGCCGCGCCACACCGAGCCAACCGGCGTCGTACCTCGGCGCCACCGCCCGGGAGGCGGCCCGGCAACGCGCGATCTCCCGGCTCCGCACGCGATTGGGCGAACTCGACGTACTGATTGCCTCTATCAACGAACTGATCGAGGCGACGGGCACCGACCTGTCCACCTTGCTAACAGAAGAAGGCCGAGTGCCCACGGAACGCCAGCTGACGCACGCGGCCGAACGGGTTCGCGAGCGCGAACGGCGGGTCGCCGACTCCGGCCGAAAGGCCGACGACGCCCGGCGGCTGCATCAAGACCGACAATCCGAGCGCGACGCAGCATGGGCCGAGTTCACGAGCTATGCCGGCGATCACGCGTTCCCGGTGCGGGAACTGGACAGCTATGCGGAGCGTCTGGCTGGGTATCGCGTTGCCCTGGACACCCTGGCCGCGAAGGTCGAGGTGCTCGGCGTCCATCAGACGCAGCGCAACCGCGCCGCTGAAGCGGTCGGCAGGGCACAGCGACGCCTCGACGGCACTCAGCGGGAGTGGAACAAGCTCCGCGACGACATCAGGCAGACCCAAGTCCGGCTCCGCACCGCGGAGGAGGCGCTGGGCCTGGACGCGAAAGCTCAGCTGGCCCGACGAGGAGAGCTCGACGAACAGCTCACTACGACCGAGGAACTGGTGGAAGACATCACCAGCCGGGTGACGGACGCGCGAGTCGAGGCTGCCGGCGCCGAAGAGACACTGAACCGGCACGAGGACAACCGCCAGGCCGCCGAGGAGGTCCGGGACGCCGCGATGGCCGCCTGGTGGGAGACGTACGACGCCGGTCTCGCCGGTCCCGCTGGACTGTCCGAGCCCGAACGCCGAAGCGTCGATTCCGCCCGCGAGTCCACCCGCGCGGCGCGACGCGAGCTCGGGCCGGCCGTCGACCCGGAGCGCGCCTGGCGCGCCTGTTTCCGCGAGCTGGAAGCACTTCGGCAGATCCTGCTCCCCGACCGCGACGCGCGGGTGCTGGAATCCGAGACCGACGACGCGCTCCAGCAGGTTGTGATCCTGGCCGACAGCACCGCGGGCTGGCAGGGCCCGGCGGCGGCTGCCGATCTGCTGGCAGAGCAGGTCCGGCAACAGGAGGAGACGTTCGACGCCGAACAGCAGCGGGTCCTGACGACGCTGCTCGGCTCGACCTTCATCGAGCATCTCAAGGACCGGCTGGACTACACGGCGCGGACGTTCACGAGGATCAACACTCAGCTCGAGAGCCACCCCACTCGGCACGGCAACGCCGTACATCTCAAATGGGGTCCAGACCCCGGTGACCAGGACGCCGGGAAGGTGGTGGAGGCACTCACCCAGGGCTATCACCTGCTGACCCCCGAGAAGCAGAGCGATGTCCGTGCGTTCCTTGCCCGTAAGATCGACGAGGCCCGGGACGACGCGTCGGCCGACGGTACGGCGGACTGGCGGGAGCAACTGTCGGCCGCGCTCGACTATCGGAGCTGGCTGCGGATCACGTTGCAGTACAGGCCGAGTTCGGCCAGCAAGTGGATGCCGTTCGACGCCGCCAAGCACGGCGCGAAGTCGGGCGGTGAGAAGGTCGTCCTACTGTCCCAGCCGCTGTTCGCAGCGGCAGTCGTTGCGTACGACGCCGCGTCCGAGCACGCACCGCGCTGCGTCTGGCTGGACGAGGCGATGACCGGTGTGGACGAGGAGATCAAGGCCTCCTTCATGGGATTGACAGTCAGCTTCGACCTCGACGTCATGCTCACCGCGCACGACGAATGGTGCAAGTACACCACCGTGCCGGCGGTCGCGGTCTACGATCTCGCCCGCCACAAGGGACTCCCGGGCGTCGACGCCGTCCCGTACCTGTGGTGCGGCGGCGAATGGACCGCGGTCGATGTCGGGGCCGCTGTCACCCCGGCGGACGACCTGACGATCGCGGACGGACTGTTCGCCGAGGCGGACAGCTGATGAGGCCGCTGCCGGCCGCGCTCGAGGACTGGGTTCGCATGCCCGGGCCGGCCGCGGTTCTTGAGGCGATCGTCGGCCGGGCACACCGCGGATTCAAGACCGAGTCCGGTTCGCTCGGGACAGTCGCATTGACCGAAGACGAACGCCGCCAGGTCGCACAGCTTCTCGGCACTCCCTGGGAGTTGTCGGGCAGACCCGTCCGGCTTCAAGACCTCGCGGCGCGGCTCGGTGAGCACGGTCTGTCAGTGCGAGAGCTCGCGGAGGCATCCCACGGCAGGACGATCGAGCCCGACAGTGTACGACGCAAGCGAGCAGCCAGCGCGGGCCAGCGCGAACGCTCGGCGGCCGCTTCGGCGCTGGCAACCGCGGGAGTGGATCCGTCCATCATCGAGCAGTGGATCGACGACCGCGGGCTACCGCGACCAGGCACCGGCGACCTGCAAATCCTCGCAGAACAGGTCGCGGACGTGCTCGGGCACATCAGGCGATCCGGCCGCAGGATCTGGCTCGCGCAGCTGGCCGCAGACGTCTTCAACGACGCACACAGACTCGACGCCAACGAGCCGCTCGGCCGAGCTGTCGCACGCCTCGCCGCAGTCACTCACCGTCTGCCACGCCCGCAACGCGCCGGGCGCGACTGGCGCGCCGCCTGGGCAAGCATCGGAGTAACCTGCGACGCAGTCTCCTCGCGCGTGCTCGCCCTCAACCTGCCTCTCGACGGCGACTCCCCCGCCACACACCAGTGCAGCAACGCCCCCGGCGAGCCTGTCTGGCTCACTCTCCGCGCCTTGACCAGCAGCTGGTCCGTACATCACCCAGCCACGATCTTCGTCTGTGAGAACGTCACCATCGCCCAGGCCGCCGCGGATGAACTCGGTCCAGACTGCCCGCCGCTGGTCTGCACCGACGGCATCGCCTCCGGAGCCGCATTAGACCTTCTGGCCGGCCTGTCCGCCAGCGGATGCACCATCGAAGCCCGGGCCGATTTCGACCAAGCCGGCTTCACCATCGCCGACCAGATCCTGTCCGTCGCTCCGGACGCCCGCTCCTGGCGGTACGACGCCACGACTTACGCAGCCATCTGTGACCTCCCCAACCCGCCCGCCACATCACGCGGCCTCTCCCAGGCACTCAGCGATCTTCGCGTTCTCTACGCCGGCACGCGGACCCCGGTCCACGAAGAACGCCTCCTCGGAGACTTGCTGGCTGACCTCACTGCCAGGGCACCTCACCTGGCTGGATGAAGGCGAGCAGCCGGTGAAGCCAGCTCAAGTTCGAACCCGTGCTCGCTGATGCGTTGCCAGGTCTTCTGGAGCAGCAGATGGGACACCAGCGGCAGCGACCGGACGTTGGGCTCGCCGTTCCAGGTGCCTAGCAGCAACAGACAGATCTTCAGGCAGCCCCGCTCACGTCCCTCAAGCCGCCCCAGGCGATCCTGGATCGCGTCCAGAATCTGCTGGCCGGCATCCGCATCCATTGCCCGGCTCAGAAACTCGATCCGCACCTGCGGCTCGCGGACGAGCATTTCCGCCGCCACCACCGCCTGAGTGCAGAGGTGACTGAAGGTTGCCGATCGCCCCTTCATCTTCGCGAAGACCAACATGCCTTCGTCGGTCAGCACGTCGCAGGCTTCGAAGGCACTCTCCCCCGGGAGCTTGATGTTCAGCCGGTCGAGCACGGCGAGCCTGGGGTTTCGCGAACGTTTGATCTCCTCGAGATAGTCCGGCTCGTTGCCACCCTGGTAATCGGGGAACGGGAACGTCGACCAGGGAATTCGTTCCAGCTCGTCATCGAGACGTTTGAGGAACCCGTCCTCGACGCGGTACACCTCGCCGTCGCTGACGACGTATAGACACTCGTCGATATTCAGCTCGGTCACGATGAGATCGCTGATGGCGAGACTCTCGACATCCCCGGTCGGTATGCCCTCAAGGCAGGCCCGGACCCGCTTGCGCATGAGCGCAGACGGGTCCTCGTAGTCAGGGGAGTTCTTGATGATCCAGGAACGCAGATGCTTCCAGGACATGAGGACGCGCTGCGGGGCCTTACGCTCACCTGGCAACGCGATCAGGAGCCGCTTCGACGGGATGCTCGTTCTGCGCCGCCCAATCGGGGAGGACCAGGTCCACAGCCGGTTCATCGGATGTCCCGATCCGGCAAACGACCTCTCGCAGCACGCGGTCCGCCTCGGCTCGCGTCTCGACCGGAACGATCTGGTCGATCCAGCCCCAGTCGGCCTTGTAGTCGGTTCGGTCCCGAAGATCGACCAGATAGTCGGCCAGTACGACGAAGTCGTCGAGCGAGTCGAGGTAGGTCGTGAACCTGAGCGTCCTGCCGCCCTCGACGTCGCGCATCAATTCGTCGTTCGTGCGGACGCTCAGACTCCGCAACAGGTCGGACACCTTGTCGAAGCGCAGCCCCTGTAGCGGAGACGCACTGTCGGCGCGGGCATCCATCCGATGCCGGAAGACATCACGGACCTCACCTGACACCCTCCGCACCCGGGCAGTCGGGTCGCCGACGACGCGCCGCCTTCGTACACCGACAGGCACTTCCCGCCACGAATCGACACCGTCCCCGACGGCGTGACGATTGAGCGCTGCGACAACACCGAACCGCGTGTCTAGCAGGTCGGTCGGCATCGAGCGTGAGGCACCGCCGAAGCAGTACACCACCCACCTGTTCTGCTGCGTCACTGTCGATCTGACAACCACCAGCACAGCCAGGCTCTCGTCGGCCGAGTCCGCCGGCAGAGGCAGTCCGAACTGTCGCAAGAGCGGCCGCCAGGTGGGCGGCCGTTTACGGCTCCGGCGTACAGCGACCTGCACATCGACATCATTGGCCAGCTCAGCAGACTCCACGAGTCCAGCACCACGGTCGCAGTACCAATCGAGTACGTGATCCTTGTCGGCCAGCGCCTGAAGTTCGGACACCTCCGCGTCGGGAGCGAGCAGAAGCACGCTGAGCGGAAGGTCTGCGCCGATCTTTTCCGACGACGTCGGCGGCAGAACCTCACCCACCAGTTCGGACTCCATCTGCCACCCTCCCCACAAGCCCTGTCACCTATCGTGACCGACTCCGGTGCGCCTCCGCCCGTCGACCGCGCGTGTCGCGGCCGGGTCAGCCCGCCGACACCTCTCACTCGGCCGCAAGTGCCGCGGCCACTGGCAGAACGGATCGCCAGTCGATGCTCGAAACCGCATCCGTCGAGGATCCGGCGCCGGCGATCCGCCTCGATCGCGCCCCTTCTAGATCACTGCCGCTTGCGAAACTTTCATCTATGAAACTATCATTCATGAAAGCATTCTCAGGAGGTTCTCACGTGGACGGATTCGTCGGACGGCATACCGAACTCGGCCTCCTCGACGAGTTACTCGGATCCGTCAGCGCCCGCGGCCGCGGGACGCGGCGGGGGCGTGCTGTCCTCATCCGGGGGCGCCGGCGAGTCGGAAAATCCCGGCTCGTGGAAGAGTTCCTCGACCGCAGCGGACTCCCCCACGTCTTCTTCACCGCGGTCGGCGGCTCCCGGGAGGGAGATCTGGCCGCCTTCGGCGCCGAGGTCGCGGCATCGTCGCTACCCGAAGCGTCACGCTACGCGGACTTCACCGTTCCGCAGACGTGGGACGCAGCGCTGAGCCTGCTCGCCACGGCGCTCCCGACCGACAGACCCAGCATCGTCGTCATCGACGAAATGCCCTACCTCGTGCAGGAAGACCCCACCTTCGAGGGCGCACTGCAGAAAGCCTACGACCGGACCCTGTCCAAGCTCCCGGTTCTGCTGATCCTGATCGGCTCCGACCTCGCCATGATGGAACAACTGAACACCTACGGCCGGCCCTTCTACCAACGCGGCACCGAACTGGTCGTCCCTCCACTCAACCCGGCCGAAGTCGCCAACATGCTCGACCTAACGCCGGCCGATGCACTCGACGCCTACCTCATCAGCGGCGGCCTCCCGCTGATCCTCGAGGAATGGCCCTCAGGCGCAGGTCCGATGGACTACCTCGAGCAAGCAGTACACCGACCGACCTCTGCGCTACTCGTCAGCGGAGAACGCACCCTAGCGGCCGAGTTCCCCACCGAAGCCCAGGCACGTCGGGTACTGACCACCATCGGCCACGGCGAGCGCACCTTCACCTTGATCGGACGGGCGTCTGGCGACCTCAATCCAGGCGCGGTCAAGCGCTCACTGGACCTGCTCACAGCACGCCGCATCGTCGCCGCCGACACGCCCCTGTCCACCCGGCCGAGCCGCGAGACGCGCTACCGAATCGACGACCCGTACCTGCGCTTCTGGCTGTCCTTCGTAAACCCGGCAATCCCGCTGATCGAACGCGGTCGAGGCGACCGGGTCCTGGAGACGATTCGTGCGAGCTGGACGACATGGCGCGGCCGAGCTGTCGAGCCCGTGATCCGCGACGCCCTCTGGCGCCTCACCGACGGATCAGTCCCCGAAGGCACGAACGCGATCGGCGGCTACTGGACCCGCACCAACGACCCCGAGATCGACATCGTCGGCGCCGACCGGGCACCGATCGCCAAGAAGATCACAGCCGTCGGATCGATCAAGTGGCTCGAAAACAAACCATTCGACACCCGCGACCTCGCACGCCTCATCCACCACAGAGCACAACTACCAGGCGCCGCCGACAACACACCTCTCATCGCAGTCAGCCGCAGCGGCTGCACCACACCAGACATCACCCACCTCACCCCCGACCACATCCTCGCCGCGTGGAACTGAAGCGCTACCGCGACAACCCCGCCACGTTCGGCTACAACAACACGATCGGACGAGATCCGGTCAGCAGGCACCGCGTGGCAGCAATGGAGCTGGCTGCGCCTGCAAATCTGCCGGCACCTTAACTGCAGATCTGCCGCCCATGTGGTCCCGTCAACAACTGCTCTCGCCACGTCTCGAGCAGACCCACGGCCGTGCGCCGCAGCCGGTCTCCAAAAGCGACCCTGCGGAATCCAAGCTCGGCTTCGGCTGGCAAGCCGACCTCGCGTTCCGGGGTAGGTCTTCCGCACCTCTTTACGCACCTCAATCAGCGCGAGAGGATGGTTGCCGATGAGAACTTATGCGCAACATGCAGCTGCGGAATCCGTTACCTGTAAGAGATCCCGGGCATCGTTGACAACAGATGATCAGCGTCAGTTGAAATTCAGCGGGTTCGGGGTTCGAGTCCCTGGCGGCGCACAACAGCCCAGGTCACGACGGTGTCCTGGGCTTTTGCATGTCCGTAGGTCATCTCGAACTCATCTCTCTGCGCTGATTCACCGCCCAGCGGACCCCGGCCACGACTCTCCGCGGCACCGTCTGAGCCCCGATCTGCTCGTGACTGTGCGTCACGTCACATCGCTTCGCAGCGTTGCCGACTTATCCAATTCGGCGCTGCAGCCAGCGTTGAGCTTCCAACCGTCAGACAGGTTGGAGGCCTGACATGTCCAGACCACCGCTGCCCATCGGCACTTGGGGAAGCATCTCCACCAAGGTCATCAAGACCGACAAGAACGGCAAGCCCTCAAGCATCAGTCGCAGACCAAGTTCCGCGACCACGACGGTCACGTCCGCCAAGTCAGCGCGGTCGGCACGAGCAGACAGGTGCTGAGACCGCGCTGAAGCAGAAGCTCCAGGAGCGCGCCAGGACCAACCAGTCCGGCGCCCTCACCGCGATGCACAAGATCAACCATCTGCTCGACCAGTGGGAGAAGAGATTCGAAGGACTGGTCGCCGACGGGAGACGCTCACCGACCTCTCTGGAAACCTACCGCCGTGCCCTGAAGAACGACGTCCGCCCAGCCCTCGGCTAGCTCCGCATCGGCGAAGCCACCACCCCACGAATCGACACCGTCCTGACCAGAATCAGGACCACCGCCGGTGCCGCCACCGCCAAGACCTGCCGCGTCATCATCTCCGGCGCCATGAAACTCGCCGTCCGGTACGGCGCCATCTCCGACAACCCCGCCCGCGCGTATTCGTGCGGGCGGCTTCAATCGAGCCCTTGATGGGCTCGCGTTGCCGGGGGCATCGACGGGTGCACTGGAATGCGTCGTCGAGTGCGGTCAAGCCCTGGCGTGTTTGGGGGCTGTGATGAGAAGAACTCCACGCTACTGAGCGCTGCCGATCACGCCGCGCTGTTGATCGCAGGGACCGCATGCAGCGGCAAGCCGACGAAGACCGAGACGATCTCTCGGGCGGGCCGCCTGGTCAGGTGGTGGGCGCTGGTGCGGCGAGACCGACCAGGTCGGCGCTCACTGCCCACAGTCGTGCGGCGAGCATCGCGTCGTAGCTTCGTTTCGAGGATCTCGTGGATTTGCTCTTTGCGAAGTACCGTCCCGTCGTCCGATCGAGATCGGGTGCGGAGGCCAGGTGGATCGAGGTTGCGGCGCCCTCGGCCGGCGATTTCATGAAGGGCCGCAGGACAGGAACGAAGAGCCGCTGGGCGCGGCCGGGTCGCCTGCGCCGAACGCGGTGCTCACCAAGCCGGGGTGCACCACGTTGGCGGTGACAGAACTGGTGCCCAGTCTCCTGGCCAGTTCGTAGGTGAACAGAACGTTGGCGAGTTCGGACTGGTTGTAGGCGCGGGCGCCCGAGTACGACCTCTCGCCCTGGAGGTCGTCGAAGTCGATCTGTCCCATCGTGTGCGCGTTGGAGGCGACTGTGACGACACGCGCCGCGGTGCTTTGCCGCAGGCCCTCGAGGAGGAGGTTGGTGAGCAGGAACGGCGCGAGGTGGTTGAGCGCGAAGGTGTGCTCGAGTTCGTCGGTGGTGACATGGCGGGTGTTCCAGTAGCCGCCACGTTGTTGATCAGTACGTCGATGCGTGGATGATGCTCGAGCACCTCGTCGGCCAGTCGCCGGACGTCGGACTGCGAGGAAAGGTCCGCGACGAAAGCCTCGACCGCACCACTCGTGGTCGCCCGGATTTCGCGGGCTGCGTCCTCGGTGCGTGGACGGTCTCGCCCGGTGATCAACACGTAGGCACCATCGTGGCCAGTCCGAGTGCGGTTGCCTTCCCGATACCTCCGGTACTGCCCGTGATCAGCACTGTTCTGCCGACAAGGTTCGTGGGCCTACGGTCGGCGGGCACTTCCGTTCACCCGCTTGAACAGCAGGACACCTAGCACGATCAGCCACGCTGCCCAGAGGTAGCTTCCGAGGAGGCCGCCCAGTTCCCAGACGGGGAATCCGGACACGGCTGTGGCGAGGATGTCGCCCTGGTTGACGAAGTACAGGGCGCTCGCGACCAGACCGAGCCATCCAGCCCAGGCGGGCATCACGTGAGAGCGCAGGATGATGACGCTGACCGTGGCCGACCAGCCGATGGCCAGGAGCTGTCCGAGGTGCTCGCCCAGTAGCGCCCCGCCGTACTGGTGCTGAGCCGTCCACGCCGCGGCCACCGCCGAGCGAGTGCCTTCGTCACCACTCAGGTACGAATCGGCCAAGACCGGTACGACGAAGACCCAGCGCAGGAACCCGATCAGTGCCAACAAGACCGAGGCAGCGCCCAAATAGGTCGCCACCCGCAGCGCGGCGTCCCCACGACGAGCCAACGCGGTCGGCAGCAACAAGATCGGCACCGCGAGTACGGCGTACGTCCAGGCGACCGCAAACCACGTCCACACCAGACTCGCCCCACCTGCCGCGAACTCGGGCAGCACCACGTCCGCCGGCTCGCGCAGAATGTCAGGCCAGTCGAACGTCATCGACAACACCGTCGCCGCGATCATGAACGCCACGGTGGAGGCGATGAACAAACTCCCCGTCACCACAGCGGTTCTGCGCCGCCCCACCGAGACGAATCGCTCTGTTGTCTCACTGCTGTGCTCTTGACTACTGACAATGCCCATGCGAACAGCCCCCCAGCACGGCGACAAAGGCTGTGGCGACCCGACGGGTCACAAGCACAAGATCTGACCGCACTGACCTCAGCATGGGCCCCACCATCAACTCTGTCCACGACCAGCAAGCCTCAACCCACCGCCCAGCCTTCGGCTAGGACGGTTGATTCAACGTTGACAGGCAGTGTCCTCCCGAGGATGGTGAGCGGCACGGGGCGTATGTGGGTGGGGGTGTCGGGCGTGTCCGTCGTCGACGGACACGGACGCCGGGGTCTTGTGCTGCCTGCAAGGGGAGCTCAGACGCATGGCGAACATGAGCGCACTGAGACGCACCGCGATTGTCGCGGGCGTGTTCTGCCCGGCCATCGAGGTCGCCGCGATCCGGGCGTTGCTCGGAGGGGTCGACCACACGGCGCTGCTAGGCGGTTCGTCATGATGTTGCGAAACGACATTGCGCCCACGAGTGGCGACAAGGTCGCACCTGTCGCCTCGGCGCCACGACGCTCGCACCTTGGCGGGGTTGTGGCGGGATCGCTGGCCGCGGGCTTCGTGGCAGCGGTGGCCCTCCCGTTCCTCCCAGCGGGCACGGTGGATACGAACTTCTCCACCGCCATGGTGCTGCTCGGCTTTGCCCTCGGTTGGGCGCTCATAGCAGTTCTGTCTCTGCGGTTCACCGACCAACCACAACGCTGGGCCGTTGTGCCGGCGATCTTCATGGTGGTGTCCGGGATGCTGGTGCTCTTGGCTCCGGACACCGTGGTCGACGCGTTGGGGTGGGTATGGCCCCTGGCCCTGTTGGCCTTGGTGGTCTGGGTCTGGACTCACGCCAGGCGCGAGCTCCACAGTCGGACCAGGGTATGGCTGCTGAACCCGGTTCTGGTCATCCTGATGCTCCTCGCCCTTGGCGGCGGGTACGAGACGATCAGCCGATCGACCGACCCGACGGTGACCATGCGCGGTCAACTCGTCGACATCGGACCCTATCGACTCCACCTGGAGTGCACTGGCTCAGTCGGTCCAACCGTCATTCTTGAGCCCGGTGGCGGGGGCTCCGCGGCGTCGATGGGGCTGATCGCACCTTCTGTGGCTCGCGACAGCCGAGTGTGCGTGTACGACCGGGCAGGGCGTGGCTGGAGTGATCCCGCCTCGAGCCCGCCCGATGGTGCGCAGATCGCCACCGATCTGCACGAGCTGCTAGCTCGCGCACACGTTCCCGGGCCGTACGTGCTGGCCGGGCATTCCTTCGGCGGCCTGTACGTGAGAGCCTTCGCCGCGAGGTATCCCGAGGAGATCGCCGGCCTGGTCCTGGTCGACTCCACCGGCGCCAAGAACACGCCGGTGTCCCCGCAGAAGGCGAGTTCCTACAGCGTTCTGAAACACCTGTCCTCATTGGCCGCAACAACGTCTCGGCTGGGCGTCGGGCGCCTCATCGCCGGCACCGGATTCTCGGAACTACCACCGACGTACCGAGACGATGCGCGCACAACTGCCGCCACCGGCAAGGAGATGAGCGGCTTCCTCGATGAGTTCGGCGTCGCGAATCGATCCGAAGCCCAGGCCGGGGAACTCCGCAGCCTCGGCGCGAAGCCACTGATCGTCCTGACCGCCGAACTCGACAACTCAAAAGGATGGATGGCTACCCAGAACCAGACCGTCACGCTGTCAACCAACAGCCTGCATCGCGTCGTGTCAGGCGCGACCCACGCTTCCTTCGTGGAAAGCCCAGATCACGCCGCCGCAGTAACCCAGGCAATCCACGACGTGGTCGCTTCGGTCCGGACCGGGGAACCGCTGAACGGTCCCTGACACGGAATTCGTGACAAGGATGAGCGCCGCCGATCTGGATACGGCCACCGCCGGCGGCGGCCAGAGTTCTCCGACGGTGCCGTCCACTTCAACGATCGGTCCCCTACTTCTCGACCGGAAGAACTCCAGAGGTCAGGGCCGCCTTCAAGAACGAGGACCCAGAGCGCCTGCAGGCATAAATACCGTCCGCGGTCAGCGTGTGTTCCGGCGGGTAGCCGGGTGGATCGCGCCCTGCACGGCCCACCAGGCAGGTTCGCATCGACTGCGCCGACCACAAGTCGCGCAACCTGAGCTACGAAGAGGACGCAGCCTTCTGGTCATGGGCGCTGATTGAGACATTTCGGCTCACCGGAATCCGCTGCGAAGAGCTACTCGAACTAACCCATGTGTCGATCGTTCCTTACTCGTCGCAGGTCCCGAACTCGTGCACGTCCTGTCCGAAGTGATCCACCGAGTTCGGGGCGGCCACCAAGACATCCCACTAACACCACGATGGGACCCGCACGACCACGAATGGAGTCCCGCGCTGCCGCACCTGTTCGCCAAGTACTGGGGGCCTGAACTCCGGCCCATCTCACCCGGCACCGTCTGGACATTGCTACGCAGATGCGGAACGCGCCAACATCATCATCGACGGCGAACAAGTCCACTTCACCACCCACGACTTCCGCCGCATCTTTGCGACCGACGCCCTGGCCAGCGGCCTCCCACCCCACATCGTGCAGGTCCTGCTCGGTCACAAGAGCATCGCCACCACGCAGGGATACGCGGCGATCTATCCCCAAGACGTGATCCGCCATCACCGCACCTGGATCGGCCAGCGACGACTCACCCGGCCCAGCGAGGAATACCGCCGTCCGACCCCCGCGGAATGGGAAGAGTTCGAAGACCACTTCGTGAAGCGCAAGGTCAGCCTCGGCAGCTGCGGCCGCGCCTACGGCACCAACTGCCACCACGAACACGCCTGCCTCCGCTGCGCGCTGCTCAGGCCCGACCGCGACCAGGCCGACCGGCTCCGCGAGATCATCACCAACCTTCACTCCCGCATCACCGAAGCCGAACAGAACAACTGGCTCGGCGAGGTCGAAGGACTGAAGGTCAGCCGCACCGGAGCACACGAGAAGCTTGAACAGGTGAAACTCCACACCGCCGCCGACGGCCCCGTTCTGCTCGGCCTTCCTACCATCAACCACGACTGACATGTCCGGCTGCAAGACGCTCGATTGCGTTGTCGAGGATGATCTGAGAGATTACTCTCGAAACATGTCTCTCACGGCTCGTCGGCACGGCGGCGAGCCGGGTCGTGCATTCCGGTGAGGATGCCAGGGAGGTAGAGCCGGGGCTGGAGCCGACCTGCCGATGCGGCACTCAATGCGTCCGGAAGCCACTCAGTAGAGGTTGGAGGACAGATGGCAGACACGACGAAGGACCCGAGCAGACCGCCCGGAATGTTCGCCGCAACAGCAGCCGACGATCGACAGGGACCGACCGCTGCCGAGAGGTTGCGGCTCATGGAGCCGGACGACTGGCACGCAGACCTCGACGCCCTCGCCAGCGGCCTCCTCGAGCGGCACCGCAACCCTTTCCACACGATCTCACCGGAACAGTTCGACGCCACAGTGGCTCGCCTGCACGATCGCATTCCAGATCTGCCCGGCACCGCAATCCTGGTCGGCTTCGACGAGGTCGCAGCAATGATCGGCGACGGCCACACCAGCGTCGAGACCGACGACCACTACCGACGCTTTCCGCTGGAATTGTTCTGGTACGGCGACCAGTTGCGCGTAGTGAAGGCGCTCACTGACAACCCTCGAGTGCTCGGTGCCCAACTGGTTGCGATCGGTGGCATCGCCGTCGAGGAGATAGACCGGCGACTCCAGCCACTCATTCCACAGGGCGAGAACGCCTGGCACGAGCGGGCCCGCAGCGCGGATCGACTCACCCGCGCCGACGTGCTCGCTGCCCTCAACTGCCTGCCCGACACCACCGCCGGCGAGTTCAGCTTCGTCGGCCAGGACGACGCGTCTTTCACAGCCGAGGTGGCATCCCTATCACCTGGGACAGCACCGTCATGGCCGCCGCCGTCGCCGGACGCCCCGCTCCGGATGCGGAACCCCGACGAGCCGCTCGCCTACACCGAACTTCCCACAACAGGCGCGACGTACGCGAACTTCCGCCGCTACGACGGCCTCGAACGGGCTGCTGGACAACTGATTGCGCACCTGCAAGACGCCGCACCAGCCCGACTGATTCTCGACCTTCGCGACAACGGCGGCGGCGACTACACCCTCGCCCGCCACAACCTCATCTACCCGATCTGGAGGCTGCCGACCATCAACCGACCCGGCGGTCTGTACGTACTGATCGGCAGGAACACCTACTCCGCCGCGATGGTCACCGCCACCGACTTCCGCCGCGAAACCGAAGCCATCCTTGTCGGCGAGCCCACCGGCGCCCGGCCCGTCGGCTACCAGGAACTCGGCACCTTCGATCTCCCCCGATCGGGCCTGCGTGCGCACTGCGCAACCCGGCACTACCGCTTCTCCGACGCCAATACCGCCGCCGTCTTCCCCGACCAGCGAATAGATCCAGACTGGAACACCGACAGATCCGGACACGACACCGCCATCGACTGGTGCCTCGCGCACCCCAAATAGCAACACTCCCGACAGAACGAACTGACCGGAGACCGCGGAACGACAACCGCACGGTGCCGCAACCGGAGGCACTACAAACTGCCTAATCCGGATAGGGCCGCCACGCCGCCGCGAGCGTTTCCAGGCGGGCTCGGCCAGCCGTCCAGCGCATCGGACGGACATCGACGCTGCCGACCGCGAGCAGGTCGAACACCATCAGCGAGGCAGGCTGCGCGGGCGCCAGGCCGCGCCGCACCGTCGCGGCAGTGTTCACCATCCGGTGCTGCAGCGCGTCGAAGTCCATCCGCTCCCCGGCCAACACCACCAGCTCGCCGTCCAGCACGCAGTCGACGTCGACCTGCGCGGCGAGCGCGGCCTGGATGTCGGGGAACTTCGCGGTGAAGTCCTTGCCGTTGCGCGACCACAGACGCACCTGACCGGCGACACACACCGCGCCCACCCTGAACCCGTCCCACATCAGCTCAAAGCGCGCTCCGCCCGGCATCGCGTGCTCGCCAGGCAACTGCTCGACCGCCTTGGCGAGTTCCAGCGCGACCGGCCCGGTCAAGTCGGGCGACAAGTTGCCCATGGCCACAGTTTCGCGCCGATGCACCGCCCTGGGGCACCCGCACTCGCGTCCCAGTTCAGCAACGGAGCCCGTTGTGGACGCTACGCGTCCACGCTTGGCGCTGCGTTTGTCGCAGACAGTGGTCTCGGCTCCGGGACTTGACTCTGTAGTTAGGTCCAGGGTTGAGGATGGGGTTATGCGAACCAGCGAGCTGGCCGGCCAGGCTGGTGTGAACACCGAGACGCTGCGCTACTACGAGCGCCGCGGTCTGCTGACCCAGCCGCCTCGGACTCCGGGCGGCTACCGCGACTACCCGCCCACGGCGGTGGAGTTGCTGCGGTTCATCAAACGAGCCCAGGAACTCGGCTTCACCCTCGACGAGGTCGAGGAACTGCTGCACCTGGACACCGGCGGCCCGGACAGCTGCGACGCAGCCCGGGCGCTGGCCGAGCACCGCCGCGCCGACCTGGAGCGCCGGATCCAGGACCTGCAACGGATGCACGACTCGCTCGCTGACCTCGTCGCGACCTGCGACCTGCCCCGCGCCGACCGCAACTGCGCGCTGCTCGGCGCGATCGACGCGATCGACGCGATCGACGCGATCGACGACAGCCAGGAGACATCGTGAAGCTCGAAGTCCTCCACGTCCCGGACTGCCCGAACCTGGCCCCGATGCTGCAACGGCTGACCGAGGCCAGCGACCTGCCCGTGACCACCCGGTTGATCGAAACCGACGCCAACGCTGCTGAGTTCGGCATGGCCGGCTCCCCCACCCTGCTGATCGACGGGGTCGACCCGTTTGCCGCCGGCGACGACTGCGGCTGCGGCTGTGGGGTTTCGTGTCGCCTCTACCGCGACCGCGACGGGCGCATCGTGCCGGCGCCGTCAGTCGAGCAGTTACGTGCGGCGATCGGGGCAGCCGGCCAGCCTCACGACACCACTGCCCCCGGGGAGGTGCTGAGCGCGTGGCGGACCCGCGCCCTGCCGCTGGACCCCACCGAGAAAGCGGTGCAGCAGGCGATCCTGCGCGCCTTCGCCACCACCGGGCGCCCGCCCACACCGGGAGACCTCGACGCCCTCACCGCCGACAGCGGCCGCGGGACCACCGAGATCCTCACCGCGCTGCACGACGTCGACGCGATCCAGCTCGCTGCGAACGGTGACATCGCGCTGGCCTACCCGTTCTCCGCGACGCCGACCCGCCACCGGGTCCGCATCGATGACCGGGTCGACATCTACGCGATGTGCGCGATCGACGCACTCGGCATCGCTGCCATGCTCGACCAAGACACCCGGATCGAGTCCTTCGACGTCACCACCGGCGACCAAGTCACCGTCACCACAACCGCCGGCCGAGCCGTCTGGGAACCGGTCGGTGCGGTGGTGTTCGTCGGCGCCCACGCAGGGGGCGGGCCGTCGGCCGACTGCTGCTGCGACTACCTCAACTTCTTCGCCTGCAACGCGGCCGCCCAAGCCTGGACCACCGAACACCCGCAGGTGCCAGGCCAGATCCTCAACCAGGCCGAAGCCGAGGAACTTGGCAACCGCCTCTTCGGGCACCTGCTCACCACAGCCTGACCGGGCTACGGCAGCCACCGGTCGATCCGCCGCAACACGCCACCGATCACCGAAACCTCGTGCCAACGGTGGCCGATCACCCACTCCCGCGCCGAGCGCACCATTCCCCGCAGCCGCGTCCCGCGCGACGGACGCAGCTGATCTTCCCGCTCGTCGGCCCTGCGTTGCAGGAACCGGGCGCACCCCAGACAGACACCGACCTCGGGGTGGGCACCCAACCGCACCAGGTCTCGATCATCGAACTCACGGGCACAACACCAGCACACCGGTGTCGGTTGCTGGACACTGTCCGGCGCAACAGTCATACGCCCATCCTCCGCGCCGCCACCGCCTATAGCTACCCGAACGAGCCCAGCCACACCGCGCTCCCGAGTCCTAAGCTCGAAGAAGGTCACCAAACCAGCGAGGTGGAAGCGATGCTGACGCGAACTCCCCAGTTACGGATCTCCGGACACGGTGCAGGCCTACGGCTCAGGCACCCCGGCAGCTGGCAACGCGATCCGCTCCAGGCGGTCCACGAATGCTGCCGAGCGTCGATCGCGCTCGACAAGGCGCTCGGCGAAGCTGTCCGAGAAGCCCTCGCGACAGGCGCCTCATGGCGCGACATCGGACTGGCACTCGGTGTCAGCGAGAACGCCGAAACACATCAAGACGTCATCAACGCACTCGGGCAGGCAAAGAGCGCCGCCTGGAGCCGGTACTGGAAGTAGCCCTCCGGCGTCGTACTCGGCCGATGCCGATGCCCCGAAACTGATGCCTACCTGACGACTACATGTGTGCTCAAAGGATCGTCGCGATGACGGAGCGTCAGCCCTCGAGGCGAACACCCCGGATCTCGGGACAGGTGGACCGCCGGGACAGGATTCGCAGTGCATGATGGTGACACCGGCTCCCGCCGGGCGGTGTTCAAGGAGGGGCCGAATGGATGAGACGTCCGCCGAGACGTTCACTCGCATCGCGCAAGAGCTGCACAAGCAGCCAGACACCAGGCACACGGTGCAAGCAGTCGCCGAGTTCGCTTTGGCCTCAGTGGGTGCCGATCATGCCGGCGTGATGCTCGTGCACGGTGGACGTCGGGTGGAGATCGCCGCCACGACGGGGCCGAAGGTTGACCGAGCCGACCAGTTGCAACTGGAACTCGACGAAGGGCCGTGCCTGTCGGCGATCGAGGCCGGCGAGACGTTCCTCATCCCAGACACCAGCTCCGAGCAACGCTGGCCCCGGTGGTGCCACGAAGTAAGCAAACTCGGGGTCGGCAGCGTACTGAGCATCAGACTGGCGACCGACGATTCGAAAGTCGGTGCGCTGAACCTCTACGCCGACACAACCGAACGGTTCACTGACGACGACATTGCTGTGGCGCAGATCCTGGGACAGCACGCCTCGATCGCGCTGGACACCGCTCACCGGCTCGATACTCTCCAGCAAGCCGTCGATGGCCGCACCGTGATCGGACAAGCTCAGGGCATCCTGATGGAGCGCTACGACCTCGACGCCGGCCAGGCCTTCTCGGTCTTGCGACGCTACTCCCAATCGCAGAACACGAAACTCGGCGAGGTCGCACGAAAACTGGCCGCCACCCGGGAACTGCCTCAATGGGATGACTGAGACCAGGAACCAACCTGCGAGAACGCGGCAAGCAACTGCCCACCATGTTCAGGCGGGCTATGCCAACCGACTACCAGCCATGGCGTGGCACGCGCCCTCGGCCCTGGATGGCTCACCCACATGCGGTTCGACGACGGCAAGGTGACGTTCCCTGCCGGAAGCTGTGCGAGCTGAGATCGACCGGAGACGCAACACAAGTCCGGTATCCGCGATCTCAAAGTTGAATCGGCTCCAGCGAGAGACGTATTACGTGGCGTTAAGCACACCATATCTCCACTCTGCTCCGCCGCTCCGGTCCTCGCACGACCAGGCAACCGAATAGCAGGAGAGATCGTTGGGTACCTGCCTTACTGTCTTCGAAGATGCCGACCGTTTCGAGTCGGCCGCGATGACGGGAGGCGAGATGACCACCACCCCGAGCAACCCGATACCGCCGCCAGATGAAACCACACCTTTCGCTGACCCGCAGCGGCAACCCGATCTGGATCCGGCCAGCCCGCTCATCGACCCTCAGCCGAGTTCCGACCCGCCGACCACACCGGACGCGGAGCCGGACAAACCACTGCCGCCCGACCCCGAACTCGACTGACCATCGGTGCGGTCGCCGCACGATGACGGCGCCTTGAGGGCAAGGGCGATCCGAGACAATCCGCCGTACATGCCGCATGGGGTCAAACCGCCGCGCCGTACCGAGGCATCGGCGAAGCCTACCCGGCACGCCGGCCCTGACTGCGGCTCCTTTGCAAGCCGAAGAGTGCAATTGCGATGGCCGGGTACGAGCGCTACCCCACGTCAGCGCCCGGCCCATGAAGATGATGCCCGATCGCATGCTGTAATCAGTCAATAGACCCGACTTGTGCTCCGCAGATTGGTGCTGGATCCGCGGCGTCCTGGACATGGCCGACCAGTTGATTATCTCGCGCGAACGCGAATTTCGAAACTCGAGTTACCGCATTTCTGACCGTGCGGTGTTTCCCTGTCGATAAACGCGCCCGTTGGCCCCGAGTTCGACCCGGTTGTGGATTATAAAATGTCGATGTGGGCACCTCGAGAACATGCCGCATTCGGTGTTCAGAAGCGCAGCGCCGAGTATTGCGTACTACCCGCGGCCCCCGACCATCCGCACCCCTACCGGTCGGGGGCCGCACCACGATCGGCGACACTGCGGCTGCGTTTACCCTGTTGTGCCCGATGCCGGACGCCTTCGCGTGTACGTCGTGGCTGCGGAAGGCGACGCGCGGTCGGGCAGGACTGTTGCCTCAACCTGCCCGACCTGGTGGCACCATTCCGTACGCGTCCGGTAACCACCTGACGACCATGTGCCCCGATCCACGCCATTGAAATCGACTGTCAGCACCGAGGAGTCGGGCGTGCGTGATCCGTAGTACTGGGTGAAGGCGTTGCGTTCGCGGGGCATGACCTTGGAGTGGACGAAATGGCGGCGATCACCGCTACCGGCAGGCCATCAGGGCCGCCGGCACCGGCTGCGCCGCCGCCCTCGACGCCGAGCGCTTCCTTTCCGCACTTGAGTACCAAGCGATCTCCACCGAACCCATCTCCGGCCTGACCCGAAACTGAGGAACTGCCCGTCGTCGTCGACTTCTGGGCCGAATGGTGCGGCCCCTGCAAGCAAGTCACCCCGATCCTCGAGGCGCTCGCCGGCGAGCACGGCGACAAGATCACCTTCCTGAAGATGAACAGCGACGAGAACCCCGCTGTCCCCGGCATGTACGGCGTCATCAGCATCCCGACCGTCAACGTCTACGTGCGCGGCGAACTGGTCAAGTCCATCGTCGGCGCCAAGCCCAAGGCCGCACTGCTCAAAGACCTCGCGCCGTACGCCGACCTCAGCGCCTGACCTCCGTTGGTCGCCGAGCGGCTAGCTCGAGCCGCGGCGCGCCGTGCTGAACCGGCGCTGGTACGCGGCCGGCGAGATCGCCAACTCGCGGGCGAAGACTCGACGCAGACTCTCGTAGCTCGGGAAGCCGGCGCGCGCAGCCGCCTGCGTTGCCGTGTGGCCCTGGTCGAGCAACGCCTTGGCCAGGTCGAACCGGATCAGCTCCACGTACCGCGTCGGCGTGGTGGCCAGTTCGTCGTGGAAGAGCCGGGTGAGGTGCCGCGGGCTCACGTTGAGGTGCCGAGCGAGTTCGGCGAGGGAGTAGTCGCCGGAGGGATCGGCCGTCACCAGATCGACGATCGTGCGCAGCGCCGGCGTCCTCGGCGGCGGGCCCTGCAGAGGGACGGAGAACTGCGACTGACCGCCCGAGCGCTGCAGGTACACGACGAGGTGACGGGCCGCGTTCCGGGTCAGCTCCGGCCCCTGGTCCTCCTCGACGAGTGCCAGCGCCAGGTCGATGCCGGCACTCACACCCGCCGACGTGTACGTCGTACCGTCGCGGACGTAGATCGAGTCGGGCTCGACCGTCGTCGAGGGATGCCGGTTGGCGAGTTCGTGGGCCACCTTCCAGTGCGTCGTGGCCCGCTTGCCGTCGAGCAGTCCGGCCGCGCCCAGCACGAACGCGCCGGTGCAGATCGATCCCACCCGGCCCGCACGTGCAGCCAGTGCCCGGGCCGCCTCGACCACGTCGCGGTCGATCGCGGTTCGGGGGTAGACATCGCCACCGGCGACCAGGAACGTGTCGGCAGCCGGCGCCGCGCCGGTGTCGCCGTCGACATCCATGCGGATGCCGATCGACGAGGTGACGGGCTGACCAGTCGGCGACACCAGTACCACCTGGTACTCGGCGCCCAGCCGATTGGCTTCGGCGAACACGTCGGCCGGACCCGCGACATCGAGCAACTTGACGCCGTCGTACACGAGGATCGCCACCTGGTGCGGGCTGGACGACGCCTGGGCGGCAGGCGTGTCCGGATGCGGGTGGTTCATGGCCGTACCGAGGCGGCGCGCGAGACGGGGAGTGCGTGACTGTGGAGACCGGGCGAACCGTTCGCCGCAACGACGCCGGAAAGTGCAAGGTCCATGACCGAGATCATCGCAGCAGTGCGCATCCCCGAGACACCAGCGGCCGCCGAAGCCGCACAGTGGGTCCGCGAGCACTCCAGCTCGCTCATCTATCACCACTCCCGGCGGGTCTTCGTCTTCGGAATGCTGCACGCCCGGCTGCTGGGGCTGGAGCCGGATCCGGAGCTGGTCTACCTCTCCGCCCTCTTTCACGACGCCGGCCTGCTGACGCCGTTCTCCGATACCGAGCAGCGGTTCGAGCTGGACGGCGCGGATCACGCGCGCCAGTTCCTGCTGGAGCGCGGATTCAGCAAGGGCGCGGCGGATGTGGTGTGGACGGCCATCGCGCTGCACACGACGCCGGGGGTCCCCAGCCGGATGGGGCCGGAGATCGCCGTCACGACGTACGGCGTACTGACCGACGCGATCGGCTTCGGTCTCGACCAACTGGAACCGGCGGACGTGGCGGCGGTGACGGCGGCCGATCCGCGCGGGGATTTCAAGCAGGAGTTCCTGCAGACGTTCGTCGACGCACTGAAGGACCGGCCGGACACCACCTTCGGCACGATGAACGCCGACGTGCTGGCGGAATTCGTACCGGGCTTCCGTCGGCTCAGCGTGGTCGACCGCATCCGGTCAGCCCCCTGGCCGACCTGAGCCGCCACGTGCCGAGCTCAAGATTGACAACCGACCAGTCACTCGACGTTGCTCTAGGCACCATTTCCCGGAAACCCCTCGGCCGTAGGGCCAACCGAAGAATCGGAGGAATCATGACGAACACGCTGCCCGCCTGGGAGGAGACCGGCTACTTCTCCGGGACCGACCGCGCCGCCCTGCGTCTGACCGAAGCGATCACGCTCGTGTCGGACGGACACGTCAGCGACGCTGACTACGACGCCGCCGCGGCCGCCCTCACCCGGTCCAGATCTCGGCCGTCGCCTGGCTGGTCACAGTGATCAACGCCTTCAACCGCGTCGCCATCACCAGTCGGTACCCCGTCGCCGGCTGACCGCGAGGGTCTCACCGGAACTAGCGCAAGCAGACCGTAAGTGTCGTCGCCAAGTCATCAGTCATGCTTGGCTGGTGTTTGGTCGTTCGCGAGTGGACGAGAGGAGGAGGGGATCACCGGTTGGTGGCCCTGACAGCTGATGAGCAGTGCGCGAGTGGTAATCGTGGGTGCGGGGTTTGCGGGGTATCACGCGGCGCGGGGGTTGCAGCGGGTCGCGCCTGAGGCCGAGATCATGCTGATCAATCCGACCGACTACTTCCTGTACCTGCCGCTGCTGCCCGAGGTCGCAGCCGGCGTGCTGGAACCGCGGCGGATCTGCGTGTCGCTGCCCGACCGGCTGCCGAACGTGAAGCTCAAACTCGGCATGGTGACGGCCATCGACATCAACGGCCACGGCGTCGAATGGGTCGACCCCGAAGGACGACGCAGTACGGCGGAGTTCGACCGGCTGGTGCTGGCGTCGGGCAGCGTGAACAGGCTGCTGCCGATTCCCGGCGTCGCCGAGTACGCACACGGATTCCGGAGCATCTCCGAGGCGCTGTTCCTGCGCGACCACATCACCCGGCAGCTGGAACTCGCGGCGGCGACCAACGACCGCGACCAACGCGACGCGCGATGCACCTTCGTCGTGGTCGGAGCCGGATACACCGGCACCGAGGTCGCCGCCCAAGGCCAGCTGTTCACCCGCCGGCTGCTCAAGCAACTACCCGCACTGCGCAACCAGCGGGTGCGGTGGGTGCTGGCCGACCTTGCTGACCGACTCCTGCCGGGACTCCACCCGCGGATGTCAGCAACCGCCGAACGCGTACTACGCAAGCGCGGCGTCGACGTCCGCACCGGCGAGTCCGTCGAGTACGCCGCACCCGACTGCCTGCGCATGACCAAGGGCGAGGAAATCCCCACCCGATCGCTCATCTGGTGCGTCGGCGTACGGCCGGACCCCTTGGTCGATGGGCTCGCACTGCCCACCGATCGCGGCCGGCTCCGGGTTCACGAGACGCTTGTCGTAGAGGGCCGCTCGCACGTGTTCGCCGTCGGGGACTGCGCCGCCGTCCCCGACGTGACCCAGCCCGGGTCGGTCACCGGGATGACCGCGCAGCACGCCCAGCGCCAGGGCAAGCTGGTCGCCCGCAACGTCGCGGCCTCGCTAGCAGGCGCCGAGCTCGAGCCGTACAAGCACCACGATCTCGGTTTCCTGGTCGATCTCGGCGGATGGCAGTCGGCCGCCAACCCGCTCGGGATCCCGCTGTCCGGGCTCCCCGCCAAAGCGGTCACGCGGGGATACCACCTGCTCTCCTTGCCAGGGAACCGCACCCGGACCGCGACAGACTGGACGATCAACACCGTCATGCCGCCGCAAGCGGTGCAGTTCGGCCTGATCGGCGCCGACCAGGTACGCCTCGACTGCACCGCCCCCAGCTGACGCTCCAGGATCCACGCCCTCTGCAAACCCCGCCGCCGCCCAGGCCCTGGAACGAGCCTTCGAAGACTCCCACCTCCTCTGACGACATCGGACTCGCGGTCGACCCGGTCGATTGACCGATCCCTTCAGCCCACTGACAGACCAGCGAGTCGGTGGGTGGCGTGCTGGCGTCGCCTGGCTCGCCGCGCACTACTCTTCTCGGATGGTCGAGGAAGTAGGGCCGCTGAAGGATGAAGTCCAGACTGCTGTACCGCACGTTTGGCAAGAGACACTCGCCGCGATCGTCGATTCCCTCATTCGAGGAGAGTCCCGCATCGGCGAGAGCATCGACAACGTTGAGCCGATGTCCGAGGAAGTGTCGAACCGATGCCGCGACAATGTCGCGAGCTATGGATCGACCTTGATCCGGCTGCCTGAGGCAACTTGGAGCACGTCAGTCGCGATGTGGCAAGGAGACCACTGGGCGTGCCTCGTTGACCTCTGGACCGCCGAGGAAGGTCGCAGCGACCTCGTACTGGACGTCGCAGTCTCCGAAGACAGCGAAACGGCATTTCGATTCCGCCCCTACCTGGTCTACGTCCCGTAGCGAGGAGGGTGGTGCGCCGCCGGGCTGCCAGTGGCCGTGCCGGATCACCAGACGAGCGGTTGGCCCGCTGTGGTTTCCATTTCACGACGGTCCCGCGACGTGGATCAGTACGGATTCTCCGGGGAACAGAGCGGTACGGCGATGCCTGGTGGCCAGATCCGGGACCCTGTCGACAAGGCGTTCAAGGTCCGTGAGGCCGGACACGCCACGACGGTCCTGCTCGCACTCGGCTACCCCGACAGAGGAGCAGTAGAGCAACCCAAGCTCGCGGTTCGAAACGGACGAGCTGTTCACTTTCGTCTGATCGCGGTGAAGGCTACAACCGAGTACAGGAGGCACCTGATGAAGGCGATTGTTGTGCAGGACCAGGCTGGAGGGACAGCCGGGATGACGCTGACCGAGCGTCCGGAGCCCGCGGCCGCCATCAACGATGTCGTCGTCCAAGTTCATGCGTCGGGCTGGATCTCGACGGAGCTGGACTGGCCGTCGACCTGGACCGACCGAGCCGGCCGCGACCGTGCACCTTCGATCCCTGGGCACGAGCTGGCCGGAGTCGTGAGTTCCCTCGGCTACGGTACGACGGGATTGTCCGTCGGGGAGCGCGTGTTCGGTATCGCTGACTGGCACCGCGACGGTTCGCTGGCGGAGTACGTGGCGGTCGAAGCCCGCAACCTCGCTCCGCTGCCCGACGACCTCGACGTCAGGGTCGGCGCGAGCCTTCCGATCTCGGGGTTGACCGCGTGGCAAGGGCTGTTCCAACACGGCCGCCTGAAGTCAGGGCAGAGCGTCCTCGCGCACGGTGCGGCCGGCGCGGTCGGAACGATGGTGACGCAGCTGGCTCGCGAGGCCGGCGCCCACGTCATCGGCACCGGTCGCGCCGCCGACCGTGCGAAGGCGCTCGATTTCGGCGCCCATGAGTTCGTCGATCTCGAGAAGGACGCGTTGGAGGACGTCGGCGCGGTTGATCTGGTGTTCGACGTCATCGGCGGCGACATCCAGAAGAGATCCGCGGCCATGATCAAGGCGGGCGGTTCGCTGGTATCGATCGTCGGCCCGGTCGAGGCCAGGCCGGCCGACGGCCGGGCGGTGGACTTCGTCGTCGAGGCCGACCGCGGCCAACTGACCGAGATCGCTCGGCGGGTGCAAGACGGAAGATTGCGCACGAACATCGGAACGACCACGACCCTCGACGACGCCGTCGCCACCCTCAACTCCACCGAGCGAGCCAAGGGCAAGACGGTCGTTCTCATCAAGCCGTGAGACAGGACCTCTGATCAACCTCACAGGCGCAACTGTTGGTGAGGCCAGCGGGTGCGGAGCCAGCGGTCGTGGGTCGCCAGAACCGTCGTACCGGGACTGGTAGACAGTGCCTGCTCCAGTTCGTCGGCCAGGCTCGGGGACAGATGGTTCGTGGGCTCGTCGAGGAGGAGAAGTTCAGGCGGCTCGGCGATCAACAGCGCCAGCGCCAGGCGACGGCGCTGGCCCACCGACAGGCGGCCCACGGCTGTGTCCAGGTCTCGTGACGCCAGGAGACCCAAACCGGTGAGCGGAACCAGCTCGGACCGCTCCGGGCCGAGGGCCAGGTTGTAGGTCTCCCGTGCGCTGCGATCGGGGTGGCTGAACACCGTGTCCTGGGTGAGCAGCCCGATGGTGAGTCCGGCGCGCCGGCGTACGAGGCCGGACGGCGTCAGGTGGCCCGCCAGTACCGCGAGAAGCGAGGACTTGCCGGCGCCGTTGGGACCTGAGACGAGCAGACGGTCGCCGGGTTGCAGGTCGAGACGATTGAGTGTGAGCCGACCTGGGACGTAGATGTCGCGAACGGAGACGAGGGGTTCGGTCGTCTCTACGACCCGTCTCGTGAGGGGCGCGTGAAAGCGGAGAAGGTCAGGCGGCTCGGGAATCTGGTTCCGTTCCAGCGCGTCCAACCGGACCGCGGCGCTGCGGACTCGTCGCGAGATCTGGTTCTGGACCCGCCCAGCAGTGTGCCCGTACCCCATCTTCTCGTTGTCGCGCTTCAGTCGGCCCGGCGCGACATCATGCGCGGTCTCCGCGACGACGAGCCGGAGGTGGGCCAGCTCGGTCTGTTCCTCGTCGTACCGGCGTCGCCACCGTTCCCGGTCGGCCTGCTTCTGCTCCTGGTAGTCCGTGTAGTTGCCGCCGTAGCGCACCGGTCCGTCGACCGAGGGATCGAGATCGATCAGATCCGTGCAGACCGCGTCCAGGAAGGCCCGGTCGTGACTTGCGACCACGACAACACCCGGTAGCTCGCGCAGGTGCTCCTCGACGAATCCGGCCGCCGCATCGTCGAGGTGGTTGGTCGGCTCGTCCAGCAGCAACGCGGTGGGCCGGCGCACGAGAAGTGCCGCCAGCGCGAGGCGTCCGCGCTGGCCACCGGACAGCGTTTTCAGTTGCCGATCGTGCCGGAGCTCCCCCAACCCAAGGCCCGCCAGAACGATCGCGGCCCGGCGATCCGCATCCCAGGCCTGCCGATCGTGGGCGCGTTCCAGTCGATCGCCGTACTGAGTCAGCAGCTCGTTGTCGTCGGGCCGCTCGGCGAGCGCCGCGGTCAATCGATCGAGCGCGGCGAGATCGGCGCGTGCATCCCGGAGAGCATCGTCGAGTACGTCGGCCACCGTCTGCTCGGCCCCGAACGGCAACTCCTGCTCGAGAAGCCCCAGATCCGCGGGCCGGACGACGTCGCCGCCGTCGGGATCGTCCGCGCCGGCCAACAACCGCAACAGCGTGGACTTGCCGGCACCGTTCTCCCCGATCAGACCGATCCGCTGCCCGGGTGACGCGGTCATCGATACACCGTCGAGCACTCGCCGAGTGCCGCACGTGCGGACCAGATCCCGAGCGATCAAGGCCGGTCCGCGACCGTCCGCCGCTGGATCAGCCACGGCTGTCGGCGCCTGGAACGTCCTGTGCGCTTGCCTCGAGCAACCGCCGTTCATCGATGCGGAGCCATCTGGACACCTTGATCTCGGTGAGGAAGCGCTCGTCATGGCTCACGACGACGAACGCACCTTCGTAGGCGTTCAAGGCGCTTTCGAGCTGGCTCACGCTGAGGAGGTCGAGGTTGTTGGTCGGTTCATCCAGGAGAAGCAGCTGCGGCGCGGGTTCGGCGTACAGGACGCAGGCGAGGGTCGCGCGAAGGCGCTCGCCGCCGGACAGGACACCGACCGGTAGGTGGATTCGTGAGCCGCGGAAGAGGAACCGGGCCAGGAGGTTCATCTGTTGTGCTTGCGGCATGCCGGGGGCGAAGGCGGCCAGGTTCTGGGCGATGGTGCGGTCGAGGTCGAGCAGATCCAGGCGTTGGGAAAGGTAGGCGACGCGGCCGTCGGCTCGTCTGATCTCGCCTGCCGAGGGCGTGAGGTCGCCGTGGATCAGCCTGAGAAGGGTGGACTTCCCCGCGCCGTTGGGACCGATGAGGGCGATGCGTTCCGGGCCGCGAATGGTGAGGTCGGCGCCGGCGAGGATCTCACGGCCGCCCAGCTCGACCCGAACGCCCTCGCTGTGGAACAGCGTGCGGCCTGCCGGCACGTTGGTCGCGGGGAGTTGAAGTGCGATCTTCTGCTCGTCCCGGACCGCCCGGCCGGCCTCGTCGAGCCGGGCCTTGGCATCGTTGACCCGCGCGGTGTGCGTCTCGTTCGCCTTACCTGCCGACTCCTGCGCGTTGCGCTTCATCGTCCCGGCGAAGATCTTCGGCAGACCCGCGTTGCCCAGGTTCTTGCTCGCGTTGCTGGCTCGCCGCGCGGCCCGTTCTCGGGCCTGCTGGAGTTCGCGCTTCTCCCGCTTGACCTCCTGCTCGGCGTTCCGCACGTTCTTCTCGGCGACCTCGCGGGCTGCTTGCACAGCTTCCTCGTACGCCGTGAAGTTGCCACCGTAGGTGTGGATCTCGCCGCGATCCAGCTCGGCGATGCGGTCCGTCCGGTCGAGCAGCGCGCGGTCGTGGCTGACCAGAACCAGGCAGCCGGTCCAGTCCTCCAGTACGTCGTACAGCTTGCGCCGGGCAACTAAGTCGAGGTTGTTGGTCGGTTCGTCGAGGAGCAGGACGTCCGGTCGCCTGAGCAACTGGGTCGCCAGGCCGAGTGAGATGACCTGGCCACCGCTGAGCGTACTCAGACTCCGCTCGAGCTCGAGATGTCCGAGGCCGAGCCGATCGAGCTGGGCAATTGTGCGCTCCTCGATGTCCCAGTCGTCGCCGACGCTGGTGAAGTGTTCCTCCGCGACGTCGCCGGATTCGATCGCGTTGAGCGCCTGGATGATCGGCGCGACGCCCAGCACCTCCGCGACGGTCAGATCGCCCGCCAGGGGCAAGGTTTGCGGCAGATAGCCGACCACGCCTTCGATAGAGACATTGCCCGCGGTGGGGCTGAGTTCGCCGGCGATCAGCTTGAGCAGCGTGCTCTTGCCAGCGCCGTTCGGTGCGACGAGACCGGTGCGCCCGGCACCGATCGCGAACGACAGCCCGTCGAAGACAGGCGTGTCGTCAGGCCAGGAGAAGGACAGATTGGACACAACGACAAAGGCGTCAGACATGCGAAAGACCTCGAGGTGAGACGCCGGGCAGGCAACAGCCGCTCAGCGGGAGACGGGATGATGGAACGACAAGACGGCCACGGCTGCACGAGCCAGCGGCCTGTCACCTCGGGACTCACCCGGAGATGTCGTCTTCACCCACCACGTCTGATCTCCTCCAGAAATCTCGCCCTCCACGGTAGCAAACGTTCCCCCGAGCATGCGGCAACCCGCTTCCGTACGTCGGAGGTACCCGGCCCTACCAAGACTGAAGGTTGTTCGCCGGTATCGAGGGAGACGCTTTGACTACACCTGCGGGATGCCACGTCGACGGAAGCTGGCGTATCCGGCCACGAGACAGGCGGCTGTGAGGGCGGTCAGCAGGATGACGTTGCCTGAGTCGACCGCCTCGACCGGTGGATTGCCGATCAGGTGGAACGGAGAGAGGTCGCGGACCGCTCCGGCCAGGTTCAGCGAGTCGCCGAGGTAGGCGATCGCTGCGCCGGCCGCGTAGACCAGCCACACGACGGATCCCCACCGCGGTACGACGGTGAAGACGAGCAGGGCGAGGCCACCGAAGAACGCGACGGCCGGCAGGAAGTCGATGACCGCCCGCACGACCTGCTGGGTGATGTTCATTCCCATCGACCACGAACCGCTCGCTGCGAACATCGCCCCACCGGCAACCGATACCGCGACGATCCCAGTAGCGACGACTGCCAGTTGCACGCTGAGCCATGACCAACGGCTTCGGTCGCCCGACAAACGGGCCTCGAGCCGCCCGGACGACTCCTCGGCTCGGAGCAGGCCCACGGCCTGGACGGCGTACCCGGCACCGAGGAGCGCGAGCAGCAGCGCGGTCATCGCGAGAACGGAGTCCAGCCCCGTAGTGCCGGCGCCGCCGCCCATCGCCGAGGCGAGCGACGGGTTGCCGTTGATCGCGTTGACCAGTGGTTTCGCGACCGATCCGAACGTGCCCGCGACTACTACGGTCGCGGTCGACCATCCCAGCAGCGATCCACGGTGACACCGCAGCGCGACCCCGAGTGGCGTACGCAGAAAGCGCGACGCGTGCGGATCGGCGGACCCTGCGTGGAGCAGCGCGCTGCCGATGTCTCGCCGTGATGCGAGGGCGAGCGCGGCCGCGGCGAGCAGCGCGAAGACGATCAGCGGGATCAACAGCGGCCACCAGCGCTGGTGGCCGAACGCCCGGGTCTGTTCCTGCCAGCCCAGCGGTGACAGCCACGTCAACGGCGACCACCGCACGTCGCCGATGCCGCGCAGCGCATAGGCAGCGATGATGCCTGCGAGCCCGATCGCGTAGACGCCACGGGTGTGCGCGACGAGCTGCGCGGCGATCGAGGCGACGCCGATGAAGGCGAGCCCGAGCGCACCCATGGACAGCGAGTAGAGCGCGGCGTCGCGACCGGGAACCCCGACGCCGGCGAAGCTGGCGAAGAGCGCGGCGGTGATCAGGAGCTCAGCCACGACAGCCACCAAGATCGCCGCCAGCAAAGGTGTAGCGCGGCTGATGCGGCCGGCGAGCACGGCCTCGAGCCGGCCGAGTTCCTCGTTCTTCCGGGTGGTCCGGGCGATCAGGCTGACGGCCATGAACGGGATCGCGAAGGACGCCAGGAACCCGAACTCGTTGGCGATGATCCCGCCCAGCGAGTCGATGCCGGCGATGTGGCCGTTGATCATCATCAGCGCATCGTCATGAACGGCAGCGGCGTACGAATGTATCTTCTCCGTGCTGTCGTACAGGCCCTTGATCGCCGAGACGGTGAGCGCCATGGTTCCACCGACGACAACCACCCACACCACCACCGCCAGCCAACCGGTGCGCAGATGCACCCGCACCATCGTCGCCAACTGCCCGCTCATGCCGGGCTCCCCTGCCGGCTCCCCTGCCCGGAGTAGGTGTCGGTGTAGGCGTGCAGGAACAGCTCGTCGAGACTCGGCGGGGCAACGGTCAGGGTATCCACGCCCGCGGCGTGCAGCCGGCCCACGACGTCTCCGAGAACGTCGGCATCGACGCTCAGCCTGGCGTCGAAACCGGCCTGGTGATCGGCGACCTCGAGGTTGACCACACCGGCCACCCCGTCGAACCGCGGACGTTGTTCGGTGACCGCGTGGATCCTCGTGCGGGTGTGCCGCCGAAGGTCGGCCAAGGTACCGGTCGTGACCGTCTTGCCCTTGCGGACGATCGTGACCCGGTCCGCAAGCGCCTCGACCTCGGCGAGGATGTGACTGGACAACAAAACGGTGGTGCCTTCGGCGGCGCGCTCGCGGATGATCTCCTGGAACGCCTGCTCCATCAGCGGATCCAGGCCGGACGTCGGCTCGTCGAGAACCAGGAATTCGACGTCGGCGGCCAGGGCCGCGATCAAGGACACCTTCTGGCGATTGCCCTTGGAATAGTCCCGTGCCCGCTTGGTGGGGTCGAAGTCGAACCGCTCGATGAGCTCGTCGCGCCGGTCGGCACGAATCCCGCCGTGCACCTGGGCGAGTACGTCGATGCACTGGCCACCGCTGAGCCCCTGCCACAACGTCACGTCGCCGGGGACATAGGCCAGACGGCGATGCAGCGGTGCCGAACCATGCCAGGGATCCTTGCCGAACAGACTCATCTCACCGCCGGACTTGCGCATCAGACCGAGCAGGATCCGGATCGTGGTGGACTTCCCGGCCCCGTTCGGCCCGAGGAAGCCGTGCACCTCGCCGCGACGGACCTCCAGGTCCAGCCCGTCGAGCGCCGTGACATCGCCGAATCGCTTGACCAGACCGGTCGCACCGACGACGACCTCCCCACCTGGCTCATCAGCACGACTCACTGTGGAAGCTGCTGTAGGCATCGACATTTCGCGGTCGCCTCCTGGGTTGTCAGTCTTCGTCTTGTTCACCGGTCTCGGCGGTGGGAACGACCAGTACGCCTTCGCGGTAGATCCGAGTGACCTCCGCGGCCCAGCGAGCCAGGCCGTCCCCGGACAGCGGGTCGAAACCTAGGACGTCGGCCAACGGCTCGCGCAGGAGCAGCAAGATGAGGTCGGCGGACAGCATGAACGCCGCCCGCACGTCCAGGTCAGCTGCCGGCGAAGCGAAACCCGCATCGACGAGCTTCCCGAGCAGCAGGCGCGACACCTCGTACCACCGACGGAACAGCGCCCGACCGGCTGGGTCCCCGCTGAGGACCAGGCGCCGCAGGTACGTCGGCAGCGGCGAATCCGCTGGCAGCGCCTGAGAGAACAGCTCGGCGATCGAGGCATTCGACCCGGCGGTCAGGACCTCGCCGATCTCGTCGACATCCTCCATCAGAGCGTCCAACTGCGCCGCGGCGTACCGATCGACCTCCTCACGCAAGCCGGCCTTGCTGCCGTAGTGATGCAGCACCAGCGCCGGTGAGACCCCCGCCGCCTCCGCGATCTGCCGCACGCTGACCGCATCCGGCCCATGATCGGCGAACAACCGCAGCGCGGCGTTGCGAATCACCGCCCGCCCCGTCAGATCCTCGTCATTCCCTGATCGCACGTTCAGCATACTAAACAATCGTTCAGCGTCATTCAAGCTGAAACCGTGCTGGAGGACCGTGGCACGCAGGTGACGGGTTGGCGAAGCCCAAACCCTAGGTAGGCAAGGGCCTGGTAGCCGGCGGTCAAGCCGCCTAGGGACTCTGGCGTCGCGATCTGAATGACTTCCCGCATGCCGTGGACCTGGCATGCGCCGTACCCGGCCCCGAGAAGGAGGCATGCGGCGAGCGCCCGCCGCGAACGTCACGGCGCGAGGGCCACGTACGATCCCTTCGCAGCTGTGATGTGACCAGCTCAGAAGTGGATCGACGGGTTGCGAAGTGAGTAGGACGGGAGGACTGGTATGCCGGAGGGTATTGACCAGGAGGTGCTGGACCGGGCGTACGCGCGGCTGGCTGAGTATCACAACGAGGATCTGCCGCAGGGCATCCCTCCGGTCGCCGCGGAGATGTTCGCGGGCTACCAGGTCACGCCGTACGAGGAGTGGCTGATCTTCAACTCCGCGGACGGTTTCACCAACCAGACCTTCCTGGTCAGTGATCAGATGGTGTACGAGTCGCCGGGCTGGCAGTCGTACGACGACGCTCTCACCGAGGCTCGCGCGCTGAAGGCGGCCGGCGCCACCCGCCGCCCCGAGGCCCCGGACGACGAGGACGACCAGGACGACGAGGACGACGAGTGATCTGCGGCCCTTCAGGGAGTCGTCACTGAGGTGACGGTGGATCCGGTGATGTATGTCGGCCAGACGCCGACCGGCAGGTTGACCTTGCCGTTCGTGTCCGGGGTGTAGGTCGTTGAGACTCCGTAGAGGTTGGTGACCTGGATCGGGCCGGTCGCGTTGACTGTGATTGTGGTGCCGGTGCCGCCGGCGGCCCAGATCGCGCGAAGTGGTGTGCCGTCGTTGGTGGCGAAGACCTGGTCGATCAGCCCATTGCCGGGGAACTCCTGGCCGAGGAATGTCGCGCCGCGGAGCTGGCGAGCGCCGGTGGCATAGGCGACGTACGACGGTTTGGGTGTGTATGCACCGAGTGCATCGGCCGGGTTGTGTACGAGACCGAAGTTGTGCTCCTTGTCCGCCAGGTCGATGCCGTCGTTCATGAAGTCGTAGAGGTAGTACCGATCGACGCCGCGGCCGAGGACGGCGAGCTGGGCCCGGGCGACGTACATGGCCTGGGTCGGCTCGCTGACGTTGCTCTGGTAAGTCCCCGTGTACCAGCCGGACTCGGTGACCCAGATCGGCTTGTCCACACCGCCGTTGTACTGCCGGATCAGCGCCCGGATCCGGTCGATCGCGGCGCTGAGTCCCTCGGGAGCGTTCAGGAAGTTGTACGGGTGGATGGACACCACGTCGAGGTACTTCAGCCCGCCGAGTTGGCAGAACGCCTCGAACCAGGCGACCTGGGTGACGTCGGTGTCACCGCCGCCGACGATGGTCAGTCCCGGGTGGTTGGTCTTCAGCTTCGCGTACGTTGCCTTGAGCAACGCGAGATAACTCTCCGGCGTCTTGTTGGACGGGCCGGACGCGTTGACGTCCCACTCGTTCCAGATTGCCAGGTTCTTGATCTGCGGGAACTGCGTGGCGAGGGCGTCCGCGTAGTTGGCGAACGCGGCTCGGCCGGTGTCGGTGAACGGTGCGTCGAAGTAGTCGTTCGGCCCGACGTCGTCGTACAGCGGGTTGCCGTAGTCGGCGATCAGCAGCGGGTCGATGCCGCTCGCCTGCCAGGACTGGAGGTAGTTGGTGACCTTCGCCGGGAAGGCGTACGTCCCACGGGTCGTCTCGGCCTGATACCACTGCGCTTCGTCACGCCCGCCGCGGGCGCCGGACTGAGTGAGCAGTGGCATCGGCGTCGTGCTCCACGACTGGCCGAAGTGAGTGCCGGCGCCGAGCAACGATGTAGCCGTGGTTGCCGCGACCGCGTCGACGTTGACCGTGGCCGTCGTACCGCCGCCGATGATCGAGCTGCGGTCCAGCGTGATCATGATCGATTTCGCCGGACCGTGCCAGATGCCGTCGTCAGCGCCACCGAAGTGCAGGTAGCCGGTGCCGCCGTCGAACCGGGTGACGTTCAGTGGCTGCCAAGCCGTCGAGCTGGACACAGGCAATCGTTGCTGGTGGACCTGCCCAGTCGCGTCGGTCAGTCGCAGCCCGATGGCCGACAGTTGGCTGGTTTTGACGGACAGGCTGAGGGCGGTCAGATCGACAGGGACCATGGTTCGTTGAATGGCGACGTAGTTGCCGCCGCCCGAAAAGTTCCCCGAGAGCTTGGCCGACTGGGTCCCGCTGGCGGCCGAGGTCGCGTCGAGCGCCAGGCTGCCCGTCGCGCCTGGGAACTCGCTGCCGGGATAGAACGACCAACCCTCGGCCGCGCTTTCGTAGTCGCCGAGCGACGTCGTCGGCCTGCCGGCCGGCGCCTTCAGCGCGAGGTCGTCCAGGCTCAGGGTGGTGGTCGTCGCGCCGGAGATGGCCGCCTTGTCCAGCACGACCTCGACCGACTTGGCCGGGCCGTGCCAGACACCGTCGTTGGCGCCACCGAAGTGCACGTACTGCTTGCCACCGTCGAACCTTGTGACGGCCAGTGCTTGCCAATCGGTTGCCCCCGACAACGTCAGGCGCTGCTGATGGACCTGGCCGGTCGAATCGGTCAAGCGGAACGTGAGGAACGACAGGTTCGGCGACTTCGCCCAGAAGCTCACGCTGGTCGCGTTGACCGACGGCAACGGCCGGTTGACGCTGACGTAGGCGCCGCCGGCACCGAAGTTGGCGGAAAGCTTTCCGGAGCTCGAGCCGGAGTGGTTGTCCGTGCTGTCGAGGGCGAAACTGCCGGTGGCTCCGGGATATTCGCTCCCGGGATAGAAAGTCCAGCCTTCGGCGGTGTTCTCGAAGTCGCCGATCCGGTGGGACGTGAGTCCGGCGATCGGCGACGTACTGACTGGACTGACGACGGCGAACGTGGTCTGCGCGGTCGTCGTACCGGCTTGGACCGTGAGCTTGTACCAGCCGCGGGTGGTGAGCGGGATCTGCAAAGTGCTCGCGGCGGCTTGGCTGCCGCTGGCGACGACGGCGCCATTGACGTCGGCCGCCGACCAGCTGACCGAGGCCGCGTCGGTGTTGAGGCCGAACTTCACCGGTTGGCCGTCGGTGAAGACGTTTCCGAGGGTGATCGGCGTGAGCGTCAGTACGGCGGCCTGGGCGGTGGCAACCGTACCGAAGCCGAGGATGCACACTGCGACGACGATGGCGAGTAGGCGTTTCATGGCATCAGTGGGTCGAGGGGTCGAGGAAGACGGGGTTGAATCCGGCCGGGTTCTTGGCCTCCGCCACACCCTTGCCCCAGGTCAGCCAGCCGCGTCGGCCGGTGCCGTCGTTCTCGTTGATCACCACGGTTGCCGACAGCAACCGATCCTCGGGCGCGAACTGGAGTGTCGTCCACGGGATGGCGATCTCGTACGTCGTGGTGTGCGCGGCCGCGTCACGGACGACCTTGGCCTGCACGCCGGATAGCGTCCCGGCCTGACTCACCGGCGTCCATCGCCAGGTATCGACCGTCCCCTCATCGGTCAGTGCGGCGCCAATTTCCTGGACCTGTGGCGCTTCACCTGGTGCGCCGGCCGACATACCCAGCTGCAGACTGTCTCCGGCCCAGATGTTGCCGCTCCGGTTCGGCTGTGCGAACACGTCGTCGGTCACCCGAGCGGACACGTAGAGGTTCGTGTCGTCATGGGTGAGCCAGAGCGATCCTGAAAGGTCGTCAGGTCCGCCCCATCCCTGGACAGGCGGTGTTCCGGTGCCGGTCAGGGAGAGAGCAGGCAACGCGGCCACACCAGGGTCGATGACGCCGTCGAGTGCGACCGTGCGCCGGACACCGTGCGTCGCTGCGATCACCGGATTGAGCTTGCCCGTTGCGCGGATGCCGGCGGCACCGGTACGTCGGATGGTGGCCGACCAGGTGGACGCCGCGGTAACGGGCAGCTCCACATCGGCGTACGACGTACCGTGGGATGCGACCGTGACACCTGCCAGCAACGTCCCGGCGGCAGAACCCGATGCCCAGTCCACTCCGTCGATCGTCAGTGGACGAGAGGACGCATTGGCGACCCGGAACCGGAGCAGGTCCTTGCCGGCTCCGTTGAGTACGTGCGAACCGGTGATCGCCAGTGGCGGGGTCGCCGTACCGGCTACTGTGAGCAGAGCAACCGATCGGCCGTCGACATTCACCGAGGCCGAGTAGGTCCGCGGACCGGTCGATTCCTGAGCCGGATAGGTCACCGGGACAGTCACCGCGGCACCAGCCGTCACCGAACCGCTCGTCTGGCCACCGCCGGCAGTGACGGTGAACACGTGCGTGACCGGGTCCGGGTTGGTGAACGTCAGCGTGCCCGTGGCCGGGTCACCGGAGACCTCCGGTGCAACCGACAACGCGAATCGGCCGGACGGCAGCATGGGACCCGTGATCGCGCCACGCAGGTAGATGGGCTCCGGTCCAGCGGTGACCCAGACGTGCCCGCCTGCGTCTGCGGTCAGTGTCGTCTCGACGCCGTACAGGTTCGTCACCTTGACGGTCGAGCCCGCAGGTGCGGTCGCGGCCACGACTCCGGGGGTGGCGGACCAGACTGCGTGGACGCTTTGTCCTCCGCCGGCGTTGAACGAAACGTCGTACCCGTTGCTCCCGAAGCGGGTCTGGCCGATCAACGGCAGCTCGTCGATCTGGCGGGCCAGGACGGCGGTAGCGACGTACGACGGCTTGGGTACGAGCGCACCGCGCGAGTCGAGCCGGTTGCGCACCAGGCCGAACCGGTGCTCGACGTTCGACGGGTCCGTGCCCGAGTCCATGAAGTTGTAGGAGCTGTACCGCGCCACACCGTTGCCGTAGGCCAGCAAGTGGCCGCGCACCAGGTCGCGGGCCTGCGTGGGCTCGGACACCGAGCTCGGGTTGGTCCCGGTCGCCCAGCCCTGCTCTGTGATGTAGATCGGCTTGCTCGAGCCGTGGGCCGTCATGATGTTGCGGATGGTGTTGACGTAGGTGACCGAGGCCTCCGGGTCCAGCGGCTGCACGTACGGGTGAATCGTGACCGCGTCCACGTAGTCCAGCCCGCCGAGGTCGGCGAACTTGGTGAACCAGCCCTGCCAGTCGTTGATGACCGCCAGCGACGGACCGGTCAGCTTCACGTCCGGATGCTTGGCCCGAACCGCGGCGCTCACCGTCTTCAGCAGCGCGACGTAGTTCTCCGGGCTGGCTTTCGCGGCGCCGTTCGGGTCACGCAGGTTCCACTCGTTCCACAGCTCGTACGTCGTGTGCTCGGTGCCCCACTCGTCGACGGCCGCAACGGCGTACCGGGTGAAGGCTGCACGCTGCTCGTCGGTCGACGGCGCCTCGTCCGGGTAGTACAGCGAGTTCCCGTAGTCGAGGATGTTCAGGAAGTCGATGTTGTTGGCGTCCAGCGTGGCCTTGTAGTCCTTGTACCGCTGCGGGAACTGAATGACGCCCTTCGTGGTCTCCGCGGCCGACCAGAACGCCTCGTCGCGGTCGGTGGAGATACCGCCCTTGGCCATCAGCGGTACGGCTTCCAGACCTGGATTGGCCGCGCCGCCGAACGCCAGCGCGCCCGCGACTCCGATCCGGGTGTCCGTGGACGTCGAGAAGTCGTGCGAACTCAGTACGGCGAAGTCCGTGCCACCGAGCGTCGTCGTACCGTCGGAGCCGACCGCTGTCAGATCGGTCTGGTACCAACCAGGCGTACTGATGGCCAACGTGAGCTGCCCGTTGAGTGTGGCGGCCGGCGCGGAACCCTTGGCCACCTCGGTCCCACCGGCGTCACGGACCGTCCAGTTGAGGGTGGTGGCGTCGGTGCTGAAGCCCAGCTTCACCTGCTGCCCTGCGGTGAAGGTGTTGCCGACCGTCGTCGGCGTGATGGTCAGGGTCGGCGCAGCGGTTGCCGCCGCGCGGGCGGGTGACTGGAGTACGGCGGCCAGCAGCAGACCGGCCGTGAGAAGACTGACTACGCCGGAGCGGCGACGGGCCATGGGTGCTCCTCCTCGGAAGCGAAAGCGGTTTCGCAAATCACACCTTGATACCGCCGGAGCCCGCTGTCAACGGCTCGAAGCTGACTACGATGTGCACATGGCCGATTCAGTGATCACGCTGTCCGATGTCGCCGCCGCGGCCGGGGTGTCGCTGTCGACGGCTTCCAAGGCGCTGAACGGCACCGACCGGATCTCGGAGGCGACCAGGGAGCATGTCCGCGTGACCGCGGACCGGCTCGGGTTCCGGCACAACGCCCTGGCCCGCTCGTTCGCCCGCGGTCGCAGCCAGACCATCGGCGTGCTCACCCACCGCGCGTCGAACCCGTTCACCCGCGTGGTGCTGGCCACCGCCGCCACCGAGTTGGGCGCCAAGGAACAGGCCATCCTGCTGTACGACGCACGCATCGACGAACATGACGTCACCGAGAGCATCCTGCAGCTGCGGGCCCGCCGGATCGACGGCGTGATCGTGATCGGCACCGGTACGTCGTACCCGACGCCGTCGCTGACCAGCCGCTTCGACGTACCGGTGATCTACGCGTTCACGTTCACCGAGGACCCCGACGACGTCACGATCACCGCCTACGACAACGAGATCGGCCGGCTCGCGCTGGGGCATCTGCTGTCCAAGGGCCGCCGGAAGATCGCCCACATCACCGCGGAACCGCGCGACAACGCCGCCCAGCGCCGGGCGGCCGGGGCTCAGGAGGTCCTGGCGGACGCCGGGCTCGAGTGGGCGAGCCCGGTGCGGTTCGGCCGCTGGCGGGAGGGCTGGGGCGCCGACGCGGCCGCCGAACTGCTGGCCGAGGTTCCGGACGTCGACGCGATCTTCTGCGGCAGCGACCAGATCGCCCGCGGTGTCGAACGCGTCGTCCGCGCGTCCGGCCGGGACGTGCCCGGTGACGTCGCGCTCATCGGCGTCGACAACTGGGAGCAACTGATGCACGACCAGCGCGTCTCCCGGCACCTGACCACGATCGACGTCGGCCTCGAGGAGATCGGCCGCCAGGTAGCGGCCCAACTCCTCGAGCCCGGCACTCAGCCCGGCATCCAGTACGTCGCTCCTCAGGTCGTGACCGCGGAGACCACCTGATCCTCGTCGTGGATCGAGTACTGCGGCCGGAAGCCCAGTAGCTCGCGCGCCCGGGTGGTGTCGACCAGCGATCCACGTCCCGTGACGGTCCTCCGCAGCGGCACTGTCGGTGCGTACTCGCGCAACAGTTCGTCGGTCTGCCGGTCGATCAGGATGTCGTCGGCCGCCAGACCGACCACATGTGCGCCGCCGGCCGATGACTCGAGCGCGGCGATGATCGCCCGGACGCCGTCGCGCAGGTCGAGGTAGGCCCAGCCTTCGCGAGCCATCACGGACGGGTCGCGTTCGGCCATGGCTGCGAACTTGAACAGTTCCTCGCGGGTCTTCACCAGTGGGAACCGCAGCGCGATCACGTTGGTTCCCCATCGCCGCCACGCCATTCGCGCACTCTGCTCGTCCACGCTCTTCGACAAGGAGTACGCATCCGCGATGTCGGCCTCCACCTCCTCGTCCAGCGGGTAGTAGGCCGGCTGCACCTCGTTCACGTTCATCGGTACGCCGAACGCGTTGATACTGCTCGCGATCACGACCCGGTCGATCCCCTGCTGCCCGGCCTGCGCCAGGACGTTGAACGTCGCCGCGACGTTGTTCTCGAACACCTCCTCCGGCGTACCCAGACTGGGATGCGGAATCGCCGCGAGATGCAGTACGGCGTCCACACCGTCGAGTGCTGCCGCCACATCCTTCGCAGATCGCGCATCACCGGCCAGCGGGCGGTCCGCCGTACTGGTGTGGTCGTAGCGCAGCGACAGGCCGGTGACGTCGTACCCGCTCTTCTGCAGGCCGATGACGGCGGCCCGGCCGATCGAGCCGTCCGCACCCGTCACGAGAACACGCTTCACGCCTTGATCCCCCCAGACAGGCCCACGCCACGCAGAAATGCTCGCTGGAAGACCAGGAACAGCAGCACCGGGATCAGCAGGGCCAGGAACAGACCCGCCAACTGGATGTTGAGCTCCGTCACCTTGGCGATCTTCGGCAACGCCACCGAGACCGGCTGAAGATCCGGATTCGTCAGCACCAGCAGGGGCCACAGGTAGTCCTTCCAGGAAGAGATGATGCTGAGCAGCACGACCACACCGAGGATCGGTCGCGACAGCGGCAGCACGAGCGAGGTGAACACGCGGATCGAACCGGCACCGTCGATACGGGCCGCCTCGAAGTATTCGCGGGGGATGCTGTCGAAGAACCGCTTCACGATCAGCACGTTGAACGCACTGGCCGCGGGTGGCAGCCAGACCGCCCAGAACGTGTTCGTCAGATTGGCGTGCACCACAGGCACTTTCAGTACGGTCAGGTACAGCGGGACGAGTGAAACGATGTGCGGCACGAACAGCGTGGCGAGGATCGCTCCGGACAGCACGGCTCCCCACCGCGGCCGTAGGACGCTCAGCACGTAGCCGGCCGTCGTACAGACGATCAGCGACGCAACCGCCGTACCTGCCGCGATCATGGCGGTGTTTCCCAGGTAGTAGCCGATATGGCCCTGTTGCCAGGCGGTGGCGAGGTTGCCCCACTGCACATCGCCGGACGGGAACCACGCGAGCGGCGAGCGGATGCTGTCCTGTGTGGGCGAGATCGCTGCCTTGAGCAACCACAGCAGCGGACCGAGTCCGGCGATCAGCAATCCGACGAGTACGACGACCTGTCCGACGACGAACGGGACCCGGATCCGGGTGAGCCTGCGGTCCGAATCCGACAGCGCACCCCGTTCCCCGCTCACTCGGTGCTCCAGCCGCGGGTGGCCAACTGGAAGACAGCCGACAGTACGGCGAGCCCCAGCGCCAGTAGGACGCTCAACGCGGTGGCCGCGCCGTAATCCCCGTTGACGAAGGCGTAGTTGTAGATGAGCAGCAGAATCGTCATGGTCGAGCCCTGTGGTCCGCCACCGGTGAACAGCAGCGGCTCGGTGAACAGTTGCATCGTCCCGATCACCTGCAGAAGCAGCATCAGCAGCAGGACGCTCCGTAGATGCGGCAACATCACGTGCCACACCCGACGGACCACTCCGGCACCGTCCAGCTCAGCCGCCTCGTACAGGTCCGCGCGTACGGACGTCAGTGCCGCCAGGTAGATGATCACCGCGTTGCCGGCGCCGGCCCAGGTCGCTTCCAGCACGATCGACGGCATTGCCGAGCCCGGACTGTCCAGCCACAGGAACGGTCCGAGTCCGACGTGGCCGAGGATGGTGTTGAACATGCCATTGGGCGACGGGTCGTAGAAGAACCGCCAGAGCAAGATGGCGACCACCGGCGGCGTGATCACCGGCAGATAGGCCAGCATGGTGTACAGCCAGGACCTGCCGCGCAGCTCGGACAGGAACATCGCCAGCAGGATCGGCACCGGGAAGCCGAACAGCAAAGCGAGCAAGGTGAACCACAGCGTGTTCAGCGACGCCTGGCCGACCGCCGGATCGGTCAGCACGTACCGGAAGTTCTCCAGCCCGACCCACTTGACCGGATCGATCAGGTTGGTCTGCTGAACGCTCATCACCAGACCCTTGACGATCGGGCCCCACGAGAACACCAGGAAGATCAGGAGCACCGGCAGCGCGAACAGCACTGCCGGCACTCCGTTGCGCAGGCGGCGGAGCAACTCAGCGCCCGAGCTTGGCATTCACGGTGCCGGCCGCCTTGGTCAGCAGTGCCGGGATGTCGGCCTTCGCGTTACCCAGTACGGATTGCACCACCTGGTCAAGAGCGGCGTACACCTCCTGAGCCTTCACCGGCGGCTCCGGAATGATCTTCTGGTCGGCCGCCACCTTGGTGTACGGCGCGAAGTTCTCCTGCGGCACGTTGACGTACGGCTTGATCCACGACTGGTACGTCGACCATTGGTCGGCCGCGACCACCGGAAGGCCCGGCACACCGACGGGCAGCTTCGCTGCCACATTGTTCTTGGCGCTCGTCACCGCCGCGTCCTGGTTCACGTACTTGTTCAGGTAGGCGAACTTGATCCACTTGACCGCCGCCGTCTTCTCGGCGTCCGTGGCGTCCGGACTGACGATCTGGACGCTGCCACCGCTGAGGGTGCCGTGGTCACCGCCCTGCTGCGGCAACGAACCGATGCCGAACGCCGACGACTTCAGGCCGTTCGTCTGGACCAGCGTGCGGTACTGGTCAGGCGCCGCCATGTACATACCGACCTTGCCGGCCGCGAACGCCTTGGAGATGCCGTCCATGTCGTAGAGCACCGCCTGGCCCATCGACTTGTCGGTCCACTTCATGTCGTGCAGCAGCTGCAGTGCGGCCTTGGACGGGGCGTCGTCGAACGTCGCCTTGCTACCGTCCTCGTTCTCGATCGAGCCGCCGAACGCGTAGCTCTGGGTGGTGAACATCCAGCCGCCGGTGTTGTTCGTGGTCATCTGCGCATAGCCGGCCTGCCCGGTCTTCTGCGCGATCGCCTTCGCGTCCGCCCGCAGCTCGTCCCAGGTCGCCGGCGGCTTGTCCGGGTCCAGTCCGGCCTTCTTGAACAGGTCGCGGTTGTAGATCAGGCCGATCGAGTACGCGGCGGTCGGTACGGCGTACACGTTGCCGGACCGGTCCTGGGCGATCTTCAGGACGTTCGGGTTCAGCTCGTCGAGCAGGCCGTCGTCCTTGAGCACCTTCGTCAGGTCAGCGACCTGCTTTCGAGCGATCAGGCCCTGCGGCTCGGTGAACGGCACATTCAGTACGTCGGGAAGCTGTCCGCCGGCCGCCTGCGCCTGGAACGTCGTCGCGTCCCAGACGGTCTCGACCGGGTTCAGCTTGATGTCCGGGTTGGCCTTCTGGAAGTCGGCCACCTTCTTGTCGAAGGACGCCCGGTTGGCGGGATCGGAGCTGGACGGACGGTCACCGACCGTGAGCGTCACCTGCCCGGAGTCACCCGACGCGGCAGAGGAGGACGAGGGGGCGCTGGAGCAGGCCACCAGCCCTGCCAGCAGGACCAGGGAGGTCGTGAGCGCTGCGGTGGAACGGATCGGGGGTCGGTACATTGCGAACTCCTCAGCGGGGATAGGGCGCGAGCGGCCGTTTCCGCAGAGTAGCGCAAGCGCTTTCGCAAATACCAGACCCAACCTCAGGTTGGCCCTGCTGCGTCGCCGTCAGACCCGGTTGGTGTGGCGGTACCGAGAGGGAGATTGGCCCGTGTGGTTGCTGAACACGCGGCTGAGGTAGAAGGCGCTGCGGTACCCGCAATGCTCGGCGATCGCCTGCAGCGTGTCGTCGGTCTCGGCCAGGAGCTCGCGTGCCTTCCGTATCCGGAGGCGGCGGAGGTAGAGGGCCGGTGTGACGCCGTGAACCGCTTTGAACCGTCGTGAGAGCTGTGCGGGGCTGATACCGAGAACGGTCGCCAGACCGCCGAGCGAGAGGTCCGGTACGTCGAAGTGGTCGTGGATGTACGCCGTCGCACGTTCCACCAACTCGTCCGCGGGCGCATCGTGGTGCGCGCGCAAAGTCATCAGGACGAGGTCCGTGACGACGTGCGCCGCAACCAGGTCCGCCTGACCGTCGGTTGCCTCGAGCATCGACAGATCGGCGCGGAGACGGTCGAGATCCCGCACCCGCCGACAGCCGACGGGTGGCTCGAGCTCGGTACTGAAGCGAGCATGGAAGAAGGACACAGGTGTCTGCATCTTCCGCCGGAGCGTCCCGCCGGGCGGGCAGATCACGATGTCACCGAACCTCGCCACCCCCGGCGGGGCGCCCGAAACCTCGAACGCGAACGCCCCGCTCCGCGGCAACAGCAGACTCCAGGTCTCATAGGTGTCGTACGTGAGACTGAAGCGGGCCCGGCGCGGCGCGAGCAGGTAGCCGTCGAGCGTCAGCACGGCAAAAAAGTACATGCTCATGCCCGGATCCGCTATGTCCACGAGGGTTCACAGAGCGCCAGAGTGCAGGTCATGGTCGATGTCTGTGTCTACGGAGGTACCCCCGCGGGTTGCGTCGCCGCGATGACTGCCCATCAGGAAGGCGCATCGGTCGTCCTGATCGAGCCGAGTCGATGGCTCGGCGGCATGCTCAGCGCCGGTATCAAGCCGGCCCAGGACTGCCCGATCCCGGCGGCGGTCGGCGGCCTCACCAGTACGGCGGTCTTCGGGTTCGGCAACAACCCTCACGACGTCCAGCGGGCGTTCCAGGACTGGATCGCGGGTGCCGGCATCGAGGTGATCTTCGAGCACCGGGTCCGTTCGGTCACCCGCGACGGCAATCGCATCACCGCCATCCAGTTGGAGACCTCGACACCGGACAAGTGGGGCGTTCCACTTCCGGCCTCGGAGTCCGTACGCGCCAGCGACGTACGCGCGGAGGTCTTCATCGACACGTCGTACGAGGGCGATCTGATGGCGCTCGCCGGCGTCCCCTACCGCACCGGGCGCGAGGCGCCCGAGGCCTACGGTGAAGACCTGGCCGGCGTCCGGCCGGTCACGAATTGGACGCCGATCGACCCGTACGTGGTGCCCGGAGACAGCACCAGCGGACTGCTCCCCCTGCTCGAGCCGGACCACGGCCTGCCCGTAGGCGCGGCGGACGACTACACGCAGGCCTACAACTACCGCTTCTACGTCACGACCGACCCTGCTCGCCGCGCCGACCTCACTCCGCCCGACGGCTACTCCCCCGCCGACTACGAGCTGGTACGACGCTATGTCGAGCACCTCGGCTCGAACCTCGAAGCCCTCCGCGGGATCTTCCCCGGATGGATCAACTCGGGTGAGTACAACTATCAGCGCGCATCCCTGATCACCAACGCTCCGCTCGGAGTGAGCCGCGCGTACCAGAACGGCAACTGGGACGACCGGTCCCGGATCTGGCGTCACCACATCGACTACCTCCGCGGACTTCACCACTTCCTGTCGACCGATCCCGCCGTACCGGCAGAGTTCCGCGCGGAAACAGCGGCGTACGGCCTCGATGCGAGCGTCTTTCCCGAGACCGAAGGCTGGCCGCCGCAACTGTATGTGCGGGCGGCGCGACGCCTCGACGGCGTCTACACCGTCACGCACTCCGACGTGAGCAACGAGACCCGCCCCGGCGACGGCATCGGCCTCGCGCTCTTCGGCGTGGACGTCTATCCGGTACGACGGATTCCGCACCGCGACCCCGAGACCGGGCAGCTCGGCGTGGCGACCGAAGGGGACATGTTCATCGGCGGTCATCTCGGCACCGGCCATCCGTACCCCATTCCCTACCGGGCCATCACGCCGAGACGAGCCGATTGCGGCAACCTTCTCGTTCCGGTCTGCCTGTCGGCCTCCCACATCGGGTATGCCGCGACACGCATGGAGCCGGTCTTCTGCGTGCTGGCCGAATCCGCGGCCGTCGCGGCGGTGCAGTCGCTCCGCGCGCAGAACGACGTACAAGACCTCGACATCGCCGAACTCCAGGACCGGCTCGTCGACCGGGGGCAGGTCATCACGTGGAACACCTTTGACGGGGCCCGATGATGGTCCCCGCCTTCGGGGTGAACTATGTGCCGCGCGAGCAATGGTGGAACGCATGGCTGGACTTCGACGAGAACTCGATCGCCGATGATCTGACCGCGATCGCGGCGCTCGGCTGCGATCACATTCGCATCCAGTGCCTCTGGCCCGTCTTCCAGCCCTTCCCGACCTCGGTTTCGGTCAGTGCGATGTCTCGGCTGTCCATCGTGCTCGACCGCGCGCTCGATGTCGGACTGGATGTCTGGGTCACCGTCCTGAACGGGTTCCTCTCCGGCTGGGTCTTCCGTCCTCCATGGCTGACGAAGCACAACCTCTTCACCGACCCACTGGCGGTCTCCGCCGCCCGGCTCCTGCTCCGCGAGGTCGCCGAGCTCGTGTCCGGACACCCAGCCGGGGCCGGCATCGACCTCGGCAACGAACCGAACATGCTGGTCGGCTACGAACCACAGTCCGTCGGCCAGGAGGACCTGGACAGTTGGGCGCGCACCCTGATCGGGACCGTACGATCCGCGGCGCCGGACCTGCCCGTCGTCCTCGGCGCGGACCACCAGCCGTGGACGACCGACAAGGTCGGCTTCAGCCCAGCCCTACTCGCCAACGAACCCGACATCACCACCGTCCACGCCTGGCCCTATTTCAGCGGCTTCCTCGCCCACTTCGGCGAGAACAACGACCTTGCCTGGTCGATCGGCGCCTACCTCGCCCAGGTGGCGGCCGCACATCAGACCACCCCACGGCCGATCTGGGTGCAGGAAATCGGCATCGCCCCGGAATGGGTCTCCGACGTCACCGTCGAGGACGCCGCCGAACAACTGATCCGTCAGGCCCTGTCGGTTCCCGGAGTCTCCGGATTGTCCTGGTGGGCATCGCACGACATCCGGTCCGACCACGGCGGCTTCGCGCCACTCGAGTACGGGCTCGGTCTGCTCGACGTACACAACCGGGTCAAACCCATCGGGCACCGCTTCGCCGACATCACCACCGAACTCCGAAAGACACCAGACCGCCCGCGCAACCTCGCCCCGACACCGATCCTCCTACCGCGCAACACCCCAGCAAACCTCGAATTCGCAACCCATTGGGCCCAGCACTGGTCAAACGGCCACCCCCCACAAATCCTCCTCGAACCCGCCTGAGACGGCCCGCAACTCGTTCCCGGGCAGGGCATACCTTCTATCGCCAACGGGTACTGGCGAAACAGTCGACCGAGGTCGCGGAGGAATCAGCTCGGTTTGACCGCCAGTGTTGCGAAATAGTGCGACATGTATTGAGCGGATGCGTCGGACTGGTGCGGCGCTTCCGCGAAGCCGGTGAGGACGAACCCCGCGGCGAGTTGCCCGCCGATCTGGGCGGTGAGGGTGTGGCTGTATTCAAGAGCGGCATCCGCGCCGAACTTCGCGGCGCGTTCTTCGGCCGAGTACTGGGTGACGTCGCTGTAGGGCAGCTTGTGCACGACGATCAGCTCGCCGCGCTCGTCGAGCGCCTCGTGGTCGAACAGGTAAGCATCAGGGTTGAGGAAGCCCGCGAGCAGGCTTCCGCCCGGTCGCAGGACGCGGAAGCACTCACGCCACACCGGCGCCAGGTCGGGTACGAACAAGTTGGAGACCGGGTGGAACACGACGTCGAAGGTTGCGTCGTCGAAGGCGCTGAGGTCGCGCATGTCGCCTTGGACGGTGCGTAGCTCGAGGCCGTCGCGCGCCGCTACCAGCTGGTCCTGGCCGAGCTGGCCGGGTGAGTTGTCGAACACGGTGACCCGCGCCCCTGCGGCGGCAAGGATCGGACCTTGCTGGCCACCGCCGGAGGCCAGGCACAACACGTCCTTGCCGGTCAGGTCCGTCGGCAGCCAGGTGCGGTCGACCGGCTGATGCCCGATGAGAACAATCGACCAGTCGCCCCTGCGGGCGCGCTCGACGTCCTCAGCGGTCACCGGCCTCGACCACTCGTTGCCCTCTTGGACGTACTTGTCCCAGGCGGCGCGATTGTGGGCAACGGGGTCGACAACATCGTCCTGCACGTTCAACTCCCTGCTAGCCGAGCGGACACCTGCGGTACTGACAGTTCGGTGCTGGCCAACACGATCGCAGGTGCTCCATGGCCGCATAAAGCCGGGTACTGGGTGAGCACCACAACGGGTGAAAGGACGGATGAGATGGCCAGTGACGTTGTCGATCTGATCATGCAGGACCACCGCGAGGTCGAGCGACTGTTCGACGAGCTCAAGGACAGCCCCGAGAAGCGTCCGAACCTGCTGCCGGTGCTGACCACGTTGCTCACCGCTCACAGCCGCGCCGAAGAGGCAGAGGTCTACCCGGTCGCAGCCGCCGAGGCAGGCGAGAAGGAAGAGGTCTCGCACAGTCAGCAGGAGCACATCGAGGCCGACCAGTTGCTGGCGAAACTCGCCGCGACCGATCCGGAATCGGACCAGTTCGACAAGGTTCTGCAGAACCTCATCGACGCGGTGTCGCACCACGTCGAGGAGGAAGAGACCAAGGTCCTGCCCGGTATGCGTACCGGCCTGTCCGACGAACGTCGTGCCGAGCTCGGTGAAGCGTTCGTTGCCAGCCGCAAACAACACCTCGGCGAGCAGCCCGGCGACATGACCCGTGAACAACTCGCCCAGCAAGCCGGAAACGCGGGCATCTCCGGCACCTCAGGTCTGAGCAAGGACCAACTGCAGAAGAAGGTCCAGAAGGAAGCCGAGAGCTGAGGCGTCAGCCAAGTCCCGACCGGGCCAGCCGGAGGAAGTCTTCGAGGCCGCTACTTCCTCCGGCCCCCGCTCGGCCCGTACGTCGGTCGCCGTCGGGTGGAAGAAAGTTGTGGGCTGCGAGGTTGGGGCCCGTGTGACTACTCTTGTCGATCGCGCCATCGCGGCGCTGCGTGCCAACCACGATGCCCTCGCTGCGTTGGTGCCGACCTTGTCCGACCAACAGTTGAGGGCCCGCAGCGGGGCGGCGGAGTGGACCGTCGCTCAGGCGCTCTCGCACCTCGGAAGCGGTGCCGAGATCTCCCGCAAGCCGATCGCGATCGCGGCAGGCGAGCAGGTCGACGCCGAGGACAATCAGGCGATCTGGGCCCGCTGGGACGCCTCGTCGCCGGCCGACCAGGCGGCCGCATTCGTCAAACACAACGCGGCGTACGTCGACACGGTCGACGGACTCAGCGCCGAGCAGCGTGATCGCCAGATCGACCTGGGCTTCCTGCCGCAGCCGGTGCCGCTGGTGGTCGCGCTCGGCATGCGGCTCAACGAGGTTGCGAACCACAGCTGGGACGTGCGCGTCGGAATCGACCCATCGGCGACCTTGGATCCGGACTCGGCCGAGCTGCTCATCGAGCTCTTCGGCGGGCCACTGAGTTTCCTCCTCGGCTTCTCGGGCAAGGCCGACCAGCTGGAGCAGGAGGTCCGCCTGGCGATCCCGGGCGGCGGCATCGAGATCACCGACACGGTCACCGTAACCAACGCGATCGACGGCCCGACGGCCACGTTCGAAGGTCCCGCAGAGGCCGTAGTGCGGCTGCTGACCGGCCGCCTCGGCACCGAGCACGCCGCGGGTGTGACCGTGACCGGCAACGTCACACTCGACGAGCTCCGAAAGGTCTTCCCCGGCTACTAGTCGGTGTGCGCGCGGTCGAGCTAGACGTCGTCGAGGTGGGACTGCTCCCGGCCGTCTTGGGTCAGGTTGCTCCTGTCGTCGGCGGCGGAGGTGCGGTCGCCTTTCGAATCCTGCCGGTCCAGGCCGGCCGACATCCTGGACTTGTAGCCGGGGCTGTAATCGGCGTCGCCGAGGAACGAGTCCAGGCTGGCGGCTCGGTCGCGCGCATCCGCAGCCACGTCGCGCTCGTCAGCCCGCTCGTCGCGCTCCTCGGCGGCCTCGAGAATGGCTCGATTCTTCCGGTCACGAAGCAGCGCCGCAGACTCCCTGTCCTCGACGGCTCTCTCGCGCGTGTCCAGCTCCGCCTCTCGCAGATCGGCGAGATCTGCACGCTCGGCGGCGCTCACCGGAACATCATCAGACCGCGGTGAAGGTGTGGGTAGCACATCGATCGCTTCCCTCTCGTTGACACTGCGCGCTGCCTGCAGGTCATGAGCTAGATGCTCACGGTCACTGCCAATCGCACACTGCTCTTCCACACTACGCGCGCGGCGCTGGGATCCGAAGAACTCCCAACAGCCACGGCCTGCAACAGCTCAACCTTCAGCGCGTCAGACGGCGGGTGGGACGGCCACAACCTTGCCGTGGATCTGGCCGGCCTCGGCCTGCTGGTGGATCGCGGGCAGCTCGCTCAGCGGCACCCGCCGGGCGATCTCGACGTGGAGGTCGCCGCTGTCGATGAGGGCGACGAGGTTCGAGAGCACGTCCGCGTCGGGGTGGACGAAGATCGTCGCCGCGCGCACGTTGCGCTCATCGTCGCCGGGCGTCGTCACAGTCGGAGTCGTGGAGACGACCACGCCGCCATCGCGGACCCTTGTAACCAGGGCGGTGAACCCGTCCGGGGTGATCGGGGCCAGGTTGAGCAGTACGTCGACTTGCTCGGTGACCGCATCGAGCACAGAGGTCGCCGTGTGATCGATGATCTCGTCCGCACCGGCCGCCTTGACGATCTCGCTACTGCGAGGGCTCGCTGTGGCGATGACGTACGCACCGGCGCGCTTGGCCAACTGCACGGCGTACCCGCCCACAGGGCCGCCAGCACCGTTGATCAGCACCCGCTGACCTGCCTTGAGTTCGCCGGCCTCGAAGAGTGCCTGTGAGGCGGTGAGCCCGACCGACGGCAACCCGGCGGCATCGGCGAGCGGGATACGCAACGGCGCCTTCACCAGTGCGCTCGCCGGCGCGACGACGTACTGCGCTGCCGAACCGTCAGCGTTCATCGGGATGAACCCGACGACGTTCTCACCCACGGTGAAGCCCTCCACCCCGTCGCCGAGCGCGTCGACCGTGCCGGAGACGTCGTAGCCCGGAACGTGCGGCAGCGTCACCGGGATCGGCAGGAAACCGCCGCGGATACCGCCGTCGGCCGGGTTGTACGCCGACCCCGCGACCTGGATGCGCACCTCACCGGCGCCGGGGACCGGCTGCTCGGCATCCTCGTAGCGCAGAACCTCCGGGCCGCCCGTTGCGTGGAACCGTACTGCCTTCATGACGTCTTCCCTTTCGGCGATGTGCTTCGGATTCGAAGCAACTGAGAACCACCGTACCTCTGCTTCGAAGTCGAAGCAAGTACTTCGAGTTAGAAGCACTGATAAACTCGGCCCATGACCTCACCGCGGCCTTCTCTGGACGCCACGCAGCTGGGCGCGTACTTCGCCCTCATCGAGGCGAGCAGCCTGCTGAAGCACGCCGTCGAGCAGCAGCTGCGAGAGGCCGGAGATCTCAGCTACGTGCAGTTCCAGCTCCTGGCCACCCTCGGCGACTCCCCGACGGGCAGTCAGCGGATGACCGATCTGGCCGACGGCGTCGTCTACAGCCGCAGCGGACTGACCTACCAGGCCCAGACGCTGGAGAAGCGGGACCTGGTGACCCGGACGCCGTCCTCCGACGACGAGCGCAGCATCACCGTCACCATCACCGACGAGGGACGTGCCCTGCTGGCGAAGGTCTTCCCTGGTCACATCGCGATCCTCGACGATCTGCTGTTCGCCCCGCTGTCCCGCTCCGACATCGAGACACTCGCCGACATCCTCGCCCGCACGCGAGACCATATGCGCCGAACGCCGCCGCGCTCAGCAGAACCACGACGACGCAAGAAGACGACCGAAACGCCCCAAACTCCCTAGGTCGTCCCTGGTTCGCCTCACGAAGACGGTCGCCCGTTCTCAGCCGAAGACGTCGCGGATCTTCTCGAGGTAGCCGTAGGCGTTGTGGGTGTCGGGGAGGAGGGCCGAGCCCTCGGTCCACTCGTTCCAGGCGTTGACGGTGATGATCGGATGTGGTTGGCGGTGGCGTTCGAGGAACGACTTGGCCAGCAGTAATCCGTCCCTGAACTCCTCAGGAGTCGGATCGAACGTCGTTGTCCACGGGTAACGGCCGCGCTCGAACGGCCGGCTCTGATCGGTGCGCGGGGACGCGTCCCACCCGACGGTCACATTCGGGTAGAACGGTACGTCGAGTTCCGCGACGTACCGCTCGTACTCGGCGAAGGCGGCCTCACGCAGCGGCCCGATGCCGGCGCGCGGGAACTCGAACCCGCCCAGGTCGGCGTGATGCACCCAGACATACGACGTCGCGGACCGGAAGCCGAGCCTGCGCACCAGGCCGGCCGGTGAGTCGAGGGTGATCGCCGCGGGCAGTACGCCGACGCCCCAGATCACCGCATCGAGGTGGAGCCCGACGAAGCCGGCCTGTCTGGTCTGCTCGTCGAACCACTGCAACGCGTCCGCCGTCTCCTCGACTCCGCCCAGTCCGGCGATGAGGCTGCCGAGCTCGTAGATCGACAGCCACGGCCGGCCGTCGACGGTGAGATAGTTCGAGCGCGCGAAGTACCTGTCGATGACATGCCTGGCCAGCCTCTCGAAAGCGGTGCGATCGATCGCGCCGTTCTTGAGCCGTCGGGGTGAGTCGTTCAGTGGGTCGTCGTGCGGGAAGATGTCGACGAGTTCGTGGTTCGCCCACATCAACGCGAACTTGACGTCGTTGCTGTTCCGGGCGGCGAGCAGCCCGTCGTCGAGGGCCGCCTGGAGATACGGACCGTCGTCGTACCAGTAGTAGTCGACCAGGAAGCCGTCGACGCCGTACTCCTTGGCCAGCCGGATCTGCTGCTCCGCCGCGGCCGGCGTGGCCTCGTCGAAGGGGCCGTCGATCGGGATGCGCGGTTGCCGGTGTCCTTCGAACCGTGGCCGCGCTGCTTCGAGGAGCTGCCACTCGTCCCAGTCCTCGCCGAACCATTGGGCGTTCCGCGGATCGCGGTGCCAATCCGGGAAGTAGTACGCGAGTACCTGTGGTCGATCCATCAATCAAGCATTTCATTCGGCGGCGGGTGTTGGTTTGCGGGTGCCTGGCGCAACTTTCCGGTCCTGCGAGGTATCGAGTAGGCAGAAGCATTACGACGTACTGCGACCCGAGGGGCTGGCAATGTCCGGTCGACTGAGCAAAGCGGCGGTTGCCGCGTGTCTGGTAATAGGAGTCACCCCTGGGGCCGCGCAAGCGGTGGGTGCGGAAAGGTCTGCGACAGCGCAGGCGTCAGCTGGTTGCTATGTCCATGTCGGATCCGTGACCGCCGGTGGCGATCACGCGGGCAAGCTGGTCACCGTCGGCGCTGTGTCGACCGACGAGCCGGACACCGGCGTCTACCCGGCCGGCGCGGTCCGGGTCAGCGGGTCGATGGAAGCCGATCCGGATGTCACCGGGTACGGCGGATGGATCGGTGGGTACACCGTGCTGGGCTCGTCCATGTACGCGACCTCGTACTACCTCACCCTGGACGGGGACGTCGACCGGACCAGGCCGACCACCTACCTGGTCGGTGGCGGCTGGGGTGACACGACGTACTTCGAGACCACACGCTTCTGGGACTACCCGAAACTGCCGAACCTGATCAGGCAGTACCAACTGCGGGCAGACGGGACCCTGAGCCGTTGGGACATGCAGTACAACAACGCCAACGGCACGGTGAAGTGGGCGAACAAGCAGTCCGCGACCGGGTTCTCCGCGGTGAAGACGATGGCCATGATCAGCCAAACGCTCACCTACGACACCTTCCTGGCCAACACCCGCGGCGGAGCGCTCTACACGATCCGGATCCCCCGGACGTCACCGATGAAGCCGATCGTCAAGAAGGTCCGCACCTCGACCTGGCAGGCCTTCGACTCGCTCGTGGCCGAGAAGTGCGGTCGGTACGGAACGATGCTGGTCGGCATCGACAAGGACACCCAGTCCGCCTACGCGTACGCCGTCGGGCACGCGAACGGCACGGCCACCGTGATCCAGGGGCTCGGCAAGGTGCCGGCCACCTTCGCAGATCCGGTGTACTTCCGGCGCCAAATCCGTCAGGGCGACGCCCAGATGCTGTTCGGAGAGTGATGACCATGTCGAGACGACTGGGTACGGCGGGGCGGGTGGCAGCTGCTGCCGCGCTGGTGACAGGGGTGCTCGCCTGGGCTCCGGGCGAGGCACTGGCTGCTGGGACCACCGCCACCGCGGCGTGCAAGATCGAGGTCGGGTCGGTGACCGCCGCTCGCGGTCACACGGACCGGGTGATCACCGCCGGCTCGCCGGCAACGGTGCAGGAGAAGCCGAGCTATCCCGACATCTACCCCGAGGGCCTGCCTCGGATGAGCAGTGCGATCACCAACGGACTCGTCCTCCCCAGTCCCGGCCGCATGTACTCCGGCCACGTGGTGATCGGCTCGGGCCTCTACAGCGGCTACTACATCGTCAAGGAGAACGGCGAGATCGACCCGGAGCAGCACCACAACTTCCGGGTCGGTGGCGGCTGGGGTGACGCCACCTTCCTCGAGTCGAGCTACCCGAACGACACGGATCCCTGGGCCTTGGTCAACCACTACGCGCTGCGCAGCAACGGCACGCTCACCCGGTACGACTCCAAGGGCGGGTTCGGCTGGACGAACCCGCAGTCCGCGGGCGGGTTCGGAGCGGTGAAGACGATGGCGCTGCTCAGCCAGACGTCGACGTACGACACCTTCCTGGCGACCACGCGGGGCGGCGCCCTCTACACGATCCGGCTCCCCCTGACCTCCCCGATGAAGCCGATCGTCAAGAAGGTCCGCAGTTCGACCTGGCAAGGCTTCGAGGCGCTGGTGCTCACGAAGTGCGGCGCGTACGGATCGCTGCTGCTCGGCATCGACAAGGACACTGGTGCCGGCTACCTGTACGCCGTCGGCCACGCCAACGGCACCTCGACCGTCATCCAGGGCCTCGGCAAGGTCCCGGCAACCTTCACCGACCCCGTCTACTTCCGCCACATTCTCGAGCCCGGCAAAGAACCGCTGCTGTTCGGGGAGTAACCCCGATCGGGTCGGTCACCCTCAGCACGCATGATGTCGCGTGCTGAGGGCACTGACGAAGAGATGAGTGGGCGCCGATTCGTCACTGATCGTCAGGCGCAGCTGACCCTCGCGGTCGGCGCGCTGCTGGTATCCGTGTCCTCGGTCCTCATCGACCTGGCCGGCGCGAGCCCTGGCACCGCCAGTGTCTATCGCTGTCTGCTGGCACTTCCGCCGCTCATCGTCCTCGCCTGGTTCGAGAGGCGTCGCGGAGGACCGCTCCGCGGCCGCGACGTGTCCTTCGCCGCGCTGGCCGGCGCCTTTTTCGCAGGAGACATGCTCCTGTGGACGCAGGCGATCTTCGAGGTGGGCGCAGGCCTGTCGACGGTGCTGGTGAACGTACAAGTCGTCCTGGTGCCCCTGCTGGCCTGGGTCGCGGATCGCGAGGGCGTGACCGCTCGCTATCTGGCCTGGGTACCGGTCCTGCTGGCCGGAGTCGTTCTCACCTCGGGGGTCGCGGGAGGCGGCGCGTCCGGGACCGAACCGCTGGCAGGCACCATTCATGCCACGTTGGCGGCCGTTTGCTACTCGGTCTTCCTGTTCCTCCTCCGGCGAGGCGGCCGGCAAGGCTCGCCGATCCAGAACTACTCCGTGGTGATCGCCGCGGCGTGTGTGGTCGCCCTGGCCGCCGGATCGCTGTGGCACGGCGTCGATCTCGCTCCGGGGTGGAAGGTCATCGGCTGGCTCACCGCTGTCGCGCTCGCCGGCACCGTACTCGGCTGGCTTCTCGTCGCCACGGCATCACCGCATCTGCCCAGCCACGTCGGCGCCGTACTCCTGATGCTCACTCCGGTCGGCGCCCTCGCTCTTGGTGCGCTGATCCTCGGCGAGCGGCCGGCTCCGCTCCAGTTGGTCGGCTGCGTCCTGATCCTCGCCGGCTCGTACTTCGCTACCCAGCGCGTCCGGCTCAGGTCGTGAGTTACGGCTCGTTGCCGGCGTGGTAGCGGACGAGGTCGGGGAGGAAGTTCTCCAGGTTGCCGATCTCCTCGATGTGGTGGCGGATCCACGGGCCGAGTTTGCGCTCCGGGAACGCCTTTGTCCGGGCAACCTTGTTGAGCAGGAGCCGGCCGGTGACAGTCTCGTCGCCGAGGACCAGGCGGGTGACGTAGCGGGTGTCGCCGCCGATCGCGACGTACTCGTTCTCGAGGCGGACGAGGCTCGATCCGAGGACGCGTTTGGCCATCGTGGCCGAACGGTCGTCGATCTCGTCGACACCGACGTGGAGGTCGATGAGGGTGTCCGGGTTCCGCCCGAGCGCCTCGGTGATGTGCAGCCGGGCGCCAGAGCTGACGCCGCCGTCGACACCCGGCGACTCGATCTCGTACGAGATGTGGTCGAGCGGATGCCAGACGAGGTAGCGCGGCTGCCGGGTCCCGGCGTACATCATGGTGCCGGGCACGTGCCGGTACCACCAGGCCAGCATCTCCGGCGTGACGCCGGCGAGCGGGGCGTGCTCGATGGTCACACACACCTGGCCGTCAGCGGCCGTCCTCGAGACGCGGGCCGACGCCTGCGGCCGGAGCGGCCACAGCACAGGTCGCGGTGCGGGAAGCTCAGGCATACCGGACCTTGTGCCCGATGCCCCGCACTTCATTCGGCGCACTCACCAGGCCTACGAGCCGCACGAAGATGCGCCGAACTTCAGGTGCGGGGCAGCTTGCGGGTTTCGATGAGTTGCTGGGCGACGTCGCGCAGTTTGGTGTTGGTGTCCTGGGAATAGCGCTTGAGGATCGCGAACGCACGGTCGCCGTCGAGGCCGTACCGTTCCATCAGGATCCCCATCGCCTGGCCGACCAGCTTCCGCGCGTCGACGGCCTGCGTCATCGTCTGCTCGTGCCGGGCAGTGGCGACCGCGACCGACGCGTGCCTGGCGAGGATGTGGGCGATCGCCTCGTCGTCCGGACCGAAGGCGTCCGGCTCCGGTGAGTACAACCCGAGCACGCCGAACGACCGGGAACTGGCGGCGCCGACGGCCAAGGGCACATCCAGCACGCTGCGGACCCCGAGCCGAGCCACCTCCGCGGCCCACATCGGCCACCGGACATCCGCTGCGGTGTCGCGGACCAGTACCACCTTCTGGTGGCGCAACGACTCGATCAACGGGCCGGTCCCGTCGTCGATCTGCAGGTTGAAGATCTCGGCGACGACCGGATCCGTCACGGCCGGAATGTCCGGCCGCCGGCCCCGGGTGTGGAGCGCCACCCCGGAATAGGTGCAGGCCAAAGCTTGCAGAGCGAACTGGACGACCGCATCAACGGTTTCCTCGACACCACCGGCGCTGTGCAACTCGACCGCCAGTCGCGCGAAGATGTCGGCCGTCTCGTCAACCATCTCGGCCAGCCGCAACCGGCCCTCGGATGTCGGCTCGTGAGCGCCGAACTCCAGAGCGTCATTCTCGATCTCGCTCATGCTGTGTCAACGCCGCTGACGGCCATGGGTCCTCCTGGGCAGCCCAATGAAACATGCCGGCTGCTGACTGCCCAACAGTCGCCAAGACAGAGCTTGCCACGAATCCCGAACTCCGCACCAGTCCCCATGGTGCCGGTTACTACAACGAAACGAGTACGACGGTGGCTGTCGCGCAGGCCAGGCCCACGACCTGGGGATGCGTCAGGCGTTCGCGAAGGACCGTGATGCCCAGGAGCACGGGTACGGCGGGGTACAGCGACGTCAGCACGACCGCCACGGACAGCGCCTGTTCGCGGCTCGCAAGAAGGAACGCCGCGATCGCCGACGTGCCCAGAAGGCCCGACGCAACGGTGAGAGCGGCGGTACGCCGGTTCATCCGGAGGTGGACCGGCCGGGCCGCCAGCGGCGCGACCGTGAGCATGGCAACGAGCCGGTTCAGCGCCAGTGGCCACAGGCCCGCGTCGGCGTCGGCGCGCGCGAGAGCGACGTACTGCAACGCGAAGCCTGCCCCGGACAGAAGCGCCCACCCGGCGCCGGTGGAATGCGCGCCGCGGGTCCGGTGGCTGCCCGCCATCAGCCAGATCGCGGGGGCGGCGATCGCGAAGCCGCACCACGCGGTCCAGCCGATCTGATCATCCAGCAAGAACACGCCGATGATCACCGGAACGGCGACCCCGGCGACGTCGCTCAGCGGTACGACGAGGCTCAGCCGGCCAATTCTCATCGCCTGGAACAGACAGACGGCGCCCAGCCCGGTGCCAATCCCTGACAGCGCTCCCCAGCCGAGATCCGCGCCGGTGACCTGGGGATGGGAGACGACCAGAGCGAGGGTCGTGACCAGCACGCATCCGACGAGCTGACCGACGAACACCACGACCGCACTGCGGACGCGGCGGGCAGCCAGTCCCGCCGCGAAGTCCGACAATCCGAAGCACAGTGCCGACGCCAGCGCCAACGCGATACCCACCGCCTCGATCCTCCACTTCCGCGTGCGGCTTCGAATGGTGATTCGAATGGTGATCGGGTGCCCAACGCATCGGCTTTGTACTCGGCAGAACCGGTGATTGCGAAAGGCGGTCAAGGGGCACTGGCCCGGTATGGCTCGTACAACACAGACGCGAGCGACGCGTACCGATCGGGCACCGCAGTTGAGATATGTACGGACGTTCGGTTGTGATGCGGACCGCTTGTGGAGGCTCATCACCAGGGCGGAGCATCTCAGTAGCTGGCTGGGGCCAACCGTACTGAGCGACACGCAGTACGGCGGGTTCGTGATCGCGACACAGGTGCCGGCCGAACAGCCGGCCGAACAGACCGGGATCGTGACGGCCTGCGAACCCCCGCACTACTTCCGGGCAGCGTTCGAGGATCCGCCGCACCCCGCCAGCACGGTCTTGGTGGACGTCGTCCCGGGGCACGGCGAAACGCACCTGATCCTGACGCACGGCGGCATCCGCCAGAGCCTGCTGGCCCAGTTCGACACTCTGTGGACGGGTGCCCTCGACCGCCTCCGGGAGGTGGTGGAGGGAAGGGCCTCGGCTATCGCTCCCCGGTTCCTCCCGAAGTCAGCAGGCGGAGCGGGCTAGCTCGTCCCGCCCGGCCTCGGAAGCTGCTCGTCGGGGTCTTCGTCCGGCTTCGGCTCGGGATCCGGGTACGGCGTGGTGTCCGGATCTGTGTCCGGATCGGTCCGGCCCGGGAAGGAGCGGTCCGGGTCCGTCGGATCGGGCAGCGGCGGCACGGGCGGTACAGGCGTCGTACTCATGATGACCTCCCAACAGCGGAACGGGAATCGCCCTCCCGGTTCCCGTCTCACGCCCTGTCCATTCCCTGGACGTCAGGTCTGCTCATGCGATGATCGCGCTACGACCTCGAGGAGTTGTCTGGATGACTGGCGTGCGTGTGCTCTTTCTCGGCGGGACGGGAATCATCAGTTCGGCTTGCTCGTGGCAAGCAGTCGAGGCGGGGCTCGACCTCACGGTCGTCAACCGGGGCAAGACCTCGACTCGGCCGCTTCCGCCGGAGGCACGAGTGCTCACCGCCGATGTCGACGACGCATCGGCCTTCGCCGATGTGGCCGGTCAGGACTTCGATGTCGTGGTCGACTGGCTGGCGTTCACACCTGATCAGGTGCGCGCTCGCACCGACGCGCTGCGAGGACGGGTCGGCCAGTACGTCTTCATCAGCTCCGCATCGGCGTACCAGACACCACCGGCCCGGCTGCCGATCACCGAGTCGACGCCTTTGCGCAACCCGTTCTGGCAGTACTCACGCGACAAGATCGCCTGCGAAGACCTCCTCACCGCGCTCTACCGCGAGGAGGGCTATCCGGTCACGATCGTGCGGCCCTCGCACACCTACGACCGGACCCTCGTCCCGTTCGACGGCGGCTGGACGATCGTCGAGCGGATGCGCCGCGGTCAGCCCGTCGTGGTCCACGGCGACGGCAGTTCCTTGTGGACCCTGACCCACCACCGGGACTTCGCTCGCGGCCTCGTTCCGTTGCTCGGTCACCCCCGCACCCTCGGCGAGGCCTTCCAGATCACCTCCGACGACGTCCTCACGTGGGACCAGATCGCTCATACCCTGGCCAGTGCGGCCGGCACATCCGCGCAGATCGTCCACGTCCCGTCGGACGCCATCGCCGCAGTACATCCGGCGTGGGGCGCCGGTCTCCTCGGCGACAAGACCCACTCAGCCGTCTTCGACAACACCAAACTCCGCCGCGTCGTCCCGGACTACGTCGCCACCATCCCGTTCGAATCCGGCGCCCGCGAAATCATCAACTGGTACGACGAAGACCCGGCCCGCCGCCGCATCGACCCCAGCATCGACGAAGCCATGAACACCCTGATAGACCGCTACACAAGCTGACCGACCAACCTGGCGGACGGACTGTGAGAACAGGGAGGGACCGTCATGGCACGGCAGATCATCACGACCGCGAACGCTCCGGCTTCGCCGCTCTACAGCCAAGGGGTCAAGGCCGGACCTCACGTGATCGTCTCGGGCACCGCTGGTATCGACCCGAGCACCGGCAACCTCGTCGAGACCACCATCCAAGCTCAGACAAGGCAGGCACTGACGAACTGCGAGGCGATCCTCCACGCCGCCGGCGCCACCCTGGACGACGTCGTCGAGGTAGGTGTGCTGCTCGCAAACCCCACCGACTTCACCGGCCTGAACGAGGAATACACGCGCTGGTTCCCGTCCGATCCGCCGACGCGATACGTCGCCAAACTCGGCGCCGACCTACCCGGCCTACTCGTCTCGATCCGAATGACAGCCTTCACCGGCTGACCCCGTCCACGGATCCCTGATCGAAGCGAGTGGTGCGTCGATCACGGCCCCTCCTCCCATCACTTAGCGCGCTGCGCCGCGCAGCGTGCGATAGAGCATTCCCTCCGACGGTTACGGAGGAGAGATCGCGGCGAGCATGCCGGCGAGCTTCCACGGGCGGCGACCCCAGGCGGCGAGGTCTCCTTCGAGGATCGGCCTGGCGACGCCGTACCGGCCGATGAACAACAGCATGAGAGCCGCCGGGTCGGTCGAGATGTAGGCGTCGACGTCGCCGTCGCCCGCCGCGTCGATCCGCAACCTGCCACGATCGAAGTCCATCACCATCGGCCTGCCACCGCGCAGCCGCACTTCGAAGCGCCCCTGGAAACCGCCCTGCTTCACGAAGGCGGCCGGCAAGGCATCGATCAGTGGGAGCACGCCGCCGTCGATCGCGAGCAGCGCGTGATGACGGTCGATCGGCCACGGACGCCCGGTGGCTCTCGCGATGTCGTGGCCGTGCATCAGGCACTCCTCGAGCAGATGACCCGCCACCGCCGACGGCGGCAGACCGACCCCTTGCAACCAGTCGACAGAGGTTGCTCGCGAGCGCGACGCGGCACTGTCGAACTCATCGGCAAGCGCGCCGAGGCGATCCGCGAGCGCTTCCGGGTCCCGTTCCCCGTCGTCTGCCAGCAGCTTCGCGTTGAGCTCGGCCATTCCCGCGGTCGTGACGACAGCTTCCGGAACCGGTCTTCCGGCCAGCGCATCGAGGTCGAAGCGAAAGGCATGCGACAAATGTGCCGCGACATCGCCCACCGTCCACGTGCCGACCGAGACGGCGTCGGCGTCCGTGATCCCCCGCACCAGCGCGACCAGGCGCGGCACAACCTCGCCAAGCGCCGCGCAGGTTCGAGCCAGCTGAACGTCGTAACCCAACTCTGGCTCCTCCCGTCGGACTGCTGCATATTTTCAGACGCACTTGATATTGTAAAGTCGCCTCGTGAGTCGAAACTACGGCCAGTACTGCGGCCTCGCGCGGGCGCTCGATGTCGTCGGAGACCGGTGGAACCTGCTCGTCGTCCGCCAGCTCCTGCTGGCTCCCGCGCGCTACCGCGAGCTGCTCGACGGCCTGCCCGGCGTGGCCACGAACCTGCTCACCACGCGCCTGCGCGACCTCGAGACCGCCGGCGTCCTCGAACGCCGGCTGGCTGCGCAGGGCAACGCCGTCGTGTACGCACTGACTCCCTGGGGCGCTGAGCTACGGGAGCCGATCGAGAGCCTCATCCGCTGGTCCACACCTCTGATGACAAGCGGTCCAGGCAGCGACCACTTCAACCCCGACTGGCTGGCCGTCGCGCTCCGAGCCCTGTTGGCCGGCAGGCGCGCCGCCGGTCGGTCGTCGACCATCGGGATCGCTGTCGACGATCAACTCCTCCAGGTGCGGACGACGCGATCAGGCGTCGCGGTAACCCCACCTGACGGTCGCGGCCTCGACGCCGTACTGCACGCCGACCCCGCCGTCATCCTCGGCGTGGCAGCGGGCGCCCTTCCTCTCGAACTCGTCGACATCGAAGGCGACGAAGCCGCCGTACGTGCGATCCTCGAGCCACGGAACGCCGGCTGACGAATCATCCGAGCGAAAGGACGCCATGAACGCCATGCAGAAGTTCTCCCTCGAGGGCAAGGTCGCTCTGGTTACCGGTGGCAGCCGGGGGCTTGGACGGGCGATGGCCGAGGCGCTCGGTGACGCGGGCGCGGCGGTGGCGGTGACGGCGCGCACGCTCGCAGCGGCCGAAGCCGCCGCGGACGAACTGCGCGAGCTCGGGATTCGCGCGTACGGCGTCCAACTCGAGGTGTCCGACGTCGAGGACGTCGAACGTGCGGTCGAGCAGGTCAGCACCGAGTTCGGCGAGATCGACGTGTTGCTCAACAACGCCGGTATCGGCGTCGCCGGCCGGGCCTTCGAGACGCCCGACGAAGCCTGGCACGAGGTGTTCTCCGTCAACGTCGACGGTGTCTGGTACTGCAGTCGTGCGGTCGGACGCCGGATGGCGCAGCGGGGCGGCGGCACCATCGTGAACGTCGGTTCGATGTCGGCCGAGATCGTCAACCAGCCCCGCTGGCAGGCGTCGTACCTGTCGTCCAAGGCCGCGGTCCATCAACTGACCAAGGCGCTCGCGGCCGAGTGGGCGCCGTACGGGATCCGCGTGAATGCGATGGCGCCGGGGTACTTCCTCACGGAGATGTCGCCGGTCGACCAGCCGGAGTTCAAGCAGTGGTGTGTCGATCCGGCCGCCATGAAGCGCTACGGGCTGCCGCCGGAGCTGGGGCCGGTGGCGATCTTCCTCGCGAGCGAGGCGTCCAGCTTCATGACCGGCTCTGTCGTCAAGGTCGACGGCGGCTTCACACTGTTCTGATGGTCACCATAGGCATTGTCGGCGCGGGGCTGCGCGGGAGGCTGTTCGCCGAGGCTCTCGACGGACAACCGGACGTCTCTGTCGTCGCGCTCGCGGAGCCCTCGGCCAAGGTGGCCGAGGAAGCCAGGGTCACGACGGGTCTACCGGTCACCGGGTCACATGCCGAGTTGCTCGAGGCATTCGATCCGGACGCCGTGATCGTGGCGACACCCGACTTCGCCCACCGCCAGGTCGCCGTCGACCTGGCCGAAGCCGGTAAGCACCTGCTGATCGAGAAGCCGGTCGCCACCACCCTGGACGATGCCCGCGCCATTGCCGCCGCGATCCACCGTTCGGGCGTTCGATGCCTCGTAGGGTTCGAGAACCGCTGGAATCCTCATGTGGTGCAAGCCAAGGCCGCGATGGCGAGCGTTGGGGAACCGGTCACGGCATCAGCCAGCCTGAGCAACTCCTTCTTCGTGCCGACCACGATGCTGTCGTGGGCTGCAGAGTCATCACCGGCGTGGTTCCTGATGCCCCACACCGTCGACCTTGTTCTGTGGCTTACGGACCGGAGGGCCGTGTCGGTCAGCGCGGTCGGATCTCGTGGTGTCCTGGCGAAGCGCGGCGTCGATACGTGGGACGTCGTACATGCTCTGGTCACCTTCGACGACGGATCGACGGCGACGCTCTCATCGGCGTGGACGCTCCCGGACGCCGGTGACGGCATTGTCGACTTCCGGTTCCAGGTGATCGGCACCGAGGGGTCGGTGACCGCGGATCTGTCGCATCAGGGCCTCACAGTGGTGAGCGACAAGTACCGGTCGGTGTGGCCGCTCTCCGGCCGCATCGGGCGATCACAGGTCGGCCCTGCCGTGTGGATGGTGCAGGACTTCGCGGCCGGACTCGTCGACGGCGGCGACCTCGGACCGGGCATCGACCACGGCGTACTCGTCACCCAGATCATCTGCGCGATCGAAGACTCCATCAGGACCGGCCAGACCGTACAGCTGACCGCCCCGGCCGGCTAGGCGAGGCGGGGAGTGATCTCCGTGACGAGGCGGGTGGCGAATTCGACAGGGTCGCGATCGGGCATGAACTGGAGCTCGGTGATGCCGAGTTCGGCGTACCGCGCGGCGGCTGCGACGACTGCCTCGGGGTCGTCGAGGACGTTGTCGGTGTAGACGGCGGTCTTGGTGATGGCGTCGTAGTCGCGGCCCTCGGCGTCGCAGTGCGCGCGGAGGATGTCGAGTTTGCGGGCGACGTCCTCGGGACTCACGGCGAACAGGTTGCACGCGTCGGCGTACCGCGCGACCAGAAGAAGTGTCTTCTTCTCACCGCCGCCACCGACCATGATCGGCGGGTACGGCGACGACAGCGGCGCCGGCACACACAACGTCTCCGCCAGTTGGTAGTGGCGTCCCTCGAACGGCCCGTTCTCGTCGCTCCACATCTGCCGGCAGATCTGGAGACTCTCTTCCAGCCGCTCGAAGCGCTCGCTCATCGACACCACCGGTACGCCGAGCGCGTGCTGCTCACGCTCGTACCAAGAGGCGCCGATCCCGAGGAAGGCGCGGCCGCCGGACAGAACGTCGAGCGTGGTCACGATCTTCGCCAGCAGGCCCGGATAGCGATACATCACACCGGTGACCAGCAGACCCAGCTGAACCCGCTCGGTCCGGGCCGCGACATACCCGAGCGTCGTGTAGCCCTCCAGCATCGGCTCGTCGGCCGTGCCGCGGTGCTCCATCTGGAAGTAGTGGTCCATGACGGTGAACCGGTGGAAGCCCGCCTCGTCGACGATGCGCGCCGTCTCGGCCAGCGTGGGCGCGATCCGGGTCGGGTCGGTGGGCGTGGAGTAGTTCCAGTAGTGCAGTCCGAGCTTCAAGGAAACCTCCAGGGTCGTCCCACCCATTAGATCACCGCAACCACAACCGACGGCTGACCAGGACACCGTGGATAGACTTGGTTTATATGATCTTTTGGGTGGGTGGGCCTGCCGGGGCAGGTAAGACGACGGTCAGTCGGTTGCTGGCGCGGAAGTACGGATTTGTTTGGTACAGCGTGGATGCGCATGCCTCCGATCATGAGAAGCGGGCGGCTGCGGCAGGGCTTCATGTGTTGGGGAGCGGGCCGGGAGACTTCGATCGTCGACCGATGATTGTCGAGGACGTTCAGGCCCTGCCTGTGTCGGTTGTTGTCGAGGGCGCCTTTGTCACTCCCGCGATGGCTGGGGTTGCCGAGAACGCGGTGTGGCTGATGCCTTCCAAGGACGAACAGCTCGCACGGCTGGAAGGCAGGAATCCAGGCGGCGATCACAGCGGGCTGGTCTGGGGGTGGGAGCTGGTCAGAGGTCAGCTCGAAGGAACCGACGCGCGCGTCATCGTGGTCGATGGTCAGACAGTCGAGCAGACCCTCACGGCAGTCGAGCAGAGATTCGGTGCTCTGCTGGACTGAGCTGAGCGTTCCGCGGGAAGCGGATCGTGATGTCCAGGCCGCCGGTCGGACGGGCGGTGGTGGAGATGTCGCCGTCGTGGGCGGTGACGATTGCGTGCACGATGGACAAACCGAGGCCGGCGCCCGCCTCGGTGTGCAGACGGGCACCATCGCCACGGACGAAGGGCTCGAGCAGTCGGTGCGCCTGCTCCGGGGTGACCACGGCTCCAGTGTTGCCGATGCGCAGTACCGCTTGGCCGTTCTCTCGGCCGGTGGTGATGTCGATCCGGCCGCCTGGATGGTTGTAGGCGATCGCATTGTCTACCAGGTTGCCGACCATGCGTTCGATCAGGACCGGTACGCCGGTGATCGGTGCGGGCAGCAGCTCGGTGCGCACCTCGAGGTCGCGGGTCGCCGCCGTGTCGAGGATGGTCGTCACGACGTCGCCCAGGTCGACCAGATGCCGCGGGCCGGAGCCGGCCTGGCTGCGGGCCAGTTCGAGCAGGCCGTCGAGAGTGCGCTGACTGTGCTCCACCGCGGCTTTGATGTCACGCGTCATGGTGAGCAGCTCATCGGTGTCGGGTCGGCCGTCGAGCGTGACGTCGATGGCGGTGCGCATGGTGGTCAGCGGCGTACGGAGCTCGTGCGCCGCGTTCGCAGTGAACATGCGCTGGCTGTGCAGCACCAGGTCGCACTCGGCGATGCCTTGCTGGATGCGGTCGAGCATCCCGTTGATGGTGTCGGCCAGGGTGGTGAGTTCGTCGGCGGGCGTGGTGACCGGCACTCGTTCGGAGAGGTTCTCCAGCGACAGCCGCTGTGCCGTGGCCGAGATGCTCCGGATCGGTCGCAGGACGCGTCCGGCGACGAGCCAGCCCAGTACGGCGGCCAAAACGATGACGACTGTCAGCGCGATCGAGGCCTGGGTGAGGAACTCCGACAGAGTCGTGTGCTGCAGCTGTTTGCCGACCTGCTCGAAGTCGTCCGGCAGCGGCGGAAGTGGGCCGGGGTTCGCGTCGCCGATGATCACGACCGCGAGCCGCTTGCCCAGCGCCCGGTGCATCAGCACGTAGGTCAGCGCGGTGAGAACGATGCCGGCGGCAAGGACCATCCCGGTGTACAGGACCGTCAGCCGGGCCCGGGCGGTCAGGTGGACGCGCATGCGATGATCCGGTAGCCGGCGCTGGGCACGGTCTCGATCAGCGGTGGATCGCCGAGCTTGCGGCGCAGTGTGCCGATGGCGATCCGGACGGCGTTGGTGAACGGGTCGGCGTGTTCGTCCCAGACCTTGTCCAGCAGCGTCTCCGCGCTCACCACATCGCCGTCGGCGGCCAATAGTTGCTCCAGCACCCCGAATTCCTTGGGCGTCAGGTAGAGCGGCCGGCCGGCGCGTTCCGCCGTACGCCGGGCTGGGTCGAGCGACACGTCACCGGCTCGCAGGATCGGCGGCCGGGCGGGCGTACTGCGCCGGGAAAGTGCCCCGACGCGGGCGATCAGCTCGGAGAACGCGAACGGCTTGCCCAGGTAGTCATCGGCGCCCAACGCCAGGCCGTCGACCCGGTCCTCGACGGCGCCGGACGCGGTGAGCATCAGGATCCGGGAGGTACCTGTCTCGGCGAGCTGCCGGCACACCGCGTCCCCGTGCAGCACCGGGAGATCCCGGTCCAGGACGACGACGTCGTACGGCGTGACTTCGCACTTGTCGAGTGCGGTCCGGCCGTCGAACGCGATATCGACCGCGTAGCCGTGTTTGCGTAGCCCGGTCGCGACGTACTTCGCCAACGGTTGCTCGTCCTCGACCAACAGAATCCGCACCAGCACATCATCGCAGCCGGGACCTATGGATTTGTTATGGAACAACCATCGGTCCCCCATCGGCCGCCATCTGTAGACCTTTCACCATGAGCACGGGAACCGAGCCGGCGGCTCCGGCGAAGACCGCGACCGTCGACGTCGTGGTGCCCGTTTTCAACGAGGAGCGAGCGCTGCCCGGGTGTTTGCGGGTGCTGGACGAGTTCCTGACGGCGAGCTTTCCTTTCCGGTCCATGATCACCGTGGTGGACAACGCCAGTACCGACGGAACGCTGGACGTCGCACGGTCGCTGGCGGCCGACCACGAGCGGGTCCGGGTGGTGCATCTGGAGCGCAAGGGTCGAGGACTGGCCTTGCGCGAGGCGTGGGGTGCGAGCGATGCGGACGTCGTCGTCTACATGGACGTGGATCTGTCCACCGGGCTCGATGCGCTGCTGCCGTTGGTGGCACCGCTCGTCAACGGGCACTCGGATCTGTCCATCGGCTCCCGGTTGGCACCAGGTGCGCGCACGGTGCGCGGGCCGAAGCGGGAGTTCGTCTCGCGTGCGTACAACGGGCTGGTCCGGCTGATGCACGGCTCCCGGTTCTCCGATGCGCAGTGCGGATTCAAAGCGGCCCGCACCGATGTCGTCCGGCCCTTGCTCGGACATGTCCAGGACGATTCGTGGTTCTTCGACACCGAGTTGCTGTTGCTTGCCGAGCACAACGGTTTGCGGGTCCACGAGGTGCCGGTGGATTGGGTCGAGGACACCGACAGCCGGGTGGACGTGATCGGCACCGCGTGGGACGACGTACGAGGGTTGCTCCGGATGGCGCGCGCCAAGGCGTCCGGGCAGGCACGTGTGCCGGGTCTTCCCCGCCGCCCAGAGCCGCAGGCCGCACACCCGGACGCCGTACTCGGGCGACCCGAAGGCGGCCTGGCGTGGCAGCTCGTGTCGTTCGCAGTCGTCGGCGGGCTCTCGACTGTGGCCAACCTCGCGCTCTACGCGCTGCTGCGGCACTGGTGGCCGCTGCTGGCCGCGAACCTCGGCGCACTGGTGATCACCACACTGCTGAACACCGAAGCCAATCGGCGATTCACCTTCGCCGGTCCACAAACCTCGAACGGCCGGATCCGCGTCCACGGCCAAGGCCTGGTCGTGTTCGCCCTCTACTACCTCTTCACCTCCGGTGCCCTGCTGCTCCTGCACGCGTGCACTTCCGATCCCTCCCGACTGCTGGAGCTGACCGTATTGCTCGTTTCGTCGGGGCTGGGCACGGTCGGGAGATTTCTGTTACTTCGGGGCTGGATCTTCCAGCCAGGAAAGGACGAACGATGACGGCGTTGCTGGCGGCAAGGAACCGGTGGCGGAGCTGGGCACTGGTGGCGATCTGCCTGCTCGCCGGGTTGCTCTACCTCTGGGAGATCGGCGGCGGGCAACTGGGCAACACGTACTACTCGGCCGCGGTCAGGTCGATGACCGAGAGCTTGTCCAACTTCCTGTTCGGATCGTTCGATCCGTACGGCGTGATCACCGTCGACAAACCGCCGATGGCCCTGTGGCCGCAGGTGATCTGCGTCCTGATCTTCGGGTTCCACGGCTGGTCGCTGCTGCTGCCGCAGGTGATCGAAGGTGTCGCGGCCGTCTTCCTGCTGCATCGCACGGTGCGTTTGTGGGCCGGTGAGAACGTCGCGTTGCTCGCCGCGCTGATCTTCGCGATCACTCCGGTCACGGTTGTCATCAATCGCGACAACAACCCGGACACGTTGCTGGTTCTGCTCCTGGTCGCTGCGGCGTACGCCGTCACGCGCTCGGTGCAAGCGGCTTCGGCGCGCCGTCGTACGACGTGGTTGCTGTGGTGCGCGTTCTTCGTCGGCTGCGGATTCCTGACGAAGATGCTGCAGGCGTGGATCGTCGTACCGGCCATCGCCCTCGCGTTCCTGGTCGGCGCCACGGGGCCGATGAAGCGGCGCATCGTCGACCTGCTCGGTGCGGGCGGTGTGCTGGTGGTGTCGTCGTTCTGGTGGGTCGCGCTGCACGACTGGTGGCCGGGCAGCAAGCCGTACGTCGGCGGTAGTGCCGACGGCTCCGCGTGGGATCTCATTGTCGGATACAACGGCTTCGGGCGGATCTTCGGCGGGGATCAGGGCGGCGGGATGGTGATCAGTTCGCCGAACGGTGGGACGAGGACCGGGTCGTTCGGTGGGGAACCCGGCCTGTTCCGGATGTTCAACGAGTTGGTCGGCGGGCAGATCTCGTGGCTGCTGCCGTTGGCGTTGTTCGTGCTGGTCGTCGTGTCTGCGGCCGGTGTACGGGCGTTCCGCGGGAAGGTCGCCAGGGATCCGGCTGGGCGGGCGGGCTGGTTCTTGTGGGGTGGGTGGCTGGTGATCACCGCGCTTGTCTTCAGCTTCGCCAAGGGGATCATGCATCCGTACTACACGACTGCGATGGCGCCGGCGGTCGCCGCGATCTGCGCGGCCGGCGTGACGGTGTTGTGGCGCTGGTATCGAGAGTCGGCGGCGTGGGCGCTGCTGCCGATCGGGATCGCGATCACCGCGGCTTGGGCGTTCGTGCTGGTTTCCCGCGACACCAGTTGGTACGGCTGGTGCCGCTGGGCCGTTGCCGTCAGCTCAGCTGCCGCGATCGTCGGCCTGATCGTCGGCCGGCTCTCGCCTGTACGACGCACCGCCGTCGGCCGCCCTGCGCTGGCCGTCGCCGTCGCTGCGCTCCTTCTCACCCCAGGCGTCTGGTCGGTCGCCGCCGCCACGGTCAACCCCAACGGCAACACTCCAGCCGCCGGACCGGCACTGGCCGGTGGCATGCCCACCACCCCACCCGCCGGTCCCGCGCCAGTGCGCCAATCCGGCCCTGGGCCGCAAGCGAAGGGTGGATCTGGCGAGCCGCAGATGGTGATTGTCGGTGGAGGGTCTGGGGAGACGAAGCTGACCGATGAGCAGCGGCGGATTCTCGAGTACGCCGAGCGCAACGGCGACGGCGCCGATATCGCGCTCGCCGTCAACGGCGCATCCGGCGCCGTAGCGCCCTTCATCATGGAGACCGACGCCACGGTCATCGGCATGGGCGGGTTCGGCGGCCAGGACGACGTACCCTCCACGGACCAGCTCCAGGCCTGGGTGAACGACGGCACCCTCCGCTACATCCTCAGCGCCGCACCCAGCCAGCAGTCGCAACCGACGCCGGCGAAAGGCCCTCGAGCAGCCACTCAGCAGAAGCGCCAAGCCTGGATCGAGCAACACTGCACCGTGGTCGCCCCCGAGGCCTACGGCAGTAAGCCACCATCAGCGACCGCCGCTCGTCCGCCCATCCTCGGCGGCAGCCCTGACACGCTGTACCGCTGCGACCGACGGTGAGACTACGTGCGCCGAAGGATCACGTCGGCGTTCTGAACTGTGGACAGCACGCTAGACATCATATGTTTCGCCTGTCAATGTGGACCGAAGCCGCCACAAGCCACTCAGACGCGGTGAAAGATACGATCTGGAGGTAGTGCGATGAAGTTCGCCCGCTTGGGTCCTGTCGGTGCGGAAGCGCCGGTCGTCGTCACCGAGGACGGTGTCCGCAGCCTCGCCGGACTCACCGCGGATCTCGACGCCGGGTTCTGGGAGTCCGACGGTCCGGCCCGCGTCGCGGCCGCACTGGCCGCCGATGAACTGCCGCTCGTCGAGAACTCCGACGACCTGCGGATCGGTGCACCGATCGCCCGCCCGGGCGCCATCGTCTGCATCGGCATGAACTACGCCGCGCACGCCGCCGAGTCGGGCGCCGAGCCGCCGACGTCGCCGGTCATCTTCTTCAAGGCGCCGAACACGCTGGCCGGCCCGAACGACCCCGTCACGATCCCCAAGGGCAGCACGAAAACGGACTGGGAGGTCGAGCTCGGAGTGGTGATCGGCAAGCGCGCGTCGTACCTCGACTCCCCCGCGGACAGCCTGGAGCACGTGGCCGGTTTCGTGGTGGCCAACGATCTGTCCGAGCGTGCCTTCCAGATCGAGCAGTCCGGCGGCCAGTGGAGCAAGGGCAAGATCGCGGCCGGCTTCAGCCCGATCGGTCCCTGGCTGGTCACCCCCGACGAGATCGAACACCAGAAGCTCACTCTGCGCAGCTTCGTCAACGGCGAGCCGCGGCAGGACTCCAGCACCGCCGACCAGATCTTCGACGTCGCGACAGTCATCCACCACCTGAGCCAGTACATGGTGCTCGACCCGGGCGATCTGATCATGACAGGAACGCCGGAGGGCGTGGCGCTGTCGGGCCGGTTCCCGTACCTGCGGCCCGGCGACGTCGTCGAGGTCGAGATCGACGGTCTGGGCCGGCAGCGTCAGGAGTACGTCGCGTTCGAGGCCGCCGAATGAGCCTCGAGTTCGACGGCCTGGTCGCGATCGTCACCGGAGGCGGGTCGGGTATCGGCGCGGCCGTCGCCCGCGAACTCACCGCACGGGGTGCACGCGTCGCGGCATTCGACCTCGAACCCGCCGGTGTCCCGCAGGGCGTGCTCGGTATCAAGGCCGACGTGACGGATGACGCGAGCGTGCGTACGGCGGTTCAGCAGGTCGCCGACACGTTCGGGCGGATCGACGTGGTGGTCAACAACGCGGGCATCGGCGCACAGGGCACGATCGAGGACAACCCGGACGACCAGTGGCACCGGGTCTTCGACGTCAACGTGATGGGCGCGGTCCGGGTCAGCCGGGCCGCTCTCGCGTACCTGCGTCAGTCTCCGGCCGCAGCGATCGTCAACGTCGCCTCGGTCGCCGCGACCACCGGCATCCCCCAGCGAGCGCTCTACTCCACCACGAAAGGCGCGGTGCAGTCGCTGACGCTGGCGATGGCCGCCGACCATCTCCGCGAAGGTATCCGGGTCAACTGCGTCAATCCCGGTACGGCGGCAACTCCCTGGGTGCAGCGCCTCCTCGACGCGGCGCCCGATCCCGTCGCCGAGCGGGCCGCCCTCGACGCGCGTCAGCCGCACGGGCGACTGGTCTCCGCCGAGGAGGTCGCGCTCGCCGTCGTCTACCTGGCCGGACCTTCCTCCGGCTCGACGGCGGGTACGGCGCTCGCAGTCGACGGCGGCATGGCTACGCTGCGCCTACGCCCGAAGGACTGAGAAGGGAGCCGGATGGCGCTGACCGATGTCGCGATCGAGAAGATCAAGACGATGATTCTCGACGGCCGCCTCAAGCCGGGCGACAAACTGCCCCGCGAGGCGGATCTCGCCGACCAGCTCGGCATCTCGCGGAGCCCGCTGCGCGAGGCGGTCAGTGTGCTGTCGATGCTGCGGATCCTCGACGTACGCCGGGGTGACGGCACCTATGTCACGAGCCTGACGCCGGACCTCCTCCTCGAGACGATGAGCTTCATCATCGACTTCCATCAGGACTCCGGCATCCTCGACCTGTTCGAGGTACGCCGTGCTCTCGAGCCGATGGCCGCCGAGAAGGCCGCGCTCCTGATGAGCGCCGACGACGTGGCCGCACTGCTCGCGCTGACCGAGGCCGTGGACATCGACAGCCCGGTCGGCGACATGGTGGCGAACGACCTGGAGTTCCACCACCGCATCGCCACGGCAGCAGGCAATCCGGTGTTGTGCTCGCTGGTCGACAGCGTCGCCGGACGCACCCACCAAGCCCGGACCTGGCGAGCGGTCACCCAGGAGGACGCCTTCGAGCAGACGAAGCGCGAGCACCGCGCCATCGCCCTCGCGATCGGCGACCGCCAGCCCAGCGTCGCCGCCGCGCTGTCGCTGTCGCACGTCGCCGGCATCGAGAACTGGATCCGCCGCAACCTGACCCCGGCCCCTACGACCGCGTGATCCGAGGCTTGCTCACCAAACGGCGGCCGGCGCGATCCGGGCGGACGTGCGGTCCCGTGTCGTCGTCCCAGCTCCCCGCCTCACCGAGCCGCGCGACGGCGCCCTCGTCCAGGGTGTAGCCGAGTCCGGGTGACTCGCCGAGCACGAGATGACCGTCGGCGACCTCCTGATCCGCGCTGATCCCGATCGGCATCCCGAGATCCTGGATCTCGATCGACAGATGGTTCGGTACAACGGCAGCCGCGTGACCGAGCGGATTGCCGTCGTACCCCACCGGACTGATCGGCAGGTCGAACGCGTGCGCCAGCGCGGAGACCCGGAGGAAGTGCGTGATCCCCCAGACGCTGCCGGTCTGGACGATATCCACGGCGTTGGCCGCCAGCAGCGGGCGGAACTGTTCGAGTCCCGTGAGGTTCTCACCGGTCGCCACCGCGGCCTGCACCGAACGCGTGACCATCCCGAGCCCGTCGACGTCCCAGCGCCGTACCGGCTCCTCGACCCAGGCCAGGTCGACATGCTCCTCGATCCGCCGGATGTGCCGGACCGCCTCTTTGCGCGACCAGGTCTCGTTCGCGTCGAGCATCAGCGCGGGCGCCTGCCCGGTTTCGTCCCGGTACAGCTCGCTCAGCACGTCGAGCCGACGCAGGTCCGCGGCCACGTCGAGCCCGCCCTTGAGCTTCGCCGCCTGCAAACCACGCTCCGCGAACTGCTTGTGCAGCCTGATCAGTTCGTCGTCGGCCAGCGGTCCGTCGAGGCCGGAGGCGTACGCCGGTACGACGTGATCGCGGGCGCCGAGGAGCCGCCACAACGGCTGCTCGACCGCCTTCGCCTTCAGGTCCCACAGCGCCATGTCGAGCGCCCCGATGGCACCGAAGACGGAACCCGCGTGCCCGCGCTTGAACACCCGCGCGAGCATCCGGTCGTAGAGCGCGACGACCGCGCGCGGGTCCTGGCCGTCCAGAGCGGGAAAGAGCGTGTCGATGTCCTCTTGCGAGCCGAGACCGATCCCTTCGAGACCGACATCGGTGGTCAGTACGACGATCGGCACCGACGTCTTACCCGACCCGACCGCCCCATTGGCGTCACCGATCGGCCTGCCCCAGTCGTGCACCGTGGTGAGCGTGCGATATCCCGCGATACGCATCTGGGTCACTCGGCGTGTACGTCGACGGCGAGGCAATGGGCGACGTCGACCGGACGTGTTTCAGGGAGCCGGACGACCAGGATGCCGTGGGCCTGCTCGAAGGGGACGGGGCCGTGGCCGAGCAGGCGGACCGCGGCGACGGACTCGTGCCCTGCGAAGCTGCGGATCACCGCGCGGCCGTCGGCCGGCCACGCCATTTGGAACGCGTAGACGGTGTTGTCCCGGCGGGTGAAGCGGAAATCCGAGCTCGTCCAGTTCACGCGGTCTTCGGTGAACCCGTCGATGACCACGCTCGCCGGCCCCTCGCCGAACACCCGGAACGGTCTGGTGCCGTAGATGCCTTCGCCACAGATCTGCGTCCAGGAACCGAGGTCGTCGAGCAGTTGCGAACACTCCAGGTCGACAGTGCCGTCGGGCAGTTGCGGCACGTTCAGCAGGAGGTTGCCGTTCTTCGACACGATGTCGACCAGCATTTCGATCACGTGGCCGGCGGTCTTGTACACGTCGCGGATGTTGTAGAACCAGTCACCGACCGAGGTGTCGGTCTGCCACGGCAACGGATGGATGGCCGCGGTCTGACTCCGCTCGATGTCCATCACGCCGACGGCGCTGATCTCGGGCCGGCGATCCTTCTGCTGGTAGACGGCGCGGTTCGTCCCATGGAGTCGCGCGCTCGTGTTGTACAGCCGGGAGACCGCCTCGAGACCGGGCGTGTAACCGACCTCGCCGAACGGCAGCGGCCCGTCGGAGTACAGCAGGTCGGGCTGGTAGCGGTCGATCATCTCGGTCACCGCGTCGAGCCAGTAGCGATGCCACCGCGGATCGTCGCAGTACCACGGATCCGGGACCTCGACGTCGGACAGGTACCGGCTGTTGTCGAGGTAGAAATCGCGGTTGGCCGGATCCGCTCCGTCGTACGGAACCCCCGCGAACGGACCGTGCTTGTCGCTGCCCTTGTTGACCGCCATCCAGCTGAAGGCGGCGCCGAGGTGCTCGGTGATCCCGAACGGGATTCCGCGCTCGTCGGCGGCCGCCTTCCACAGTCCGACGATGTCCTTGCCCGGCCCGACCTTGACGGAGTTCCAGTGATTCAGACCGGACTCGTAGTTGAAGAAGTTGTCATGGTGCACCGCCTGCGCGACGAAGTACCGCGCGCCGGCCGCGACGAACCGCTCCATCAAGCCGTCCGGATCGAACCGCTCCGCCTTCCACTGCCGTACGACGTCCTTGTAGCCGACCGTCGACGGGTGCCCGTAGGTGCGGAGATGGTAGCGGTACTGATCGGTGTCCTGGCGATACATGTGCCGCGCGTACCAGTCGCCGTACCGCGGCACCGACTGCGGCCCCCAGTGCGACCAGATGCCGAACTTCGCGTCCCGGAACCAGTCCGGGCACTCGAACGTGGTCAGGGATTCGAACGACGGCTCGAAGGGGCCGACAGTCACGGTTGACTCCTCATCAACGATGGGGACCGGCCGGCGTTCCGGCCGGTCCCGGTGGATGGGCTACTTGTTGGGGACCTTGTCGTACGCCGTTTGCTGGATCTCCAGGTACCGCTTCAGGCCGAGGCCGTCGAGCCCCTTGACGTAGCTGTCCCAGTCGGTGTCGATGTTCTTCGAACCGGTGACGAACTGCAGGGAGTTCTGCTGGATGTAGTTCTCCAGGTTGGTCTGCAGAGTCGCGACCTCGGTGGCGAGCGACGGGTCGATCCACACCTTCCAGAACGGGTAGATCTGCGCCTTGTCCTCGTGGCCGGCGTACTGCTTGGTGGCCTCGAACAGCTTGCGTTCGTACCCCGCCTGCGAGTGGATGTCGGTGTCGATGACCTCGGAGTTGCGGTACTTCGCGGTGTTGTTGTACTGCGCCAGCGGACCCCAGCCGCTGTTCCGCGGTTTCGATCCGGGCTTCAGGGGAATCTGCTTGAAGCTCGGCTTCAGCGACTTGTCGAGCGCCACATCGCCGGGACCGGGCTTGGTCCAGGCCTTGCCCTCCATACCGAACTGTCCGTTGTTCTGTCCCTCGTCGGTGAAGATGTAGTCGAGCATCTTGATCGCCTGGATCTGCTTCTCCGGTGTGGCCTTCGACGTCAGTACGAACGTGGCGCCGGGAATACTCGGGAAGACGTAGCTGGCGTAGTTCGCGCCACTCGGACCGGTCAGCGGCGGTACCGCGTCGTACTGCTTGTCCCGCCCGTCCGCCGAACCGATCGTGACGAAGATGCCGGAGTGCATGACGGTGCCCGCGCCGAGGATGACCGAGCCGCCGTGGTTGCCCTGCTGCTGCATCGCGTCCGGGTTCTGCGTGAAGGCGCCTTTGTCGATCAGGCCTTCCTTGTAGAGCGAGTTGATGTACTTCAGGCCTTCGCGCCAGCCGTCCTTGTTCGCCTGGACGTCGACCTTGCCGTTGTTGAGAACCAGCGTGGTGTTGTTGCCGCCGCTGTTGTTCTGCCCCTGCGGGTCGTAGATGAAGGCGTCCATGAGGTACGGGATGAGGTTGTCGCGGACGTTCGCGCTGAGCGGGATCTCGTCGGCCTTGCCGTTGCCGTTCGGGTCCTGGGTCTTGAACGCCTGGAGCACCTTCCGCAGGTCCTCGGTGGTCTTCGGCTGCTCGAGGCCCAGCTTCTTCAGCCACGCCGAGTTCATCCACAGCTTGTCCGGGTACGAACAGTGGAAGCAGTCGACCCACTGCGGCATCCCGTAGATCTTGCCGTCCGGCGCGGTCGCCATCGCCTTCCACTCGGGCGTGGAGTCCAGCGCCTTCTTGATGTTCGGCGCGTACTGGTCGATCAGCTGGTTCAGCGGTACGACGACACCCTGGCTGCCGAGCTTGAGCAGTTCCGCCGGGGTGAACTGGTCGACCCACGGGATCAGCAGGTACAGATCGGGGTAGTCGCCGCTGGCCAGCGAGATCTGCCGCTTCTCCTTCGACGGACCGCCGTCGAACGTCGTGGTCTGCCACTTGATGGTGAGGTTGAACTTCTGCTTCATCAGCTTGGTGAAGTCGTTCGTTGCGAGGTTCGTGTCGGCCGACTGCGGCGCGAAGACGTTCAGCGTGACGTCGGGATTTCCGGTGATCGTCGGCAACGGCTTGTTCGCCGAGTCGTTGTCCGACTTGCTGCCGGAGCAGGCCACCAGGGCGACTGCCAGGAGGCTGGTGCCGACGATCGCGGCACGCCTCCGCGTACTGAGTTTTACAGACATTACGTCCCTCACAGGGTTGGGGTGATACGGAGGTGGTACCGAGTCACAGGTGGGATCAGCCCTTGACGGCGCCGATCAGGATTCCCTTGGTGAAGTAGCGGGCGACGAACGGGTAGATGAGCAGCACCGGCACACTCGCCACCACGATCAGCGAGTACTTGAGCAGATCGGCGAGCTCCTGGCGCTGGATCACGATGGAGGCGTCGACCGCCCCGCCGCCGGTGGTGTTCAGGATCAGGATGTTGCGCAGCACGAGCTGCAGCGGGAACAGGTCCGGGTTCTTAAGGTAGATCAGGGCGTCGAAGTACGAGTTCCACTGCATGATCGCGTACATCAGGGCGACGACCGCAATCATTGGCTTCGCCAACGGGATCACCACCGACCAGAGGAACCTGAGGTCGCCGCAGCCGTCGAGCTGGGAGGCCTCGACCAGCTCGTCGGGGATCGCCGTACGGAAGTAGGTGCGGGCGATGATGACCTGCCAGACACCGATCGCCTGCGGGATGATCAGCGCCCACCGGGTGTCCAGCAGGCCGACCGACTGCACCACCAGATACGTCGGGATGAGCCCGCCGGTGAACAGCATCGTGAACAGGATCAGCGTCATCACGACGTTGCGGCCGACGAGCGTACGCCGCGAGAGCGGGTACGCGATCGCGATCGTCATGGTGACGCTGACGATCGTGCCGACCACCGTGTAGAACAACGAGTTCAGGTATCCCTGGACGATCTGCGGATTCTCGAACACCGCGTGGTACCCGCGCAGCGAGAACTCCACCGGCCAGAACAGCACCCGTCCCGACGACACCGCCGCGGGACTGCTGAAAGAACTGGCCACGACGTAGAGCAGCGGCAGCAGCACCACAAGGAAGAACACCGCCAGCAGCAGGTACACGCAGAACAAGAAGATGCGGTCCGTGCGCGGCTCGCGGATCCGGCGTGCGCGCGCCGCACGACGCTCGACGCGCTTGCTCGGCACCGCTCTGACTTCAGTCTCGATGCTCATGACCACAATCCGTTCCCGGTGATCCGTTTGGCGATCGTGTTGACCATCAGCAGCAGGACCAGGTTGATCACCGAGTTGAACAGCCCCACCGCGGTCGCCCCGCTGAAGTCGGCGTTCAGCAGACCGGTCTTGTAGACATAGGTGGCGATGATCTCCGACTGGCTCAGGTTGAGCGGGTTCTGCAGGAGGAACGCCTTCTCGAAGCCGATCGCCATGATGTTGCCGACGGCAAGAACGAGGATGATCACCGCGGTCGGCATGATGCCCGGCAGGTCCACGTTGCGGATCCGCTGCAACCGGCTGGCGCCGTCGATCTTGGCCGACTCGTGCAGCGCCGGGTCGATCCCGGACAGCGCGGCCAGGTAGATCACCGCGGAGTACCCGGTGGTCTGCCAGACATCCGACCACACGTAGATGTGGCGGAAGTAGTCGGGGTTCCCGAGGAAGTCCACGGACGGTACGCCGAAGAACCCGATCGCGTCGTTGACGAGGCCGAGCCGCGGTGACAACACCAGGATCGTCATCGACACGACCACCACCGTCGAGATGAAGTACGGCGCGTACGTCACCAGCTGAACGGTCCGCTTGAACAGGCCGGTGCGGATCTCGTTCAGCGCCAGGGCGAGGATGATCGCGATCGGGAAGCTGGCCGCGACGGTGTAGACCGAGAGCAGGAAGGTGTTCTTCACCAGGGTCCAGAACACCGGGTTGTGGAAGAACAGTTCGAAGTTCTGCCAACCCACCCAGGGACTTCCCCAGATGCCCTTGGTCACGTTGAAACTCTTGAACGCCAGGACCGCGTTCGACATCGGGATGTACTTGAAGACGGCGAACCAGATCAGCGGCACGACCATCAGCAGGTACATCGTCCAGTGCCGCTGAAGGCTGCGCCGGAACCCCTTGATTCCAGGGCGCTCCCGTCGGCGCCGTCTCTTCGGCGGGTTCGGCAGCTCGCCCGCGGGCGGCCGGACAGTTGTCAGCGTTGCCATAGAACCTCCTCGTCCAGGCCGGGGATCATGTCGAGCTCACCCGGTGACCGATTCCGGCGGTCAATCGAACCGGCACTCGTACGTCGCCCAGCCGGACGACCCGCTCCTGGTCCCGGTCCGCGGTCAGGACTGCCTCGACGCCGTGCGGCGTCCACGCGATGTCGACGACGACTCCGCCGCGGGCTCTGAGGCCGGTCACCCGGCCGCTGCTCCACGCGGACGGAAGGGCAGGCAACAACTCGATGTCACCGGTGTGGCTCTGCAGGAGCATCTCGGCGATCCCCGCCGTCGCACCGAAGTTGCCGTCGATCTGGAACGGCGGGTGCGCACAGAACAGGTTCGGATAGACCCCTGCGCCGCTTCCGGGACGTCCGCCGGCGGTGTCGTCCGCCGGCCGGAGGAACGCCCGGACCAGCCGGTGCGCGGCCGCCGCGTCCCGCAGCCGCGCGCGCAGGCAGATCTTCCAGGCGAGCGACCATCCGGTCGCCTCGTCGCCGCGCAGGTCCAAGGATCGCGCGGCCGCCGCGGCGAGGACCGGCGTACCGTCCGGCGTGATCGCGTCACCCGGATACAGGCCGATCAGATGGGACATGTGCCGGTGGTGCGGATCTTCCTCCGGCAGGTCGGCGGCCCACTCCTGCAGCTGTCCTTGCGCGCCGATGGATGGTTCGGGCAGGCGCTTGCGGGCCGTCGACAGCTCGTCGACGATCGGGTCCACGACGTCCAGCAGTCGAGCCGCCCGCTCCACCCGGTCGAACAGGTCCGAGATCAGGGCCAGGTCCATCGTCGACGACACGGTGACCGACGCGGGTTGCCCGTCGGCGGCGAGGTAGTCGTTCTCCGGCGACGTCGAAGGCGCCGTACCGAGGCTGCCGTCGGGCAGATCGACGAGCCAGTCGAGGCAGAACTCCGCCGCTCCGCGCAACGCCTGCCAGGACCGACCGAGGAACTCCAGATCGCCCGTGAACTCGTAGTGGTCCCACAGATGACGGACCAGCCAGGCACCTGCCATCGGCCAGTTCGACCATCGCGGATCGCCTTCGACCGGGAAGGTCCAGGCCCACGCGTCCGCGTTGTGATGCGCGGTCCAGCCTCCGCACCCGTAGCGCTCACGGGCGGTGCTGCGTCCCGCCAGGGCGAGGTGATCGATAAACCGGAGCAGTGGCTCGTGGCACTCGGACAGGTTCGCGGTCTCCGCGGGCCAGTAGTTCATCTCGGTGTTGATGTTCACCGTGAAGTTCGAGCTCCACGGCGGGCGCAGGATCTCGTTCCAGATCCCCTGCAGGTTCGTCGGAAGTCCGCCCGGCCGCGAGCTCGCGATCATCAGGTAGCGGCCGTAGTTGAAGACCAGCGCTGCCAACGCAGGATCGTCGACCCCGCTCGCCACCCGCTGATCGGTCGGCCGCCGGGCCTCCTCGGCAAGCCCGGTCAGCTCCAGCGACGAACGACGGAACAGTCGCCGGTGATCTCGCTGATGATCGGCCAGCAGTACGGCGTAGTCGCGGTCCAGCGCCGCTAGCACGGTCTGGTCGGCGACGGCCCAGCACTCCTCAGCGGTCCGGGTCGGAGCCGTCGACGGTCCGTCGTACCCCGTCGCGGTGGAGAGGACGAGGATGATCTCGGTCGCGGCGTCGACGACGAGTTCGGACGCGGTCGCCCGGAGCTCGCCGTCACTCGTGGCCCGGAGCGCGATCGCGGCGGCCATCCCGCGATCCGCGCCGTCGGAGTACCGAATGGGCTGCGGCACGTCTCGATGCGGTGGAGCGACATCGGCCGGCGCCTGGAGAAACAGTCCCAGTCCTCCCTGCACCGCTTGCGGTCGCGACTGCACTTTCGACGTCAACCGGCACGTGAGCGCCAACTGCGGTTTCGAAGCCGTCAAACGTAGGACGAGTACGCCGTCGGGCGCGCTGACGAACGCCTCCTGACGAACGCTCACCCCGCCGACCTCGTACCGCGTGATTGCCACCGCGGCGTCGAGATCGAGCGTCCGGCTGTACTGCGTGAGGTTGCCCGTGACCGGCGTGGAGCCGCCGACGCGGACGTCGAGCAGCAGATCACCGAGCGGGAGGTACGCCTGCGAGTAGCCGGAATGAAAACCGCCGGCCAGCTCGTGCGCGCGGCGGATGTCGCCCGCCCACAACGCTTCGCGCACCGCATCGACAGCGTCCGCTCCGGTCGCTCCGAGCGGAGTCGACAGCAGGCGCGCGGTCTCCGGGCCTCCCGACCACAGCGTCTCGTCGTTCAGCCCGATGCGATCGCTTCCGGTACCGCCGAAACACATCGCGCCGATCCGGCCGTTGCCGAGCGGCAACGCCTCCAGCCACGTCGCCGCCGGCCGGTCGTAGAACAGCGTGTGGACGCCGCTCCGGTCTGAGCTCACCAGGTCGCGCATCGCAGCCTTTCGTCGGGAAGACGAGGATTAATCCCATGAATTTCCGGGATCGTAGCGCCGACCCTCCGCGTGGTCCATACTGAACGCCATCAAAGATGGAGAAAAGTCCCATCTATTTGACCAGTGAGGGTCGCCATGCCACGCATCACCTCGGTGGAGGTCGTCGATGTCCGCTTCCCGACGTCGCTCACCCGCGACGGGTCGGACGCGATGAACAAGGACGGTGACTATTCGGCGGCGTACGTCGTCCTGCACACCGACGACCCGTCCTTGTCCGGGTACGGCTTCACGTTCACGATCGGGCGCGGCAACGATCTCTGCGTCGCCGCGGCGGTGCAGCGCGCCGAGCCGTTGGCAGGGCGTGACGTCGACGTACTCTGCGACGATCTCGGTGCGGTCTACCGGGAGCTCCAGTCGGACTCCCAGTTGCGATGGCTGGGACCGGACAAGGGTGTGATCCACCTTGCGCTGGCCGCGGTGATGAATGCTCTGTGGGACCTGGCCGCCCGCAGGGCCGGCGTACCGCTGTGGCGATTGCTGTCGGAGATGTCACCCGAAGAGCTCGTCCGGGCGGCCGACCTGAGGTACCTGAGCGACGTACTGACACCGGAGCAAGCCGTCGCACTACTCGCCCGGCAAGAAACGGGCCGGAAGCAACGGATCGAGGAGCTGGAAGCTTCCGGCTACCCCTGCTACACCACCTCGGCCGGCTGGCTCGGGTACTCCGACGCCAAGCTCCGCAGGCTCTGCGAGGAGGCCGTTGCCGCCGGCTACAAACACGTCAAGCTCAAGGTCGGCGCCAACCTCGAGGACGACATCCGGCGCTGCCGCATCGCCCGGGAGGTGCTCGGTCCGGAAGGAAACCTGATGATCGACGCGAACCAGGTCTGGGACGTGCCCGAGGCGATCGAGTGGGTGAAGGCGCTGGCCGAGTTCGAGCCGCTCTGGATCGAGGAGCCGACCAGTCCGGACGACATTCTCGGCCACGCGGCGATCCGCAAGGCAGTGGCTCCCATCGGGGTCGCCTCCGGAGAGCACGGCATGAACCGGGTGCTGTTCAAGCAGATGTTCCAGGCGGGTGCGCTCGACTTCTGCCAGCTCGACGCGGCCCGCCTCGGCAGCGTCAACGAAGTACTCGCGGTCTACCTGCTCGCTGCCTCGTTCGACGTGCCGGTCTGCCCGCACGCGGGCGGCGTGGGCCTGTGCGAACTCGTCCAGCACCTCGCGATCTTCGACTACGTGGCCGTCTCCGGCAGTCTCGATGGCCGCGTCACCGAGTACGTCGACCATCTGCACGAACACTTCGTGGATCCGTGCGTCGTCCGCAACGGTGCGTACGTGCTGCCGGCCGCGCCCGGCTACAGTGCCGAGATGCACAGGGAGTCGCTCGAGGCCTACAGATTTCCGGATGGCAGCTACTGGGCGTCCCGCGCCTCCGGAGAGCAACCATGAGCCCGGGAAAGCCGGCCGTGCAGACGCGGATCGCCGGTGCGTCACAGACGGACGTGGTGGTCCAGAGTATTCGCCAGATGATCATCGACGGCCGCCTCCGGCCAGGTGATCGGCTGCCGATCGAGCGCGACCTCGCTGCAGCGCTCGGCGTCTCCAGGAATCCGCTGCGCGAAGGCGTTCGGGCGCTGTCGATCATGGGTGTCCTCGAGACCCGGCAGGGCGACGGCACCTATGTCACCAAGCTCGATCCGTCCATGCTGCTGGCCCCGATGGGCTTCGTCGTGGACCTGCAGACCGGCGACGGAACGCATCATCTGCATGTCGTACGCCGGATCCTCGAGACGGAGGTCGCGGCGCTGGCTGCCCGCGACATCGCCGCCGACAAACTGGCCGCCGCGGAAGACCTGCTGCGGCGCAACGAGTCCGAGCTCGCGCTCCCGGACCCCGATCACGAGACCGTCATCGAGAACGACATCGCCTTCCACCGCGTCATCGCCGAGGCGGCCGGCAACCCGGTGCTGACCGCACTCATCGACGCCCTCGGCGGACGCACGATGCGGGACCGGCTGCGCCGATCGATCGCCGAGCCCGGCGCCGACGAGACCGCCCACCGCGAACACCTCTTGATCCTCGCCGCCCTGAGCAGCCACGACCCCGATCGCGCCCGGACCCGGATGGCGGCGCACCTGTTCACCGTCGAGGACTACCTCCTCGAACACCGCCCGACGACGAACTGAGACCCTGTGAACAACCTGCTGCACTGGAGTACGCCGGAACTGGCACTGACGTTCGCCTTGGACGAAGGTCCCGTCCGGCTGGTCGCTGTCCGCGAGGCCTCGCAGCCGAAGGGCGGCGAGCCTGATCCGAGCCAGCCCTTGGTGGAGGTCTCCGCCGTGGGGCACGGTCATTCCAGCAATCGCCACGCAGGCAGCGTCCTCGGGCGGCAGTTGCGGTACGTCCGGCACGACGAGACGCCGACTACGCTGCGCATCGTCCAGGAGGAGCCGGCCACGGGCCTTCGCGTCACCAGCGTGTTCGAAGCGCAAACCGGCGTACGCACCTGGACCGAGGCCTCGATCAGCGGACCTGGCTCTTTGGAGCTCACGTTCCTGTCGTCCCTCACGGTCGGTCTCGAGTCGATCGACGCCGAGCTGTACTCGGCCGCGAACAGCTGGATGGCGGAGAGCAGGTGGTCGAAGCGCGCGGTCCGCGACGTGCTGGCCGACATCGTCCGCGATCCGCACCACCACGTCGCCAAGAGCCGGTACGCGGTGACCAGCACGAACTCGTGGTCGTCAGGAGAAGCGCTGCCGATTGGCGTTCTGGTCGACCGAAATACGCCGTACGCGCTCGGTTGGCAGATCGAGCACAACGGGCCATGGCACTACGAGCTCGGCGAGACCGAGCGCGGTGGCTACCTGCTACTGAGCGGACCGACCGATCACGAACACCAGTGGAGCGTCGAGGTCACTGCCGGCAAGCCGTTCACGACGGTGCCGGTGTCGCTCGTCGCCGGGACCGACGTCGGCAGTGTGTTCGCGGCGCTCACGCGTCAGCGCCGCGCGATCCGGAACCGGCGCCCGATCGACGACCGGATGCCAGTGATCTTCAACGACTACATGAACACGTTGCTGGGCGACCCGACGACCGAGAAGCTGCTGCCGCTGATCGACGCCGCCGCCGAGGTCGGGGCGGACTACTTCTGCATCGACGCCGGCTGGTACGCCGAAGGCGACTGGTGGAACACCGTCGGCGCCTGGCAGCCCTCGACCAGCCGTTTCCCGAACGGCCTCGGCGAGGTGATCGACCGGATCCGTCAGCGCGGCATGGTCCCCGGCCTCTGGCTCGAGCCCGAGGTGATCGGCGTCCACTCACCGATCGCCGGCGAACTCCCCGACGACGCGTTCCTCACCCGCCACGGCCGGCGCATCGCCGAGAACGGCCGCTACCTGCTCGACCTGCGGAGCCCGGCCGCCCGCAAGCATCTCGACACCACCGTCGACCGGCTCGTCGCCGAGTTCGGCGTCGGCTTCTTCAAGTTCGACAACAACACGATGACCGGACCCGGCACGGACAAGGGCGGCACGTCGCTCGGCCACGGCCTGCTCGAACACAACAGAGCGCTGCTCGAGTGGCTCGACGGTCTGCACGAACGCCATCCGGATCTGCTCATCGAGAACTGCGCCTCCGGCGCGATGCGGATGGACTACGCGATGCTGTCCCGCCTGCACCTGCAGTCGACCTCGGACCAGGAACATCCGTTGCTCTACGCACCGATCTCCGCCGCCGCGCCTGCCGCCGTACTCCCGGAGCAGGCCGGCAACTGGGCGTACCCGATCACGGGCACCACCCGCGAGGAGTTCACCCTCGCACTCGTCAACGGCATCCCCGGCCGGCTCTACCTCTCGGGTCACCTCAACCGGATGACGCCGGCCGAGCTGGACCTCGTCCGGTCCGCGCTCACCGCCCATCGCGCCGTACTCGATGATCTGGACACGCTCGTGCCCGCCTGGCCGCTGGGGCTGCCGGTGTGGACCGACGAGTGGATCGCACTCGCACTCAACGGTCCCGAGGTCTCCTACCTCACCCTCTGGCACCGCGCCCCCGGTCCGTCCACGATCACCCTCCCGCTACCGCGCTCGACGATCACGCCGCACTTCCCCACCGACCTCGGCGACTGGACCTACGCCTGGACCGACGACGCGCTGGTCATCACCGCCAACTCCCCCGAACCCACAGCCCGAGTCCTCCGCCTGGAAAGTTGACTTCCCTTCATGACATCCCACTACGCGGGCTATCTGTACGTGCATTTCAAGCGCGAATCCGTCGACGGTGAGCAGATCTACTTCGCGTTGAGTGACGGCAACGACCCGTTGCATTTCAACGACCTCAACGGCGGCGAGCCGGTTCTGCGCTCCACGCTGGGTGAGGGCGGCGTCCGCGATCCGCACATCGTCCGTTCGCCGGAAGGCGACCGGTTCTACCTGGTCGCGACCGATCTGCGCCTCTACTCCAGCCGTGACTGGGACCGGCACCAGCGTCAAGGCAGCCGCTCGATCATGGTCTGGGAGTCAGCGGATCTCGTGAACTGGGGACCTGGCCGGCTGGTCGAGGTCGCACCGCCGGAGGCCGGCAACACCTGGGCCCCGGAGGCGGTCTGGGACCCCGAACAGCAGGCGTACGTCGTGCACTGGTCCTCCACGCTCTACGACAACGCCGCGCATGAGGGTGAGAGCTACAACCGCATCATCTACGCGACCACCCGCGACTTCCACGAGTTCTCCGAGCCGCGCGTCTGGATCGACCGGGGATGGCACACGATCGACACGACAGTGATCGACCACGACGGCGTGTACTACCGCTTCCTGAAGGACGAACGCAGCCGCACCGGCGACGCGCCGCTCGGCAAATCGATCTTCTCCGAGACCTCGGCCTCACTGCTGGCACCGGAGTGGAAGCCGCTGGCCGAGGGCATCGGCCTGGGCACGATCAGCCAGGGCGAAGGCCCGCTGGTGTACAAGTCGAACACCGAGGACAAGTGGTATCTCTGGATCGACGAATTCACCGCGGAGCACCGGTACGTCCCCTTCGAGACGACCGACCTCGCCGGCGGCGAATGGACGCCCTCGAAGGACTACCGGCTGCCGCAGGACCCTTGCCACGGCGTCGTACTCCCGGTGACTGCCGAAGAATACGAGCGCCTCGAGCGGCGGTACTGACTAGCGGCCGACTGCCTTGGCGAGTTGGGCCTTTGTCATGGTCGAGCGGCCCTTGATGTTCTTCTGCTTGGCCTCGTTGTAGAGCTGTTCCTTCGTGCGGCCCTTCGAACCGCTGTGCGAGCGCAGGCCGCCGCGGCGTCCGGACGAGATGTCATGGGTGGAGGAACGGCTCGACTCCTTCGCCTCGCCGGCCCGGGCGCGCTCCTTGTTCACGGTCCGCGCCGCGATCTCCTCGGCGACGTCCTCGCTCCGGCCACGCTCCTCCAGGCCTTCCTTGATGTGCTTGTACTGCCGTTCCCGCTTCCGATTCGATCCTGCAGGCATGTCCGTCACTCCTTCCATCACACCCCCCGGTACCCGGACCGCTCACACACAACCAGCCGAGGGGTGAACTGGAGGGGTCAGATTGCCGGGTAGGCCTCGAGTTCGTAGAGGGAGTAGCCGTACTTGGTGGCGCGGTGGACGCCTTGGACGCGGACGTAGCGGGCGGTGGCGTCGAGCCAGAGCGTGTCGGTTCCGCCGTCGCCGTCAGTCACCTCGGTCGCGGTCGTCCAGGTGCTCCCGTCGTCCGAGACCTGCACCTGGTACGCCGAGCCGTACGCCGCCTCCCAGCGCAGCACGAGCTTGCCGAGGTGCGTCGACGTACCGAGGTCGACCTGGAGCCACGAGGCGTCGTCGTAGCCGGACGCCCAGCGCGTGGTGGTGTCTCCGTCGACCGCGAGATCGGCGGTGAACGACGTACCGGGTTCGATGCTTGAGGCGACGGCCGGGCGATCGAGCGCCACGTTGGCGGCACCGGTGCGGGGGCGTACGGCGACTCGCAGTACGGCGTCGACGGTGGTCGCGCCGGAGGTGAAGGTCACCGGAATGTCCACATCTGCCAGGGCGGCGTCGGCGGGAGGAGTGAGCTTCACGGTGACCGACTGCGTGAATCCGCGCTTGACGGTGACCGGCGTACTGGCCGGATCGACGGACCATCCGTCCGGCGGGGCGACGCGCAGGGTGCCGGTGACGTCGGCGCCGCGTTCGGCGGAGATGTCGACCACGAAGCTCGACGCCGTACCGCGGACCACGTCGGCCCGGTCCGCGTCGACGTGCAGACCCGCGAGCGGCGTGTCGCTCCACAGCGGCACGATCTCGCCGACGGCCGGGGTGCCGCTCTTCCACACCAGCCGCACAGCCTCGGCACGAAGGTCGTTCGCAGGCACCTCGGCGTACGCCGATGACACGGAGCCGATGCGCTGCCACGCTCCCCCGACCTGAACCTCCACGTCCGCCGACCCCACGTTCGCCGATTGCTGGAGAATCGTGAGTCCCGCCAGCTCCCTCGGCGCCGACAGGCCGATGGTCAACGCATCTCTGGCGGCGGGCGTCGCGACCGGCACATAGGCGGTCTCCAGGTTTCCGTCCACCGCACGCTGGTACGACGATCCCGGCGCGGGCGCCGGCGTACCACCGGCTGTCAGCGTCGTCTTCCGCCCGCCGATCGTCCCCACCGAGAACTCTCGTACCACCACCCAGAAGCCGGTCGCGGACAACGACCGGTACCGGACATAACGCGCGGTCGTGCCGGCCGGCGCCGTGGTCCGGACCTCGGCCGTGGTCGCACGGGTCAGTTCGGTCCAGCGCGTGCCGTCGAGCGAGTACTCCAGCACGCCCGACTGGATGTAGTCGTTCGGGCTGGACGCCTTACCCATCAGCAGTTCGATCGCGCCGATCGTCGCCGGCTCGCCGAGATCGACCCGGACCTCGGAGCCCTGATCAGGCGTGCCGTTGCTCCAGAAGAACGTGTTCGGGTCTCCGTCGACCATCCGCGCCGGCACGTTGTCCTGGTAGGTGCCCAGGTTCGTCGTCGCGGTGCGACCCGGCTGTACGCCGAGCCAGCGGTCGTGGACGCGGCCCGTCTCGGCGATCAGTTCGTCGACGACCCGTTCGCCGATCCGCGGATAGGTACCGCTGTGCGGCAGCCGGCCGTCCCGGATCGCCTTGGCCTCGGCGACGAGGCTGCTCAGCTGCTGCCGCGCGGTCCAGGCCGTCGCTCCGTCGCCGGCGGCCAGCGCCGCGAGCAGATCGAGGGCGCGTCCCATCGCCTGTCCCCACAGCTCTGTTGCCTTGAGCCACGATTCCGCCTCGTCGGCGAACGCCGGATCGACAACGCCCGACCGGATCGTCGCCGGTGCAGCGGTGATGGCGTTCACCCGCGGCCGCAGCCCGGCGATCGCCTGGGCGCGTTGGCCGGATCGCCACAGTTGCCAGAACTGTTCGACCGCGGCACCGAACACCGGCGCACTCTCCGGATGCAGAGTCCCGTCGTACGTGTTCAGATCCGCGAACACCTGCAAGGCCGCGGCGGTCGCCGGGTTGCCACCCGCCCGCTCGGCCAGCGCGCGGCGCCAGGACGCCTGCTCGTCGTACTTCGCCGGGTTCCAGCCGAGCTCGGCGAACGAGTACAGCGCGATCTTGCTGACCGCCGCCTGGTTCATCGGGTTCGAGATGACGCCGGCGACGTGATCGGCGATCGCGGGCTCGCGGCCGCTGTACGGCGCGAGCAGCAGCCGGCCCGCGGCGTAGTCGTTGACCGGATAGTTGTCCCAGATCAGGATGTCGTGGCCGAACACGGCCTTTGCCTGCGCCGCCTGTGCCGCCGTGATCGTCCGCGGCACCACCCCGATCCCGGTCCAGTGCACGACCACGTCGGAGTCGAGCTGCTCCCGCAAAGCCTTCTTGTACGGCGTTTCGCTGACGTTGTAGTACTCCGTCGGCACCATCTGCAGCGGCGCGACATCCGGCTTGGTCTCCACCCATTCGCGCTGCACCCGGTTGAGCAGATCGCTCTGCGCCCGGCCCGCGGCGCCTCCGCCCGTGCCGTACTTCGCCTTGTCCGCGTCGCAGTGCCAGGAGTTGTAGTCGATGTCGTCGAGCGGCACGTTGAACGATCGGGCGCCCACGTCGTACAGCGCCTGGAACTTCGCGATCAAGGCCTGCAAGTCGGCGTCCGAGGTGTAGCAGATCGACAGGCCCGGCGAGAGCGCGAAGGTGAAGTCCACCTTGTTCTGGCGTGCGCGGGTGACGAGCTCGGCGAGTTGGGCGAGCTTGTCGGCCGGGTACGGGTCGCGCCACTGCTCCCGGTGATACGGGTCGTCCTTCGGCGCGTACTCGTACGTGTTCATGCGGTGTTCGCCGAGGTAGCTGAGCTCGTCGAGGCGGTCCGCGTGCGACCAGGGCGTGCCGTAGAAACCCTCGATGGCGCCTCGATAGCGCATCGTCGGCCAGTCCCGGATCGCGACGCCGGGCATCCAGTCGCGACCGGGGCGAGCCTGGATCAGCTGGGCCAGGGACTGCGCCGCGTAGTACGTGCCGTCGGAGTCGACCCCGTCGAGCACCACGTGACCGCGATCGTGGCTGTCACGGCCGGCGGCGAGGACGTATCCCTCGACAGGCAAGCCCGTGCTGTCCGGAACGTGCAGGGCGCGGAGCGTCGACGCGTCCCGGCCCAGCCAGATGGTCGTCGGCGTACCGGGGTCGCCGCCGTTCGTGGTCCGGATGGTCGTCACGCCGGCGCGGTTCAGTGCCTGGCGTACGACGCGCTCGGCATCCGCATCGGTGCGCGCCGTGCGCACCAGTCCGACAACCGGGGTGAGCGGGAAGCCGTCGGCACGTTGCACGAGTTGCTGCGGCTCGGGTGAGACCACGGCAACCGCGGCACCGGTCGCACCGGCGTACTGCGGCAGAAGCGCGAGCGGGGCAACCAGGGCGAACACACAGACAGCAGACCGGAGCAGGCGCATCGAGTCTCCTCGGGCATGGGCGGGTGCAGCCAGTTAGCCAGTGCGCATAACTGCACGTCAAGTGCTCAACCGAGGCAGATTCAGACATATCTATGATGGATGAAGTGGATCGGTTCACCGAGCATCGGGGATTGTTGTACGCCGTTGCGTATCGGTTGCTCGGGAGCGTGGCTGACGCGCAGGACGTCGTGCAGGATGCCTGGCTGCGGTGGAGTCGGGTCGATGCCAACTCGGTCGACGACGCGGAGGCTTATCTGGTGCGCGTCACGACCCGGCTGGCGATCGATCGATTGCGGAGCGCCGCGGTACGGCGGGAGTCGTACGTCGGGCCGTGGCTGCCCGAGCCCATGCTCACCACCCCCGACACCGCCGATCACGTCGTACGGGCAGACGACGTGTCGACCGCCGTACTGCTCGTGCTGGAAGCCCTCTCGCCCACCGAACGCGCCGTCTTCGTACTGAACGAAGCCTTCGGCTACAGCTACACCGACATCGCCGGCATCCTCGGCCGCCAGGTCGCCGACGTACGCCAGCTCGCACATCGCGCACGCAAGGCGGTCGCGGCCCGACGTCGGCGCTACGACACCGACCGTACGACGCAGCGCGAGGTCACCGAACGCTTCCTCGCCGCCTGCCTGGACGGCGATGTGGAGGCCTTGATGGCAGTCCTCGCGCCGGACGTCACGCTGCTCAGCGACGGCGGCGGACTCACCGGCGCACCGCGCAGACCCATCTACGGACCGCTGTACGTCGCACGCGCATTCGTCGTCCTGTACGAGCGCCGTCCCGCCGGCTCCCAACTGGAACTCGCAGAGCTCAACGGTGCACCCGGCATCGTGATCCAGTCCGACGACGGACCGGTCCTCGCGATCACCCTCCATCTCGTCGACGGCGCTGTACAAGCCCTCCAAGTCGTCAGCAATCCGGCGAAACTCACCGGCTTGTCACATTCCGGCTAGCTGTCTCGTCCGTGAGGCGCCCATCGCCTCACGGATCGGAGACCTTGTGTACGTCGCTTACCTCGCCACCACCCTCCTGGCCGCCGCGCTCACCGGAAGCGCCGCGGTCGCGAACCTCATCGGCCACGACTACCCCAAGGCCCAGGCCGACAAGGTCCACGTCGACCACAAATGGATCCTGCCCTTCGGCCTCCTCCTCGGCGCCGGTTCGATCGGCCTCCTGGCCGGCCTCGCCGTACCGCCCCTAGGAGTCCTCGCCGCCACCGGCCTCGTCCTCTACTTCCTCCTCGCCCTGACCGCCCACCTCCGGGTCCACGACCACAGCCTCGCCCCGTGGGCCCTGTACTTCACAACGTGCGCAGCCGCCCTCGTCACAACCATCGCCTACCGCTGAACCCCCACCAGTTCCGTCTAGGCTGGCCCGATCATGGAGTCCTCGGTGGTGGACGGTGGCGATCACTCGCGGTTGCGGCAGCTCAACGAGCGGGCGGTGCTGGCTTCGGTGCGGGCTGCCGGGGAGTTGCGGGTTGCGCAGATCGTGGAGCAGAGCGGACTCGGGCGGACGGCGGTCGAAGAGGTGTTGTCGAGCCTCGTGTCGCGGCGCTGGCTGATCGAGGAGAGTCCGGCGATCCGCGGGCGCGGGCGGCCGGCGCGCAGCTACCGGTTTCGCGCAGAGGCGGGGTACGTCGCCGGGCTGGACATCGGCGCGTTCTCCGTGCGTGGAGTGCTCACCGATCTCGACGGGCGGATGCTCGCGAACGCGCGGCGCTCCGTGACTCCGGAGACACCACGCAAGCAGCGGCTGGCGACGGCTGACCGGGTGATCGCCGACTGCGCGCGGGAGGCCGGCGTGCCCGAGGCGCGCGTCTGGGCCGTCGGCGCGGGTACGACGGGGTTGGTCGATGCTGCGGGCACCGTCGTACGGGCCAATGCGATCCCGGACTGGGGCGGTACCGATCTGGCTGGGCATTTCAAGGCGCGACTCGTTGTCGTCGACAACGACAGTCAGCTCGCGGCTCTCGCCGAGCAACGTCGCGGGGACGCGGATCACTCGGCAGACATGGTGTTTCTGCACGCGGGACGGCGTACGGGCTTGGCTCTGGTGCTCGACGGGCAGTTGCGGCGGGGCGCGTTCGGGGCAGCGGCCGACATGTCCGCGCTGCGGGGTGTCGCCTGGGAGGCGGCGCTCGAGTACCTGCACGACGTCGTACCGGACGAGATTCCGACGGTGGACAAGGCCGAACGCGCCTTCGCGGCCGCGCGGGACGGGGACCGGGCGGCGCGAGCCGCCGTACGGAAATACGCACGCGCCATGGCAGTCGCCGCCGCAACGGCGATCGCGATCGTCGACCCGCGGCTGCTCGTCCTCGGCGGGGCGTTCTCCCAAGCTGCCGACGTACTGCTCGAACCGCTGGCGGCCGAGCTTGAGCGACTCTGCCCGCGCGTCCCTGAGTTGCACGCATCGTCCCTCGGCGCCCTGTGCGTCGCCCTCGGCGCGGCCAGCCTCGCGCAGGACGCGATCAACGCGCGCCTGCTGAGCCCGAGCCGCGGTCCGCTTCCCCAGCTGTCGTCCCGGAGCCTCTGACTTCCAGGTTGGCCGATTGTTCACCGGGCCGTTGACGCATGTCCGGTCCGGCAGCTAATAATGTCGGAAACAGGCAATAATGCGCACTAACGCGCACCCCTTCGCCAGGAAGCAGGTTGCCGTGAACAGTCGGATCCGCCGCCGGACGTTCCTCACCACCACCGGCGCGATCGCCACCGCGACCGCGGTCGGCGACATCGCCTACGCCACTCCGCACGCGCTCGACAATGACTCATCCGGGGCCTCGGAGTACGTCGACGTACAGCTGCTGAACATCACCGACTTCCACGGCTACCTGCAGCCGACGACGCCCAGCCAGGGCAGCGTGATCACCGGCGCGGGCGGTGTCCAGGTGACCGTCGGCGGCGTCGGGTACCTGGCCACGCACCTGAAGCGGCTGCGCGAGGGGCAGCGGAACTCGATCTTCTTCTCGTCCGGTGACAACTTCAGCGGCTGGCCGTTCGAGGTCGACGCGCACGCCAACGAGCCGACCGTCGAGGCACTGAACGCGCTCGGCCTGCAGTTCAGCACCGTCGGCAACCACGAGCTCGACCAGTCGGTCGACTTCCTCGTCGACCACATGGAACGCGGCAAGCCCTACCCGGTGAGCGGACGCGACGACAACTTCGTCGACTCGACCGGGCAGCGCTTCCAGGGCGCGAACTTCCGCTTCTACACCGCGAACATCGTGCACGCGGACACCGGCCGGACGATCGTACCGCCGTACAACATCGAATGGGTCGACGCCGGCCACGGGCGGAAGCTGCCGATCGCGTTCATCCACCTGACGCTGGTGGGTACCGAGGTGGGATCCACGTCGTACCAGCCCGGGCTGCGGTCGCTGTCCGACCTGGAGCAGGCGAACAAGCTGGCCGCGCAGCTCAAGAAGCGCGGCGTCAACGCGATCGTCATCAACATCCATGACGGCGGCGTCGCCGGGAACGACTACAACGCGGGGACGAACCCGTCCGGGCCGGTGTTCCAGCTGGCCGCGAACGCCTCGCCGGACATCGCCGCGATCGTGACCGGGCACTGGCACTGCCGGTTCAACATGATGGTTCCGGACCCGAACGGCGTACCGCGGCCCGTCGTCGAAGCCGGTAACCACGGGTCGCTGGTCAACGAGATCAACCTCAAGCTGGACCCGCGCACCGGCGAGGTCATCCGCGAGCTCACCCGGTCGACCAACCACGCCAACACCCGCGACGTACCGCTCGACGAGGAGCTCCAGTACATCGCCGACTACTGGACCGCGCAGGGCAAGAAGCGGTACGCCACGCCGCTCGCCCGGGTCACGGCCGACTTCACCCGTACGCCGAACGCGTCCGGCGAGAGCACGATGGGCAACCTGGCGGCGGACTTCGCCTACTGGGACGCGAACCAGCATCCCGACGGGCGCGCCGACCTCGCCCTGATCTCGGTCAAGCCGGTCTCCGGGTCGAACGCCGTGACCGGTGACCTGTTGTTTGCCAAGGGCAGCAATCCGTCGGACGTGGACGGCACCGTGCTGTTCGGCGAGGCCTGGGGCGCCTTCGGGTACGGCAACCCGATCCTGACGGTCACGCTGCCGGGCACCCAACTGCACGCGGCCTTCGAGGCGCAATGGGTGCCGCAGGCAGGAGGCACCGAGAAGTTCGCTCCGTTCGCGGTGTCGCAGAACGTCAGCTACACCTACGACACGACGAAGCCGATCGGTCAGCGCGTCGATCCCGCGAACGTGCAGATCGACGGGAAGCCGCTCGACCTGAACCGGGACTACCGGGTCGCCGCGCTCGCCTACACCTTGATCGGCGGCGACGGTACGACGGTCTTCGCCGGGTTCACCGATCCGGTCCGCAACGACCGCGACCACGAGGGGTTCATCGCGTACCTGCGCGCGCACCCGGTGCTCACGCCCGCACCGCTCGGTCGCGCTCGTCCGGTGAGTTAGGCTGCTGTTCGAGATGATCTGAAAGCCGGATGATACGAGAGCGGAAGTATGCCGAAGCGCACAGCCGTGATCAGGACCGCGCTGCGTGACCTGCGCATCCAGCTCGCGCTGCTGAACCACCAGGTCGGCTCGCAGCTGTCCCTCAAGGACGCCGAGCTGGACTGCCTGGACGTGCTCGCCAGGGACGGGGCGCTCACACCGAGCACCCTGGCCCGGCGGGCCGGCATCCATCCGGCCACGATGACCGGGATCCTCGACCGGCTCGAGCGCGGCGGCTGGATCGTCCGTGACCGCGACCAGGCCGACCGCCGGCGGGTGACAGTCAGTGGCGTCAAGGAGCGGACGGCGGCGATCTACCAGGCGTACCGCGGGATGAACGGCGCGGTCGACAAGATCTGCGCCGACTACTCCGAGGAGGAGCTGGACCTGATCGCCGGCTTCCTGAACCGCTGTGCCGAGGCCGGCCACACCTCCACCGAAAAACTCGCCGCAAGCTGATCCTGCGGGAGATCACCCAGCGCGTCGGGCCTCCAACGCCGCCGGCAGGCGCCTGGCCAGTACGGCGGCGACTTCGTGGCGGTACACCGGCCGGGCCACGTCGCAGGTGTGCGTGAGCTGACCGGTGCGGAGCATCCGCTGGACCTCGTCGACGTCCGCCTCGAGCGCGGTCGCGGCGGACGACAAGGTCAGCCACCCCTCGCGCAGGCGGGCGAGGACGTCCACGTCGTCGCGCCGCAGCGGTAGCTCTTTGCCGTGCGCCGTCAGCAGTCCGGCGTTGATCAGCCGCCGTACGCCGGCCTGGCCGAGGCCCAGGACGTTGCCCGCCTCCGCGACCGACATCCACTGGTCGAGGCCCGACCGTACGACGTCCGACAGCAGCAGGCGGCGGTGCGCACGGGATCGCGCCGGCAGGTGCCCCGCCCGGATCAACCCGGCGACGCGCTGTGGCGGAAGCTCCAGCAGGAGCGCCGCCTGTGCGGTGGTGACCAGTGGGTCGTCGACCATCAACGGCTCTCCGAGCAGATCGGTCAGCCGGGCCCGAAACTCCCTCACCAGTTCCCTGTCACCCATGGCAGTCCTCCCCAGATCCGCGGTGTCTTGTGGGAGCGAACGACACGGGTCCGGGGCCAGAGGCTCTGTTGCATTGTGACACGCTCAGCGATGAATTGATGCAGCTCAGGCGACTATGGAAATCACTCTCCGTAAATGTGATCGGAGTTGCACCTGAAATCGTCACTTCTGGCACAAGTGATCAATTTGCCCTTGCCGCGAGGCCTCTGCTCGCGGTGAGATAGCTGCGTGACGGAAACGCGACCCGCCGATGCGGCGGAGGGGCAGGGCGTCTCGGGCTTCTCGTACCGCCCGTTCATCTGGCTTGCGGTCGCCACCTTCTCGATGGGGATCGACGGGTACGTGCTGGCCGGCCTGCTGCCGCAGATCGCCGGCGACCTCAAGGTCACCCCGGCGGCCGCCGGTCAGCTGATGTCGGTGTTCGCGTTCACCGCCGCCCTGGCCGGTCCGGTGCTCAGCACGCTGACGTCACGGTGGGAACGCCGTACGACGATCGTCCTGTCACTGGGTGTGTTCGTGCTCGGCAACGTGGTCGTCGCGATCGCGACCAACTACCCGGTCGCGCTCAGCGGGCGTGTGATCGCGGCGCTCGGCGGCAGTCTGCTGAACGCCGCCGTCACCGGATACGTCATCGCGCTGACGCCGTCCGAGCACCACGGCAAGGCGTTGTCGTTCGTGCTCGGCGGGTGGATGACCGCGACCGCACTCGGCGTACCTGTCGGTCTGCTGCTCGGGCAGTCTTCGTGGCGGTTCCCGATGATCCTGGTCGCGGTGGTCGGCACGATCGCCCTGATCGGCATCCTTGTCCTGCTTCCGCAACTGCACCTGCCCGGCGGCACCCTCGTCGAACGGCTGCGCCCGCTCGGCCGGCCGCGGCTGGTCGCGGGCCTGCTCGTCACCACGGGCATCCTCTGCAGCAGCTACGCCTGCTTCACGTACGCGACGCTGATCCTCGGCCCGCACTTCCACGCCGAGTGGGCGATCGTCCTGATCATGTTCGGGTACGGCGTCTCGAGCATGGCGGGCAACGCGGTGACGGGACGCCTGGTCGACAAGTTCACCGCGCTCCGGGTGCTGACCGTTGTACTGGTCGGGCTGCTGCTGAACGCCGTCCTCGGCCTGATCGCGCTCATGTTCGCCCCGGCCGTGGTGGCCGCCGTCTGGGGGCTGGTCTGGTTCTTCTCGGCCGGCGTCGGCAACGGCGGCGGAGCTGTTCCGCAGCAGGCGCGACTGGCGTCGATGGCACCGGACTCCGCAGCGATCGTGATGGCACTGAACGGCAGCGCGATCTCGCTGGGGTCGGCCCTCGGCAGTGGCCTGGGCGGTGTCGCACTGACCGCCGGCGCCGCGCCGAACGGGCTGCTCGGCGTCTCGGCCGTCATCCTGACGATCACCGTCGGGCTGCACCTCCTCGTGGCGCGCTCCTCCGCCGCCGCAAAAGCCGCCGCCACGTGACGGACACCTGCACCGCTGACACGGTTGAGGAGCAGGAGTTCTCGTACCGGCCGCTGGTCTGGCTGGCTGTGGCCACGTTCTCGATGGGAATCGACGGGTACGTCCTGACCGGGTTGCTGCCCACCATCGCCGCGGACCTGCACGTCAGCGTGGCGGCCGCGGGCCAGTTGATGTCCGCGTTCGCGCTGACCGCGGCCTTCGCCGGGCCGGTCCTCGGAACGCTGACCTCTCGGTGGGAGCGCCGTACGACGATCGCCACGGCGCTGGCGGTCTTCGTGCTCGGCAACCTGGTCGTCGGCCTCGCGACGACGTACCCGATCGCGTTCGCCGGGCGGGTGCTGGCGGCGCTCGGCGCCTGCCTGCTGAACGCGGCCGTCAGCGGTTACGTGATCGCCGTGACGCCGGTCCGGCACCGCGGGAAGGCGTTGTCGTTCGTGCTCGGCGGGTTGCTGACCGCGACGGCCCTCGGCGTACCGGTCGGCCTCGTGATCGGGCAGTCGAGCTGGCGCTACCCGATGATCCTGGTCGCCGTGACGGGAACGATCGCCCTGACCGGCATCCTGCACGGTCTACCTCGTCGGCAGCTTCCGGCCGGCCGGCTCACCGATCAGCTTCGCCCACTCGGCCGACCCCGGCTACTCGGCTCCCTGCTCGTCACGAGCGGCATCCTCGCCGGCAGCTTCACCTGCTTCACCTACGCCGTCCTGATCCTCGGCCCGTCCTTCCGGGCCGGTTGGATGATCATCGCGATCATGTTCGGGTACGGCGTCGTCAGTGCGCTGGGCAACGCGATCACCGGCCGGCTGGCGGACCGCTTCCCGGCACCGCGCGTGCTCACCGTTGTCCTGATCGTCCTGCTGCTGAACTCGGTTCTCGGCCTGGCCGGCCTGCTGCTCACCTCGGCCACCGCGCTCGCGGTGGTCGGCGTGAGCTGGTTCTTCTTCCAGGGCGCCGGCAACGGCGGCGCGGCCGTACCGCAACAGGTTCGGCTCGGCGGCATCGCCCCGGAGTCCGCCGCGATCGTGATGGCCCTCAACGGCAGCGCGATCTCGCTCGGTTCCGCGTTCGGCAGCGCCGTCGGCGGCATCGCTCTGACCGCCGGGACCGCGCCGTCCGGCCTCCTCGGCCTCGCCGCGGTGGTCCTCGCGGCCACACTGGTCCTGCATCTGATCGTTTCCAGGTCCTAGAATCCGGTCATGGCCGAAAAACTGCGGGTGGTACTGGCGGCGACGCCGGCGTACCGGGAGATGGTGTTCGCGCCGGAGAGTACGGCGCGGCTGGAGGCACTCGGGGATCTCGTCGTACAGGATGATCCGGGCGATGCTCAGGCGTTGACGGCGACGTTGCCCGGGACCGACGTACTGATCACGTCGTGGGGTGCGACGCCGCTGACCGCGGCGGTGCTGGATCACGCGGACCGGTTGCGGTTGATCGCACACAGTGCGTCGTCGGTGAAGCATTTCGTCACCGACGAGGTCTTCCGGCGCGGGCTGCGGATCACGCAGGCGGGGCAGGCGATGGCGGAGCCGGTGGCCGAGGTGTCCCTCGCGTTCACGTTGAGCCTGCTGCATCGCATCCAGCGGTTCGATCGCGCGATGCGCGATGGAGCGTGGCGGGACGATGTACCTGCGCAGCACGGGCTGACGGCGTCGCGGATCGGGGTCGTGGGTGCATCGCGGACCGGCGTCGAATACATCCGGATGCTCGTCGCGCTGCGGGCCGCCGAGGTCGTCGTCTACGACCCGTACCTCACGGACGAGCGTGCTGCGGAGCTCGGCGTACGTCGTACTTCGCTCGACGACCTGCTCCGCACCAGCCGGGTGGTCGCCCTGCACGCGCCGACACTGCCCGAGACGCACCACCTGATCGGCGCCCGCGAACTCGCGCTGATGCCCGACGGCGCGTCCCTCGTCAACACGGCCCGCTCGTGGCTGGTCGACACCGCCGCGTTGCTCGACGAACTCCGCAGCGGCCGGATCGACGCCGCCCTGGACGTCTTCGACGAGGAGCCGCTGCCACCCGACGACCCGTTGCGCGCACTCCCGAACGTTCTCCTGACACCCCACCAGGCCGCCGCCACCGTCGAGTGCTACTTCGAGATGGGCCAGATCACCGTCGACGAAATCGAACGCCACGCGACCGGCCGCCCCCTCCGGTACGAACTGACGGAGGCGGCCCTCACGCGGATGGGGTGATCAGCAGGTTGCCGTCGAGGCGGTTCGGAGGGCTCGGCGGTGGAGGGGGTCGAGGTGGTGGTGGGCGGCGCCGGTGGCGTTGGCGATCGCGAGGGAGATGTCGCAGCGCAGGCCGCTGCCGCGGAGGTCGTCCACGCGGACCAGTTCGGCCAGCAACTGGGTGGTGAGCGCGTCGAGCTTCTGGCGGATCACGTTCAGGTCGGGTCCGCTGGTCGGGGCCTTGTCCGGATGGGCGGCCCAGTAGGCGAGCAGGCCGCGCTGGACCACCTTGCTGGCCTCGATCTGGGCGCGGAAGAAGGCCGCGGTCGAGTCCGGGTCGATGCCGAGCTGTACGGCGGACGCGCGGACCGAGTCGAGGATCTGCTGCTCACGGACCGGGTCGTCGACCGGCTTGCCGCTGAAGTATTTCGAGGCCGCGACGTCGTCACCGACCAGGATCCGCTGGATGACCAACTCGGTCAGCGCCTCCAACGACGGCGCTGTCTCGTGCACTCCCCCGAGCTGGACGGTCGTATTCGGCGCCGCATCGGCTGCCGGCATCAGCAGCGTCGACGTACCGACTGTGGTTGCCGCGACGGCTGTCGTGATCAGCTTTCGAAGCACTTGCTCCACCCTTCCCCGATGAAAGTCCAGAACGGGTGGGGACTTTACGCCGCGATGGGTGCATCCATGCAGCTCGCACCCATCCGGAGCCCCGGCGGTACCGAATCCCAGCCATGCACAGGGCACTCGGGGCATTAGGTGGTGTGGTCGCAGCCGGTACGGCGCTCGCGGCCGGATATCTCGTCGCGGGCCTGACCGGCGGACCGTGGCCTGTCGACGCGGTCGGCGTACAGGTCATCGACTGGTCCCCCGGGCCGGTCAAGGACTGGGCCGTCCGGAGTCTCGGTACGGCCGATCGTCCGCTGCTGCGCGTCGGCATCTGCGTGACGCTCGTGATCGTGGCGGCCGTCGCCGGATGGATCGGCGCGGGCGGGCACCGGCGGACGGCGGTTGCGATCGCGGGCGGGCTGGGCCTGGTGGGGTTGGTGTTCGCGATCGTGAGCCGGTCGTCCGCCGCCAACCTGGTCGACCGGTTGCTGCCGGCAACGGTCACCTTGGTGGTCGCGGTGCTGGCGATGGCCCTGGTCACACACGCCAGACCAACGCGGCAGCCGGGCGATGCCGCGCAGCCGGACGGGTTTGATCGGCGGCGGTTCTTGCTCACCGTTTCGGCGTTGGCCGTCGTCGGGGCCGGGGCTGCTGGTGCTGCTCGGTTTGCCGGCGGATCCGGGCAGGAGCTGCGGGCGGGTGTTCGGGTGCCGCGGCCGACCGACGCCGCGGGGCCCATGCAGGCGAGTCTCGACGTCCCCGGCATCAGCCCGTTCACGACACCGAACGCCAAGTTCTACCGCGTGGACACATTGCTCCAGGTGCCCCGGATCGACCCGCGGGACTGGGAGTTGCGGATCCACGGACTTGTCGACAAAGAGCTCCGGCTCTCGTTCGACCAGTTGCTCGAACGACGGCTGATCGAGCGCGACATCACCCTGACATGCGTGTCCAACGAGGTCGGTGGTCCGTACACGGGGAACGCCCGCTGGATCGGCGTACCGATCGCGGATCTCCTGCGCGAAGTCGGCGTCCGGCAAGGGGCTGACGCGGTGAAGTCGACCAGCGTCGACGGGCTCACCATCGGTACGCCGCTCGCGGCGCTCACCGACGGACGGGACGCGATCCTCGCGCTCGCGATGAACGGCGAACCGTTGCCGTTCGAGCACGGCTTCCCGGTGCGGATGGTCGTCCCCGGCCTGTACGGGTACGTGTCCGCGACCAAGTGGATCGTCGACTTCGAGGTCACCAGGTTCCAGGACTTCAGCGCGTACTGGACCGACCGCGGCTGGTCGGTCGAGGCGCCGATCAAGACGTCCTCGCGCATCGACGTACCGAAGGGCTTCGCGACCGTGAAGGCCGGACCCGCGGTCGCCGCCGGGGTCGCGTGGGCGCAGCGCCGCGGCATCAGCAAGGTCGAGGTCCGGGTCGACAACGGCCCGTGGCGACCGGCCCGGCTGGCGCCCGTCGACGGCCCGGACACCTGGCGGCAGTGGACGTTCCGCTGGAACGCCACGCCCGGCACCCACAAACTCACCGTTCGCGCGACCGACGCGACCGGCGAACTGCAGACCGATCGGCAGGCACCGCCGCGGCCGAACGGCTCGAGCGGCCTGCACAACACGGTCGTGATGGTCGAGTGACCCATCCGGCCCCCGAACGGCTCCGAAGTACTCCTGTCATCAACCCATTGAAGGAAGAGATCGAGTCATGACCAAGTACCTCACCCGCGCCGGCGTCGCCCTCAGCGCGCTGGCCCTCGCAATGACCGCATCCGCTTGTGGTGGTGGCGACGACAACAGCAGCGCCTCCAGCGGTACGACGACCAGCACGAGCAGCAGCGCACCGGCGACCAGCACCACACCGTCGACGAGCGACACGGCCGGCGGACTGGTCGGACCGGGCTGCGCCGGCTACGCGAAGGCCAACCCCTCGGGCGCCGGCTCGATCGACGGTATGGCGGCCGCACCGCTGGCCACCGCCGCGTCCGGCAACCCGCTGCTCAAGACCCTGGTCGCGGCCGTCTCGGGCAAGCTGAACCCGAAGGTCGACCTGGTCTCCACGCTGAACGGCGGCGAATTCACCGTCTTCGCGCCGGTCGACGCCGCGTTCGCGAAGATCCCGGCCGCGACCGTGAACACTCTGAAGACGAACGACGCGCTGCTGACCAAGATCCTCACCTACCACGTCGTACCCGGCCAGCTCGACCCGATGGCGGTCGTCGGCAAGCACTCGACCGTCGAGAAGCAGGACGTCACCGTGAGCGGCTCGGCCGACAGCCTGAAGGTGAACGGCGCCAACGTGATCTGCGGCGGCGTGAAGACCGCGAACGCTACGGTGTACCTCATCGACTCCGTTCTGATGCCCCCGGCAAGCTGACCGTGAACGAACCGACCGCGCTGCCTTGGCCCGCCGGATCGCACTCGCGATCCGGTGCGGTCGCGGACAGCGACCTCCTGATGCTGACCGCGACCGGTGACACCGCCGCGTTCAGCGCGCTCTACGACCGAGTCGCGCCGTGGGTGTTCGGCCTCGTACGCCGGGTGCTCCGCAACCCGGCCCAGTCCGAAGAGGTGACCCAGGAGGTCATGCTCGACGTCTGGCGCACCGCGACCCGGTACGACGCCGACCGCGGCTCCGCGCGCTCCTGGATCCTCACGATCGCGCATCGTCGCGCGGTCGACCGGGTGCGCTCCGAGCAGGCCGCCGCCGACCGCACCGAGCAGGTCGGCGCGCGGTCCGTGGACGTCGCTTTCGACCAGGTGGCCGACACCGTCACCACCCAGCTCGAAGCAGAGCAGGTTCGGCGGTGCCTCGGCTCGCTGACCGACCTGCAACGCGAATCCATCGAGCTCGCGTACTACAACGGCTACACCTACCCCGAGGTCGCCCAGCAACTCGGGGCCAAGCTCCCGACCATCAAGGCAAGAATGCGCGACGGCCTGATCCGCCTCCGCGACTGCCTCGGAACCACGAAAGGGCAGGCGCGATGACGGAACCCGACGTACACACCCTCACCGGCCCCTACGTGCTGGACGCGCTGCCGGACGACGAGCGGGTCCGCTTCGAGGCCCACCTCGCGGAATGCACCTTCTGCACTACCGAGGTCGACGAGTTGCGCGCCGCCGCGGTGAAGCTGGCGACCCAGGTCTCCACTCCGCCGCCTCCCGCGCTGAAGGCGAACGTGATGTCCGCGATCGAGAACGTCCGCCAACTCCCCCCGGTCGTCCACGATCAGCCCGCCGTGCGTCGGCGCTTCAGGCGTCGATCGATCCTGGCACTGGCGGCCGCGGCGGCTGTGGTCGCCGTCAGTGGCGGGATCGCGATCGACCAGTACCGGGATCGGACCGCCGCGGAGCAGGCCAACCGGCAGATGGCCGCTGTTCTCACGCAGCCCGACGCGCGGACCGTTCACGGGGCGGTCCAGGGCGGCGGGCAGGCCACGGTCGTCGTGTCGGCGAAGGCCGACAAGTCGGTCGTCGTCCTGCGGGATCTGCCCGAGCTTCCCGCGCACCGGACCTACCAGCTGTGGATGATCGACCCCGGCCAGACCGCCCACTCGGTCGGCCTCGCGGCCGGCGATCTCACCAGGGTCATCAACGGTTCGACCGCCGGGATGAAGGCGTTCGGTCTCACGGTCGAGCCCGACGGCGGATCCCCCAAGCCGACGCTCCCCGCAGCGGCACTGATCCCGCTGGCCTAGCGGGTGTCTGATGGTTCCACCCCCCGAGCGCAGAAAATCTGGTTCTGAAAATCTGGTTCTGAAAATCTGGCGCTGGAAACTCGTGCTCATCGGACCGATGAGTTCGGGGTGGCTCGGCGGTCTGTACAGGTGTGACTAGAGAACAACGATGGGTTCTGGGCTTGGCCTCGCTCGGGTCGGTCATGGTGGCGCTGGACGCTCTCGTGGTGGCGGCGGCGCTGACGACGATCCGCGGTGACCTCGGCGCAACCGCCGAGCAGCTGGAATGGACGGTCAACGCCTATGGACTGAGTTTTGCGATGCTTCTGATGACGGCCGCCGCGATCGGCGACCGTCTGGGCCGGCGCCGTACCTATGCCTCAGGTTTGGCGCTCTTCACGGCCGCGTCGGTGGGGTGCGCGTTGGCCACCACGCTGCCGTTCCTGATCGCGGCCCGGGCCGTGCAGGGCGTCGGCGCGGCGATGGTGATGCCGTTGGCGATGAGCCTGCTCGGGGCGGCTTTCCCGCCGGAGAGGCGCGGCCAGGCGATCGGTGTGTTCAGCGGCGTGACCGGGATCGCCGTACTCGGTGGGCCGCTGATCGGCGGCGCAGTCACCGAAGGGCTGTCGTGGCAGTGGATCTTCTGGATCAACGTGCCGATCGGCGCGCTCGCGATCGCGTTGGTGCTGACGAAGATCCAAGAGAGCACCGGCCCGGCGCGACGCCTGGACCTGGCCGGCGCGGTGCTGATCAGCCTCGCCGTACTGGGCCTGGTCTGGGGCACGGTGCGCGGTGAGTCGGCCGGCTGGACGAGTACCGAAGTACTGGGTGCCTTCGCGATCGGGGTCGTGATGCTGGCGGCGTTCGCATGGTGGGAACGGCGGACGGATCATGCGATGGTGCCGCTGAAGTTCTTCCGGAACCGGACGTTCACCGCGGCGAACTCGGCCGGGTTCTTCCTCAGCGCGGCGTTGTTCAGCGCGGTCTTCTTCCTGTCGCAGTACATGCAGGTGATGCTCGGATCGGCGCCGTTCAAGGCCGGTCTGCAGCTGCTGCCGTGGACCGCGACACTGTTCATCGTCGGCCCGATCGCCGGCCGGCTGGTCGACCGCGTCGGCGAGCGCCCACTGGTCGTCATCGGTATGGCGCTGCAGACCGCCGGCATGTTCTGGGTCAGCCGCGGCGCGGACCACTACTGGGAACTGATCGTGCCGCTGGTCGTCACCGGGTGCGGGATCTCGCTCGCGATGCCTGCGGCCCAGAGCGCGGCGATGGCGGCGCTGCCCCGGGAGTCCGTCGGGATCGCGTCCGGGATCTACAGCATGAACCGGCAGATCGGCGGCGCGGCAGGGGTCGCGGTCCTCGGCTCGGTCTTCACAGCAGCCGGTGGCTACGCCGGCCACGGCTTCGGCCGGGCCCTCGCCGGATGCGGCGTACTGTCGTTGATCGGGGCCCTCTCGGGGCTGGCGATCGCGGCCCGCCGTCGTACCGGCGGTGTCGACGGTGTCGACGGTGTCGACGGTGTCGACGGTGTCGACGGTGTCGACGAGGCGAAGGTGGTGGAAGGAGTCCGATGAACCTCGAGGAGGAGTTCGCGCAGTATCGGGGCGAGCTGGTCGCGCACTGCTACCGGATGCTCGGCTCGCTGCACGACGCCGAGGACGCGGTCCAGGAGACGTACCTGCGCGCCTGGCGTGGTCACGCGGACTTCGAGCACCGTTCGTCGGTCCGGACGTGGTTGTACCGGATCGCCACGAACGTGTGCCTGAACCTCCTGCAGCACAGCAGCCGACGGGTCGTCCCGTCGGCGCTGGGTGCCCCGGGCAACGATCCCGACGAGCTGCATGCCCAGGCCCTGGAGGTGCCGTGGCTGGAGCCGTTCCCGGATCAGTTGCTCGGGGCCGACCCGGCCACGGTGGTCGGTGATCGCGCGAGCCTGCGACTGGCGATGGTCGCGGCGATGCAGCACCTTCCGCCGCGGCAACGCGCCGTACTGATCCTGCGCGAGGTGCTCACGTGGCCGGCCGCGGACGTCGCCTCGTTGCTCGACACCACGACCGCCGCGGTGAACAGTTCGCTGCAGCGCGCACGGGCCGAGCTCGCACGGTTGCGGCCGCGTGAGGACGAGTTGAGCGAGCCGCACGAGCCGTTGCGGCGAGCGTTGCTCGACCAGTTCCAGGCCGCGATGGAGAGCAAGGATCTCGTCGTACTGGAAGGGCTGTTCAGCGAGGATGCGCGGTGGGAGATGCCGCCGATCCCGACGTGGTTCAGCGGGCGTTCCGACGTACTGCGATTGCTCGACTCGAAGCTGCGCCCGGGTCCGGACCGACGGGTCCTGGTCGAGACGTCGGCGAACGGCCAGCCGGCGTTCGCGCTCTACATCCGCGGCACGGACGACCTGTTCCACGCGCACTCGATCAAGGTGCTGACGTGCACGAAGGACGCGATCTCGGCCGTGCTCGCGTTCCACCAACCTGCTTTGTTCCCAGCCTTCGGGCTGCCCCTGATCCATGGGAGATCTTGATGTCATTGGCAACCACTCTGCGGGAACTGCATGTTCCCGGCACGCCTCTCGTCGTACCGAACGCGTGGGACGCCGCCTCGGCCCAAATGGTCGAGAAGGCCGGATTCGCCGCGGTCGCGACCAGCAGCAACGCGACGGCCGCGGTCCTCGGGTACGACGACGGCGAGCACGCGCCCGTCGACGACGTACTGGCGGGTGCGGCACGGATCGCGCAGTCGGTGTCCGTCCCGGTCACGGTCGACTTCGAACGCGGCTACCGGCTGGCTCCGGGCGAACTCGTGGAACGCTTCCTCGCGACCGGCGCCGTCGGGCTCAACCTGGAGGACTCCGACCCGGCGACCGGGTCGATGATCGACGCCGGTGAGCAAGCGGACTTCCTGGCCGCGGTCCGTGCCGCGGCCGGTGACGCGCTGGTGATCAACGCCCGGATCGACGTGTTCATCCGCAAGGACGGTACGGCGGACCAGCAACTGGCGACCGCGCTCGACCGCGGGAACCGCTACCTGGACGCCGGCGCCGACTGCGTGTACCCGATCGGCGTCGGCGACCTGGACCTGATCTCCACGCTCACTACGCAGCTCGACGGCCCGGTGAACGTCGGCTACGGGCAGGGCGCGAACTCGGTCGCGGACTACGCGGCGCGCGGCGTCGCCCGGGTCACCTTCGGCCCGATGTTCCAGCGGCACCTGTACGCGAAGTTCGCCGACGCGCTCCTGCCCGCGATCGCCGCGGACCACAATCCGTTCACTGCATGAGATCGGGAACTTCCTCGGCGTGGATTCGGCCGCGGTCCTGCTTTTCGGCGGACCGTAGAGCGGCGGGCGCTGCGGTCGGATCCGCCGGGCGGCGATGGTGCCAGTCGGTGACGGACTGGTAGGCGGCTGCGACGGAGAGGAGGCGGTCCTCGCCGAACGGCTTGCCTCCCAGGATCGTGCCGATCGGTACGCCGTTCGCGGTGAAGCCGATCGGCAGGGCCAACTCGGGAAGTCCGAGCGCGTCGAACGGTGTCGGTGACGTCTGCACCACGACGTCGCACTGCTCGAACAGATCCTCGAGGACCCGCTCCAGCAGCACCACCTTGGCGCGCTGGCCGATCAGGAACTCGTTGGCTCCCAGCAACGCGCCCTGCAACCAACCCGTCACAGACACGCCGAAGCCGCGGAGGTTCGACTGCAGCATCGGAAGGAACGGCTCGCTCCGCTCAGGGAGCCGGACATTGTTGAAGGCCGCGTTCGTGAGCAGGTCCCATTCGTCGGGCATGGTCACGTCGACAACCGACAGCCCCTCGATCCCGGCGAGGACGTCGAGTGCCGTCGTACGAGCGGCGGCGGTCTCCGACGTACCGCTGGTGAACCCGGGGATCACGCCGATCCGGGTCCGCCAGCGGGCCCGTCCCGGTCGCACGGGTGTCGCTGCCATGACGAGGTCGGGCACGGGCGGTAGCCCTTGTGTTCTTGGGTCTTCCGGGTCCTCGCCCGCCATCGCGGTGAGCATGATCGCGGCGTCCATCGCGTCGCGTGCCAGCGGGCCTGGATGGTCCCGGGTGTAACTCAGCGGCACAATGCCGTGCAGCGACACCCGGCCCATGGTGGGCTTCAAGCCTGTCAGGTTCTGTGCGTTCGACGGTGCGGTGATCGAGCCGCCGGTCTGCGTTCCGACAGCCGACGTCGCGAGCCGGGCCGCTACCGCGGTCGCCGAGCCGGACGACGAACCGCCTGGGTCTGTGGTGGGATCGTTCGGCGTCCAAGCGTTCACCGTGGTGATGCGGCCATCGGGCGTGGTCGCACGAGTGGTGGCCAGCGGCCCCATCTGCGTCTTGCCGAGAACAATCCCGCCGGCTGCGGTCAGCCGTCGTACGGCGGTCGCGTCGAAGGGCGGCACGAAGTCGGCGAACAGGTACGAGTTCGCCGTCGTGGTGACTCCCCGCGTGTAGTAGTTGTCCTTGATCGCCAACGGGATCCCGTGCAGCGCGCCGCCGCGGGTCCGGCCGAGCGCACGCGCCCGGGCCAGCGCCTCGTCGGCCAGCACCAGGTTGAACGCCTGGTACGCCGAGTCGAACGCGGTGATCCGCGCCAGATGAGCTTCCACCAACTGTTCGGGCTTCAGTTTGCCCTTGCGGATCAACGTGGCGGCTTCGGCGATCGTGAGCTCGCTGACGTCCACCGATCTCGCCGGTACGTCGACCAATGACGCCGTACCGCTGGACTCTGGGGCTGCGTGCGCGACGGCCGGCAGCGCTACCGAGCCGACCGCGGTGGCGGCAGCCAGTGCGCTCGCGCGGTGGAGGAACGATCGCCGGTCGACCTGGTTGTCCTGCGGCGCGCTCATCGGGCCTCCCGTACGACGTCGATGGACGGGTACAGCTTCGGCGGAGCGGCCTGCTGCGCGAGCCGGGCGTCCGCGGCAAACGTGTACGAGCTCAACGGAAGCACCGTCGTACGCATGAAGCCGCGCAGACTGGCGAGCACGGAATCCCGGCCCGGGCTCCCGGTGTCCGGATCCGGCGCACTTCCGGCCGGCAACTGCTCCAGATCGATCCCGATGGACGCCAGACGCGCCCTGATCATCACGTCCAACTCGGCGTCGGTGGGCTGACTGAGACTCACGAGTCCCTCCCGGTCGTGGCGGCAACCTGTCAGCCTTTTATGTCATCTTCAACTACTCCGTACGTTTCACGGGGATCACCACCAGATTGCGGCGCGCGGTGGTGTGGGATCGGATCGATCGGGTACTGACGGTTCGGTAGTAGAAGGCAACCATCGAGAGAACGGGGAAACCACGATGGGCATGTTCGACAACATGAAGGACAAGGCCGGCGACCTGGTCGACGATCACGGCGACAAGGTCAGCGAGGGCATGGACAAGGCCGGTGACTTCGCCGACGAGAAGACCGGCGGCAAGTACGGCGACAAGATCGACCAGGGCACCGACATGGCCAAGGACCGCCTGGACGACCTCGACGGCCAGAACGACGACATCCCGGACGACCAGTCCTGAGCCTGTTCTGAGCCTGTCCTGGACCTGGCCTGAACCTGGCCTGAACCTGGCCTGAACCTGGCCTGAGCCGAGCGCACCTGAGGCGGCCGCGGATCTCCCCGCGGCCGCCCAGGAGCCTGTCTGCTCGCCGCGCGGACGCAATACCGGCTGGTCGATGCCGCAGGCAACAAGTTCCCCGAGTGCCGGCTGAGATTTCCGCTGAATGCTGGCGGCAACCACGCGGTCGCTGGTGGTCAGAAACGCTCGGCCCGGAGCTGGTGGTGTTCATCCACAATGCCGGAACGCTGACGCCGCTCGGCTCGGCGGATCACGTCGACACCGAGCAGTACACGCGCAACGTGCTGCTGAACTCCGCGGCGGCTCAGGTGCTGGGGCAGTCGTTCCTCCGCGCGGTATCCGGGCGAAACTGCGAGCAGCCTCGGCCACCTCGCGAAACCGGAGACCGTGGCGCGGACGATCTGGTCACTGCTCGACCGCGATCTTCCCAACGGGATGGTGCTGCACGTCCGCGACGTGACCTAGCGGCCTCCGGCGACTGTCCAGGTGTGGGAGACGCCGGCAGCGAGAGACACCTCCTCGCGCTGCTCCCGGTGCCGGAGTACGACGGTGGTGTCCCGGTCGGCCGTCAGTACGGCGTTGGCCGCATCCGGGGACCAGGTGAGGTCGACACGGACACCGCCACGGGCCCGGAGACCGGTGATCGATCCCTCCGGCCACGCCTCCGGGAGCGCGGGGAAGATCTCGAGCTCGCCGGTGTGGCTCTGCAGCAGCATCTCCGCGATCCCGGCGGTCGCGCCGAAGTTGCCGTCGATCTGGAACGGCGGATGCGCACAGAACAGGTTCGGGTACAGGCCGGATCCGTCGCCCACGTAGTCGGTGGCGGCGTCCGCGGCGGGGGTGAGCAGTTCGCGGACCAAGCGGTGAGCGGCGGCGCCGTCGCGCAGCCTTGCCCACAACGAGATTCGCCAGGCCAGCGACCAGCCGGTGCTCTTGTCGCCACGCAACTCCAGGGTGCGGGCAGCGGCCGCGGCGAGTTCCGGCGTACCGTCCGGGGTGATCTGGTCGCCGGGATGCAGGCCGATCAGGTGGGACGTGTGGCGGTGCTGCGGCTCGGCCTCGGGCAGGTCGGCCAGCCATTCCTGCAGCTGCCCTTTGCTACCGATCTTCGGGGCGGGGATCCGCTTGCGGGCTGCCGTCAGGTCGTCGATCAGCGGGTCGGCGAGGCCGAGCTCGGCGGCGATCTGTGCGCACCGATCGAACAGGTCGGCGATCAGCGACAGGTCCATAGTGGACGAGGTCGTGACCGAGGCCGGTTTGCCGTCTTCGGCGACGTACTCGTTCTCGGGTGAGGTGGAGGGGGCGGTGCCGAGGGTGCCGTCCGGGAGTTCGATCAGCCAGTCCCGCGCGAATTCCGCGGCGCCTCGCAGCGTCGGCCAGACGTCGTTCAGGTACTCGCGGTCGCCGGTGAACGCGTAGTGGTCCCAGAGGTGCCGGCACAGCCAGACGCCGGCCATCGGCCAGTTCGACCACTTCGGGTTGCCGTCGACGGGCGTGGTCCAGCACCAGGCGTCGGCGTTGTGGTGGGCGGTCCAGCCCTTGGCGCCGTACAGCTGTTCGGCCGTACGGCGGCCTGCTACGGCGAGATGTTTGACGTAGTCGAGGAGCGGTTGGTGACACTCCGAGAGGGATGTGGTCTCGGCGGGCCAGTAGTTCATCTCGGTGTTGATGTTGACCGTGTAGTTACTGCTCCACGGCGGCTGCAGATGCTCGTTCCAGATCCCTTGCAGGTTGGTCGGCAAGCCACCTGGACGGGAACTGGAGATCATCAGGTATCGCCCGAAGTTGTAGATCAGCGCGGCCAACCCGGGGTCGTCCCCCGCCTCCACGAGCCGCCGGTCGGTCGTCAGCTCCTTCGCCGAAGGAAGAGTGAGCACCGACCGCCGAAAGAGCTCCTGGTAATCGCGGACATGCTCCTCCCGCAACCCCACCCCAAACCGCCCGCCGTCTCTCACCTCGGCGTCCCCCACCTCGGCGTCCTCCACCTCGGCGTCCTCCACCTCGGCGTCCTCCACATCGGTGTCGTCCACGTCGGCCGCTTCCACGCCGGCCCCTGCCACACCGGTCCCCTTGGTGAGGGCGGTGCGGGCGGCGGTGTCGGCTGCTTCGCGGCACTCGTCCGCGGTGCGGGTCGGGGTGGTGTGTGGGTCTTCGTAGCCGGTGGCTGTGGAGAGGACGACCAGGAGTTCCGTGGTGTTGCTGACGGTCAGTTGGTCGTTCGTGGGCGTGAGCGTGCCGTCGGAGTGCGCACGCAGTACGACGGCCGCGTTCATCCCGCGGTCGTCGCCGTCGGAGTACTGGATCGGCTCGACAGCGTTCCCGTGGGGCGGGGCGACCGACGACGGACAGATGGCTAGCAGTGCTAGCCCATTGTTGCCTAGGGCCTGCGTGGTGGCGCGGAGCTGCGAGGTGAGACTGAGCGTCACGGTCAGCGGCTGCGAGGCACCCAGACGTAGGACCAATGCCTGCGCCGGTGCGCTGACGAAGACCTCCTGCCAGACCTCGACCCCGCCCACTTCGTACTCGGCGCGGGCGACCGCGGTATCCAGGTCGAGCCGGCGCCGGTAGTGCGAGACCGCGCCGGCGGACTCAAAGTCCAGCAGCAGGTCGCCCAGCGGGAGATAGGCCTGCGAGTGACCGCTGTGAAACACGTGCGCAAGCTCCTCGGCCGCGCGTACGTCGCCCGCCGCCAGCGCCGCTCGCACCCGCTCAACCGCACCCGCCCCAACCCCGCGCACCCCAACCCCATCGACTCCATCGCGCCCACCGGTCGCGCCGACCTCGCCGGTCGCGCCGACCTCGCCGGTCGCGCCGACCTCGCCGGTCGCGCCGATCTCGCCGGTTGGCGTGGCGAGCCGACGGGTCGTCTCGGGGCTGCCGGACCAGCAGGTTTCGTCGTTCAGGGCGATCCGGTCCTGCGTGGTGCCGCCGAACCACATCGCGCCGACCCGGCCGTTGCCCAGCGGGAGCGCCGCCAGCCAGTCCGCGGCGGGAGCGTCGTACGTCAACTCGGTGGCGGCCGCAGTCATCCGATCTCTCATGCCGCGATCCTCCCCCGCGCACACACCGCCGCGCGACCGGGGGTCCGGCTGCTGGTCAGGTATGCCGGACCTGGGCCACTCACCAAACGCGGCGGGCCGCCCCGGGGCAGGCGTGTAGCAGCAGTGAGCGAGGGCGTCGGGACGAGTTGGTGAGTGACGGACGTCCGCGCAGCGCTCAGGCGGCTTGGGCGAACTGGGTTGCGTAGAGGTCGGCGTACAGGCCGCCCTGAGCGAGTAGTTGGTCGTGGGTGCCGCGTTGCTGGATGCGGCCCTCGTCGAGGACGAGGATGACGTCGGCGTTGCGGATCGTGGAGAGGCGGTGCGCGATGACGAGCGACGTACGGCCGACCAATGCGTTCGCGAGTGCGGTCTGGACGGCGGCCTCGGACTCGGAGTCGAGGTGCGCGGTCGCCTCGTCGAGGATCACGATCGACGGCGACTTGAGCAACAGCCGCGCGATCGCGAGCCGCTGACGTTCACCACCGGACAACCGGTACCCGCGATCACCGACCACGGTGTCGAGACCGTCCGGCAGGCTGTCGACAAGCGTCGCGATCTGCGCCGCCTCGAGCGCCTGGTGCAGCTCGTCATCGGTCGCGTCCGGGCGGGCCAGTTGCAGATTCGCGCGGATCGTGTCGTGGTACATGTGCGAGTCCTGCGTGACCACACCGATCGCCGCACGGAGCGAGGCCTGGGTGACTTCGCGTACGTCGTGACCCCCGACCAGGACCGCGCCGCCTGTGGCGTCGTACATCCGGGAGACGAGCGAGGAGAGCGTGGACTTCCCGGCGCCGGACGGGCCGACGACGGCGACCATCTGCCCGGGCTCGACGGTGAACGTGACGTCCTTGAGGACCTCTTCCCCGGTCTCGGCCGACAGCGTCGCGACGGACTCGAGCGAGGCGAGCGACACTTCCTTGGCGGACGGGTAGTGGAACGACACGTGGTCGAACTCGATCGACGGCTCCGCGTCGGGCGGCAGCGTCTTCGCGTCCTTGCGGTCGGCAACCATCGGCGGCAGGTCGAGCACCTCGAGAACCCGCTCGAAGCTGACCAGCGTAGTCATGATGTCGACCTGCATGTTCGAGAGCGCGGTGAGCGGCCCGTAGAGCCGGTTCAGGTACGCCGTCAGCGCGACGACCGTACCGATCCCGAGCGCTCCTTCGACGGCGAAGACCCCGCCGACGCCGTACACGAGAGCGACCGCGAGCGCGGCTACCAGGGTGAGCGAGACCCGGAAGACACCGGCGTACATCGAGGTGGTGACACCGATGTCGCGGACCCGGGCGGCCTTGCCGGCGAAGTCCCGCGAGGCGTCCTCGGTGCGGCCGAACACCTTGGCGAGCACGGCGCCGGCGACGTTGAAGCGCTCGGTCATGGTCTGCGCCATGGTGGCGTTCAGCTTGTACGTCTCCGCTGTTGCCGTGCGCAACTTTCCGGCGAGCAGCCGGGCGGGGATGACGAAGAGCGGCAGTACGACGAGTGCGAGCAGGGTGATCTGCCAGGACATCACGAACATCGCGGCGAGTACGAGTGTGACGCTGAGCAGGTTGCTGACCACGTTCGAGAGCGTGGAGGTGAACGCCTGCTGGGCGCCGAGCACGTCGCCGTTGAGGCGCTGGATGAGCGCGCCGGTCTGCGTCCGGCTGAAGAACGCGACAGGAAGCTGCTGCACGTGGTCGAACACCGCGGTGCGGAGGTCGTAAACCAGACCTTCGCCGATCCGCGACGAGAACCAGCGCTCGGCGAGCGTGATCGCGCTGTTCGCGACCGCTAGCAGTGCTACGACGAGTGCGAGCCAGACGACCACTTGGGCGTGGCCCGGCACGATGCCGCGGTCGATGATCGCCTTGAACAGCAGCGGGGTGACCGCGCCGGTGCCGGCGTCGAGCGCCACGAGGACGAGAAAGGCGGCCAGGTGGCCGCGGTACGGACGGGCGAACCCGAGGATCCGGCGGAGCGTGCCCGCCGACAACTTGTGGTGCCGGACGGAGGAGTCCTTCAACAGCGAGCGCATCGCGCGCCCACCGCCCCCTCCCCCACCCGGAAATCCGGAAATCTGCGACATGCAGTTCCTTCCAGTCAGGGATCACAACATAGTGAGGTTAACTCACTATGAGCTAACCTCACAAGATGGTGCTTTGTTCCCCGCGGGCGCGACGGCACGACACGCTTGCTCGTCTGGGTTCTGCTGGTGCTTCCTGGGTTGCTGGTCTGGGTTCTGCTGGTGCTTCCTGGGTTGCTGGTCTGGGTTCTGCTGCGCTTCCAGGGGGTGGGCGCTCGCGGATGCGGAACGGTTCGCGGCCGGTCGCTCCCATTAGGCTCTGGGCATGCGTGATCCCGATGATGCTGCGGAGCAGATTGCCGGCCTGCTGGACGGGATCGTTCGCCGCCAGCGGCGGGCCTCGCGGGAGGGGTTCGGCGGGAGCGTCACGCACGGGCAGTTCCGGGTACTGCGGACGCTCGATCGCGCGGACCGGCTGCTGCGGCTGAGCGAACTGGCAGCGCAACTGGGCATCGTGCCGCGATCGGCGACGTCGGTCGTGGACGATCTGGAGGCGGCCGGGCTGGTCGCGCGGCAGCCGGACCCGCACGACCGCCGCGCCACCCTCGTCTATCTCACCCCTGACGGCCTGAAGGTTCTGGCCACCCTCCGCAAGAAGCGCCGCGACGTGATGGTCAGTCAGTTGGCGCGACTCACCCCCGACGAGCAGCAGACGCTCGCCGTACTCCTCCAGCGCCTTGCCGAGGAATAACCCGACGCCACACGCCGCACCCCCGCGCTGCACGCCGACGTCCCACCCAGCCCCGCCTCCCGTGGGTTGACGTCCGAGATGCAGGGTTTGCGTCCGGGATCTCGGACGCAAACCCTGCATCTGATGGGTCGACCCACCAACGGTGGGGATCCGAGCGGGGCGGGTCAGGCCTTTTTCAGGTGGGCGATGATGCCGTCGAGGTCTTCGATCATGCGGTCGGGGCGGACCATGTGGCCGCCGGGGTCTTCGTAGGCGGTGAAGGGGATGTTGGCCTTGTCGAGGGCGGCGCGGAACTCGCGGTGGCCGGCCAGGACCTGGGTCTCGTTGGCGTAGTCGAACGGGTCGGGGCTCGGGCTGGTGCCGGCGACCAGGAAGATGCGTTTGCCGCGGTAGCGCTCGAGGTTCTCCATCGGGTTGTCGGCGGTGACGCGTGCCTCGTCCCACGCCGGGGCGCCGTAGATCGTGCCGCCGGCCAGGTCGACGGCCGCGGAGGACACGTTCGCCCAATGCACGACCAGGCCCGCGTCGCGGCGGACGCTCGCGGGACCGGAGTGCGAACTGACCGAGGCGAAGTGGCCGTAGTACTTCGCCGTGTACTTGAGCGCGCCGAAGCCGCCCATCGAGAAGCCGGCGACGGCACGGCCGGCGAACTCGGCGTACGTGCGGAAGTTGGCGTCGATCCACGGCACCAGCTGGTTGAGGTGGAAGCTCTCCCAGTTGCGCGGGCCGGTGTTGGAGCTGACCGGATTGGAGTACCAGCCGGCCTTGCCGCCGTCCGGCATCACCACGATCAGCGGCTTGCCCGCGGTCCAGTCGCGGATGCCGAGGCGGTCGAACGCGATGAAGTCCTGGTTGCCGCCGTGCAGCAGGTACAGCACCGGGTAGGTGCGCCCGCTGGTGTGATAGTCGCTCGGCAGCAGGACGTTGACGGCCGGGGCCCAGCCGATCGCGTCGGTCTGGAAGCGGTAGTACCACATCCGCGGATCGTCTTCGTTCCGCTCGGTGATGTGCAGGCCGAATCCGTCGTCGGCGGCACTCGCGGCGAGGGAGGTGGCCAGAATGGTGCCGGCGCCGAGGCCGGCGGCGACGGTCAGCCCGCCGGCGGCCTTCAGCATCGTGCGCCGGGTGGGGCGAGGTGCGCTCACCATGATCTCCTGAGCTGTAAGGGATAGAAACGATCACCATCGGTGACGGTGTCGATCTAAGTTAGTAGCATAACTTTGGGTCAGGCCCGGTAGAGGAGAGTTGTGACAGCGAATCCGCCCCGCCGGAAGACCGGCGGTCGCCAGGCGCAGATCACCATCGCGGACATCGAGCGGGAGGGCCTGCGGCTCGGCCTGACCAACCTGACGGTGAACGGCGTCGCGACCGCGCTCGGCGTCACCCCGACCGCGCTGTACCGGCACGTCGACGGCAAGGCCGGGCTCGAGGCGCTGGTCGGTGAGGCGGTACTGCGGCAGCTGCACATCGTCGACGATCCGAACGACGACGTCGAGACGCACTTGTTGTCGTTCGCACGGCAGCTCCACACGTTCGTGCTCGAGCACCCCGGGCTCGCGGCGTACCTGCAAGGGCTATTCCCGCGCGGTGAGGCCGGCGTACGGCTGCAGCGGGAGGCGGTCGAGGCGCTCGGCCGGCGCGGTTACAGCCCGGCCGGTGCGGTGCTGATGTCAGGCACCGTCGCGTCGCTCGCGATCAACCTGACCGCGGCCGAGGAGCGGCATCGCCCGTACTCCGAAGGTCCGCACCAGCGCGAACTCGAGAAGGTCTACGCGCTCCTCGCCGCGGACGAGGTGCTGAGCGCGGCGCATCAGGAACTCCCGACGATCACCTCCGAGGCGTACTTCCGGATGGTCATGACCGGCTGCATCCGCGGCCTGGTCGCCGCGGCACCACCGAACCGCCCGGTGCTCGACGTACTCACCGACCTCGGTCTGGAGTAGTCGCCCCTAGGTGAGCCAGTACGGCGAGCACGCGGCGGTGGCCGTCTTCGCTCTCGGGCAGCGACAGCTTCGTGAACAGGTGCCGGACGTGGGCCTCGACAGTGCGCTCGCTGAGGTAGAGGCGCTTGGCGATCCCGCTGTTCGTCAGGCCCTCCGCCATCAGTTGCAGTACGCCGCGTTCGCGCTCGGTCAGTGTCTCCAGCGGATCGCGCCGTGCCATCAGTCCCGCGACCACCTGCGGATCCAACGCCGATCCACCGCGGGCGACCCGCTCCGCCGCGGCGAGGAATTCGGCCACGTCGAGCACCCGATCCTTCAGCAGGTACCCGAACCCGCCGAGCGTCACGAGCTCGACCACGTGCTGCGTCTCGATGTGCTGCGACAACAGGAGTACGCCGACCTCAGGGTGCGTGCGCTTCACCGCGTGCGCGGCCCGGGCGCCCTCGTCCGTATGGGTCGGTGGCATCCGGATGTCCGCGACGACCAGATCAGGCCGGTACGTCGTGACCGCTTCGAGCAGACCGTCCGCGTCGCCGAGGGCCGCGACCACCTCGTGGCCGCCGTCGACGAACAGCATCCGGAGCCCTTCGCGCAGCAGGACCTGGTCCTCGGCGATCACGATCCGCACGGCAGCTCCGCGACAAGCGTCGTACCGGCACCGGGCCGGCTCTGCACCTGGAACGTCCCGCCGAGGGCGGCCACGCGGTCGGCGAGCCCGGTGAGCCCGGTGCCAGTTCGCGGTGCCGCTCCGCCGACGCCGTCGTCGACGACACGGACGACGAGACGCTCGCGGTCGTGGTCGGCGATCAGGTCCACCCGGCTCGCACCCGCGTGCTTGACCGCGTTGGTGAGGCCTTCGCAGCAGATGAAGTAAGCCGCGGCCTCGACGCCGGTGTCGAAACGACGGTCCGGCATCCGTACCGAGACCGGCAGCGGCGCCCGCCGCGCCAGCTCCTGACACGCCGGCGCGAGCCCTGAGTCCAGCTGCGCGGGCGGCAGGCCACGGGCCAGCTCCCGCAGCTCCCCGATCGCTACAGCCGCCTCTGCAACCGCCCCGTCCAACGTGGCTCGAACATCGCCGGCCGGAGCATCGCCGAGTTGGTGCTGTGCATGGCGGAGGGCGAGGCCGATCGACACCAGGCGTTGCTGGGCGCCGTCATGCAGATCGCGTTCGATGCGACGACGCTCCGCGTGGGCGGCCGCGACGATGCGCGCCCGGGACGCCGTCACCTCGACCAACTGCAGGCTCAGCTCGGCCCGCAGCCGCGCGATCTCGACCGCGAGCCCACCGTCCTCGACGACTCGCCGTACCAGGTCCGGAGCAAGCTCGGTCCGGTCGTACAGCATCACGCCGACGGGCTGTTCACCTCGCTCGATCGCGACCCGGTGCCGTCCGTCCGCGTCGTCTCGAGCGGTCCCCGACAGATCGACATACCGACGGCTCTCGGGAAGAAACACGAGCAGCTCCAGGCGAGGATCACCGAGAATCTCGCGGAGCACGGCCTGCACGTCCTCGGGCGGCCGCCGCCCCGCCCGCACGTCGTCGAGGAACGTGCTCATCCGATGCAGAGCGTCGTACCGCGACCGGTTGAACCGTCTGTCGACCAGGTCCTGGACCCTCGCCCGCAACGGCCGGAACAGAACCGTGCAGACAAGGGTCGCGACCGCGACGGTCCATGCCGACCCCCGTCCGAGAAAGGCGCCCAGGGCAACAGTCACGACGGCGTACGACGAGACGAGGAGGACCGTCAGACTCGCGTACGCGACCGTCCGGCTGATGAAGAAGTCGATGTCGTACAGGCGGTACCGCAGGATCGCCGCGCCCGCCGCCAAGGGCAGTCCGGTCAGCGCGACCGCGGCAATGAGGCCTGCGGCGGGGCTGACGTACCAGAGCACGAAGCTCAGAGGCAGCGCGATCCCCGCCACTACCGCGGCGAGCACGAACCACTTCAGTTGCTGACGTTCCAGCCCGGTGGAGCGCCGGAATCGTACGGCGAGCGACACCACCGCGGCCACGAGCGAGCCGAGGAACAACGGCATCCCGATCCCGAGCAGCAACCCCGTCGGCAGTGATGCGATCGCCCACGGATTGCGCCCGGAGGTGAAGTCCCGACCGCGGTCGGGGCTCAACGACCACGCCGCCATGCTGATCAGCAGACCGGCCGCGCCGACCCACGGCAGTGCACGCCATCGTCGGCCCGGCAGCCGCCCGGTCGGGAACAGCAAGAACGTCAGCGTCCACCCGTACCCGTTCGGCAGCCAACTGACCGCCGAGATCCCCTCGCCGATGGGGCCGCCCGGCCACCCCTCCGCGGCCGCGCGGAGACCCCATCCCTGGGCGAGGTCGGAGCTGATGATGTTCAGCAGACCGAACCCGCAGAACAACCACCCGATCGCGTTCTCCGGCCGCCGCCGCACGATCACCGTGCCGGCACCGAGGACGGCCAGGTTCGACAGGCCGTAGAGCACCGTGTCGTAGACCGGCTCGAGGCGCCACGACAGGACGACCGCGGCCAGCTCCGCGATCACACCGATCCCGAACATCCCGGCTGCTACCGGCCGACGACCTCCCACGGCACCATCGTGGCAGCGCCGGGCCGTCCCGCCAACAGTGCTGACACCTACGCCGAACCTCGTACTGCTGCCGATGCGCGCGGCAACGAGCCGTTCCTACCGTCGAGGCACTGTCTTCGAAAGGTGGGGAACCATGAACCGCAACCTCGGTATCACCGGTCTGATCGGCGCCGCAGTGACCACACTGACCGGCCTCGCGGTCGAGGTCGTCGTGAAACCGGCGTCCGAAATCTCCGACAAGCTGTGGAGCTACCCGTGGAGCGCCGACGCGTTCGTCCCGGTCTCGATCGTGTACGCCGTACTCCATCTGCTCGTGTTCCTCGGGATGGTCGCCGTGTTCCGCGCGATGACGACCCGGGCCGGCCGGATCGGCGCCGCGCTCGCCGCGGGCGGGACGTTGGTCCTGCTGCTCGCCGAGCTGGCGTCCGTGCCGATCGCCGACCAGCGCCTCGACGACACCGGTCCGCAACTGGTCGGCGCCTGCTTCGGCCTCGGGGTCGCCCTCACCGCGATCGGCCTGATCGTTGCCGGCGTCGTCGCATTGCGGCTGTGGACCGGCTGGCAGCGGTACGCCGCCCTCCTCGCAGGCGTCTGGTCCGTGGTCATGATCGGGCTCAGCATGACCAGCGCACTTCCACTCGGCGTCACGATCTACGGCATCACGCTGTGCGTCTTGTTCGCAGCCGTCCTCACACGTCGCACGCAGGCAGCAGCCTCGAACCCACGGATCCGCGCCCGGATCGAGCCCCGGATCGAGCGCTGAGGATGTGGCGTCTGTTGGCGGCCGGCGGGGCCTGCGGGCTGGCCTGGGCCTGCGGTCTGCGCGGATTCATGGCACAGGTCGCGGGGCCCGGGTCCACGGTCACCTGGTCCGGAACCTTCGGCTGGATCCTCCTGCCCGGGGCGGTTCTCGGCGCCCTGCTCGGATGGTCCGAGTACCTGCGCCGGACCGGCGGGAGGCGGCGGCGGTGGCTGACGTTCTCCCCGCTGCTCCTCGCCGCCGTACTCCTTCCCGGCATCACGGACCCGGCACATTTCCTCGCCGACGGCATCGGCGGCGGCGCTCTCGCGGTACCGCTGTTCGGCATGGCCGGCGGCTACGCGATCGCCGGAAGTGGCCGCCGATCGGCCCGGATCGCCTGTACGGCGGTCGCGTTGCTGCCGATCCCGGGATGGCTCATCGCGGCGCTTGCCCAGGGCTCCGCCATCGGACCGCGCGAGGTGTGGGTCGCCCTCTATTTCTGGTCGCTGCTCGCGGTGCTGTCGTTCGCGTCGTCCATCCCGCATCGGAGGACGACCACGGATCGGCTCGTCAGTTACCAGTAGCGAGCGCTCGGGCGCCGGCCAGTTCGAAGAGGAACGTGTTGACCGGGGTCGGGACGGCCGATTCGGCGCCGAGGCGTACGACGGCGCCGGTCCAGGCGTCGAGCTCCGACGGGCGGCCGGCGATCAGGTCGCGCTGGAGCGACGTCGTCCCGTCGGCGGGGAGCTGATCGACCCAGGCGAGCGTCCGCGGTAGGATGTCCTCGGCAAGCCGAATGCCTCGCGCCCGTGCGATGTCGCGGATCTCGGTGATGGCCTCGGTGAGCAGCCGGCGGGTGGCGGGGTGGGTGCGGAGTACGCCGTACCCTGCGCCGGTCGCCGTACCGAGGCCGCCGCCGGGGACGACCGAGAGGAACTTCGTCCACAACGCTGCCCAGATGTCGTCCGGAACGGTCGCCTGGAGTCCCGCCGCGACGAAGGCGTCGCGCAGCAGACCGGTTCGCGGCGTAGCCGTGTTGTCCCATTCGCCGAAGTTGAGCTTCCCGTTGCCGAGATGCCGGATCAGGCCGGGACTCTCGACGTACGCGATCACCTCCGCGGCGCCGGGCAGTACGGCGTCGCGCCCGTAGACCTCGGCGACCTGATCGGGCGCCTCGACTCCGTTCTGCACCGTGACGATCGCGGTGTCCGGTCCCACGAGCGGGCGGATTGCGTCGATCGCGTCGGGCAACTGCCACGTCTTCACGCAGATCAGCACGTAGTCCACCGGACCGATCTCGGTCGGCTCACTGGTCGCCTGCACGGGTAGCTGCAGGTCGCCCGCCGGGCTCCGCACCACGAGCCCGTCGGCCGTCAGCGCCTCCAGGTGCTTGCCCCGGGCCACGAACGCCACGTCCTGCCCGGCGGCGGCCAGCCGCGCGCCGAAGTACCCGCCCACACCGCCCGCGCCGACGATCCCGATCCTCACAAGCCCTCCCTCTGCTACCGGTTCAACTGGTAACAGAAGGATAGACTACGCGGCATGGACACGCGCTTCACCTGGGTCGGCGGGCGGCCGTCGGTCGACTTCACTGCGACTCTCGGCAAGCGGCAGCAGGCACCGTTCGAGCGCATCCCGGAGCCGGCCGATCTCGGCCGCTGGTTCCGCGAAGCCGGGCTCGCGCAGGACGAGCCCGCTGTTTCGGGGCGTGCATATCGCCAGGCTGTCGAGCTGCGGGAGGCGTTGTACCGGCTCTTCACCGGGACGACGTACGCCGCTGATCTGGAGGTGGTCAATCGGTGGAGCAGTCGTCCGTTAGCGGGTCCTCGGCTGACTGCGGAGCTTCATGCGGAGAGTGGATCGGTCGATGTGCCGGGTCTGCTCAGTGGTTTGGCTCGGGACGCGGTCGACTTGCTGTCCGGTCCGCTTGGCGATCGGATCCGAACGTGTGCGGCGGACGAGTGTTCGCTGCTGTTCGTTGACGCTAGTCGTGGCGGGCGGCGGCGTTGGTGCTCGATGAACACGTGCGGAGCACGCGCGAAGATGGCGACGTACCGCGCTGTGGATTGATTGAGAGTTTCGCGCAATCGGCCGGGGCGGTCGCGGGCGGGATGGTTGATTGATCGGCATGCGTACACCGACTACAACGCCGGCGCAGGCGGCCGGGATGATCCGGCGGGACCAGGACCTGTTGCTGAGCCGGATCGAGGGACTGGGCGAGGACGAGCTGCGGGCGCCGTACGACGTGACCGCCGGACCGCTCGGGGATTTCTGTGACTCGTTGCACGACCTGGTCGCGCACGTGCTGATGTGGGACGAGATCACGCTCGCCGTACTGCGAGAAGCCCGGGCGGGCCGCCTGCACTGGAGTCTCGATCCGCGCTGGGAGACCGCCGAGATCGGGCGCGCGCTCAACCTCGGCGGCGTCGAGGCGGGCCGGCGGATCCCGTCCGAACTCGTGCTGCACCGATTCCACAGTGTCGGCGAGGCCCTCGTCGACGAGATCTCGCGGTACGACGAGGAGACCTGGGCGGACCCGTCGACGGGTGCCGGGTTCGACGGGGGGATCGGGGCGCTGACGGAGTACGTCTCGACGACGCCCGACGGGATCCTGTTCGCGCATGCGGCGCGTCACCTGCAGCCGGTGAGCGCATGACGCGCGAAGTCGTCGACAGCCCGGAGTACGGACCGGAGACGGACGCGCTGCGGAAGGTGCTCGCCGATCAACCCGGGTACCCCGAGCTCGATCCGTATCAGGCGTTACTGCTGGATCGGGAGGACCTGCCGGATCCGGCGCTGGCGGGTGAGCGTGATCCGCGGCCGGGGATCGCGGACGTCGTGATCGAGCTGCCGGGGCGGTCCCTCGAGACGCGGATCTACAGCATGTCGCCGGAGCCTCGACCGGTTCTGCTCTGGCTGCACGGTGGTTCCTTCATCGGCGGGCATCTGCGGGACATCGAGTACGCGACGTCCGGAATAGCTGCCGGCGGCAACGTTACTGTTGTCTCCCTCAACTATCGGCTCGCGCCGGAGAATCCTTATCCAGCAGGACTTCTCGACGTTCACGACACGCTTCAGTGGATTCGCGAGAACCTCGACGGCGACGGGCGGGTCGCGGTGGGCGGTCAGAGTGCGGGCGCGGCCTTGGCCGCCGGGGCGTGCCTGCTCGCTCGGGACGAAGGTGGCCCTGTCCCCGATCGCCAGATCCTGTGTTATCCGACGCTGGACGTGCACCCGGACGCCGAGTGGTACGAGTGGTACTTCCCCGCGGACGACGTACCGGCGGCCGCCGTACCGCTGCGGGCCGACTCGCTCGCGAGGCTTCCGCCGACGCTGATGCTGGCGGCCGGGCGGGACTCGTTGCGCGACGACGCGCTGGCGTATGCGGGTCGCCTGGAGCAGGACGGCGTACCGACGCGGCTGGTCGAGTACGCGGACACGATGCACGCGTTCCTGAACTTTCCGGGCGCGCTGTCCGCGGGCCGCCACGCGGTCGAACTCATCGCCGCGGACCTTCGTGCTGCGTTTTCCTAGTTTTCCTAGTTGCCTAGTGGTCGGCGCGGTGAGTGAAGAAACGGGCCGGGTTGCCGGCGGCGCGCGGGTTCGAGGCCAGCCAGACGGCGAACGAGTCGGGGTGGCGGCGTTCGAGTTCGTCGAGGTAGGCACGGCGTACGTCGGCCATCGCCTGCCTCCGGTCGGGCCCCATCGCACGCTGGAGCTGGGTGAAGCTTCGCCGCCAGGCGAGGCACAGCTCCTCGTCACTCAGCTCGCCGACGCTCCGCACCACGGCGACCAGATACTTCGGCATCGGCAGGCCCGCGGCCGGGTCGTCCTCGGCGCGGACCGCGTTCAAGTGCCGGTTCGATGCCTTGGGCAACCTGATCGTCCGGCGCGGCCGTTCCCGCGCCGGCCGGTCGGCCCGGCCCGAGCGCAACCAGTCGATGACCGGCGGAGACACGCCGACCATCAGCAGGAGCAGCGTCACGGTGCGGGCTCCGATCGCGGCGGCGTACCCGCAGACCGCGAGTACGCACAGTCCACCGAGCACCGCACCGCGGGGAACCATGTTGAGCAGGTCCGAGGTCGGCAAGTCGCGGCCGAGACCGATGCTGAGACAGATTGCGCCGGCGGTGAAAGCGGCGACCGTGAAGACCACCAGGTTCGTCGCCGGTGACACGAAAACCAGTGCACTGACCACACCGAGAATGGCCAGCAGCCCCACGGCTGCCCGCCAGATCCGCAGATACCGCAGCTCGACGTCCACCATGCTCACCCAGTGCCCATCGCCCGGTCCTCCAACCGGAGTCGAGTGGCTCCCCCTAGGCCAGTGTTACTCGTTTCAGGGCAGTAATGAAGGCCGCCGTGGCCGGCGGGTCGGGCGGTTCGCCGTAGGTGGCGAGCAGGATGCGGCGAACGACCGGCAACTCGGTCGATCGCACCCCCTCGGCGAGGTGCGCCCGCAACGCCAGACCGGGCGTGGTGGTGACACCGAGACCGGCGCGGACGAGGGCCTGCTTGACGATCACATCATCGCTGGTGAAGGCGATCCGCGGCGTGAAGCCGGCGTCCGCGCAGTGCTGCAGCAGCTCGTCGCGGCAGTTCACGCAGCCCGCGATCCAGTCCGAGTCCCGATGGTCGGCGAGGGTTTCTCCGGTCCGGCGGCTGAGCAGATGGATCGGGTCGTCACGCAGGTATGTGTACCGGATGCCGTCGTCCGGCTGCTCGTCGTCGTACCGAAAGACGATCGCGAGATCGATCGCACCTGCCCGCAACTGCTGGACGGCAACCCGCGGGTGGACGTCGGAGAGTTCGAACTGGATGTTCGGGTGTTCGCGACGGAGCTCGGCCGCCGCGGGTGGGACGAGTTCGCTGAGCGCCGAGCTGAAGGCGCCGAGCCGGACCAGGCCGGAGCGCAGGCCGACGAGCGCGGCGAGCTCGGCGTCGGCGGCGTCGACGCGGCCGACGATCTCCGCGGCGCGGCGCGCGAGCACCTCGCCCTCCGGGGTGAGGCGGATGCCGCGGCCGGCCTTCTGGACGAGCTTCGCGCCGGTCGCGGCCTCGAGCCGGGCGAGATGGTGGCTGACGGTGGGCTGCGTGTAGTGCAGCGCCGCGGCCGCCGCGGTGACCGAACCGTGCGCGGCGACCGCGGCCAGCACCCGCAACCGGACAAGATCAAGCATGTATCGATGCTATCTATGCTTCGGTCGCGACATTGGCATTGGACGCATGGATCAGGCCGGAGCAAGCTGAATGCCATGACAGGCACAGTGATCTGGCACATGACGATGTCCCTCGACGGCTTCATCGGGGACCGCGACGACAGCGTCGACTGGATGTCCGCCGCCGACGGCGGCCCCTCCGGGCTCGGCGACGAGGTGATCGCGACGTGCGGCGCGTTCCTGTGCGGCGGCAAACGCGTCGAGGCGGTCGGCGAGAACCGGCCGTACGGCGGGGTGTGGCAGGGCCCGATCCTCATCTACACCCACAAGGACCCGGCCACGAACCCGATCCCGGAATTCACCTATGTCTCCGGGGACATCCGGGACGTCGTGGCCCAGGGCCTGGAGGCAGCCGCCGGCAAGAACCTGGTCGTCACCGGCGGCACGGTCCCCCGACTGGCGGTCGAAGCCGGACTCGTGGACGAACTCGTCCTCCACATCATCCCCATCCTTCTCGGCGAGGGTGTCCGCTTCTACGACAGTCCCGGCGTACACCCCACGAAACTGAAGCTCCTGAGTGCCGAGAACCTGAACTATCGGTTCGAGGTCCTGAGGTAGTGCAACCGGTTGCACGGAGCCTTAGGGTGTGGGCATGGCATCACGTGCCGGCCGGGCGCCGGGGGTCACCATCGGGGACGTCGCGGCCGCCGCCCGGGTTTCGCGGTCGACGGTGTCGCGTGCCTTCACCCGGCCGCAGCTGCTCAGCCAGGAGACCGTGCAGCACGTCCGCGCTATCGCGATGCGGCTCGGGTACGTCGGCAACCAGGCGGCGCGGGCGCTGTCGACAGGACGGTTCGGGAACATCGCCGTCGTCGTACCGGATATCGCGAACCCGTTCTTCCCGCCGCTGGTGCGCAGCCTGCAACTGGCAGCGGAGACCGCCGACCTCGCGGTGTTCCTCGGTGACTCCGACGAGTCCGCGGAGCGGGAGGCCAAGCTGATCGCCCGGCTCGCGCCGCAGGTCGAGGGGTTCGTGCTCGCCTCGCCGAGGCTGTCCGAGGAGTTGATCCGCGAGCTGGCGGCGACGCGTCCCGTCGTCCTGGTCAACCGCGATCTGGACGGGATCCCGCGGGTCCTGATCGACTCGTCGGGCGGGATGACCGAGGCCGTGCTGTTGTTGAAGAAGCTCGGCCACCAGCGGCTCGCGTATCTGGCCGGGCCGCGCGACTCGTGGTCGGACCAGCAGCGGCGGAAGACGCTGACGCAGACGTCCGCCAAGGCGGGGCTGACGGTGGAGATCGTCGAGGTCGGGCGGCCGACTTACGCAGCGGGGCGGGACTCGGTGTCGGCGGTCGTCCGATCGGGAGCGACCGCGGCGATCGCGTTCGACGACGTGGTGTCGCAGGGCGTGCTGGCCGGGCTCGAGGTGCGCGGCATCTCGGTGCCGACGGACTTCAGCCTGGTCGGCTGCGACGACACCCTTGCCGCCCTCACGACGCCGGCCCTGACCAGCGTCTCGGCGGGTGCCGCAACCGCCGGTACGGCGGCCGCGAAACTGCTCGTCAACCTGCTGGAGGCCACCGAGCCGAGCGCCGAGTGCGTCACCATCGCGACTCACCTGGTGACCCGCGCGACGACCGCGGCGGCACCGAACTCGACGTCCTGATGCGTTGACGTGCAACCGGTTGCATGCTGGAATCACGATCATGACGCGTATCGCCATCGCCGGCGCCGCCCATCCACACGTGGCCTACGCGACCGCGGAGGTCGATCAGGTCGCCGAGTACGAGCTGGTCGCGGTGGCTGATCCGTCCCGCGAGACCGCCGAGCGGTGGGCCACGCCGTACGACGCCAAGGTGTTCACCGATCACCAGCAGATGCTGCGCGAGGTCGAGCCCGATGTCGTCATGGTCGCCGGGATCTACGGCGACCGCGGTCAGGTTGTGGTCGACGCTCTGAACGCCGGCTGCCACGTGATCGCCGACAAGCCGCTGTGTACGACGCTCGAGGACCTCGACGCGATCGCCGAGGCCGCGGAGCGCACCGGCCGCCACGTGACCCTTCTGCTGGAGAAGCGGTACTACCCCGTCACCCTCGGGGCACTGGGAATCGCGGATCAGCTCGGCACGATCCACGGCGTGACGTCGTCCGGCCCGCACAAACTGAACCGCCCGACGCGTCCGGCGTGGTTCTTCGAACGCGCGCGGTACGGCGGACTCCTCAACGACCTCGCCGTCCACGACATCGACGCCGCCCTGCTCTTCACCGGCCTGACCAGCGGGACCGTGAGTGGCTCGATCGTGAACAGCTCGTACGGCGTCGCGACGCTGAGCGGACCTGGTGCGGTCATCACCGCGGGCGTGGACTGGATGAACCCGGCCGGCTCGCCGGTGCACGGCGACTACCGGATGAAACTCGTCGGCACCAGAGGCACCGCCGAACTGCTCTGGGCGCGCAACCGCCTCGTCCTCACCACGACCGACCTGGCGCCGCACGACGTACCGCTGCCTGCCGGTCATCGCCCGGCCGAGCTCGTCCTGCAGGCGCTTGCTGCGGGCAACGAACCGGACATCACCACCGAGCGCGGCCTGCTGGCGACGCGGCTCGCACTCCTCGCGCAACGGTCCGCCGAGAACGGCGGGGTACCCATCTCCTGGACGACCGACTGAAGAGAGGTCCTATGCGTTTCGCCCTCATCGGTGCCGGCATGATCGGCGCCGTGCACGCTCGCCTCATCGAAGCCCTCGGAGTTCTCGGAGAGGAGGCCGTGCTGGCAGCTGTCGTCGACCAGAGCCTCGAACGCGCCGGCAAACTCGTCTCGCAGTACGGTGGTCGGGCCTATGCGACGCCGGCCGAGGCGTACGCCGCGGAGGAGGTCGACGCCGTCGGGATCTGTCTACCGAGCGCACTGCATGCCGATGTTGCCGTCGAGGCGCTGCGAGCCGGCAAACACGTGATCGTCGAGAAACCGGTCGACATCACGCTGGCCGCCGCCGACCGGTTGATCGAGGTGCAGCGGGAGACCGGGCTGACCGTCTCGGTGATCAGCCAGCGCCGCTTCCAACCGCCGGTCGCGCAGATCCGGGCCGCGATCGACAGCGGCGCCCTCGGGCGCGTGACATCCGGGATCGCCGAGTCCGCGTTCTTCCGGCCGCAGTCGTACTACGACGGCGACGACTGGCGGGGCACGCTCGCGGTCGACGGCGGCGGCGCCCTGATGAACCAAGGCATCCACGCGCTCGACCTGTTGGTCTGGATGCTCGGCCGGCCGGTCCAGGTGAGCGCGCAGACCGGGCGACTCGCCCACTCGGGGATCGAGGTCGAGGATCTCGCCGGTGCATCGATCGTCTTCGAGAGCGGCGCTATCGGGCTGATGCTGGCCAGTACGGCGGCGTACCCGGGCCGTCCGGTGCGGCTGACGATCCACGGCGATCAAGGGACTGCGGTCCTCGACGACGACCAGCTCGCGTACTTCGCCGCGGCGAACGCCGACGTACCCGAGGCGCCGGTGCTGGAAGGGCCGGACGGGTGGGGGCCGGTCGAGCTCGCGCATCTTGCGCAGTACCGCGACTTCATCGGCGCGGTCCGCGACGACCGCCCGCCGGCGGTGCCGCTGGAGGCCGGGCGGCGATCGTTGGCGACTGTGCTGGCTGTCTACGAGTCCGCCCGTTCAGGGCAACCGGTCGAACTGAAAGAGGACTGACTCATGCCCTTTCGCATCGCCCTGGTCGGCACCGAGAACAGCCATGCCGAGCACATCATCCAGCACTTGAACGTCGATCCCGTCGCCGACACCGCCCGCATCGTGGCGCTCGTGGGCGCGGATGACGAACGCAACCGGAAGCTCGCCAAGATCGGTGGGATCACCGAACTCGTGCCGACCTCGGCCGAGTTGCTCGGCAGCGTGGACGCACTGATCGCCACCAACCGCGACGGCGCGTTGCACCGCGAGCACGCCGTACCGTTTCTGGAGGCGGGCGTCCCGGTCTGGGTGGACAAGCCGTTAGCCGCGAGTACGGCGGATGCGCGGGCGATCCTGGACGCGTCGCGGCGCGGTGGTGCGCCGGTGACGTCGTACTCCGCGGTGCGCTGGGTCGCGGACGCGGATGCGCTCGCCGCGGCCTCGGTCGGTGAACTGCAGGCGGTCACGGTGACCGGGCCGGCTGATCCGGACAGTGAGTACAGCGGGATCTTCTTCTACGGAATCCATGCGGCTGATCTGGCGCAGCGGTTGGCTCCTGGCGAGCCTGGTCGGGTGACGGTCGAGCGCGTTGGGTCCACTGTCGTCGTGCGCTATGTGTGCGGCGGGGTGCTGGTGACGTTGCAGTTGGTGAAGCCTACGGACGACGGCCGGGTGCCGTTCCATGCCGAGCTCGTCGGGCGGACGGTGCTGGTGAGTCGCGACGTACGGCTTGATTCGGAGTACGTCGTACCTGGGCTGAAGGTCTTCCTCCAGATGCTCGAGACGGGTGAGCGCCCGCTTGACGACGCGACGATGCTGGCTCCGATCACGGTGCTGGAACAGGTCCTCACATAACTGTGGGCTGTGCCGTTCCATGGGTATGAACAGGTACGAACGACGCGTCGCCGGCGCTGACTGGGACGCTGTGGCCGCTTCGGTTGATGATCTCGGTTGTGCACTGTTGCCGCAGTTGCTGACGCCCGCCGAGGCCTTGCGGATCGCTGGGATGTACGACGACGTACAGCGGTTCCGGGCGACGATCGACATGGCGCGGCATCGGTTCGGCGAGGGACAGTACCGGTACTTCGATCGGCCGTTCCCTGAGGCTGTGGAGGCGTTGCGGCAGGCGCTTTATCCGCGGCTGCTGCCGATTGCGCGGGAGTGGTACTCGAGGCTCGGGCGGGAGGCCGAGTGGCCGGACACGCTCGACGAATGGCTGGACGTTTGTCATCGGGCGGGGCAGGAGCGGCCGACACCGATCCTGCTGCGGTACGGCGCGGGCGACTGGAACGCCTTGCACCGTGATCTCTATGGCGACAAGGTGTTTCCGCTCCAGGTCGTGATCAATCTGAACGACCCTGGCGTCGATCATTCCGGCGGTGAGTTCCTGCTGGTCGAGCAGCGGCCGCGGGCGCAGTCGCGGGGTACGTCGACGCTGATCCCGCAGGGGCACGGGTTGGTGTTCACGACGCGCGATCGTCCGGTGAAGTCCGCACGCGGCTGGTCGGCCGCGCCGGTGCGGCACGGCGTTTCGGCGATCCGCTCAGGACAGCGCCACACGCTCGGACTGGTCTTCCACGACGCGAAGTGAGGGCCGATTTGGCGATACGTCGTATTCGAACGTATGATCGAATGCATGAGTGAGTGTCCGGTCGATCAGGCTCCCGACGAGGCCAGCGGCCCGTCGGAGGTGCCGGCCGGACGGGCGCTGTCTGTCGTGCCTGGTGCGCCGGGAGCAGCGTCGGCGGGTCAGGGTGACGACGGGCACTGGGATGCCCCGTTCTTGGCGTTGGTCGACCGGGTGCGCGCTGATGCGCGGCTCGCGGCTCGGCACGGACTCCTCGGCCGGTATGACGGCCCGGACGACCGTGGTGCCGACTTGTTCGAGGCGGTGGCGTTCCAGGACACGTCAGAGTTGAGCGACTCAGGCTGGTTGGATCGGCACGAGGCGATCTGCCGGTTGGAGGCACGGCTGGCCGCCATGAAGGCCGAGGCGACCGCCGCGTACGAGACCTCGTTGCACGGTGTGTCGGCTGATCTCGGGCACCGCCACCCCGAGCCTGGGGATCGGGTCGCGGAACCGGGCGAGCGTCGATGGGTGGCGGGTGATCTCCGGTCGACTGCTGACGAGCTCGCGTTGGTGTGGCAGATGCACAAGGGCGCTGCGATGGCCAGGATTCATACGTCGTGCGAGTTGGTGCACAACTTTCCGGCGACATTGCGGGCGCTGGAGGAAGGTCAGTTGACCGAGCGGGCCGCGTTCACGATCGTGCGGGAGTTGTCGGTCCTGGACGATCCGGACGCTCGGCGTGCGGCCGAGACGGCACTGCTGGGGTGGGCCGAGAAGCATCCGTTGCAGAAGCTGAAGCAGGAGGCGCAGCGGGAAGCCGCGCGGCGTTCGCCGGATGCGCGTAGCAAGGCGCACGCGCGGGCGATGGATGAGCGGTCGGTGCGGATCTTCCCGAACAGTGACGGCACGGCTGAACTGGTTCACACCCACGACGCCTTGGACGCGGGCGCGGTGATGAACAGCCTGACCCGTGCGGCGGCGTACCAGCGTCGTCAGGGGGACTCCCGCTCCATGGACCAACTGCGGGCCGACATCGCGCTGGAGCGGCTCCTACCCCGGACTCGAAGGGGCAGAGAACCGGGCGAAAACGCAGACGTTGAGCTACACGACGACTCTACCGCTGGCGTGGACGCCACCGTCGTCATCCATGCGACTGGCGCCGAGATTCGCGCACTGATCGACGGCGAGAACAGCACTGGCGGGACGGCCGAACACTACGGGCCGATTCCCCAAGAATCTCTGCGTAAGCACCTCACTCGCGCTCTGGCTCGAACTCTCCTCGGGGGTGCCGGCCGGTCCCGGATCGGCCTTCGGCTCAGCGACGAGCCACCGGCCGGGAAACCGGACAGGTACGCACCGGATGCTGCGACCGATCGCTTCGTCCGCCTGCGTGATCGAACCTGCCAGTTCCCTGGGTGCAACCAGCCTGCTGAGTTCGCCGATGTCGACCACCGCGTCGCCTTCGCGGAAGGCGGCCGTTCCACCACTGACAACCTTCATTGCCTGTGCCGGCACCATCACCGCCTCAAGCACGAAGGCGGATGGGTCATCACATCCAATCCCGATGGCACGGCCACGTGGACCAGCCCTGCGGGTCGGCGCTACCGCACGCCTCCGCCTGATCGCGGCGGTTCTGATCCACCCGACTCTGGTGCGCCATGGTGATCGTGGCGGGTTACTCGGCTGCGGCCAGGTCGGAGCAAATGTCCCAGGCCGCCTGCCGGAGCTGGGCGGCGGTGTCCGCGGTGAGGCCCTTCACCGGTACGTCGGTACCGACCGGGTCCTCGTTCAGCAAGGCGATGAGGAACACGCATGCCGCGAGGTAGCTGCCCGCGAGCGCGGGGTGGCTGTTGTCCGCGTCGTGCAGTGCTGGTTCGTCGTACTGGCTGAGGAAGCGCTCCCAGACCATCCCGACTGGTACGAGCGTCGCACCGAGTTCCACCGCGGCGCCGCCGTACGCCTTGGTCAGAGCCTGCTGGGTCTCTGGTGCGTTCCTGCGTGCCCAGGTCAGGTAGAACGCGGTCCGCGCACCGGCCGCGGTGATCGCCTCGTCGAAGTCGCGGGCGCTCTCCCGGAAGCGATCCGGGCTCTTGATCGGAAGCGTGCTCTGCTCCTGCAGTACGACGGTGTCGAATCCGCCGCCCGCGATCTCGTCGAGCGCCTTGCCCGCGTTGAGATGCTGCCGCAGCGACGCGCCTCCGGCCGAGATCAGCTTGTGCTCGATCTCAAGGCCGCGCGCCCCGGCCAGCCCCTTGAGCAGCCCGGGCAGGTTGTTCCGCGAGGTGAAGCTGTTACCAACGAAGAGGATCCGCACGACACGGACGCTACTACTCCCCCGGGACCGAATCCGTTTGACCGCCGCCCGCGCCCGGCTGTTGAGTTGCGGGATGAGCGAGCTTCGGATCGTGCCGGTGACGGACGACCAGACGGTGCTGGACTGGCAGCGGGTGCACAACGAGATCATCCCGACGGCGCCGCTGTCGGTCGACGAGATCCGTGAGCGGATGACGCGGCACGTCCTCGAGGTGGCGTACGACGGTGACGTTGTCGTCGGATGCTCCACGGTCCGGCCGCCGTCCGAGGAGACCTCGGCCGCAGTGGTGATCGCTCGCGTGCTCCCGGCGTACCGGCGTCGTGGCTTCGGTACAGCGATCTACGAGCACTGCTTGCGGCGCGGGCGGGAGCTGGGCGATGGCATCGAGACGCACATCCTCAGCAGCAACGAGGACGGCGTACGGTTCGCGAAGGCGCACGGGTTCGTCGAGGTGGAGACCTACTTGCTGCCGGGCGACACGATTCCGTTCATCGAACTACGGCTGGGTGAGTGACCATGCGTTTCTCGATCAACATTCCGAACTTCGGAGACTTCGCCGACGCCCACACCGTCACGCGGGTGGCGAAGGCCGCCGAGGACGCCGGCTGGGACGGGCTGTTCTTCTGGGACCACGTCGTGCACAGCAAGGAGCGGCGGCGCGGCCAGCCGTTCGGCGACCCATGGATGCTGATGACGGCGGCCGCGCTGGCGACGTCGCGGATCAAGCTCGGTCCGCTGGTCACGCCGATCGCCCGGCGGCGGCCCGAGCAACTCGCGCGACAGGTCGCCACCCTCGACGGCCTGAGCGGCGGCCGGGTGATCTTCGGCGCCGGGCTCGGTGGGCCGATCGACGACGAGTTCGGCAGCTTCGGCGACGAGACCGACCCGAAGGTGCTGGCCTCGCGGCTGGACGAGGGCCTCGACCTGCTGACGGCGTACTGGTCCGGCGAGCGGGTGGACCACGCCGGCGAGCACTACCGCGCCGATGACGTCGAGTTGCTTCCGGCAACGGTCCAGCGACCGCGGCCGCCGGTCTGGATCGCCGGCTACTGGCCGCGGAAGGCCCCGATGCGCCGAGCCGCGCGCTGGGACGGCGCCGTGCCGCTGTTCAAGACCGCCAACCACGGCGAAGCCCCACCGGTCGACGAGCTCCGTGACCTGGTCGCGTTCATCAACGGCGAGCGCAAAGACACAAGCACGCCGTACGACGTGATTGTCGGCGGCATCAGCCCGTCCGACCCCGCCCGTTCCCGCGCCCTCGTCGAACCGCTCGCCGAAGCGGGTGCGACCTGGTGGGACGAACGCCAACTCATCACCGGCACCGACTTCTACCGCCTGGACCCGATCTTGCGCCGCATCGAGCAAGGCCCACCGAGCCTCGGCTGACCCCGCGAGTGCAGCCGACCTAAGCTTGCTCGCATGAGCGATGACCGTCCGTCCTGTTGTGCGCCCGCACGCGCTGAGGTGGCGGCACCTCCGCCGGTCTCGGACGCACGCGGGGAGCATGGGGTCGAGCAGGTTGTGCTCAGTGGTGGCTCGTTCGCGATGGGTAACAGCAACGGGGACGAGAACGCCGCCGACGGCGAGACGCCGGTGCATCAGGTCGAGTTGGCGTCGTTCAGCATCGACGCGACCAGCGTGACGAACGCCGACTTCGCCCGCTTCGCCGATGCGACCGGCTACCGCACCGAGGCCGAGACCTTCGGCTACTCGGCAGTGTTCCATCTCGCCCTGGCCGCCGAACCGGACGAGGTGATGGGACCGGCATCCGGGACCCCGTGGTGGGTCGGCGTCCGCGGCGCCGACTGGCGACATCCGGGCGGCTCGCGGTCCGATCTCGACGGACTCGACGACCATCCCGTCGTCCACGTCAGCTGGAACGACGCGGTCGCCTACAGCAAGTGGGCGGGGCGACGGCTGCCGACCGAGGCCGAGTGGGAGTACGCCGCCCGCGGAGGTCTCGAGGGCCTGCGGTACCCGTGGGGCAACGAATTGATCGACAACGCGACCGACGGCGAGTGGCGGTGCAACATCTGGCAGGGCGAGTTCCCGCGGACGAACACCGAGGAGGACGGCTACCTGACCACTGCGCCGGTCCGCACCTTCCAGCCGAACGGCTACGGGCTGTGGCAGATGGTCGGCAACGTGTGGGAGTGGTGCGCGGACTGGTTCGGCCCGCGCTACTACAAGTTCTCCCCCGCCGAGAACCCGCCCGGACCATCGCTCGGCGCGGCCCGGGTGATGCGTGGCGGCTCGTACCTCTGCCACGACTCGTACTGCAACCGCTACCGCAACGCCGCCCGCTCATCGAACACGCCTGAGTCCTCGATGGGCAACGCCGGCTTCCGTACGGTCGGTCTCACGCGTCCTGAGTGACCGCAGGCTGCCGCAACCCCGGCGTACTGGCCGCGACCGCGGCGACGGCTGCGACACACAGCAATGCTCCGGAGGCGAGCGAGGCCACCGGTGAGGTGAGCTGCGCGACCACGCCGCCGCGGAGGTTGCCGAGATCGGGGCCGGCCTGACCGACGATCTGCTCGGCAGCACTGACCCGGCCGAGCAGTTCGGGCGGCGTGTGCAACTGGACGATCGTGCTGCGGGAGACGACCGCGACGGTATCCGCCGCACCGGCGAACGCGAGGCACACCAACGCCAGCCACGCGGCCGGCGAGAACGCGAACAGCAGCAGGGCAATCCCCCACCCGGCCGAACCGCACAACATCACCAGCCCGTGCCGAGGCAATCGGGTGAACGACCCGGAGAACAACGACGCGGCGACCCCGCCGACAGCGATCGCGGTCAGGAACAGCCCGAGCGTCCGCGGGTTGTTTCCGAACCGCTCCGCGTTGATCACCGGGAACAGACTGATCGGCATCGACAGCACGGTCGCGGCCAGGTCGGTGATCAACGCACCCCGGATCACCGGCGTCGCGACGACAAACGTCAACCCGTCCCAGACCCCGCGCAGCCCCGGCTTCGCAGTGGCCTCGATCTTCATCCGCGGCAGCCCGAGTACGCCGTACAGCGCGGCGAGGAAGCTCACCGCGTCGACGAGGTAGCAGACGCCGACTCCCCAGGTGCCGACGATCACGCCACCGAGCGCCGGCCCGAGCAGCATCGCACCTTGGAACCCGATCCGGTTGAGCGCGATCCCGGCGGCCAACTGGTCACGCGACAGCAGCTGCGGCAGCACGGTCCGCGCCACCGGTCCGGCTGTCGCGGCGAACGCCGACTGTACGGCGACCAGCGCCAGCAGCACCCCCACCGGGACCCGACCGATCACCAACTGGCTGGCCATGACAGTTGCGGTCAGCAACTGCCCGATCGTGGTGAGCAGGTAGATCTTGCGCCGTTCGAGCCGGTCGACGAGCGTGCCCGCGAACAGGCCGAGCACGATCAACGGCAACGCCTGCGCCAGTCCGACCGCGCCGGTCCAGGCCGGACTCGCGGTCTGGTCCCAGACCTGGAACATCACCGCGACGAAGGTCAGCTGACCGCCGAACCCCGACAGCACCTGCCCGATCCACAACCGCCGGTACGTCAGGACCTTCAGCGGCCCGAGGTCGATGAACGTGTGCTTCACTGCAGCTTCTCCGCGATCCGGTCGTGGAAGCTCTTCCGGGCCAGTGCTTCCTCGACATCGCGGACGACCTGGGTCATCGGGTACGGCAGCTCGGCCTCGAGCTCGGCGATCGCGGCCTCGGTCGCCCGCCACTCGGCAGCGAGCAGCTCGACGAGCTTCTTGGACTTCGCGGTGAGCGTGACCTGCTTGCTCCGCGCATCCGCACCCGGCACGGTCCGGACCAGGCCGGCCGCGCGCATCCCGGCCACCTTCTGGCTGAGCGCCGAGTGCGTCCGCCCGATCGCCTCGGCCAGCTCGGTGATCGTCATCGGCCCTTTGAGATGCAGCTGGAGCAGTTCCCGCACGTACGTCGGCTTCAGCCCCTTGATGTCCCGATCGAGGTAGATCTGCCCGATCTCGGCATCGAGCCGCGCCAGCAACTCGTGCAACGGCCGCCACAAACTCTGCTCAGTGGGATCCTCCATGCACGGATCATAACAGCACTTATATAAGCACTGTTACATCTGGTCGATGCCGCGCAATGGTTGAGATCCACCCAGCGGCGAGACCGGCGGCCAGCAGGCTGATCACGGCGACGGTCGCGAAGCCGTAGCGCGTGTCGGAGTGGCCGGTGACGACCGAGGCGATCAGCATGACGACGATGGTCGCGGCGAGTCCGTACCCGTTGGCCAGACCGAACGCGTGTCCGACCCGCGACACGTCCACCGACGTCATCAGCAACGACCGCGTCGCGATCCGTGCCTGCCCGAACAGGAAGGCGCCCACCAGCACCAGCACCATCAGCACGGGTACGCCGAACAGCGGCTGCAGCGCGAACAACGTCGTACAGACCAAGAATCCGCCGACTGCGAGCTTCAGGTCACCGAGGCGGGCCGCGGATCGACGGTAGACAGCCGCGGCGAGCAGGAAGCCGGCTCCGCCCAGCGCGTCGACCACGCCGAGGACAGCCGGACCGCGATGCCATTCTCCGATCAGCAGCACCGGAAGCAAGGCATTGAAGACCGTCACGACCACGAGACCTTGACCGAAAAGCAAGGCCAGCGGCGCGAGCGGGAGAACCCGTGCCGCGGTGGGCCGTGCAGCCCGGGTTGTTTCCCCGAGTGACTCGGCTGGCCGGCGTCCCGTTCCGACCGCGACCACCAGTACGGCGGACAACGCGAACGTCAGCGCATTGAAGGTGAAGAGCGGCTTCGGACCGAAGTACTGGAGCGCGACTCCACCGACGGCAGCGGACAGGAGCATGCCGCACTGGAGGGCGATCTCGTAGTGCGCGTTGAACCGACGCAGCTGCGCGGTGGCGACTCGTTCGCGGATCAGTGCGGCACTGGCCGGCGTGAACTGAGCGGCAATGACCGCCAGCGCGAAGTTGGTCGCGTAGACGAGCGGCTGCTGGGACACCCCGAGCGCCAGTCCGACCGGGAGAACGAGCGCGGCCACCGCACTGACGAGGTCGCAGATGATCCACAGGCGGCGCCGGTCGAAGCGGTCCGCAAGGCGACCGAAGTACGGCGAGAGGACGGCCTGCGGTACGGCGACAGCGATGAAGAGCCAGCCGACGTCGAGCATCGAGCCCTGCGCGCGGACCAGCAGCAGCGCGGCGCCGAGGAGCTGGATGTTGTTGCCGAGGGACGTGATGAAGGCTGCGGGCAACAGCAGCCGAGGTCGTGAGGTCACACGGTCAACCGTGACAGCAAACACTGACAGTTCATGGCAGCGTTTCTTTTCGCTACTCCAGTTCCGTAAATCGTGTTACAGTCCTTTTCCGATACCGCAGTAGCGAAAAGGGGATGGCGATGGTGCCACGAGGACGGCCGCGGGACGCCGGTGTCGAGGGGCGGGTGCTCGACGCCGCGATGGCCGAGATGCGCGCCCGGGGGTACGACGCGATGTCGGTCGACCGGGTCGCCGAGCGAGCCGGGGTCGCGAAGACCACGATCTACCGCCGGTGGCCGAGCAAGGCCGAGCTGGTGATGGCGATGATCACCGAACTGACCAGCGCCGTACCGTTCGATCCGACCGGTGACCCCCGTGGAGACCTCACCGACTTCGTCGCCGGCATCGCCGCTGCGCTCGACGCCATCCCGACCACCCTGATCGCCGACCTGGTCGCCGCGGCCGCCCGCGAGCCGCGCGTCGGCAACGGTGTGCGCGCGCTCTGGGCCGAGCGCCACGCGGTAGTCGCCACGGCGATCACCCGCGCCCAGGCGGACGGAATCATGCCCGCGCACGCCGATCCGCGCGTCGTCGTCGACCAGCTCGTCGGCGCCCTGTACTACCGGCTCCTCATCACCGGTGAGCCGATCGATCCCGCCTACGTGAGGGCGCTGGTGAACAGCACCCTCGGACCGGAGCAGTCATGAAGAAGTTCCTCGTTGCCCTCGGCGCCGTTCTCGTCGTGGTCGCCGGTTGGACCGCCTACACGGTCGCCCGCCCGTTAGTCCTGCACACCGAGCTCGATATCGACGCCTCCCCCGAGCAGGTCTGGAAGGTCCTCACGGACCGCCAGGCCTACCCGGACTGGAACCCGTTCATCACCTCGTCGACCGGTGAACTCACGGTCGGCGGCACCATCACCAACGTGCTGCGCGACACCAAGGGCAGCGAAACCAAGTTCACGCCGAAACTGCTCGCCGTCACGCCGAACCAGGAGCTCCGCTGGATCGGCAAGGTCCCGCCCGGCGCCGTCTTCGACGGCGAGCACTCGTTCCGCCTGACTGCCCTGCCGGACGGCCGCACGCACCTCGTCCAGGAGGAGAAGTTCAGCGGTGCCGCCGTCCCCTTCACCCGCTCGTGGCTCAACAAGTCCATCAAGCCCCAGTTCGAGGCCATGAACCGAGCCCTCGCCGCCCGGGCCCTAGCTAAATGACGGTGAGGTGGCTTGGGGGATGAGGAGCTTGGCCGGCGTGGTGATACCTACGGACCAGACGTCGAGGGTGTTGCCGGAGTTCCGGAGCGGGTAGAGGAGGGTGTCGTTGCCCTGCCAGACGGGCTGGTCGTCGATGGGGCGTGAGTCGGGTGGATGGGTGATGCGGCGGGTGCCGAGGTCCAGGACCGCGAGGCGCCAGACGCCGTCGGCGACTTTTTGTTTGTAGGCGATTCGGCGGCCGTCTGGTGACAGGGAGGGGCATTCGACGTTCTCAGCGATCGCGGTGCCTCGGTACGCGCGGTAGTCGGCCTCGATCAGGTACGTCTTCCCCTTGCTCGCCATCGTCACGTAGAAACGGTTGCCGTCGGCAGCGAACGTGATACCCCAGTAGTTCACGTCCGAGGCGAAGTACCGCTTCCCGTCGACGAACACGGCGAGCTCTTCGATCGTCTTCACCAGCCGCCCGGTGTCCACCTCGTACAGCCCGGTGCGGGTCGAGAAGCCGGTGGCGGCGTACGAGTCACCGGTGACGAACAGCGTCCAGTTCACGAACCGCCCGTCCGGCGACACCCGGGCGCGGCTCGGCGTACCGGGCAGCGTCTCGCGATGGCGTTCGTGGAGGCTCGCGTCCAGCACGATCAGATCGGTCATCGCGGGAAGCGAGCCGGCCTTCAGCCGCAGGCAGATCGCCGTACCGTGCGCCGCGGCGAACCGGTCGCAACGCAACTCCCCCACCCGCCGGGCAGCACCTGGATCGGCCATTGGTACGGCGGCCAGCTTGCCGGCGTCCGGTCCTTCGGCGAGGTTGCGGAAGAACAGCGTCTTGCCGTCGAACCGCATCGGCTGCCCCGTGACAACCGGTACGGCGTTCTCGGCCGCGCCACCGTCGCGTGCGTGCGCGACGTACGTGATCGCCCCTGCGAGGAGTGCGAGGATCCCGATCGCGGAGCCCAACAGCTTCGACGTCATCGGCGTACCTCCAACGGTCTGAAGATGGCGGCGGCGATCGTGACCGCTAGCAGCGCTAGCGTGAACGCGAGGAGCGCCGGCCGAAGGTCCCAGAGAGTCCACAGCAGGCCGACGGCAACGGCTGCGGCCATGCGGGCCAGTGCCTGCCCGGTTTGCAGTACGGCGAGACCGCTGGCGCGGAGGTTTTCGGGCAGGAGCGGACCGACGGCGGCCGGGAGCACACCGTCGGTGGCGGCATAGAAGGCACCGTGGAGAGCGAGGACCAGCCACCAGGCGCCGACCGGTCCGCAGACGATCAGGAGCGCGACGATCAGCGCGAGGTGTCCGCCGAGGAAGACCTTCCAGCGACCGATCCGATCGCCAAGCCGGCCGAGCGGGATCGCGAGCAGGAGGAACGTGCCGGCAGTCCCCCACGGGAGCAGCGGAAACAAGCTGGTGCTGATGTCCCAACGACGCTGTACGGCGAGGTAGACGAAGGAGTCGGTGATCGTGAAGAGACCGAGCGCCGCCGCCCAGACACAGCACCGGCGGAAGTTCGCATCACGCAGCAGACTCAGCATCGGAAGCCCGCGCGAGGGAGGGGTCGGCGACGGGGATTGGTCGCGGACGAAGGCTGTCAACAAGATCACACCGCAGGCGGCCAGCGCGAAGCTGGTGACGAAGACCGAGTTGTAGTCGTTCAGGCTCGCCCACAGGACGAGAGTTGCTACCAGCGGCCCGAGGAAGGCGCCGATCGTGTCGAGAGCCCGGTGGACGCCGAACGAACGGCCCATCGTCGAAGGATCGCTGCTCAGCGAGATGAGGGCGTCGCGAGGTGCGGTCCGGATGCCCTTGCCGGCGCGGTCGACGGCGAGGACCGCGCCGATCGCCGGAACCGTGGAACCGGCGGCCAGGAAGCCAAGCTTCGAGATCGCCGAGAGCGCGTAGCCGACGCCGGCGACGGTCTTCAGCCGTCGCCAGCGGTCGGCCACATGTCCGCCGACCAACCGCAGTACGGCGGTCGCTCCGGCGTACAGGCCGTCGAGCAGGCCGAACTGCAGGGGGTTCAGCCCGAGCCCGAAAACCAGGTACAACGGCAGGATCGCGGTCACCGTCTCGGCCGAGACGTCGGTCACCAAGCTGACGATGCCTAAGGCAACGACATTTCCAGGGACATTCCTGGGAACCCGTCGCAGTGGTGTCCGGAGCGGGCCGACGGATGCGAGGTACATCAGTGGCAGCTGTACGTCGGGCTGCTGTCCAGGACCTTGCCGTCGAGCCCGATCAGCTGCGTGGCGAACGTGCTGTCGGTCATCGACAGCTTCAGTACGCCGAAGTCCGAGATGATCTTCGCCGTCGCCGGATGCGCGGCGTGCACCGGGTACAGGGGCGCTCCGCCCATCCCGCCGATGATCTGGACCGGGCCGTTCGCGTCCTTGTCACCGTCGGCGTTCTGCGGCAGGAACCGCTCGTAGTGGTGGTCGTGCCCGTTCAGCACCAGGTCGGTCTTCGCCGACACCAGCGTCCGCCAGAGCGGGTCCGCGTCCGGGTTGTCGCCGTGGTCGCCGGAGCTGAACCGCGGGTGGTGGTAGTACGCCGCGATGCAGCCCTTGGTGTTGCTCGCGAGATCCTGCTTCAGCCAGGTGAGCTGTACGGGCTCGCGAAGCCCTTCTTCCTTCACGAAGTCGTTCGAGTCGAGCGCGATGAAGTGCCAGTTGCCGTGGTTCCAGCTGTAGTAGTTCTTGCCCTGCGGCGTCGCGATCGAGCCGAAGTAGTCGTGGTACCCCTTGAACGGCGTGTCGTCGTACGTCTCGTGGTTGCCAGGGATCGGGTGGGTGATGCTCTTGAACTTCCCCCACGTCTTCGCGTAGTAGTTCTGGAAGTCCGACAGGTGGGCGTCGTCGTACTGGTTGTCGCCCATCGTGATCACCGCGGCGGGATTCATCGCCTCGACCAGCTTCGCGGTCTTCGGATGGATGCAGTCCGAGTCGGACGCCGTACAGCGGTCCGCGATGTCGCCGGCCGCCGCGAGCACGAACCCACCGGTGCCGCCGGTCGATGTCGTCACGGTGATCGACTCGCTCGCGGCCGACACGTTCCCGGCCAGGTCGCGAGCGCGCACGGAGTACTTGTACGTCGTGTTCGCGGTCAGCCCGGTGTCGTTGTACTGCGTGCTCGTCGTCGTCGCGACCGCAGTACCGTCACGCAGAACGTCGTACCCGCTCACACCGACGTTGTCGGTCGACGCAGCCCAACTGAGGGCGACGGACGTTGCCGTGGCGCCCGTGCTCTTCAGGCCGGCCGGGACCGTCGGCGCCTGGGTGTCGCCGGACGAGTCGGTCGTCCCGTAGACCTCGAGCTCCCACAGCGAATAGCCGTACGACGTTCCACGCTGAGTGCCGACGACCCGGACGTACCGCCCATGCCCTTGCAGGCCGGTGAGATCGTCGGCCGCACCGTTGCCGTCCGCAACTGTCTTGATCGTGCTGAAGGTGGTGCCGTCGTCGGAGACCTCGATCCGGTACGCCTTCGCGTACGCGGCCTCCCAGTTCAGTTTGACCCTTCCGACGGTGGCCGCCTGGCCGAGGTCGACGCGGATCCACTGCGGATCGACGCCTTCGGTGCTGGCCCAGCGGGTCGACGTACTGCCGTCGACCGCCTTGCCTGCGGTCAGGGTGTCGTCCTCGATGCTCGAGGCAATCACCGGCTTGCCCTGCGACAGCAGGGTGTCGGCGTTCGTCCGAGCGTTGGCGGCGGACCCGCCGAGCGCGGCGAGCAGACCGACGGGTAGCACCAGCGCGAGCAGGCGCAGTCTCATGAGATACCTCCGGGGGCGCGGAGCAGAATTGTTAGGAAGGTTACCTAACAGCTAATGGTAGGTAAAGGCCTCAGTTTCGTTATATGCGTGGTATGCATCAACTCTGCACAAAAGATTCATTGGACGGATCACTGGCGGGGCTGGTTGGCTCAAGGGCATGGATATGCGCACGTTGGGACGAGCAGGTATCGAGGTCAGCCCGGTCGGATTCGGGTGCTGGGCGATCGGGGGCCCGTTCAGCAACCCGGCCGGCGAACCACTGGGCTGGGGCGTGGTCGACGACGAGGAATCGGTGCGGGCGATCCGCCGGGCGGTCGAGCTCGGCGTGACCTTCTTCGACACCGCGGACGTGTACGGCGCCGGCCACAGCGAACGCGTACTGGGCCGGGCGCTCGCCGGGATCCGCGACCAGGTGGTGATCGCGACCAAGTGGGGCAACACGTTCGACGAGTCGACCCGGATCATGCACCACCAGGACGCGACCCCGGAGTACGTCCACAAAGCCGTACGGGCGTCGCTCGAGCGGCTTGGCACCGACTACCTGGACCTCTATCAGCTGCACTTCGACACCACCGACGAGATCGCACTGCCGCTGCGCGAGGCCTGCGAGGAACTGGTCCGCGAGGGGCTGATCCGCAGCTATGCGTGGAGCACCGACACAGTGCACAGCGCGGAACTCTTCGCGCAGGGCGAGCACTGCACGGCGGTTCAGCACGAGGCGAGCGTTCTGCACGACGCACCGGAGTTCTTCGCGCTGTGCGAGCGCGAGAACCTGGCGAGCATCAACCGGACCCCGCTCGGCATGGGCATCCTCGGCCGCCGGGACGCGAACAAGCCCGCGACCGGCGCGGACATCCGCACCCTGCCGCCGGCCTGGCTGCGGTACTTCGACGAGGGCGGCGTACCGGCGCCGGAATGGTGGGAGAAGGTGTCCGCAATCCGCGACGTACTGCAGAGCGATGGGCGGACGCTCGCACAGGGCGCCCTGGGTTGGCTGTGGGCGCGGAGCCCGCGGACGGTGCCGATTCCTGGTTTCAGGACCGTCGCGCAGGCCGAGGAGAACGCGCGCGCGATGGAGTTCGGCCCCCTGACGGACGATCAGCTGAAGCAGATCGCGACGCTACTGGCCGCGTGAATCGCCTTTGGCCGGATGGGTACTCCGGGGAGTAAGCGAACCTCGAGAGGATGACGGCCGATGCGAGTGAAACACGGCAGGCCCATGATCACCGGAGCGGCCCTGACCATCGTTGGAGTCGGCGCCGGGATGCTCACCGAGTACCTGCTCGACCCGGACCAGGGCCGAGCACGCCGTGCGCGGATGCGCGACAAGTCGTCCCGCTCGCGACGCCGGTTGGCCGGTGGACTGAGCGGGATGTCCCAGGATGCCGCGAACCACGGCCGGGGTCTGGTGATGGGAATGCGGTACCGCGTCACCGGCCGGTCGGCAGACGACGCCGTACTGCACGATCGGGTGCGGGCCGAGTTGGGGCGGCACGTCAGCCATCCGCATGCGCTCCAGGTGCGGGTCGACGGCGGCATCGTGACGCTCACCGGTGACGTGCTGGCGGCCGAGGAGAAGTCGGCCCGGCGGGCTGTCAAGCGGATCCCGGGCGTGAAGGGCGTCCACGAGCAGTGGAACGTGCACGAGGAGCCGGGCGACGTACCGACCCTGCAGGGCACCGGACGCTCCAAGAGCTAGCGGCGGCTGTCGCCTACTGCCACTGCGCTGTTTCACGGTCGAGGTCGGGAATGGGCCCCAGAAGCGTCCACCCCGGCTCCAGGGCCCGGGTGCTCCGGAATCCGCGGTCGTCCGCGAACTCGTCCACGTCCGTGTCGTCGGGAGCGTGCATGATCGTGTAGCGCGGCGGGTCTTCCCCGTAGAAGCAGAAGAACGTGCGGTCTTGATCCTTCGACTGATGCACGATCCTGTCCGCGCTCGGCAGAGCCAGGTACGTCGCCTCATCGCCCGGGGTCGTCCGCTCGCAGACCTCAGCTCGCCCGGAGTCGCGCACGCAGATCCACGCACGGGTCCAGACGATCCGCTCGGCCTGCGGGTGGGCGGCCACCAACTCTTCCATTCGGGCCTCGGCCTTGCTGAACCGCGTGTGATCGAACGCCGTCTCCAGTTTGTCGAACCGCCGGTGGTCGAACCCGCTGCCGAAATATGCCTCCAACGACCAGAGGACAGCGACCCGGAAGGCCACGAAGAGCGCCGCCACGACGACCAGCGTGACCAGCACGATCCGAACCGGCGAGCGCCGCCTGGTCGCCGTCGTCGGGAGAGTTCCTCGTTGTGCGCCCACGCGACTTTGGTACCACGGCCCTTGTGTCACCGGTTGTTTATCGATATACCTACTGCCGTGCGACGACAGCAAACTTCAGCCGCGCGGCTTCGTCGTGCCGCGGAGAACCAGCTGCGCGGCGACGACGAGTTCCTTCGGGTCGCGGCCCGGGCTGCCGAGCTGCGCCGTCATCAACGCGGTGATCGCGTCCGCCATCTCCTCGTGCCCGGGGTTGACCGTGGACAGCGACGGCACCAGGTACGCCGCCTCGTCGATGTCGTCGAACCCGACCACCTGTACGTCGTCCGGCACGCGAACCCCGGCGTCGGCGAGCGCGCGCAACGCGCCGATCGCCAGTACGTCGGTCAGCGCGAACACGGCGTCGAACGCGATCCCACGATCGCGCAGCGCCCGGATCCCGTCGTACCCGTCCTGCAGGCCGAACGAGGAGCGCACGTTCAGCTCCGGGTCGACCGGTACGCCCGCCTCGGTGTGCGCGACCTCGTAGCCCTCCGCCCGGAGCGCGGGCATGGTCGCGGAGCCGCCCGGATCGCCACCGAGCATCGCGACCCGGCGCGCGCCGGTCGCGAGCAGGTGCGCGGTGGCCTGGCGGGCGCCGTCGACGTTGTCCATCATCACGTGGTCGAAACGCGACGGCTGCGCCCGCTCCCCGATCATCACCACCGGCGCGTCGGTGCGGAGCTGGCTCAGCTCGCCCGGGTCGATGTCGACCACGCTGAGGATCAATCCGTCGTACATCCGCAGCCGCGAGAACGCGACCGCGTCCAGTTCGCCCTCGCGGCTGGCGCCGGTGCGTTCGGTGACGATCCGCAGGCCGTGCGTCTCGAACCGGTCGGCGAGGCGGGCGGCGAGCTGGGCGAAGTACGGGCGCTCCAGCTCGGGTACGGCGAGACCGACCACGCCGGTGCGGCCGGCGCGCAGATGCCGGGCGGCCAGGTTCACCTGGTACCCGAGCTCACCGATCGCCGCCAGCACCCGGTCGCGGGTCTCCGGCCCGACCCGCGGCCGGCCGTTGATCACGTTCGACACCGTCATCGTCGACACCCCGGCGAACCGGGCGACGTCGGCCATCGTCACGACACTCGATGGCTTCCCCATGCGGACCACTGTAGGACCTAAAGGACATAGGAGGGCTCAATGCCTGAAGCACGCGTCGCGATCGATCTCGACGTACCCGGACCGACGATCAGCCGGCACCTGTACGGCCACTTCGCCGAGCACCTCGGGCGATGCATCTACGGCGGCTTCTACGTCGGCGAGGACTCACCGATCCCGAACGAAGGCGGGATCCGGCTGGACGTGGTCGAGGCGCTACGGGCGCTGAACATCCCGAACCTGCGCTGGCCCGGCGGCTGTTTCGCGGACGAGTACCACTGGAAGGACGGCATCGGGCCGAAGGCCGACCGACCGTCGATGGTGAACACGCACTGGGGCAACGTCGAGGAGAACAACCACTTCGGCACCCACGAGTTCATGGCGTTGTGCGAGCTGCTGGGCGCCGCGCCGTACGTGAACGGGAACGTGGGCAGCGGGACCGTGCGGGAGATGAGCGAGTGGGTCGAGTACCTGACCCGCGACGGCGACAGCCCGATGGTGCGGCAGCGCAAGGCCAACGGGCGCGACGAGCCGTGGAAGATCCCGTTCTGGGGCATCGGCAACGAGGCCTGGGGTTGTGGCGGGAACCTGCGGGCCGAGGCGTACGCCGACCTGGCGCGGCAGTACGCCACGTTCCTCAAGGACCACGGCGACAACAAGCTGTACCGGATCGCGGCAGGCGCGTCGGACGACGACCTGAACTGGACCGAGGCGTTGCTGAAGTCGATCAGCTGCCTGGGCTGCGGCCGCGACCCGAAGAACATCTACCAGGCGATCTCGTTCCACTACTACACGGTCGCGGGGACCTGGGAGAACAAAGGCAGCGCGACCGAGTTCAGCGTCGACGACTACTACCGGACGTTGTCGAAGGCACAGGACATCGAGCGGGTCATCCGTGCGCACTCGGCACTCATGGACGCGTACGACCCGGAGCGCAAGATCGGTCTCGTGCTGGACGAGTGGGGCACGTGGTGGGATGTGGAGCCGGGCACGAACCCCGGGTTCCTGTACCAGCAGAACGCGATGCGGGACGCGCTGGTCGCGAGCCTGCACTTCGACGTGTTCCACCGGCACGCGGAGCGGCTCGTGATGGCGAACATCGCGCAGACGGTCAACGTACTGCAGGCGATGCTGCTCACCGACGACGAAGGGGGACTCGTTCGTACGCCGACGTACCACGTCTTCGAGATGAACAAGGGGCATCACGACGCGCAGTCCTTGCCTGTGCACGTGATCGAGGGAGCGACCTACGATCTCGACGGCAAGGCGATGGACCTGGTGTCGGCGTCCGCCTCGGTGAAGGACGGGCAGGCGCTGGTGTCGATCAGCAACCTCGATCCGGCCGCGGCACTGGACGTCGTACTGGATCTCCGCGGCGGATCGCCCAGCGAGGCTGCCGGACGGTTGCTGACGGCATCGAAACCGCAGGCCTACAACACGGTCGCGGATCCGGATGCGGTGGCTCCGGTTCCGCTGAAGGTGGAACCGGAGCCGCGCGGGCTGCGGGTGACGCTCCCGCCACACTCTTTTGCGACGGTCAGTTTGGTTTTGTGATCGCGATCTGGAACTCGTGCACCCAGTTCGCCGGGTTCTCCATGTCGAACTGGAGCGTGACCTCCCGGGCATACCCCTGGCTGCGGTAGCCGTTGTCCTCGATCCACCGGGCCAGCGTCTGCATGCTGCGGTCGGCCTCCATCATGTCGCCCTGGTGGACGATGGTGGCGGCGTCGAGCCCAGGGAGTTCGGTGATGTCGACGTCCAACGCCGTACCCGTCGTACCTGTTTCGACGGGTACGGCGGCGTGGACGCGGATCGTCTCGTTCTCGGCGTCCTCGTAGTACGCGACCGGCGAACCGCACGGGTTCACACCGGCCGCGCCGAGGCGTTCGAAGAGCTGGCCGAACAGGGGCTGGAGCACCGGGCCGATGTCCGCACCGTCGTAGCTCGGTGAGATGGCGGACAGTTCGGCGACCCGGGTCGGGGCGATGTGTTTCAGGACGACGTCCTCGGTGGGCATGTGACCTTCCCTCTCGATGAGTCGGAGCCTCGCCTCGACGCTCGTCAGCCGGGCCGCGCTGCGGGCCAACTCGTCCTCGAGCTGGGCCTGCCGCAGTCGCAGCATGCCGCGCAGTTCCTCGGCGGACAGCTTGGCGTCGACGATCTCGCCGACCTGCTGCAGGCTGAAGCCGAGGTCCTTGAGGGCGACGATGCGGTTCAGCCGGCTGAACTGGTCGGCCGAGTAGAACCGGTAGCCGGTTGCCGCGTCGACGACGGCCGGGCGGAGCAGCCCGAGCGCGTCGTAGTGCCGCAGCATCCGTGCCGACACCTGCCCGAACGCCGCGAAGTCTCCGATGGTGAACATCCACCCACCTTCCGGCTTGACACAGTGTCAAGGTCAAGCCGTAAGGAGCGTACTGCGGTTAGGAGGAGACGCGGGTACGGCCGTCGCGGACCGCGGCGACGGTGAGGGCGGTGACGACGAGGGCGACTCCGCCGGCGCCGAAGCCGGTGACCAGGATGCCGCGGCTGCTCAGCCGGGCGTCGCACTGCATCGGCGTGATGCCCTTGTCGGGCTGGAAGACCGAACCGCAGCCGTCGCCGCCGGCATGGACCGGCCGGACAGCGAGCACCACCCCGACGATCAGCAGGACTGCACCCACCGCGCCGAGGACCTTGCTCAGCACCGGCCGTCCGCTCGGGTCTGGGGGCGTGCGTCAGCCAGGACCGACCATTGTTGGCGGGTCAGAGCCCACATACGCACCCTCAGCTCCCTGGCAGCTCGGTAAGATTTGATCAAATCTAACGCAGCTAGCCGTCAGCGTTGAAGTTGGGCACGGCCCAGTGCTGGAATCTTCACCCACTTCTAACGCTCCGGTTCACCCCTTCCAACGCCGCCCGGACCGCATCGGTTCAGCCACTTCTGCCGCTGTCCAGGCGGCATCGGTTCAGTTGTCCAGGGCGGCGACCAGGGACCCGCTCGCGCGGCCGTGCGCGACGTCGGAGAGAGCGCGGTCGACCGCATCGAACGGAACGACCGTCGTGTGCGCCGCAACCGGAAGCCGGGCGACAAGCCGGAACAACTCCTCGCCGTCGCGACGGGTGTTGGAGGTGACGCTGCGGAGATCGCGCTCGTGGAAGAGGTGCCGTTCGTAGTTCAGCACCGGTACGTCGGACAGATAGATACCCGCGACCGCCACAGTTCCACCGGGCTTGAGCGATTCGAGCGCGGCCGGGACCACGTCGCCGGCCGGAGCGAACACGATCGCCGAGTCCAGCGGCACCGGCGGCCGATCCCCGACGAACGCAGCACCCAGTTCACGGGCAAGGGCCTGGTTTCGCTCGCCGCGGGTCACCACGAACAGTTCGGCGCCCTGGGTCAGAGCGAGCTGCGCGGTGAGGTGGGCGCTCGACCCGAAGCCGTAGATACCGAGCCGGCCGCCGGGCGGCAGGTTCGCGCGGAGCAGGGAGCGGTAGCCGATGATCCCGGCACACAGCCACGGTGCGAGCTCCGCCGCGGGACGATCCGCCGGCAACGCGTAGGCGTAGTCCTCCGGCACCACGGCGTACTCCGCGAAACCGCCGTCGGCGTCCCAGCCCGTGTACGTCGAGCGCGGGCAGAGGTTCTCGGATCCTTGGCGGCAGAACTCGCACACGCCGCAGGTGCCGCGCAGCCAGGCGATCCCGACGCGGTCCCCGATCGCCAACCGCTCGGCCGCCGTACCGCGATCGACCACCTGCCCCACGGCCTGGTGCCCTGGGACGACACCCGGGCGCTTCGGTGCCAGGTCGCCCTCGGTCAGATGCAGGTCGGTCCGGCAGATCCCGCACGCCTCAACCTGTACGAGTACTTCGCCGGCGCGGGGCTCTGGCACGGTCCGACGTACGCGCTGCAGCGGACCACTGTCGACGGGTCCTGGTCGATCGACTGCCCACGCCTGCATCTGCTCCATGGCTCCATCATGCGACTCGTTGCAGAGCACGTTCACGACGCTCGGCGACCTTGGAGCCGGACTCTCGGCGAGCCATTCGCCCCAGTACGACGGGCGCGAGCAGCAATCCGGCGACGGCCCAGATCCCGAGGACTGCTGCCGTCTCCAGGTGGCGCCACGACTCGCCGACCTCGACCACGACCGCTTCGCCGGGGAGGAGCGCGGACCGCATGCCGAGGCCCATCCAGTAGACAGGCGTGAGCTGGCCGATCCACTCGAGCCATCCAGGCAACGCGGTGATCGGGTAGAAGATGCCGGAGACCGCGATCAGCGCGAGCATCGGCAACTGGATCAGGCCTTGGGAACGCGCGCTGGTGAAGATCGAGCCGAGGATCGCGCCGATCGGCAACGTCGCGACCATGCCGAGCAGCAGTATCCAGACCAGTGTGAACCAGTGCGCGGATCCGAGCGCGAGTCCTTCGACGAGGAACAGACCCGGGATCAGGAGGATCGCGAGATCCGCCAGCAGCCCGCCCGCGACCGACACGACTTTGCCGATGAGGTAGCTGACCATGCCGTTCGGAATGGCCTTGGCGCGCAGCAGCGTGCCGTCCTCGCGATCGGCGGTGAGCTGCTGGCTCATGCTGATCATGCCCATCGCGGCGTTCATCCCGAGGATGCTCGGCAGCGCGAGTGCGCCGAGCAGGAGGCCGGTGGAGCCGAAGTCGCGATGCCGGAGGAAGAAGAGCGCGGCCAGCATCAGCACCGGCCAGAGGAAGTGGCTGAAGAGTTCGGGACCGTTGGTGAAGGACTGCCGCAACTCGATCAGCCCACGTCGCCAGCCCGTCTTCACGCTCGCCGTTTTCACGCTTGCCTCCGCTTTCACGCTTGTTCCCGGACCAGGGTGAGGTAGGTGTCTTCGAGTGAGGCCCGGCGTACTTCGAGTTCGCGGACCGCGTCGCCGTACGTCGCGAAGAGCTCGCGGACGAACCCCGTGGAGTCGGCGGTCGACTTCCGGAACGGTTGACCGTCGACCGACCAGCGGACCTCGTCCTCCCCCGCGATCAGCTCGGTGAGCTGCGCCGTACTGCCGGCGGCGATGATGCGGCCGGCGGCGAGGACGAGGATGCGATGCGCGAGTTTGCTCGCCTCGTCGAGGTCGTGGGTGGTCAGCAGGATCGTCGTACCCTGCTCGGCCGCGAGCCCGCGCACCAACTCGTGGAACTCCGACCGCGCCTCGGGATCGAACCCGGTCGTGGGCTCGTCCAGGAACAGTACGTCGGGGCGGCCAACGATCCCGATCGCGACATCGAGCCGCCGGCGCTGGCCGCCGGACAGCGTCTTGATCTTCTGGCCGGTGTACGGGGTGAGGCCGACGGCGTCGAGAAGCTCGCCGGTCGGCCAGGCGCGTCGGTACGGCGCGTAGTACGAGCCCAGGTGGTGGAGAAGCTCTCCAACACGCCAGTTGCCGTGGTCGCGCCAGGACTGCAGCACGATGCCGATCCGCGACCGCCAACGCTCGTCACCCGCGGCCGGGTCGACGCCGAGCACCTCGACGCGGCCCGCCGAGCGGAGCCGGAAGCCTTCGAGGATCTCGATCGTCGTACTCTTCCCGGCGCCGTTCGGACCTAGCAGTGCTAGCACCTCGCCGGGGCGTGCGTCGAACGTCACGTCATGCAGGACCTCGCGATCGCCGTACCGCATCCGCAGGCCGTCCACTGTCAGAACCATGCCATAGAAACTATGTTGCGTTCACTGGATCGGCAATCGTCAGACTCCATGGCGAGCTCGTGAAACCCTGTAAAACATGGCATTCTGTGCAATGAGATTGTGAGAGAACGCAACTCGTTGCAATGAGCTGACAGTGAATGCGCGGAGGTTGTCGATGCCCGGAGGCAGGCTGAGTCATCAGGACCGGCTCGACATCGCGGCCGGCCTGGCGGACGGGCTCGGGTACGCCGAGATCGCGCGGCAACTGCAGCGGCCGACGTCGACGATCAGCCGGGAGGTCGCACGCAACGGCGGCGCAGGCGGATACCGGGCCGACCACGCCCACTACGCGACCGCGTCCCGCGCCCGCCGACGCCGCCCCGCGCCCACGGACGCGCGTGGAGATTCGCAGGCGATCGAGCCGCGGCGGGCATACGCCGAGCGGTTCGCCACGATGATGGTCGACGGCGGGCTGCCGCGGATGGCCTCGCGCGTGCTAGCACTGCTATATACATCCGACTCCCCCACGCTGACGGCTGCCGATCTCGTCCGGGCGCTGCGAGTCAGCCCGGCGTCGATCTCGAAAGCGATCGGCTATCTCGAGCGGGTCGGGATGGTGTACCGCGAGCCCGACCCCGTACGCCGGCTGCAGCATTACGTGATCGCCGAGGACGTGTGGCTGAAAGCGTGGGAGGTCAGCGCGCGCACCAACCACAACTGGGCGGCGACCGCAGCTGAGGGCGTCGAGCTCGTCGGGCGCGATACCCCCGCAGGCGAGCGGCTCACGCAGATGGCGGAGTTCTTCGAGCGGCTCAGCGAAGACATGTCCGGCGGCGCCGGCTTTCAGGACTGCCTAGCAGTGCTAGCAGTTCTGTGGGAACCGGATCGCGCTGCGGAACTCGCCGCCCGGCTCGGTTGGCCGGTCGAACGCGTCACCGATGCAGCCGACTACGCGATCAAGGCTTCAGCGCAAGAGAGTGCGGAGCAGACGCCGCGTCAGGCCGCCGTCCGCGAGGCCTAGCTCGACGAGGTCGTCGAACACCTGCTGATCGGCAGCGGCCGCGCGGATACCGCCGTCGAGGATCCGGTCCGATCGGCTCAACTGGGCGACAAGCGCGGTGTCGCGAAGATGCCTGGCGAGCAGGCGAGTCGTGCGCCGGCGGTACGGCGTACCGGCGTCCGACGTCCCCGCCCGCAGCGCGTCGGCGATCGCCCGGCCCGCCAACAGACCGGTCGCGACCGCGTAGTAGATGCCTTCGCCGGTCATCGGATTGATCAGACCGGCCGCGTCCCCAGCAAGCAGCACCGGCCCGCTGCGTGGACGCCACGACCACCCGGCGAGCGGCAGGTGATGACCCCACCACGACTCCCCGCCTTCGGTCGCCCCCGGGAGCAGCGCCTCGAGGTGGTTCAGCAGCTCGGTCCGCGTCGGGCGGGTGCCGGCCAGCAGTTCGCCGTACCCGACGTTCGACCACCCGTCGCCACGGTCGAAGGACCAGGCGTACGACGGTTGCCGACCAGGCCCGTACGCGATCACCTGACTCGCCGCGCGTGCGGCCGGGGTCGGCGCGTAGCCACGGATCGCCAGCGCGACCGGACCAGGTCGCAGACCGAGTTCCCGCCGTACGACGGAATGCGCGCCATCGGCACCGACAACGAAGCGCGCGTCCAGGTCCTCGTCCACGATGACGGATCGGTTCCGGATCTCGAGGCCGCGGACCCGGCGGCGGACGAGCTGCGCGCCGGCCGTCCGCGCGGCCTCGACCAGGCGTTGGTCGAAGACCATCCGCGGGACCACCCAGGTCGGCCGGGACATCTGCCGATCCACGCCGACGTCACCACGATTGAGCACGAACCGCCGTACCGGCGTCCAGTCGTCGAGGATGCCCGTGACACCGACTCCGGCCAGCAGGTCGAGTACGTGCGGGGCGATCCCGTCACCACAGGCCTTGTCCCGCGGGAACTCGTGCCGGTCGAGCAACAACACCGACAAACTCGGATCCGCCGCCAACGCACCAATCGCAGCCGCCGCTCCCGCCGGCCCAGCTCCAACAACGATCACATCCCACACAGGCGCCTCCCCAGCCACAGTCTTCCAGCTCCAGCTAGCGTCCGCGCGGTGCGGCGCTTCGCCCGAGGTCAGGTGCCGGGCCGGCGGCCGGGTTTGTTGGGCCGGCGGGTTGTCGTACGGCGGGGGCGTGGTGTGTGCGGAGTGACCGGGCCCGAGGGAGTGACCGGGCGGGCCTCGTCGAGGTCGACGACTTTCGGGGGTGGTGGGACGAAGACCGGGACGGTTTCCTCCTCGTCGACGACGGGCGGGGCAGGTGGCAGCGGCGCGGCCGGTGGGGCGGGCTTGGCGCGGGCCGCCGACTCCTTGCTCACCCGAGGCTGGACCTTCGCGACCGCGGGGGCGGCGAGCGGGTTGCGAGGCGGCCGGCGGTGCGGGAGGCGGGTGCTCAGTTCGATGCCGAGCGCATCGATCAGTTTGCGGCAGGCAACGATCGAGACGGCGACCGCGAGCACCGTGCAGGCGGCGAACAGGACCGACTGGCCGCCGGACGACCAGTTCGAGGGATCGGTGCGGACCATCGCGGCGATCATCGCGACGACAATCGCGTTGGTGATGCCGAGGGCAACGGCCAGGCCGACCGTCCGGAGCAGTACGCCGCGCTCGAGCCCGACGTCGTCGGCCGCCGCGACCAGACCGGCGATCAGTCCGGCGAGGACGGGCACTGTATAGACAAGCGCGAGCGTGAGTCCTGGGCTCGCGACGAGATAGAAGATGTCGAACACCACCGCGGTGCCGGTCAGCGCGGCGGCGAAGCACACCACCATCGGCGGATACGCGCGCAGAACCGCGACCGCGTCCGCGGGCACGGTCTTGAACATCCGCAAGGCCAACAGCAACGACTCATCCCCTCGTCCTCCCCCCATTGTGCAGTCCCGCCACCACCCTCAGTGAGATGCCCCGCAGCGAGTCGCGGATCGCTAAGGTCGGTGTCGTGGACGAAGAGGTGCGGACAGCGGTCGAGGCGGAGTTGCGGTTGTTGCTACCGCAGGTGCGTGGGTCCGCCGAGGTCGACGTACTGCTGGATCCGGAGTTCGTCGAGGTCGGCGCGTCCGGCCGGCTGTGGGACCGGGCGGCGATCGTTGCCGCGTTGGCGTCCGGGGAGATCACCGACGCAGACCCGATCGAGGCGTACGAGGTCGCCGGCGTTCGACTGGCCGACGACCTCGTACATGTCACCTATGTGTCCCGGCGTACAGGCGGTACGCCGGTCCGCCGCAGTTCGATCTGGCGACGGACCGACGGCACCTGGCGCCTGTACTACCACCAGGGCACTCCGACAGCTGACGGACCAGACAGGGCCTAGGCCGCAGTCTGCACCGGGGCCAGCTTCTCGCGGAGGTCGGTGAGGATCCGGCGGAGGACCCGCGAGACCTGCATCTGGCTGACGCCGATGTCCTCGCCGATCTCCGACTGGGTCCAGCCCTCGACGAAGCGCAGTTGCAGGATGCGCCGGTCCCGATCGCCGAGGTCGGCAAGCACCGGCTCCAGCATCTCGACCGTCTCCAGCTGATCGATGCTCGCATCGTCGTCATCGGCAACGACATCCGCGAGCGTGAGCTCCGCGTCGGCCTCGGCGGGCCGGTCGAGCGACAGCACGTTGAAGCAGCCGCGTGCAGCGAGCGCCTGCTCGACCTCGGTCACCTCGACCTCGAGGTGGTCCGCCAGTTCGGCGGGTGTCGGTTCGCGGTTCAGCTGCTGCTCCAGCTCCGGCAGCTTGCTCGCGATCGTGCCCTGCATCTCTTGGAGCCGGCGCGGGATCCGGACCGTCCAGGCGCAGTCGCGGAAGTACCGCTTCACTTCGCCGCGGATGGTCGGGATCGCGAACCCGATGAACGGGGTGTCCGCCTCCAGGCGGTAGTGATGGGCTGCTTTCACCAGCCCTAGATAAGCGACCTGTTCCAGGTCGTCGGCCTCGGCGCCCCGCCCGCGGAACCGGCGTGCGATGCCCTTGGCCATTTCGAGGTTGAGTTCGACGACCTGTTCGAGAAGTTCTTGCCGCTCGACTTCGTCGGTGCTCGCGGCCCGGCGTTCCATCAGTTCCCGGGTAGCTGCTTCACGGGCGGCCCGATCGGTCGGGGCGCCGCTGCGGGTGGATTCCCGCTCGATGGTGCTCGTAACCATTGGTATGACCTCGCGACTGTCTCGTCACGGCGTGGCACTTCGCTGAACCACGGTCATGCCTACAAGAGCAGTCGTACCCCACATTCTCGAAACTCATGCATGCCGATGCGGAAGCCGTCGAAAACGGTCACCGATCGCGACCGGGAGGCGGCGACCAACGCTCGTTTGACCACGCGAAGATCACAGGACGTAAGGGAGCGGACACACGGACCAAAAGTGTGTACGATGCAGATGCAAGCCCAAATGCACGTGCATATGCCAAGGACGTACGGAAGGTGCAGCTGATGACTGCGATCTACAACGGCATGCCCGGCGACTCGAACAGCGAGCTGATCTGGCGCAAGAGCCGCCGCAGCGGCCCGAACGGAAACTGCGTCGAGGTTGCGAAGCTGCCGGACGGCGGTGTGGCGGTACGCAACTCGCGCTTCACCGAGGGACCGGCGCTGGTGTTCACAAAGGCAGAGATCGAGGCGTTCCTCGGTGGCGTTCAGGACGGCGAGTTCGGCTACCTGATCTGAGCAAGAACCAGCAACAAGGGCAACTCAGAAGCAAGGGCCCCTTCGCCAGGCGAGTGACGAAGGGGCCCTTTCCTGTGCCCTGAGAACATCGGTACGACGACCTGCCGGACGACCTCGAACGACCGTCGGCCGGCGCAGTGCCGCGCGGTCGCTCGACGTACGAAAACGCCAGGACCGACCCTCCGAAGAGAGTCGGTCCTGGCGTTGCCCGAGGGGCGGGTATGGACTACTGGACGGTGAGCGGCCAGAGCTGCTCGCTCGGCAGCTCGGACGCCTTTCCGGTCGCCGCATTGTCAACGGTGATTCGCAATCCGGTGAACTTCGGCGTCATCACTCGCTGGTACCGCGACGCGCGGTCCGGCTCCGCGACGTACTCGGCGATCAGGTGGTCGCCCAGCCAGATCCGCACCATCTTCCGTCCTCCTGTTGCTCTGTCGGTGGTCATGGGGCCAGGCTCACGATCGGGTCGCCGTCGAGTTGGCGAACGCCGCGCAACCAGCCCTCGAAGGCCCAGCGCTGTTGCTCGGGGCAACGCGCGACCAGGTCCTGGATCTCCCGCTCCGTCAGCTCCTCGGGCGCACGTCCGCCTGCCATCGCGGCGGTCTGCTCCACAACCTCACTGTCGTCGTCGTTCATCGACTCGGGTTCCCCAACCAGTCATGCCAACGGGGGGCCGTCGGCGGTCTGTAGGACCGGCCTGCCGGATCACGCGATGTCACTTTTCGCGAGACCCAGCTCACCTTCTGTGCATGAATCAATCATGGCGTCGGCACGCGGCGAATGCAAGCGCCCGATGCACGTGCATCCGCACGTTTTCCATTTTGAGACCAGATCGGGCCACTTTCCGCCTGCATGAGCCTGGATCGACCACCGGCGAACAGTGTTCGACGCCTGCCGGACGGCCTACTATGTACTGACAAAGAAGATTGACCGGGATCGACTAGGCTTACACTCCGTGATCGCTGGTGCGGATACGACGCTCTTTTGTAAGAACTCCGGCAGATCACCGCTCGGGCATGCGATGATGTGCACCTGCGGATGAGGTTGCCGACGAAGACCGCTGGGGCCGCTGGGAGGTGGGTGTGACCGAGTCGGGCGCGCAGAGCGGGCCGACCGCGCTGCGCATCATTCTCGGCGGGCATCTTCGCCGGATGCGGATGGCAGCAGGGATCAGCAGGTCCGACGCGGGGTGGGAGATCCGGTCGTCGGAGTCCAAGGTCAGCCGGATGGAACTCGGCCGCGTCGGCCTCAAGGAGCGCGACGTCCGTGACCTTCTTACTCTGTACGGCGTCGACGACGAGGAAGAGCGCGAGCGCCTCCTCGCTCTGACCCGCGAGGCGAACAACCCCGGATGGTGGCACCGGTACGGCGACGTACTCCCGAGCTGGTTCCACTCTTACCTGGACCTCGAGGCCGCGGCGCAGCTGATCCGTGTCTACGAGCTGCAGTTCGTACCCGGCCTGCTGCAGACCCCCGATTACATCCGCGCCGTGATCCAGTTGGGCCGCGGGCTGATTCCGGCCGAGGAGGTCGAACGGCGGGTCGCGCTGCGAACCAGCCGCCAGAGCATCCTGACCCGTCCGGACCCCGTCCGGATCTGGGCGGTCGTCGACGAGGCGGTGCTCCGTCGGCCGATCGGCGGCGTCAAGGCGATGATCGCGCAGCTCGACCACCTGCTCGAGGCGTCGCAGTACCCGAACGTCACGCTGCAGGTGATGCCGTTCGACGTCGGCGGCCACGCAGCCACCGGCGGCGCCTATAGCATCCTCCGTTTCCCGGAGCAGGATCTCCCGGACATGGTCTACATCGAGCACCTCAGCAGTGCCCTGTACCTGGACAAACTCGAGGATCTCGACCAGTACACGGCCACCATGGAAGCCCTCTGCGTCGCAGCCCCACCCCCCAACAAAACCCGCGACATCCTCACAAACATCAAGAAGGACTTCGAGAGCTGACCGCAGTCCGCTCTGGTCAACTGGTGCGGGTCTTGTGTGGAGAGCGGGACGAGCACGGGCGACAGGGGCCGGCATGCCCGCCCCGCTGATCATGGGGTGCGGCTGATGAAGACGAGGGGATGGCCGGTCAGCTCTTCAAGCAGGTCCAGCCCCGCCCCCGTGATTGGAGCCGGCCCGGTACGGCGGGTTCAGTTCTGCGGTCGCCATGCAACGACGGTACGGAGATCGCGTGGTCACGCACCATTCGAATCTGAGCGGTCCAGTGGTGCCTGATGCGGCCTGTTTCGGCTCGGCGAGGTACCGACGTACAGCTAGAACGCGAGGTTGTGGATAAGGACGCGATTCGTCATTGCGCGATCAGTCCCGCGACGAAGGCGCTGGTGTCACGCGGGCTGAGTGCAGTGGCACGCAGGTGGTCGAAAACCAGGCTGTGACGCTCGACCTCTGCCTCCGATTCCAGGAAGATGTCGCCGGCCACACTCTCCACATAGACGATGTCGGGTGCCACCGCACCGAACTTCAGTTGGACGAACGCACCGAGCATCCCGGGATGAACCCCGCGGTCGAACGGAATCACCTGCAGCGTGATGTTCGGGCGCTCACTCATTTCCAGGAGCCGGCCGAGCTGCGCGCGCATAACAGCACGGCCGCCGACCTCCCTGCGCAATGCCGCCTCGTCGATCACCGCCCAAAGCTCCAGCGGATCTCGACCGTCTCGCGTCCGGCTCAGAATGCGCTGCCGCTCCATCCGGGTCTGCACGCTCAACTCGAACCTGTCGGTGTCTCTCGGCAAACCGTCGGCCAGCGCCGCACGGGCATACTCCTCCGTTTGCAGAAGCCCCGGAACAAACAGCGATTCGTAGTTGTGCGCGACCTTGGCCTCCGACTCAAAGCTGATGTATGCGGCGTAGCTCTGCGACATCACATCCTTGAGCTGGCGGAGCCACCACGGTTGCTTTCCGCCTCGGGCCAGTTCGATGAGTTCGGTACGGCGGGCCTCAGGCACGCCGTACAGGTCGAAGAGGGTCTCGAGAGTGCCGGTGTGCGGCTTGGCCTGGTCCTTCTCGATGCGCCAGAGCGTGCCCTGGTTGACACCGGTGCGTTCCTGGACCAGCTCGCGGGTCAGGCCGGCCTCCGAGCGCAGCGTTCGAAGCTCGGCCGCGAGTCGCCGAAGCCGAACGGTCGGCGGACCGGCTGGTCTCGGCATTTATCCACAACCTCTCGTTTTCGCGGTCGCGAAGGTACGCAGTCTGACTAAACCGACCGATCCACCAACCATGAATCCAGATCCGCTGCATTACGTGTACCTGGATTCGTATGGTACAAGAGTCATTACCCTCCGTACGGTCGTGTCATGGCAACGCTTCAGGCACGAACGGAACGAGGTGGCTCGCAATGATCCTCGGCATGTGGGCGCTCTCCATCGGCACCGCACTCGTCGCGATCCTGATGATCCGCGACATCACCCGCAACCTCAGCGACCGATGAGCCTCACGCAACCACCCCTCCCAACCGACCGCCACATCCGCGTCTGTTCTGGCGGTTCCCCGCGACCCTTCCGGCTCGAGCTGACAGCACCTGTTAGGTGTTGTCCGTCAGCCATTGGATGAGGGGTTGGGTGGCTCGCCAGTCTTTGCGGATTTGGGTGGTTAGGGCTGGGGTGTGGATTACGGGTTCGAAGCCGTAGTTCTTGCTGACGGTGAGGGATTTGTGGCGGAGTAGGTCGATGCGGGGGTGGGCGGGGTCGTAGCCTCGGGGGCTGGTTTTGAGTTTGTCGCCGCCTACGGTCCAGCCTGCCTTCACCAGTTTGGCGAGGAGTTTCTCGAGTTGTTTGCCGCGGCGGTCGTCGTCGATGGCGGTGCGGACGCGGGCCAGACGCTCGGACGACGCCTCGTAGAAACCGGCCGCGACCCGTACGCCGGGTGCGGACACCTGCACGTACCACCCGGTGGCGGGCGCGACGTCGATGAAGGCGCCTTGGTGGGTCTTGTACGGCGTTTTGTCCTTGGCGAACCGCACGTCGCGGTACGGGCGGAACAGTTTCGCCGTACCGAACTCCTCCTCGAGCTCCGCCAGCAGCGCGGCCATCGGCGCCCGGACCGACTCGTCGTAGACGTGCTTGTGCTCCGTCCAGAAGGTCTTGGTGTTGTCCATTTCGAGATCATCGTAGAAGTCCAGCGCCGCAGCCGGAAAACCGGTAAAACTCATGGGGTCACGATAGTTCGCCCGGCAGATCGGACAGACACCCCATGCGCGCAATCCAGGTCACCCGGCTCGGCGGCCCCGAGGTCCTCGTACCGACCGAGCTCGAACCACCGGTCGCGGGCCCCGGCCAGTTGCTCGTCGAGGTCGGCGCGGCCGGCGTGAACTTCGCCGACACCCATCGCACCGACGGCTCGTACCGCGGCGGCGTCACGCTCCCGTTCGTCCCCGGCGTCGAGATCGTCGGCCGTACCGAGACCGGCCGCCGCGTCCTCTCCCCCATCCTCGAGACGGGCGGAGGGTACGCCGAGTATGCCGTGGCGCCGGCGTCCCGCGCGGTCGACGTACCCGAGGAGGTCAGCGACGGGCAGGCGCTCGCGCTGCTCATCCAAGGACTGACGGCCTGGCACGTACTGCGGAACAGCACCCGGCTCCGCGCGGGCGAGTCCGTGCTGGTGAACGCTGCGGCCGGCGGTGTCGGATCGATCGCGGTGCAACTCGCCAAGCACTTCGGGGCCGGCCTGGTCATCGCGACGGCATCGACCGCGGCGAAGCGGGAGCTCGCGCTGGAGCTCGGCGCGGATGTTGCTGTGGACAACAATCCGGACGGCTACGTGGGCCGGATCCGGGAGGTGACCGACGGTGTTGACGTCGTACTGGATTCGACCGGCGGCGCGACGATGCTGGCCGGGCTGGAAACACTCAACGGCTTCGGCCGCCTGGTCAACTACGGCAACGCCGGCCGGGAGGGCCGGCCCAGCATCGACCCGAGTGCGCTTGCCCAACGCAACCTTTCGGTAGCCGGCTTCTGGCTGGTGCCCGCGATGGACGAGCCGGGCGGGTACGTCGAGCCGCTGACCGAGCTGCTCGCCCTCACGGCCGCAGGTAAACTCCGCCCACTCGTCGGCGCCGAGTACCCACTGGAGGAGGCCCGCCGTTCACACGAGGATCTGCTCGCCCGCCGCACCACCGGCAAGCTCGTACTCAAGCCGTGAGAGTCGTGAAGAAGGCACGGATGTCCGCGGCCAGCACCTCGGGTTGTTCGAGCGCGGCAAAGTGACCGCCGTGCGGGTGGCTGGTCCAGCGGACGATGTTGTCGGTGTGGGCGACCTTGTGTCGTAGCGGGATGAAGTTCTCGTGCGCCAGATCGAGGAGCGCCGTGGGCGTCCGCGACGGCTCGGCCGGCTGACCCCAGTACGACGCGTGCGCGCGCTCGTAGTAGATCGCGCCGGACGATCCGCCGGTCCTCGTCAGCCAGTAGAGCATGACGTTGGTGAGAAGCAGGTCCTGGTCGATCGGCGAATCCGACCAGGTCGCGAACTTCTCGGCGATCCACGCCAGCTGCCCCACCGGCGAGTCGGTCAGCGCGTAGGCAAGCGTCTGCGGGCGGGTCGACTGCAGGTCGGCGTACCCCTGCTGCTCAGTCGCGAACTCCTGCTGCCGGTGCCACGACGCCCAGGTCCGCTCGCGCTCCTCTGCATCCAGGGGCGCGAGTTCCGCGAAGGTCGGTTCGGAGGTCGCGCCCGCGCCGGGGATGAGGTTGAGATGTACGCCGATCACGCGCTCGGGATCGATCCGCCCGACTTCGCGGGAGATCGCCGAACCCCAGTCGCCGCCCTGCCCGCCGTACCGCTGGTATCCGAGCCGAGTGACCAGCTCCGTCCACGCCCGCGCGACGCGCTTGAACTCCCACCCTGGCTCGGTGGTCGGGCCGGACAGGGTGAAGCCGGGAATGGTCGGGAGGATCAGGTGGAAGTCGCTCAGCAACTCGGCGACGAAGGTGAACTCGACGATCGAGCCCGGCCAGCCGTGCGTGAGGACGAGCGGGATCGCGTCCGGCGACGACGAGCGGAGGTGGGCGAAGTGGACGACCGCCCCGTCGATGACCGTTGTGTACTGCGGCCACGCGTTCAGCCGTGCCTCGGCAGCCCGCCAGTCGTAACCGTTGCGCCAATAGCCGACCAGTTCCCGCAGGTAGTCCAGCGGTACGCCGCGAGACCAGCCGGCCCCTGGCATCTCCGAGGGCCAACGCACCAGGTCCAGCCGCCGCCGCAGGTCGTCCAGCTCGCTCTCCGGCACGTTCAGCCGAAACGGTTCGATCGTCACCGCGGCACTCTGACACAGGAGGTGCGGGTCAGGCGGTGATTTTCTCGTGGGTGCGGTCGCGGATGACCTTGACCGCGACGGCGGCGATCACGCACAGCACGCCGGCGCTCATCACGACGGTGGTCAGCGTGCTGGCGCCGTTCAGTGCGTTGTCGCAGGCCATCGGCGTGATCCCGGCCGCCGGCCGGAACGCGGAACCGCAGTCGGTCCCGCTCGCCGAAACCGACCGGAACCCGAGCAGCGCGCCGCCGGCCAGCAGCACCAGCCCGGCCGCGCCGAGAATCCTGTTCAGCGAGATCACGGTCAGACCGAATCCGCTAGGGCATGTCTTCCGAGCCCACGCCGTCGCGAGCAGGTGCTCGGTGCGGTGCATCGGCGTGCGGGGGCGAAGGTCTCGATGCGGAGCATCGTGGCCTTTGCACCCGTGCGGCGAGGTGCCGTGCCGAGTGCCGCGCAGTAGGCGTGGGCTCGGAAGACATGCCCTTGTGGTGGGCATGCCGATCGCACGCCCCGTGAGCCCCGTTGCACTTCGATCACTCCTGACGTCGTCGGACCACCCAGGCATCGACGGTACGGTCCGGCCTGCGATGATCCCCACCCGAGCAGCCGGTCAGGATCGATTCTTCACAGAGACCTTACTCAGAACATGACCGGCTGTGACGGTGATCTCAGATCAAACGACGGTGCGGTTCAAGAGGAAGGCACTCTCAACCGAGACGTTCCTCCAGATACACCGTGATCTCGTCCCCCGGCTGCTTGCCGAGCAGCGTCCGCAGCTCGCCCTTCACGGGCAGTTTGTGGGTCCCGTCACCGAGAGCCATGAACGAGCTCTCGAACGGGTGGCCGTCCATCGTGCCGCGCACCTTGACCAGTCCACGCGTCCCGAAGTACGCCGCCGAATCCGGCATCTGCACGTAGGTCCAGCCGCCCTTCGCGTCGCTCTTCAGCAGGGGCGCGGTGAAGGTCTTGTCCAGCTTTCCGGTCTTCTTGCTCACGGTGAGCTCCTCTCTACACAACTGGGTAGAGACTGCGAACGGCGTTTCGACATGTTCCGCCAACCTATTCTGGGAAACGTGCAGATGACGATCCGCCGGGCCGGGCGGGACGACGTACCGGCGGTGCTGGCGCTCCTCGACGGGGCGACCGAATGGTTGGTGGCCCGCGGGCGGACCGACCAGTGGGGTACGGCGGCCCACTCGACGAGCCCGCGGCGGGTCGAGCAGATCACCGGCTTCGCCGACGACGGCGGACTGTGGGTGGGCGAGACGGACGGCCGAGTGGTCGGAGCACTCGCCGTCGGCGCCGCCCTCGACTACGTGCCGCCGGCAACCGAGCCGGAGCTGTACGTGCGGCTGCTCGTGACCGACCGCCTGTCGGCCGGGCAAGACTTGGGCGGGGTCCTGCTCGAGCATGCCCGCGGGCTCGCCCGCGAGGACGGCGCGCGGGTACTGCGGGTGGACTGCTTCGCCGGCGGCGACGGGGCGCTGGTCCGGTACTACGAGAAGCAGGGCTTCACGCGGGACGCCGAGTTCGCCGTACCGCGGGTCAATGATGTGGACTGGCTGGGTCAGGTGCTGGTCCAGCGCCTGTGATCGCGCGGTGAACCACGCCGTGTGAGTCGCTGCAGTGCTCCGGCCCCTGGCTTGCGGTTGCGTGGTCGACCTGCAGCGTCGAGTGCGTCAGATGGTGGCGCTCGGCAAGCACTTCCTCGATCCGGATCCGGATCTGGTGACAGTCGAGACCCTCGGCGACCAGGATGTGCGCGGACGCGGCCGGTTCGCCCGAGGTGATCTCCCAGACGTGCAGGTCGTGCACCTCGACCACGCCCTCGACCGCGCACAGCTCGGTGCCCAGTGCGTGCGGGTCGATCGCGATCGGCGCGGCCTCGAGGAAGATCCGCCCCGAGTCCCGGACCAGGGATACGCCGGCCTTCAGCATCAGTACGGCGACCACGAACGCGGCGATCGCATCAGCGCGCGCGAACCCGGTCAGCAGTACGACGAGACCGGCGATCGCGGTCGCGACGAAGGCGAACAGGTCGTTCAGGATGTGCTGGAACGCGCCCTCGACGTTGAGGCTGGAACGGTTCGCCTTGCTGATCAGCCAGGTCGCGAACAGATTCACCACGATGCCGACGACGCCTGTGATCAGCACCAGCGCACCCTTGACCTCGGGCGGATGGATCAGCCGGCTGACGGCCTCGTACACGAAGTACACGGCGAGCAGCAGCAGCGTGATGCCGTTGGCCTGCGCGGACAGGATCTCGACGCGCTTGAAGCCGTACGTGAACCCACCGGCCGGCGGCTTCGCGGCGAGCCGGATCGCTAGCAGTGCTAGCGCGATGGCGATCGCGTCGGTGAGCATGTGCGCCGCGTCCGTCACCAGGGCCAGCGAACCCGCCGCGAACCCGACGATCACCTCGGCGATCATGAAGCCGACGATCAGCGCAAGCGCACCGCTCAGCAGCTTCCGGTCCGCCGCCGCGCTGACACCGTGCCCGTGCCCGTGGCCGGCACTCATGCTTGCGACCTCTCAGGGTGGACGGCGTCGGTGTGCTCGGTGTGCGCGACCGCGAGATCGAGCAGCATCCGCACGTGGGCGTCGTCGAGCCGGTAGAACGCGTTCCGTCCGTCCCGCCGTACGCCGACCACGCGGTGCGCACGCAGCAACCTGAGCGCGTGGGATGTCGCGGACTCGCTCAAACCGGTGATCGCGGCGAGATCGCAGACGCACAGCTCCCCGTCGAGCAGCGCGACGAGCAGCTTCAGCCGTCGCGGATCACCGAGCAGACCGAACACATCGGCCGTGTCGGCGATGTCCTCCTCGCCCGGCATCCTGGCGTTGACACTCGCCACCCGCTCCGGATCGACCAGACGGACGTTGCAGGCGTCATGCTGCACATCTGCAGAACTGTTCATATGTCCACGGTAGAGCACCTCCCGAAAGCCGGCAACCGCAACCCGAACGGTGAAGGGGGCGCCCCCGAGCGGCGCATCTCGACCAACTTTGTGAAGCCACCAACCACTTCGCCGGCCCAGGAATGACCGGTGGCTTCTCAAAGATGGCAGCAAGCTGGCGGCTCAGGCCAGTGAGACCAGGTCGAGGTAGTCGTCCGACCACAGGTCCTCGGTCGCGTCCGGGAGGATCAGCACGCGGTCCGGGCGGAGCGCCTCGATCGCGCCCTCGTCGTGCGTGACCATCACGATCGCGCCCGGGTAACTGCCGACCGCGCCGAGCACCTCGTCCCGGGACGCCGGGTCGAGGTTGTTGGTCGGCTCGTCGAGCAGCAGGACGTTCGCGCTCGAGTGGACCAGGCCGGCGAGGGCCAGCCGGGTCTTCTCGCCACCCGACAGGACCCCGGCCGGCTTGTCCACGTCGTCACCGCTGAACAGGAACGAACCGAGTACGTTCCGGACCTCGCCGTCGGTCAGCCCCGGCGCGACCGACGCCAGGTTCTGCCGGACGGTGCCGGCCAGGTCCAGCGTGTCGTGCTCCTGCGCGAAGTACCCGAGCCGCAGTCCATGACCGGGTACGACGCGGCCCGCGTCCGGCTCTTCGCGGCCCGCGAGGAGCCGGAGCAGTGTGGTCTTGCCCGCGCCGTTCAGCCCGAGGATGACCACCCGGCTCCCCCGGTCCACGGCCAGATCAACACCGTCGAGGACCTGCAAGGCGCCGTACGACTTCTTCAGACCGACTGCGGACAGCGGCGTCCGGCCGGACGGCGCCGGGGCCGGGAGCCGGATCTTGGCGACCCGTGCGGCTCGGCGTACCGGCTCCAGCCCGGCGAGCAGCCTGTCCGCGCGACGGGCCATGTTCTTGGCCGCCATCGCCGTACTCGCGCCGGCCTGCATCTTCGCCGACTGGGCCTGCAGGATCGCGGCCTTGCGCTCGGCGACCGCACGCTCGCGCTTCCGGCGCCGCTCGTCCACCTCCAGCTGCTCGAGGTACTTCGTCCAGCCGGTGTTGTGGACGTCGATCGTCAGCCGCTGCGGATCCAGGTGGAAGACCCGGTTGACCGTTGCCTTGAGCAACTCGCGGTCGTGGCTGATCACGATCAGGCCGCCGGGGTACGCCAGCAGGAACTGCCGCAGCCACAGCACCGAGTCGGCGTCGAGGTGGTTGGTGGGCTCGTCGAGCAGCAGTACGTCGTGCTGCGCGAACAGGATCCGGGCCAGCTCGACGCGCCGGCGCTGACCGCCGGACAGCTCACCGATCGGCTGCTCGAGGGCACGGTTCGGCAGACCGACGCCGGCCGCGAGCCGCGCCGCTTCCGCCTCCGCCGCATAACCGCCGCCGGCCTGGAACTCGGCTTCGGCGCGCGCGTACGCCGCCATTGCCTTCTCCTGTGCCTCACCGGTGGCCGTACTCATCGCGGCCTCGGCCGCACGGAGCTCCCGTACGGCGACGTCCAGGCCGCGCGCGGACAGGATGCGCGCGGTGACGGTGATCGCGGGATCGGCCGCCCGCGGGTCCTGCGGCAGGTAGCCGACCGACCCGGTCACGGTGACCTGCCCCGCCGCGGGACGCGTCTCACCGGCCAGGGCTTTCAGCAGGGTCGTCTTGCCGGCGCCGTTACGGCCGATGAGCCCGACGCGGTCCCCCGCGCCGACGCTGAACGAAATGTCGGCCAGCAACAACTGCGCACCGACCCGAATATCTACACCGCGAACGGTGATCATGATGGTTACTCTCCGTGGTAGCTAGTGGACACACCTCACCTGCAGAAGCGGGTGCGCCAGCTAGACACAGAGGCAAGTAGCCATGCCCCCAAGGTAACCGCGGCGGGCAAGATCCGTCAGCTGATTTTCGCGGGGAGCTCGACGACGAAGCGGGCACCGCCGCCCTGACGGTCGGTGACCTGGATCGTGCCGTGGTGCCACTGGACGTGGCGGGCGACGATCGCCAGGCCCAGACCCACACCGCGGCCACGGCCCGAGGTCTCGCCGCGACCGAACCGTTCGAAGATCCGGGACCGGTCCTCGACGGCGATGCCCGGTCCGGCGTCGTCGACGGTGATGATCACGCCGAGACCGCCCGCCTCGACACCTACGCCCTTGCAGCCGCCCGCGTGGTCCTCGGCGTTCTCGACCAGGTTCGCGATCACCCGCTCGAGCCGGCGCTTGTCCGCGTGCAACGTGAGCGCCTCGGCCTCCGGCGCGACGACCGTCACCTCCCGCCCGGCGGTCGTGTCGGCCGCGGCCCGGACCAGGTCGGCGATCCGGACGATCTCCCGGCTTCCCCGGTCGCCGCCGTCGTCGCGGGAGATCTCCAGCAGGTCGATCACCAGCCGGCGGAACCGGTCCAGGTCGTCACCGAGCAGTTCGACCGGCTCCCGTACCGCGGCCGGCAGCTCGGCGCGGTGGTTCTGGATCAGCTGCATCGAGTTCAGCATCGTCATCAACGGCGTACGCAGCTCATGACTCACGTCGCCGGCGAACCGGGCGTCCGCCGCCACCCGTCGCTCGAGGTCCGCCGCGGTCTGGTTGAACGACCGCGCCAGGCCGCCGAGATCCTTGTCGTCCTCCGCCGGCAACCGCGCATCGAGCTTCCCGCGCGCGACCGCGTCCGCGACCCGGGCCAGCTCCGCGAGCGGACGCAACGCCAATGTGCTCGCCAGCCGCCCGACCGCGAGCCCGACCAGCGCGGTCGCGATCGCCGCCGCGATCAGGGTGATCTTCATCCGCCGCAGCGTGTCGTCCAGGCTGCCCAGCGGATGCCACTCGAAGAACGCATCCCCCTGACGCCCGATCGGTACGCCGACCGCGAGCACCGGCTGCCCGCCCACCTCGATCCGCCGGTGCACCACGTTGCCGCCGATCGCGCTCTCGATCAGGTCCGGCGGCAGATCGGACGGCTTGCCGGTCATCGCGTACCAATGGTCCTGGAGGTAGAGCATCGAGGCCGCCGCGTCGGTGGACGGCAGGCTGTTCATCACCTCCATCACGGACACCCCGGGCTGCAGCGTCGGGGTTTCGCACTCGACCCGCTCGTGGCTGGGCCGGCACGGCTCCGGCGGACCGAACAGCCCGTACCGCAACGCTGCCCCGTTGTCCGCCGTGATGGTCTCGGCCGCCGACTCGCGCTGCTGCACCAGGTAGTCCGAGACAACGGTCCAGGTCACGATCGACAGCACGGCCGACAACCCGAGCGCCAGCAGGCCGTACGCCAGCATCACGCGGCCTCGGAGGGTGACCCGTCCCAGCAATGTCAGCTCACCAGTCGGTAGCCCAGGCCGCGGGCCGTGACGAGATGCTTCGGGCTGGCCGGGTCGCGTTCGATCTTCAGCCGCAGCCGGCGGATGTGTACGTCGACGATCCGGCTGTCACCGAAATACCCGTAACCCCAGACCTTCGACAGCAACTGCTCGCGGCTCAGCACCTTGCCCTCGGCATTGGCCAGCTCGGCGAGCAGCTTGAACTCGGTCCGGGTCAGCGGCAGTACGTCGCCGTCCCGCGTCACCTCGGCCCCCGGTACGTCGATCCGGAGGTCACCGATCTCCAGCAGGTCCGCCTGCCGCGCGCTGGCCGGCTCGACCCGGCGCAGCAGCGCCCGGATCCGGGCCGACAACTCCTTGGCGACGAGCGGCTTCGTCACATAGTCGTCCGCCCCCGCCTCCAGGCCCGCGACCACGTCGTGACTGTCGGTCCGCGCGGTCACCATGATCACCGGTACGTCGCTCGCGCGGCGGATCTCCCGGCACACCGCGAAACCGTCCCGGTCCGGCAGCATCAGGTCCAGTAGCACCACGTCCGGCGGTTCCCGGCGCAGCGCGGCCAAAGCGTCGTACCCGTTGGCCGCTTCCGCGACCTGGTAGCCCTCGTCCTCCAGGGCAAGCCGCAGTACCCGCCGGATGCGCGGCTCGTCGTCCACAAGCAGCAAGCTGTGTGCCACGGGACCAGTGTCGCTCACCGCCGGGGCGGACGGCGGTTACGGCTGTCATGAATCCGTCATCTTCGCGCGGGCGCCGATTGACATCTGTTTGACGGTTCCGTGACCCCGGTCGCACGCCCGCCCGGGAGTCCTAACTTCGGCGCTATCGAGTCCCGGAGGAGGACCAATGGCCAGAAGACGGCTGGCGGCAGTATCCCTTGCCGCCGTCGCGAGCATCGCGCTCGCGGCTTGCAGCAATGGCGGCGGAACAACGTCCGGATCCGGAGGAGGATCCGCCGGCACACCGGTCAGCGGCGGCACCCTGAACATGCTCGGGTCCGGCGACGTCGACTACATGGATCCGAACGTCAGCTACTACTCGATCGGCTACCTGAACCTGCGGATGTGGAGTCGCCAGCTGTTCACGTACCCGGCCGATCCCGGCACCGACAACACCAAGCCGGTGGCTGATCTGGCCACGGACGTCCCGACCGCCGCCAACGGCGGGATCAGCGCCGACGGGAAGACGTACACGATCAAGATCCGCCCCGGCGCGAAGTGGAACACCACCCCCGCCCGCGCGGTGACCGCCGAGGACATGGTCCGTGGCGTGAAGCGGACCGCGAACCCGGTGCAGCCGTTCGGCGGCATCCCGGACTTCGCCAAGTCGATCGTCGGGTACCAGGCGTTCGCCGACGGGTTCGCGAAGGCACCGAAGACGGTCGCCGGGATCCAGGAGTACATCGACAAGACACCGCTGCCGGGCGTGGTCGCCAAGGACGCGAGCACGGTCGAGTTCCACCTCACCAAACCGGCCACCTACTTCGTCGACATGCTGACGCTGCCCGCCTTCTCGCCCGCGCCGGCCGAGTCGCTGAAGTACCTGCCGGCCAGCACCGAACTCGGCAACAACTTCCCGTCCGACGGCCCGTACAAGGTCGACAAGTGGGTGCCGACCAAGTCGATCACGTACTCCCGCAACCCCGCCTGGGATGCGGCGTCCGACCCGGTCCGCAAGGCGTACGTCGACAAGATCGTCGTGAACGAAACCGTCAGCCAGGACTCGATCCAGCAGCAACTGCAGACCGGGACGCCGAGCGCCGACCTCGAGTTCGACGCCGGCCCGCCGCCGTCGCAGCTGCCCGCACTGATCGCGAAGAAGGACAAGAACCTCAACCTCGGGATGACCGCGTCCAGCAACCCGTACGTCATCTACAACACGGTCTCGCCGAACAACAACAAGGCCCTGCAGAACGTGAAGGTCCGGCAGGCGCTCAACTACGCGCTGAACCGCGACCACATCCTGCAGGTCATCGGCGGACCGACGATCAACCCGCCACTGACCCACGTCCTGCCGGACAACATCGTCGGCTCGAAGCAGATCGACCCGTACCCGAACAACGTGGACAAGGCCAAGCAACTGCTGCAGGAGGCAGGGTTCCCGCACCTGACGCTGAAGTTCCTGTACCGGAACGCCTCCGAGGGCAGCAGCAAGACCTTCCAGACGGTTCAGCAGGACCTGTCCAAGGTCGGGGTCACGGTGGTCGGCGTACCGTCGCCGAACGCGGACTTCTACGTGAAGTACCTGCAGGTGCCGAGCGTCGCGCGGCGCGGGACCTGGGACCTGTCGCTGGCCGGTTGGGGCGCTGACTGGTACGGCAACGCGGCGCTCTCGTTCTTCAACCCGCTGTTCTCCGGTGAGCCGTCGTACCCGCCGATCGGCAGCAACTTCGGGCTGTACAACAGCGCGACCACCAATGGCCTGATCGATCAGGCCATCGCCGCTCCCACTCAGGACCAGGCAGCGGACCTGTGGGCCAAGGCCGACGCGCAGGTCATGGCCGATGCGCCGTTCTTCCCCCTGACCAACCCGAAGAACCCGAACTACCACGCGGCCCAGGTGCACAACGCGGTCTACATCCCGGCCCTGCAGATGTTCGATCCCACGAACGTCTGGCTCGACAAGGACAAGCAGGGCGGCTGAACCTCATGGCCCTACTGGAAGTAAGAGATCTTCGGGTCTCCTTCGACACCCCGGACGGTACCGTCCGTGCCGTCCGGGGGCTGTCGTTCGACGTCGAGGCCGGGCAGACGCTCGCCGTGGTGGGCGAGTCCGGCTCCGGCAAGAGCGTCGCCACCCAGACCATCACCGGCCTCACCCGCGGCGCGAAAGTCTCCGGTACGGCGTACTTCGACGGCACCGACCTGATCACCGCGGACCCGGCGACGCTGCGGCGGCTGCGGGGCGCCCAGATCGGCATGATCTTCCAGGATCCGCTGTCCAGTCTGCATCCGCAGTACCGGATCGGCTGGCAGATCGTGGAGATGATCCGGGCGCACGACCTGACCATCGGCAAGCAGGCGGCCCGGAAACGTGCCGCCGAACTGCTCAGTCTGGTCGGCATCCCGCGGGCAGCGGAGCGGATCGACGACTATCCGCACCAGTTCTCCGGCGGGATGCGGCAACGGGTGATGATCGCGATGGCGATGGCCCTCGACCCGGCGCTGCTGATCGCGGACGAGCCGACCACCGCGCTCGACGTGACGGTCCAGGCCCAGGTGCTGAACGTGATGCGCCGGTTGCAGGAGCAGTTCGGTACGGCGATCATCCTGATCACGCACGACCTCGGCGTGGTGGCCGAGATGGCCGACGAGGTCGTCGTCATGTACGCCGGTGCGGTGATGGAGCGCGCGCCGCGCCGGGACATCTTCTACCGCAATCACCACCCGTACACGCAAGGTCTGCTCGCCTCGCTGCCGGCCCGTAGCGAGGACCGGCTGACCCCGATCCCGGGCACACCGCCCAGCCTGATCAGCCTGCCGAAGGGGTGCCCGTTCGCGGCCCGGTGCTCGCACGTGTTCGACAAGTGCTCGGAACCACCACCGCTGACCGACGTGGGCGGCGACCCACGTCATCAGTCCGCGTGCTGGCTCCCCCACGACGTGAACGAGGCGGTGGCTTCATGACCGACGTACTCCTGAAGGTCGACGACGTACGGAAGGAGTTCCCGACCCATTCCAAGGAGGTTGTGCAGGCTGTCGCCGGGGTCTCGCTGGAGGTGCACAAGGGCGAGACGCTCGGACTGGTCGGCGAGACCGGCTGCGGGAAGTCCTCGCTGGCCCGTTGTATGGCGCATCTGTACGACGTGACGTCGGGCTCGGTGTGGTTCGAGGGCCAGGAGATCAGCAAGCTCTCGCGCAAGGCGATGCGGCCGCTCCGTAGGGACGTGCAGGTGATCTTCCAGGACCCGTACGGCTCACTCAACCCGCGCCGCCGGGTCGGGTCGATCATCGGGGATCCGTTCGCGATCCATGAGATTGCCTCCGGCAACGAACGGAAGAAGAAGGTCCAGGAGCTGATGGAGCTGGTCGGGCTGAATCCCGAGCACTACAACAGGTTCCCGGCCGAGTTCTCCGGTGGCCAGCGGCAACGGATCGGCGTCGCGCGGGCGCTCGCGCTGCGACCCAAGCTGGTGATCTGCGACGAACCGGTGTCGGCACTGGACGTGTCGATCCAGGCGCAGATCATCAACCTGTTGTCGGATCTGCAGCGGGAGTTCGACCTCACCTACGTGTTCATCTCGCACGACCTGTCCGTGGTCCGGCACGTGAGCGACCGGATCGCGGTGATGTACCTGGGCAAGATCGTCGAACTGGCGCCGACCAGCGAACTGTTCGGCCAGACCCGGCACCCGTACACGAGGGCCCTGCTGTCGGCGCTGCCGGTAGCGGACCCGGACACCGCCGACAGCCGCGAGCAGATCATCCTCGGCGGCGACATCCCGTCCGCGACGAACCCGCCGGCGGGGTGCCGTTTCCACACCCGCTGCCCGAAGGCGCGCCTCGACTGCACAGCCGAGGAACCAGTGCTCGAACCGGTCCTCACCGACAAACCCGACCACAGCACCGCGTGCTTCTACCCGTTGACGGTAGGCGAGGACTTGTCCACCGCCGTACCTGACCTGAGGGCATCATGACGGTATTGATGCCACGCCTCCGGCGCGGCGGGTCATGGGGCTGTGACTCCCGGTCTTCCCTCGTCGTTCCGGTCGCTTCGCTCCCTCCACTCCTCAGTCCAGACCGGGAGGCCCCATGACCAGCGCCATCGAGATGGTTGATGTTCTCGACGAGCCGCAGGCGATTGAGGGGCGGAGTCCGTTCTCGCTTGCGTTGCGGCGGTTGCGCAAGGACAAGGTGGCGATGATCTCGCTCGCCGTGATCGTGCTCATCGTGCTGATGGCGATCCTCGCGCCGGTGTTCGCGGCCGTGACCGGGCATCCGCCGAACGAGCAGTACCGCGACCTCGGACTGACACCGGACGGCCTGCCGCGCGGACCGAACGGCACGTTCTGGCTGGGGACCGACGACCTCGGCCGCGACGTCCTGGTGCGGATCGCGTACGGCGCTCGCATCTCACTGCTCGTCGGCGTGATCGCGACCGCCATCACGGTCGTCATCGGCGTCGTACTGGGGCTTGCCGCGGGGTTCCTCGGGGGGATCACCGACACGATCCTGGCGCGACTGATCGACGTGGTGCTGTCCGTGCCGTTCCTGCTGGTGGCGATCGCGCTGGTGTCCGTGACCGGCCCGAGCCTGACCGTCACAGTACTGGTGATCGGCTGCTTCAGCTGGGCGTCGGTGGCCCGGATCGTCCGCGGTCAGGTGCTGTCGCTGCGGGAGCGGGAGTTCGTCGAGGCGGCCCGTTCGCTCGGGGCAGGCGACCGGCGGATCATGTTCGTCGACGTACTGCCGAACGTGATCGCGCCGGTGATCGTCTACACCACACTGCTGATTCCCGTGGTGATCGTGACCCAGGCGACGTTGTCGTTCCTCGGACTCGGCCTGCCGCCGCCGACCCCCGACTGGGGCGGGATGATCAGCGAGTCGCAGAACTACTACACGACCGCGTGGTGGTTCATCCTGTTCCCCGGTCTGGCGCTGCTGGTCACCACGCTCGCCTTCAACCTCTTCGGTGACGGGGTCCGGGACGCCTTCGACCCCCGCGCAGATCGGACCTGATCATGGCCATGTTCCTGATCCGCCGGATCGGTCACGGGATCCTGGTCCTGTGGCTGATCAGCGTGGCGGTGTTCGCCCTGTTCTTCGTTGCTCCGAGCAACGTCGCGCAGACGCTCGCCGGCCGGCAGGGTACGCCGGAGACGATCGCGCTGATCAAGCACCGGCTCGGTCTCGACCTGCCGGTCTGGCAGCAGTACCTGCACTTCCTCGGCAACGCGGTGAAGGGGAACCTCGGGTACGACTACTACCACCAGGTGCCGGTGACACACATCATCGGGCAGGCGCTGCCGATCACGGTGTCGCTGGCACTCGGGGCGGCCGTGCTGTGGCTGGCGCTGGGCGTGTTCAACGGCGTCATCTCGGCGACGCACCCGCGATCGCTGGCGGACCGCGGACTGACGCTGTTCGCGTTGTTCTTCTACTCGTTCCCGTCCTTCCTGCTCGGCCTGCTGTTGCTGTACTTCCTGTACTTCCGGCTCACACTGTCCGGCTTCGGCTGGTTCCCCGCGGGCGGCTACTCGCCGCTCACCGGCGGGGTCGGTCCCTGGTTCCAGCACCTGTTGCTGCCCTGGGTCGCCCTCGCCTTGTTGCTGGCGGCAACGTATACCCGATTGACCCGCGGCTCCATGCTGGACGTTCTCGGTGAGGACTACATCCGGACCGCGCGGTCGAAGGGGATCCGGGAGAGCCGCGTGGTCGTCGTCCACGGCCTGCGCAGCGCACTGACGCCGGTGGTCACGCAGTTCGGCATCGACCTCGGGCAGCTGATCGGCGGCGTGGTCGTCACCGAGACCGTGTTCAGCCTGCCCGGGCTCGGACAGACCGCCGTGGTCGCGATCAACCAGCAGGACCTGCCGGTGATCATCGGCATCGTCCTGTTCGCCTCGGCGGCGGTCGTGGTGGCGAACATCCTCGTCGACATCGGGTACGCCGTACTCGACCCGCGGGTGCGACTGCACTAGCTGTACCGAAGGGCGGGTGGTATGTGGCCCGTCCTTCGGTACGTTGTTCCTCGTGATCGCTGTCTATGGCGCTGGTGGGATCGGGTGTTACGTGGGTGGCCGGCTGGCCGCAACCGGTACGCCGGTGACGTTCGTCGGCCGCCCGCGAATGGCCGCCGAGCTCGCGACGCACGGCCTGCACCTGACGGACTACCTCGGAGCGGACCTCCGGGTCGCTGACGTGCCGTTCGAGACAACACCTGCGGGCGCAGCCAAAGCGGACCTGGTGCTGGTGACTGTGAAGTCCGCCGCTACCGAGAGTGCTGCGGAGGAGCTGGCCGAGGTTCTGTCGCCGGGGACCGTGGTGGTGAGCTTCCAGAACGGCGTGCGGAACGGCGAGATGCTGCGGTCGCGGCTGACCGAGCAGGTCGTGGTGACCGGGATGGTCCCGTTCAACGTGCTGAACCGGGGCGCCGGTGTATTCCATCAGGGCACCGAGGGCGCGCTCGACGTACAGCGGGATGCCGCGTTGGCGCCGCACCTGAAGGCTTTCGAGCAGGCCGGGTTGCCGCTCGCGCAGCACGACGACATCCTTCCGGTGCAATGGGCGAAGCTCTTGCTGAACCTCAACAACCCCATCAACGCCCTGTCGAACCTGCCGTTGCGCGACGAGCTCTCGCAGCGTGCGTACCGCCGCTGCCTGGCCGCGGCGCAGGCCGAGACCCTCGGGCTCCTCGACGCGGCCGGGATCCGGCCGGCCCAGCTTCTGGCCGTCCCGATGCACCGCTTCCCCGCTGTCCTGCGGTTGCCGGACTTCCTGTTCCGGCGGCTCGCGAGCAAGGTGCTGGCCGTCGACCCGCTCGCGCGGACGTCGATGTGGGAGGACCTCGAGGCCGGCCGGACGACCGAGATCGACTACCTGAACGGCGAGGTCGTGCGGCTGGCGGAGTCCCTCGGCCGGACCGCGCCGGTCAACGCACAGCTGGTGGAGCTGATCCGCGCGGCCGAGACCGAGCGCCGGTCCTGGTCCGGCGCCGAGCTGATGAGTCATCTTGAAATATGAGATGAAATCTCTCGTATCATGAACGCATGGATGTTGCGGTGGTGGGTGGGAGTGTGGCCGGGCTGCAGGTGGCGCTGACGTTGGGGCGGGCGCGTCGCCGGGTGGTCCTGTTCGACGACGGGCGGGCGCGGAACCGGTCCGCGTCGCACGTGCACAACTTCCTCGGCGCGGAGGATCTCGCGCCGGGCGAGCTGCTGGCGATGGGACGGAAGCAGGTCGCGGCGTACGGCGTTGATGTGCGGGACACGCGGGTCGACGACGTGGACGTGGACGGTGACGAGTTCGTCGTCGGCGGGGAGCGGGTGCGGGCCGTCGTACTGGCGACCGGGTTGTGGGACGAGTTGCCCGACGTACCAGGAGTGGCTGACGGATGGGGTCGGTCGGTGGTGGCTTGTCCGCACTGCGACGGGTGGGAGGTGCGGGATCAGCCGCTGGTACAGCTCGGGATGCGGGGGTCGCCGGAGCGGTCGGTTGCGCGGGCGTTGCTGCTGAGCCGGTGGAGCGACGGCGTGACGTTGTGCACGGACGGGGACGAGCTGACGGCGGCACAGGTGGATCAGCTGGCTCGGGCCGGGGTGGCTGTGCGGACCGAGCCCGTCAAAGAGGTGCGGGAAGGTGCTGTGCTGCTGGATGGGGTGGAGCTGGCGGCGCGGCGGGTGTTCGTGGTGGTGCGGCAGCATCAGCAGAGTGATCTGGCCGAGCGCTTGGGGTGTCAGGTCGCGGATGGGGCGGTCGTGACGGACGAGGGCGGACGGACCACTATGCCTGGGATCTACGCGGTCGGTACGACGACCAGTCCGGCACTGCTCGCGATCGGCGCCGCAGGTCATGCGAGTACGGCGGCGGTCGCCGTACACGGGGATCTCCTAGAGCTGGACCTGGGCGGCGGGCGGTAGCCGCGTCGGGTCGGCGATCGGCCAGTCCACCGGCGGTTCCGGGAGCTCGTCCAGTTGCAAGAGGCACCAGGGCGAGAGGTCGGGGAGCTGCCGTACGTCGTTCCACTCGGCCCACCGGTAGTCCGCGACCTCGGCCGGGTTCGGCGTCGGGTCACCGGTCCACCACACTCGGTACACCGGGCAGATCTCGTTCTCGACCATGCCGGTCGGCATCTCGGCGCGGTACCGGAACTCCGGAAGTACCAGGTCCACGGCGTCCACGACGATCGACAGTTCGTCCGCGAGCCGGCGCCGTACCGCCTGCTCCACCGGCTCGCCCGGAAGTGGGTGCCCGCAGCAACTATTGGTCCAGACGCCGGGCCAGGTGGGTTTGTCGAGCGCCCGCCGGGTCAGTAGCACCCGCCCGGCCGCGTCGATCACGTAGCAGGAGAACGCGAGATGCAGCGGCGTCGCCGCGTGGTGGACCGTCGCCTTGGCCTCGGTCCCGACCGCACGCCCATCCTCGTCCACCAGCACAACCCGCTCGTCGATCACCCTCTGAGCCTAGGGTATGGGTCCCGCTCCCACGCCGTCGCGAGCAGGTGCTCGGTGCGGTGGCTCGGCGTGCGGGAGCGAAGGTCTCGATGCGGAGCATCGTGGCGTTTGCTCACGTGCGGCGAGGTGCCGTGCCGAGTGCCGCGCAGTAGGCGTGGGAGCGGGAGCCATGCCCTGAATCCGATTCCGGCAGGTGCCCGGCGGCTGCTAGCCTCGGAGTGTGACCAAGCACTGCGTGACCTATCGACCGGCTCTGGGAGGAGTCGGCATTCAGTAGTCCCCGCAGTCGCTGCACCCAGAGCCTCCGAGGCAGGAACCGTCCGGTTCCTGCCTCTTTCCGTTTGCCGGAGGCACTGGTTCACGGGTGCCTCGTCCTGAGAGGAACCCTCATGAACGCTGTCATCGACCGGTTACGCCGTACCACCGACCTCATCGTCGGCGAGGACGACCTACGCGAACGCCTGGAGTCCGGGCGGCCGCTGCGGATTAAGTACGGCGTCGACTGCACCGCGCCCGACCTGCACCTCGGGCACGCGGTCAACCTGTGGATGATGCGCCAACTGCAGGACCTCGGGCACCGGGTCGTGTTCCTGCTCGGCGACCTCACCACCCGTGTCGGCGATCCGACCGGGCGCTCCGAGACCCGGCCGGTCCTCACGCCGGAGCAGATCGACGCGAACGCCGCATCGTTCCTCGAACAGGTGTCGCTGATTCTGCGGACCGATCCCGACGTCTTCGAGGTACGCCGGAATTCCGAGTGGTACGACGCGATGCCGGTGGCGGAGCTGTTGAGTCTGTTCGCCCAGGTCACGCAGGCGCAGCTGATGAGCCGGGACATGTTCCGCGAGCGGGTCGCGGCCGGGCGGGAGATCGCCGTCCACGAGCTGGTGTACCCGGTGCTGCAGGGGTACGACAGCTTCGCGATGCAGAGCGACCTGACGATCGTGGGTTCGGACCAGCTTTTCAACGAGCAGCTCGGGCGGCACTTCCAGCAACGGTTGGGCGCGCCGCCGCAGGTGGTCATCACGACGACGATCACCCCCGGGATCGACGGCCGGGCCAAGCAGTCGAAGTCGCTCGACAACTACATCGGGCTGACGGACAGCCCACGGGACAAGTTCGGAAAGGTGATGAGCATCCCGGACTCGCTCGTCGAGGCGTACGCGCGGGTCTACACCGAGCTGCCCCTCGACACGGTCGCCGCACTCGCAGACTCCACGGCTGCGGGCGGTCCGCCGGCCCGCGACGCCAAGCTCCGCCTGGCCGCCGCGGTCGTGACTCGCTACCACGGCGCCGGCACCGCCAAGGCCGAGCTGGACACCTTTCGTCACACGTTTTCCGACCGTTCCGAACCGGACGAGATGCCCGAGGTTGTCGTCACCGCTGAGGTCGCGACCGCCTTCGACCTGCTGCGCGCCGCCCGCCCGAACGACAGCAACTCCGCCCTGCGCCGCCTGCTCCAGCAGGGCGCGGTAACGATCAACGGCGTACGGACAGACGATCCCACGGCCGCAATCGACCTCGACGCGGGCGTCGTACTCAAGTCAGGCGCTCGCACTTGGCACCGGATCACGCGACAGTAGGCGGGTGGAACTCAAGACAGTAGACGCCTTGATCAGCGTCGGCGACCGCTACGCCGGGCGAGCGCCGACGTTCGAGGTCGAGCCGGGGTGGTGGGCCGAGGTCGAGGCGATCACCCGGCATCTCGACGAGCTGCTCGGGGTTCGGACGGTGGTACTGCGACTCGTGCATGCCGACGAAGGCGTGATCGGCCGCGGCGGACGGGTCGTGTACCACGTCCAGGCGCTCGAAGAGCCACGGTACGGCGTACTCGACGAGACCCCGCTGCCCGACTGGGACGCGATCATCGCGCCCGAACCGTTGCGATCGACCTGGGCCGAGATCGACGGACCGAGCCGGCTGATCGAGTGGGCGCAGAACATTGCCGGATCGCACGACGCCGTACAGGTGAAGACGTGGAACCTGTCGTGCCTGATTCGACTCCCCGGCGCATGGGCCAAGGCCACCAGCCGGTTCGGCAGCATCGACGCGGACATCATCCAGCACGTCCAGCGGTACGACGCGACGCTCGCGCCCGCCGTACTCGGCAAGTCGACGGACAACCGGTGGTCGCTCCTGGCCCACGCCCCAGGCATCGACTGCTGGGAGCCTGACCAGGCGACCGTCGACAACGTCGTGAGTCGCTGGGTCGCCGCTCAGGCCGCGCTCGCGTCCGAGGCCGACACGCTCGCAGCCCCTCGCCTGCTACCGGAGGACCTGGTCGGCGAGGTGACGCGACTGCTGCCTCGCGTCGAGCTCTCCCCCGATGAGTCGGCCGACCTGGATCGGCTGGTCGCAAAGCTCCCCGACATCGTCGACGAGCTCGACGCGGCCGGCCTGCCGATCTCGGTCGTGCACGGCGACTTCCATCCGGGCAACTGGCGGTCGGACGGCATCAACCGGGTCATCGTCGACTGGGCCGACGCGTTCATCGGTCACCCGGCGCTGGACGTCCAACGCCTTCACGAATTCCTGCCTGCCGGGAAACATCCGCACGTCACGGAGGTCTGGTGCGCGGCGTGGAAGAAGCATGCGCCGGGCAGCCATCCACTCCGGGCGATCCGGCCGATGAAGGTCCTCGGGTTCCTCACCTACGCCCTCATGTACCAACGCTTCCTGGACAACATCGAGCCCGACGAACGCGTGTACCACCAGGACGACCCTGCCATCTGCCTCCGCGCCGCCGTCCGCGCGCTGTGATGCGGACCTGCGGCACTCACCAACTGCGCACGAGGGCGGGTGTTCACGCTCGGCGGGTCGGGGGGCTCGGTCCGTCGCGACGGTTGGTGAGTGCCTGACGTCCGGAGTTGCTGGTCGAGCCTCGTGGAATGTGACAGGGTTGCGCGGGTGACGGTTCTGATTACAGGTGCGTCCGGGAATGCGGGTGGCGCCGTGGTGCAATCGCTGGCGGAGCAGGGGATCGCGGGGCGGGCGTTGATCCGCTCGGAGGGTGAGCTGCCGGGTGGTATCGAGCCGGTGTACGGCGATCTGAATCGGCCGGAGACGTTCGTCGACGCGTTGCCCGGGGTGACCGGGATCTTCCTGTTGAGCGGATACGACCGCCTCGACGAGTTGCTGTCGAACGCGGTGCGGGCTGGGGTGCGGAAAGTCGTCGTACTGTCCAGCAGTTCACTGGACGGCGAGCTGACGAACGCTGTTGCCGCGTATCACCACGCCACCGAGGAAGCAGTCCGGGCGTCGGGGCTGGAGTGGACGTTCCTCCGGCCGAACTCGTTCATGTCGAACACACTGCGCTGGCGCGACCAACTGTCGGCCGGCGACGAGGTGCGGGTGCAGTTCCCCGACGTACCGGTGTCGACGATCCATCCCCGCGACATCGGCGACGTAGCGGTCCGCGCACTACAGGGCTCCCACGACGGCGAGGTACTGCGCCTCACCGGCCCGGTCGCCCTCACCCCGGTCGAGCAGGTCGCGATCCTCGCCGAGACCCTCGGCCGCCCGCTGACGGCGTACCCGATGAGCCGCGCCGAAACCCACGAGGCCTTGTACGCCTCCATGCCGGAGCCCTACGCCCGAGCCATCGAATCCTTCTTCGCCGACGGCACCATCGACGAAACCACCGTCAACAACACCGTCCCCGAAGTCACCGGCCACCCCGCCCGAACCCTCCAGACCTGGACCCAGGAAAACGCTGCACTTTTCGCCTAGCTGAGGGCCTTCAGGTACTCCGGGGTTGTGCAGACTGTGCCCAGGCGGGGGAAGACGTACGAGATGGCGAAGTTGTGGGCGTGGTCGTCCAGGCCGGTCATGGCGTCGGTGAGGAAGAAGGTTTCGTAGCCGAGGTCCGAGGCGGCGCGGCCCGTGGATTCGACGCCGAAGTTCGTGGCGATGCCGGCGAGTACGACGTTCGCGATGCCGCGGGACTGCAGTTCGGTGTCGAGGGGCGTGCGCCCGAAGGCGCCGATCGTCTGCTTGACGATCACCAGGTCACCGGGCTGCGGCGCAGCCTCGGGGGCGAATCCGCTGCCCTCCGGCTGCACCTCCACCCCGGGCCGATCGACCCGGACGTTCACCACCAGACCGCCGGCGGACCGTGTCGCCGCGGCCAGTGCCGCGGATCGCTCGAGCACGACCGATCCGCTCAACGGCGCAGTCTCCAGCGCGATGATCCGCGGCATCAGGTCGATCAGGACAAGCGCGGTACGACGGGACTCCAAAGGGTTCACAGGGTGAGCCTAAGATCCAGCAGATCCACGCCGGCCAAGTAGCCGGTTGCTGCCCCGTTCTTGCCGGTAACTGTCACCACGAACTGATGTTGGCCCGCCGCCAACTGGACGGTGCCCAGCGCAACTGTCTGTGTCCCGACCCCGGACGCCTGGTAGCCATCGAAGCTGACCGCCGCGTTCCCGTCGACCTGTACGTCGACGATCCCGTAGTCAGCCGCCTTCGTCAGGACGGTGGACAGCTGATACGACCCGGTCGTCGGCACGCTGAACCCGAGCACTGTCTTGTCACCAGCCTTGCTCCCGTGGATCCACGCCTGCGCGCCACCCGACCAGCTGACCCCGCAACAGTTCCCCTGCGGATCCACCGCGACGGTCGACGACACGGGCGGCAGCATCGACTCCCCCTCAACCCGCAACGTGCTGCCACTCGTGCCCTGCACAGCGCTCGACTTCGGGCCCGTATGACCGGCGAGGTCGACCGCCGCGATCCGGTACGTCCACGTCTCGTGCAGCCCGAGACCACGATGCAGGAACCCGGGCAACGGCGACGTACCGAGCAACTTCTCCGCGCCACCCGCTTTCGCGCCGTACACGTTGTAGCGCGCCACTCCGCTGTCGTCGCTGACGTCGTTCCAGGTCACGTTGATCGCATTGTCGGAGCGACCCGTGGCAGTCACACCGCCGACCGCACCGGGCGCCCTGTTGTCGCTGTACGGCGCCGTCAACGACTGGACGACGTACGACGAAGCCGTCCACGCCGGCCCGCTCGGGCGGAGCTCGATGTCGAGGCGGCCCTTGCCGGCTGTGATTGCTGCAGGCAACTGGTAGTTGTCGTCAAGCCAGCGTTGATGGGTGTTGCCGAGCGGCTGCAACCACGCACCGGCATCCTTGCCATTGACAATCACCTGCGCCGACTGGCCGGCCGCGTTCTGGTCGCTCGTCCGGCGGAGCGTGACGCCTCGGTTCGCCGGGTCGGTCTTCACGCTGAAGCGGATCGCCTGCGTGCTGGAGCGAACCTGGTCGGTGAGGGTGATGTCGTCGTGATCACCCTCGTACACCGAGCTGAGCTCCGCCTGGGTCCCGTCGTCGACGTACCCGTGCTGCTGACGACTGCTGGCCGAGCCCGTGTCGATACGGTCGGTCTCCCGCGCGCCGAACTTTGACGCGGTGTACAGGAAGGCTGTCGAGCCGTAGATCGCCGGGTGGTCGTCCTGCTGGCCGTGCTCGATGCCGAAGTCGAGCTGGTTCTCGAAGGAGACCGAGTCGGTGATGTGCAGCCGCCACGCGCCGTCGCACTCGTTGGTGCAGAAGCCGGCCCGCACCTCGTGCGCGGAGTTGCCGTGGAACGGGGTCGAGTAGGTGCCGGCGTTGAAGTACCAGCCGGACTCGTAGTAGTCCTCGGTCCCGGTGCCGTGAATGGCCGGCGTCCGCTCGCCGTCGACGTACACCCGCTCGTCCCCCTCCAGGTAGCCGCGAGTGTTGCCGTCGGCAAGCAGTCCTTCCATCGTGTGTGAGACACCCACGAACTTGCCGCGGCCGACGACGTCGGCGAACGTCCAGTCGCTGCCCTGCGTGGTCTCGCCGCGTGTCGAGATCGCTGTCAAGTAGCCGATCTTCCCTGCCGCCAGGTCGGCCGCCTTGCGCGCGTCGCGAGCCGAAGTCACCTCGCCCTGCCCCTTCAGCGGGTACGTCGTCTTGTTGACCAGTGTGACCGTGGCACGCGCGGCGTACGGCATCGGCCACCAGGAGGAGTACCAGCCGTCGGGGTCCATGGCGAAGAAGAGTGAGTGGACCGGGTTCTCGCCGAGACCGGAGCCGAAGAACTCGCCGAGCGGGGCGTCGACGCGCTTCTCGCCATCGATCGTCACCTGCACCCGCACACCGGCCAGGAGCGTGTCGGACGGCTTGACGCGGGCGGCGTCCTCGTCCGTGGCGGCGTACGTCATCGCGTGCTCACCGCTCCAGTTCTGCTTGGTGATCGCGTAACCGTGGGCCTGCTCGTCGGCGACGTGGTTCGGGCCGACGTCGAGTGTGTCGGTGCGCTTCACCTGACCGCCGACCGTCGAGTCCGCCCAGTACGCGAACTCGTTGAAGTCCAGGTCGGACGAGACGAATTCGTTGGTGATCGTGATCTGCGACTTGCCCGCCGTCAGCGCGGCCGGGAGGTCGACGGACTGGTCGTGCCACTGCGCGCCCTGCGCCTTGAGCGGCGCCCATTCGCCGGCGGGCGCACCGTCGACGAGGATCTTCGCGCGCTGGTTGCCGATCCGCAGATCCATCCGGCGGGTCAGCTTCACGCCCGTGTTGGCCGGATCGATCTTCAGCGTGAACTTGCTTCCGCCGAGGAACGCGCGACCGTCGTCGGCGAGGCTCTTCAGGTCGAGGCCTACGAGGTCGGGCAGGTTCAGCCGCAGCGCGCTCAGTTCGCCAGGACCGCGGACGTCGGCAAGCGTCACCTGCTTGCCGGGGGCAAGATTCAACGGAGTGCTCGTGGTCCGCGCGTCGGGCCGCGCGGGCTTCGGATCCCTCGTGCCGGCCGCATTGAGCAGGGCGAGCACGTCCTCGGCCTTGTCGCTCGGATCGAAGGTCTGTACGCCGTTCGCGTCCGGGAACTGGCGGTAGTCGACATGGTAGAAGTACGGGTTCGTCTGCGTGGTGATCCGCATCGACGAGCGGTACGGCATCGGGACGCGGATGTAGACGCCGCCGCTGGTCTGCACGCCGTTCGCGACCAGCGGGTAGCTGAACGGTGCGCCGAGCTTGCCGTCGACGATGTCCTGCAGCGAGCCGTGCAGGACCTGCTTGCCGTCGAGTTCGACCGTGATCGTGCCGGTCTTGGTGACGTTGCCCTCGTCGCGCGTGAACCAGATCGAGGCGACCTCACCAGGGCCGCTGTCCTCGGCGATCACGCAGCCCGCATCCGTCGTACGTAGGCACGAGTAGGTGCCTTCGAAACCGTCGTTGTTCGTGCCGTCGCGGCCGAAGCTGGAGAACTGCTTGGTGCGGACCGCGGTCTGCAACTCGGGGAGGCGGTCGAGGTTCCGGTACACCTCCCAGCCGACCGGCCCGTTGTTCCCGGACGGGCCCGCCGAAGCTGCCACCGAACCGGTCAGCATCAGCACCGAAGACATCAACACAACGACAGCACGACGGAGCATGGGCGGTTTCCTCCGTGACGGGAAATCGATTTCTGAGATGTCTACCATCGTTGTCCCTGCTTTGAGAAGACCTCGCCGGTGTCCAGTTGCCGAGCCCGCTGCGGAGCGCCCTTGCCGGACAGGCGAGACTGGACCCCGCACACAACTTGAGACTGCGGGAGATTTCGATGAGTTCTGCCAAAGCCCAGATCGGCGTCACCGGCCTCGCGGTGATGGGCCGCAACCTCGCCCGGAACCTCGCGCGCAACGGGTTCCGCGTCGCCCTGCACAACCGGTCCCAGGCCCGCACCGACGCGCTGGTCGCGGAGTTCGGCTCCGAGGGCGAGTTCGTGCCCTCGACGGACCTGGCGGGCTTCGTCGAGTCGCTGGAGCAGCCGCGCAAGGTGATCATCATGGTCAAGGCCGGCGCACCGACCGACGCGGTCATCGACGAACTGGTGCCGCTGCTGGACGAGGGCGACATCGTCGTCGACGCCGGGAACGCGCACTTCGCCGACACCCGGCGCCGCGAGGCCGCGCTGAAGGAGAAGGGCCTGCACTTCGTCGGCAGCGGCGTGTCCGGCGGCGAGGAGGGCGCGCTCAACGGCCCGAGCATCATGCCGGGCGGCTCACCGGAGTCGTACGCCGCGCTGGAGCCGATGCTGACCAAGATCTCCGCGCACGTGAACGGCGAGCCGTGCTGCGTGCACGTCGGCCCGGACGGCGCCGGCCACTTCGTGAAGATGCTGCACAACGGCATCGAGTACGCCGACATGCAGCTGATCGCGGAGGCCTACGACCTGCTCCGGCACGTCCTCGGCCTGTCCCCGGCGGAGCTCGCGGACGTGTTCCGGGACTGGAACACCGGCGACCTCGAGTCGTTCCTGATCGAGATCACCGCCGAGGTCCTCAGCCAGACCGATCCCACCACGGGCGGCTCCTTCGTGGACATCGTCCTGGACCAGGCGGAGCAGAAGGGCACCGGCCGCTGGACCGTGCAATCCGCGCTCGACCTGGGCATCCCGGTCAGCGGCATGGCCGAGGCCGTGTTCGCGCGATCGCTGTCGGGTGACGTCGTACGGCGGGAGGCTGCTGCCGGCGTACTGCCCGGGCCCGGGGACGCGAAGGCCGCCGTCGACCGGGACGCGTTCATCGACGACGTGCGGCACGCGCTGTACTCGTCGAAGCTGGTCGCGTACGCGCAGGGCTTCGACGCGATCCGGGCGGCGAGCGACGAGTACGGGTGGAACGTCGACCTCGGTGCGATGGCGACGATCTGGCGGGGCGGCTGCATCATCCGGGCGCGGTTCCTGGACCGCATCAAGGAGGCGTACGACCGCAACCCGGAGCTGCCGTCGTTGCTGGTCGACGACTACTTCCGGGATGCGATCGGGAGTGGGCAGGACGCGTGGCGCCGGGTGGTGGCGACCGCGGCGACCGTCGGCGTACCGGCTCCTGGGTTCTCGGCGGCGCTGTCCTACTACGACGGCCTGCGAGCCGAGCGGCTGCCTGCTGCCCTGATCCAGGGTCTGCGCGACCTGTTCGGGGCGCACACCTACAAGCGCGTCGACCGTGAGGGCAGCTTCCACCTCGAGTGGTCGGGCGACCGCTCCGAGGCGACTGCGTAGACGACAACCGCAGCAACACACAGGAAGCCTGCGGCTCCGACGCCGGCCACATTGAACCCGTGTACGGCGTCGGAGTGCGCGGCTACTGTTCCTGCGACTGTGCTGAGCAGCGCCGTACCCAGCGATGCACCGACCTGCTGGGACGTCATGACCATCGCGCCGGCCACTGCACTGTCAGCACCGGCTCCGAGGGTCGCAGTGCTGTTGGCGGTGACGAGGACCCAGCCGGTGCCCAGACCGACCAGCAGGAACACCGGCATCACCTGCAGCCAGTAGTTGGAGTCCGGGCGCAGGAGACCGAGGAGTCCGAGACCTGCCGCGATGGTGAGCAGTCCTGGACAGATCAGCGCTCGCACGCTCGCCTTGGCCAGCAGGCGGCTCACCGCACGTACGCCGACCATCAGCCCGACCGTTAGCGGCAGGAAACTCAGTCCGGCGCGGATCGGCGAGTAGTGGCGGACCGTCTGCAGATAGAAGGTCAGGAAGAACAGGGCCGCGAACATGCCGATCGCAAGGCTGAAGACGGCCAGGTACGACGCACCTCGCTTGCGGTCTCGCACCACTCGCAGCGGCAGCAGTGGGGACGCCACTCGCACCTGTACTGCCAGAAACGCTGCTAGCAATGCCACGCCCGCAGCCAAGGATGCGTACGTCGCGGGCGCGCTCCAGCCATCCGACTCCGCGCGGCCGAACCCGAACACCACTGCCATCAACCCCGTGGTGGCCAGCACTGCACCCAGTACATCGACTCGCACATCGGCAGCGCGTTGCACCGGAGGTACGGCGTACAGGACTCCGGCCGCGGCTAGTGCGGCGATCGGGAGGTTGACGAACATGGACCAGCGCCAGTCCAGGTACTGCGTCAGCACTCCGCCGGCCAGGATGCCCAGTCCGGACGCACTGCCCATGACTGCGCCGTAGATCCCGAACGCCTTTCCACGCTCCGCCGCTGCCGGAAACGAGGCCGCGAGCGTTGCCAGCACGGCTGGGGTCAGCAACGCGCCGAAGACGCCCTGCAGAGCACGTCCGGTCAGCAACATCGCCCCACCGGTCGCCGCTCCACCGAGCGCGGAGGCCAGGGCGAATCCGGTCAGCCCGATCAGGAGCGCTCGCCGACGCCCGATCAGGTCGCTCATCCGTCCGCCGAGCAGCAGGAGTCCGCCGTACCCGAGCGCGAAGAGGGTGATCACCCACTGCCGCGACGGGTCCGACAGCCCCAGGTCCTGCTGCATCGACGGCAGCGCGATGTTCACGATCGTCAGATCGATCCCCACCATCAACTGCGCCGTCGCCACCGCGCCAAGCGCCCACCACCGCCGCGTCACTGCCGGCGGAGGTGCGGTTTGTGTCTCGAGTTCGCTCATGGTCATCCTTAAGTGAACAGCTGTAGTGCTACGACTGTAAGGCAACGTGCGTTGCAATACAATCGGGTTCATGGATGCTGGGACGACGCGGAGCCGGAACCGGCGCGGGCAGGGCGAGCTCCTGCGGCGCGAGATCATCGACGCCGCACTGCGGATGCTGAACGAGCTCGGCGACGACGAGGCGCTCTCGCTGCGCGCGGTCGCCCGCGAGGTGGGGATCGCCGCAACCTCGGTGTACATCCACTTCACCGACCGCGACGAGCTCGTCTTCGCGGCGCTCGAGCAGGCCACCGCCGACCTGCTGCGCGACCTCGAGCAGGCCGAAGCGAGCGGCGGCGACGACCCCGTACGCCGGCTACGCGCGCGACTCCTGTTCCTGGGCAGTTGGACACGGGAGTACGCCGGTCTCTACAAGGTGCTGCATGAGAGCACGCTGAACCGGCGGATGCACCTGGTCTTCAAGGAGGAGCTGTCGATCCGCGCGACCGCCGCCGTTCAGGCCTGCATGGACGCGGGGCTCGCGCCGATGGACGACGCGGCGGCGGTGGCGCTCGACCTGCGCTCGGCGGTGCACGGCGCGGTCTCGATCCGCATCAACGAGCCGGAGGCCGATCTGCCGCCTCTTGAGGAGCAGGTCGATCGATTTCTGCGCAGGCTGGTTGGCGTATCAATCGAACATGTGTTCTAATGGTCGTCCCGCGTCAGTTCCGAAGGAGATCGCCGCAACGATGACCGTAGACACTCTGGCAGTTGAGACGCCGTCCGACCTCGCCGACACTCCCGACCCGACCAACCTGTCGACGGCCGCCCCCGAATCCACCTCCACCCCGACGCCCGCCGAGCCGACCGAGCCGACCGAGGCCGCGAAGCCGAAGAAGGCGCCGGCCAAGAAGGCCGCGAGCAAGAAGACGAAGACCATCGAGCTGACGCTGACCGTCACCGGGACGGCGGACGGCGAGTGGCGCGCCGAGCTCAAGCAGGGCACGACGTACCTGGCCCGCGACCTGGCCGTCGCCGCGGCCGCCGTGTCGCGCGCCGCCAAGGAGTTGCACGAGGACCTGTCGACCCCGATCGACGAGGTCATCGAGGAGGCCCGCGCCCAGCAGGCCGCCAAGGTCGCCGCCCTCGAGGCCGAACTGGAAGCCGCCCGCAAGGCCCTCGCCGACCTCGACTGAGCACCTCGCTGAGCTCCGCCTGATCCCGACAAACAGGCTCCCCGTGGTCGGTCACCTTCCCTGATCGACCATGGGCAGGAAATTCAGAACCCGTCCGCAGCCGTGTGAGGTGGGTGCGGACGGGTTCTGGAAATCTACTCGGGCTGTGTCTTCAGGACGATGCGGAGGTTTGCCTTGGGCTGGTGCTGCCAGGCCTCCTCGGCCTGCTCGAGCGGATAGGTCTCGATGATCGGCCGGACGTTCTTCAGGACCGCGAAGTTCAAGGTGTCCTCGGAGTCCTGAGCAACGCCGGAGTACCAACCGGACACCGACAACCGCCCGTCGGCGAGCGCGTGTCCGGTCACCTGGATCGGATCGCTGCCTTCCAGAACGATCAGCTGACCGTTCGGTCGCAGGCCCTTCACCAGGTCCGACTGGAGCTCCCCGCGAGACACTGTCGCGAGAATCGCGGCCGCACCGCCGAGCGCCTTCAGCGCTTCACCGGCGTCGCCCTCGGTGCTGTCGATGTACTCGTCCGCCCCGAGCTGCCGGGCGAGCTTCTCCTTGTCCCGTCCGCGGTTGATCGCCACGGTCCGGAAGCCCATCTTGTCGGCGAACTGGATCGCCAGATGGCCGACCCCGCCGACCCCCTGCACCGCGACCGTCTCCCCCGGCCCGGCGTGCGCGTGCCGGAGCGCGTTGAATGCGGTGATCCCGCCACACATCAACGGCGCCGCCTCCTCGAAGGACAGGCCCTCCGGGATCCGCGCCACCGCGTCCTGCGGCACCACCAGGTACTCGGCGTACCCACCGTCGTACGACGTCCCGACGATCGTCCGGCTGACGCAGTTCGTGAAGTCGCCGCGCCGGCAGAACTCGCAGGTGAAGTCGACGCCGCCGGACCAGCCCACGCCGACGCGCTGCCCGGCCTCCCAGACCGTGACCCCGTCGCCGACCGCGTCCACGACGCCGGCGATCTCGTGGCCGGGGATCCGCGGCAGCGTCGTACCGAAGAGCGCGTTCCGCGGGATCGCGTCACCGCCGCAGATACCGCAGGCGTACACCTTGACCCGGATCTGCCCTTCCGCCGGCTCCGGGATCGGTACGTCGGTGACGACGAACGGACCGCCGGCCTGCTGGACCTGTGCCGCACGCATTGTTCCAGTCATTGCTCTCCTCAGAAGTCAGTGCATTCCGCCGTCGGCGACGATCTGCTGCCCGGTGATCAGGCCGGCCTCGTCGCTCGCGAGGAACGCCGCGATACCGGCGACGTCCTCGGTGGTGCCGAGCCGGCCGATCGGCACCATCGCGACCAGGCTCTGCTTGTACTCGTCGTTCGCCGGATCGGTGAAGATCCCGGCGCCGTCGATCGGGCCCGGGACAATCGTGTTCACGGTGATCCCGCGCGGCCCGAGCTCCAGCGCGAGCACGCGGGCCAGGTAGCCGGTCGCGACCTTGCTGGTGCCGTACAGGCCGACTCCCAGTTGCGGGACCGTGGTGGTGTTCGACGAGATCGTGATGATGCGGCCGTTGTCCGCGATCCGCCGGGCCGCTTCGCGCAGCACGAAGTACGGGCCTTTGGTGTTGACCCGGAACAGCAGGTCGAAGTCCTCCTCGGTGACCTCGGACACCGAGACGTTGACCTTCTCCATGCCGGCGTTCGCGACCACGATGTCGACCTGGCCGAACTCGTCGAGCGTCGCGTCGTACAGCCGCTGGATGCCGTCGACCTCGGACACGTCGGCGGCGACCGAGATCGCCCGGACGCCGAGCGCCTTCGCCGCGTCGAGGACATCGGCCGCGGCGGACTCGTCGCGGGAGTAGTTGACCACCACATTCGCGCCCTGGGCGGCGAGCCGGAGCAGGATCGCCCGGCCGAGCCCCTTCGACGAACCGGTGACGAGCGCCGTTCTCCCCTGCAGCGTCATTCTTTGCCTTCCCCCATCGCCTGACCTGTCTCGATCGTCTCGCCAGATCGGGCGGTGTGGAAACAGAGACTTCTTGGCGAGGGCACAACAGATCGTTGTGCCACCATGGGAGGCGTGGATCTGAGCTTGCGGCTGTTGCAGTCGCTCGAGGCCGTCGCCGCGGAGGGCAGCATGACGCGGGCCGCGCGGACCCTCAACCTGACGCAGCAGGCGGTCAGCGGACAGATCCGGCAATTGGAGCGTGTGGTCGGTACGCCGCTGGTCGAGCGGCGCCCGACCGGGATCGAGCTGACCGCGGCCGGGGAGGTCGTGCTCAAGCAGGGCGCGGCGCTGCTGTCGTCGGCGCAGGCCATGGTGGCCGAGGCGCGGCTGGCGGCGGCCGGGCGGCCGGATCCGCTGCGGATCGCGTTCAAGGCGCAGAGTACGGCGCATTTCATGCCGGCGGTCGAGGCCGCGCTCCGGCGGGAGGCGCCCGAGCTCGAAGTCCGACCGATCGCGTCGCACACCCTGCCGGACGAGATCGACGCGCTGATCGCGGGGCGGGCGGACGCGGCGTTCCTGTGGCTGCCGATCGGGGACGATCCACGGTTCGCGATCCATCCGCTGCTGCCGGAGGACCGCTGGGTCGCGCTGCCACCCGGGCATCGGCTGGAGTCGCGGACGACGCTGCGGATCGCGGACCTCGCCGACGTACCGGTCATCGGTCCCCGGGACGGGATGCCCGCGGCCGTGGTCGACTTCTGGTTCATCGATCCGCGCCCGGACGGCACCCGCGCGCTCTTCGGACCGCAGGCCCGGACGCCCGAAGAATGCCTGCATCTGGTGGCGGCGGGTCACGGCTGCTGGATCGCGCCGGCCTCCACGGTCACGTACTTCGCGCATCCGCGACTCACCTGGCTACCGCTCGTCGACGCCGAGCCGAACGTACTCGCCCTGATCTGGCCCAAGCACAGCGCGAACCCGATACTCCATCTGCTCCTGGAACAGACCCGGCACGCGCTCAAGACCTTGCCGACAGCAACAACCTGACCGGCTCCCGGCGGTCGGCGTCCCGACCGTCGAACGGGGCATGAACGGGATGTGACGGAAACGGCACGCCGAAGTGGTGGGCGGGGGTGCCGGGTTGGCCTTACCGTGGGTGACCTGGGCCGGGTCGGTGGGCCTTGATCTGGTCGAGGGGTTTGGCCGCTCCGGGGTGAGAAGGGGTCAGATGAGCACTTTCCAGGACTTGGGTTCGCTGCTGATGGTGCGCGGCGCCGACGAGATCGACCATGCGGGCGGAAGCTTGTACGTCCACCTGCACCGCGTGGCCAAGCGCCTCGGCTCCCTCGGTGCGTCCGACACCCTGGTGCTGGCCGGCCTCGCCCACGCCGCCTATGGGACCGACGGCTTCCCGACCCATCTCTTCGACTGGCAGACCGAACGCCCGGTCCTGGAGGCGGTGATCGGCCCCGAGGCCGAGCTGATCGTCTACCGGTACGGCGCCTGCGACCGGGAGACCACCTGGCGCGACCTCGCCGAGCACCGCACCGTGGCGGACCGCTTCACCGGTACGTCGGAGGAGCTCGGCACCGAGGACCTCCGCGACTTCGTCGACCTGACGATCGTCAACGAGCTCGACGTCCTCGACCACGACGCCGAGCGTGCCCCCGAGCTGCGCGCGTTCCTGCGGGAACAGATCCCTCGCTGGCAGTCCCTCGCCTCCCCCGCGGTCCTCACCGAGTCCCAGCGCATCCTCCAGCTGTGACAAACACGAGCCTGTAAAACTAGAGCCGTGAAACGGTTCCTGTGGCGGGGGTCCTTGGGACTTCTCGGGCTCTGGCTGATCGTCACCGCGGCATCTCTCGGCTACAACCTCGTCACCAACGGAACCGCGACACCACCACCGGGCCTCAAGTACGTGCAGGCCGGCGATGTCCACACCCGTTACGACACCTGGGGTACGTCGGGAGCACCCGTCGTACTCGTGCACGGGTCAGCGGAGTCCGTCGACACGTGGTCGCGGCTGGTGCCGCTGCTCGCCACCAGCCATCGCGTGTACGCGTACGACGTCACCGGCTACGGGTACTCCGAGCGCAAGGCGCCGTACACGATCGAGCATCTCGCGGCGCAGCTGCTCGGCTTCCTGGACGCCATGCACCTCGGTGGTCCGGGTGAGCCGCGGCCGATCCTGGTCGGGCATTCGCTCGGCGCCGGGATCGCGGCCGAGGCGACGCTGGAGGCGCCGGACCGGATCGGCGGGATCATGTTCCTCGACGGTGACGGGTTGCCGCTGCCGGGCGGGCAGGCCGGACCGCCGCGGTGGCTGATCGTCCCGCCGTACCGGACGTCGCTGTTCCGGCTGGTGCTCGACCAGGGCTGGCTGCTGAAGAAGCTCTACAACAACGTCTGCTCCCCCAGCTGCCCGGAGATGGTGGTCGACGACTGGACCCGGCCGTTCCGGCAGCCCGGTGCTGAGCAGGCGGTCTGGCAGATGACCGCGCACGGCATCCCCGCGGTCGCTCCTGAGCGGCTGGCGAAGCTGAGCGCTCTGACGCTCCCCAAAGCGGTCGTTTTCGGCGTCGACGACACGAACGGCGGCAACGCGGTCGAGACCGCGACCCGCATCGGCGCCCCCGCGCCGACGTTGATCCCGAACGCCAACCACCTCACGCCGATCTCCCACCCGGCCGAGGTGGCGGCCGCGATCAACGCACTTCGCTGATCGCAGATTTCTGGAAATCCGGCGACCGTCGACGGATGATCGGGGTATGGCCCGTTACGAAGTGGTTGCGCGCGCGAAGCCCGATCGTCGACTGTCCAACGGCGACTACATCGACCTCGCTCTGAACTCGTGGTCCTTGGACAAGGGCCTGCGGTTCCAGCGGATCGAGGACCTGCCGGACGGGGCGATCGCGGTCGTCCTGCAGCAGAAGATGTCGCCGCGCAAGCACGACACGGCCTGCGAGATGGCGAACCGGAGCCTGGCCCAGCTCGGGATCCCGGCCAGCCAGGTCCAGCAGATCGACCTGCACCGGATGACCCGCAAGGGCGGCCGCGCGCTGGTCCGCTCGTGGGTCGGCCCCAACAACCCGCCAGGCCCCGGCACCGCCGGCGACCGCGAGCCCCGGCGTCCGAAGCCGACGCCGCCGCACCTGCAGGCCTACCTCAAGGAGTGAAGACCTCGAACCGGGCGCCGTACTTCGTGCCCAGCTGAGTTCCGGCCGGGCGTGAGGTGCCTTCGAGGAACTCCTCCGGGTCGAAGTGCGGCCAGTTCAGCCCGTCGATGTAGGCCTTGTGCGCCTTCAGCGACTGCACTCCGACGTCGAACGTGTCGGTGGTGTCCACCCCGTGCCGCGCGGCGGGTGACCCGGCCGCCCAGACCTGCCGTACGCCGTCCCACTTGTCGCCGGCGTCCGGGAAGATCCACCGGTTCGCGGCGTCCCGGACCGCGTCGAGCGTGGCGCGGCCGGTGTTGATGTGGTCGGCCTGGTTCAGTAGGACGTCGCCGTCCCAGGTGTCGCGGAAGTTGTTCGTGATGACGATCTCCGGTTGGTGCCGGCGGATCACGGCGGCGATCACGCGGCGGAGCGCCACGCCGTACTCGATGGTGCCGTCGGGCTGGCCGAGGAACTCGACCGCGGAGACGCCGACGATCCGGGACGACTCGATCTGCTCGGCCTCGCGCAGCGGTCCGGCCTCGGCCGGGTCGACGCCGTCGATCCCCGCCTCGCCGGAGGTCAGCAGGCAGTACACGACCTGTTTGCCCTGTGCGGTCCAGCGCGCGATCGCGGCCGCCGTACCGAACTCCAGGTCGTCCGGGTGCGCGACCACGGCCAGCGCCTTCTGCCAGTCCTCGACCACGGGCTCCAGCCGTTCCACAGTGCTCATGACCGCAGGCTAGTCTCCGAAGACCTGTCGGGTGTAGGCGTTGCCGAACGTCCGCTGCGGATCCAGCCTGTCGCGGACCGCCAGGAAGTCGTCGAAGCGCGGGTAGCGGCCGCGCAGGTCGTCGGCCGTGAGCGTGTGCAGCTTGCCCCAGTGCGGCCGGCCGCCGTAGTCGGCAACGATGTTCTCGAAGGCCCGGAAGTACGGGTCGTGCGGCAGCCGGTGGTACTGGTGGATCGCGACGTACGCCGTCTCGCGCCCGGACGCCGTGGACAGCCAGATGTCGTCCGCTGCGGCCACGCGGACCTCGATCGGGAACGGGATCCGCGACCCCGACGCGTCGATCCACGCCCGCAGCCGGCGGATCACGTCGACGACGTGCTCCCGCGGTACGGCGTACTCCGACTCGCGGAAGACCACGTTCCGCTCGGAACAGAACACCTTGTACGACGCGTCGACGTACTCCCGTGCCGACAGTGCGCGCGAGGCGAGCCGGTTGATCCGCGGCACCATCCCGGGCTGCCGGACCGCGAGCCGGTTCGTCAGCTCGAAGACCTTGTTCGACAGCAGCTCGTCGTCGATCCACCCGCGGACCTTGCCGACCGGCGAGGCGCCGACGCCCGGGGCGACCCGGTTGTTCCGCTTGGTGAGCGCGATCTCGGTGTGCGGGAACCAGTAGAACTCGAAGTGGTCGTTGCCGTCGGCAAGCTCGTCGAACCCGTCGAGGACCTCGCCGAGCGGCAGCGGCATCTCCTGCGCGCGCAGCAGGAACGCCGGCACGCACTGCAGGGTCAGCGAGCTGATCACTCCGAGCGCGCCGACCGAGACCCGAGCCGCGGCGAAGACGTCCGGGTTCTCCTCGGCCGAGCAGTGCAGCACCGAGCCGTCGGCGGTGACCAGGTCGAGCGCGACGACCTGCGTGGCCAGACCGCCGAGCCGCGCGCCGGTCCCGTGCGTGCCGGTCGAGATCGCACCGGAGACGGTCTGCTTGTCGATGTCGCCGAGGTTGGCCATCGCCAGGTCGAACGCGGCCAGGCCCGCGTTCAGCTTCCGCAGTCCGGTGCCGGCGCCGACCGTGACGCGGCCGGACTCCTTGTCGGCGTGGACGATCGAGGACAGTCCGTCCAGCCGGATCATCACCTGCTCCGGCACCGAGCAGCCTGTGAACGAGTGCCCGGAACCGACCGCTTTGAGCTTCTTGCCCTGCTCGGCCGCGGACTTGACCGCGGCCGCGAGCTCGTCGGCCGAACCTGGTCGCAGGGTCTCGATCCCGGTCGCCGACTCGGTGCCGGCCCAGTTCCGCCAGGTGCTCATCCGAAGTTCTTCCCTTCGCCCCGGTAGGTGACGAGTTCGGTCACCTCGTCACCGTCGACAGCGTGCACGACGTCGAACCGCTCCAGCATCTCGCCCGCCTTCGCGTACCGCATCCACACTCTGTCGCCGATTCGCAGCCGATCGGCCGATGCTCCCTGGACCGGAGTCTGCACCTCGCCGGCGCCTTCGGTGCCCAGCAGCTTCAGTCCGGACGGCGCGGCGGGCAGCGGCAGCCGCGACTTCTTCGCCGGCCCCGAGGCCACGTACCCGCCGCCGAAGAGCGTGGCGATCCGCGGTGCGGGCCGCCGTACGACGTCCAGCGCGTAGGCCATCGCGTGCTCGGGCTGGAAGACGTCGTACTTGTCGAAAAGGGTCGGGCCGTAGAGACCGGAGCCGGCGGTGACCTCGGTGACCACCGGGTCGGCGCTGCTGATCTCCAGGCTGCCCGTCCCGCCGCTGTTGACGATCCGGAGCGGCGCGATCTGCTTGACCGCGTCGACGACCGCGCCGCGCCGGTCGGCGAGCTCGGCGGCCGAGCGGCGCTTCACCCAGCGGACGGCGGGCGACGTGTCGGGGAGGCCGGCGATCTGCGCCTCGTAGAACATCACGCCGGTCAGCTCGAACGCGTCGTCCGCGGCGACCGTGCGCGCCAGCGCCGCCACGTCGGACGGGGTCCGCAGCGGCGAGCGCCGTACGCCGAGATGCTGGCCGAAGATCCGCAGCGAGGCATCGACGTCGAGGCAGATCTGGATCCGCGCGGTGCCGGTCGCGGCGGCCTTGACGTACTCGAGGTGCTCCGGCGAGTCGATCATCAGCGTGATCCGGGACGCCGCCTCGGGGTCCTCGGAGAGCTCGCGAAGCGCCGTCCGGTGGGCCGTCGGGTAGCCGAGCAGAATGTCGTCGACACCGTTGCGGGCCAGCCAGAGCGCTTCGGGGAGCGCGTAGCTCATCACGCCGTGGAACCCGGGCCGCTCGAGCGCGGCCATGATCAGCGCGCGGCAGCGGACCGACTTGGACGCGATCCGGATCGGCGTACCGGCGGCGCGCCGGACCAGATCGTCGGCGTTCCGCCGGAACGCGGCGAGGTCGATCACCGCGTACGGCGCGTCCAGCCGCGCGGTCAGGCGGGCATACCGGTCGAAGTCACCCATAACCGGAGTGTAGGACACGAAATACTGAAAGGTAATACAACTTCTCCTCCAACTTCGGACCCTGGGGAGTCCGGACCAGGGTGTCTCACGGGCGCGACCCAAGGCCGGCACAGCTGAATCTGGATCCACACCCACTCGGAAAGGATCCTCATGAACGTCAGCCGCCGCACCCTCCTCCGGACTACCGGCGCCGCCGCGCTGGCCACTCCGTTACTCACAGCAGGCGCGGCCGCCTCTCCGAAGCTCCCGTTCGGGCCGGTCAAGCAGATCGACGCGGGCGTCCTCAACGTCGGGTACGTCGAGCTCGGGCCGGCCCACGGCACCCCGGTGCTCCTGCTGCACGGCTTCCCGTACGACATCCACAGCTACGAGCAGGTCGCCCCGCTGCTCGCCCGCCGCGGCTTCCGCGTCGTGGTGCCCTACTTCCGCGGCCACGGCAGTACGACGTTCCGCTCGGCCGCCACGCCTCGCAACGTCGACCAGGCCGCGTTCGCGCTCGACACCCTCGCTCTGATGGACGCGCTCGGGATCGAGCGGGCCGTGCTGGCCGGCTACGACTGGGGCTCGCGTACCGCCGACATCATCGCCGCGCTCTGGCCGGAGCGCGTGAAGGCACTGGTCTCGGTCACCGGGTACCTGATCACCAACCTGGAGTTCAACAAGAAGCCGCTGCCACCCGCGGCCGAGAACGCCTGGTGGTACCAGTACTACTTCGCCACAGAACGCGGCGCGCAAGGCCTGCACCAGTACAAGCGGGAGATCGGTGAGTTCATCTGGAAGTTCAACTCGCCGACGTGGAAGTACAGCGCCGCGACGTACGCCCGGACCGCGGCCGCCTTCGACAACCCGGACTACGAGGCCATCGTGATCGGCAACTACCGGTGGCGGCAGAGCCTGATCCCGGCCGAGCCGGAGTACGCCGAACTCGAGAGCGAGCTGCAAAAGGCGCCGAAGATCGCCGTACCGACGATCACCATCGACGGCCGCTACGACCCGTTCACACCGGCCGGGAACGGTTCGTCGTACCGGGACCACTTCACTGGGCGCTACCAGCACCGCACCTTCGACGTGGGGCACAACGTGCCGCAAGAGGCACCGCGGGAGTTCGCGCAGGCAGTGATCGACGCTAGTCGATGACAGCCTCCAGAGCCGGTACGACGCTGCGCGCCCAATCGGCCTGCTGATCGGCGCGTGTGGACGTCGTGGCGAGTAGGGCGACTGTGGAGCCGCAGACGATGGACAGGTCGACGTAGGACTCCGCACCGGCGTACGTACGCACCCCGGCAGCAGCTGTGTCGTTGGCCCAGAGTTGTTTGACGCTCAGGTCACCGCCAGTGCCGCAGGCGTCCATTCGTGCCTTGTAGCCCTTGTAGTAGGTCTCCGCCTGCTTGGAGTTGCTGAAGCGGAGCAGGAGCGCGGTGGCAGGTAGAGCGTCGGCTGTGCGGTAGCTGCCGGTCAGTGCGTAGGCGGGGACTGGCAGCGAGCCGTTGACTGGCTGGCCGGCACAGCCGGAGGGCAGTGCTTCGTACGACGCCTGGTGTGGGTCGCGTCGGCGGGTCCAGGTGTTGTTGCCGATGAAGCCGGCCTCCGCACCACCCGGGTCCGTATAGGTCTTCCAGCCGGTGCCGAGCTTGTCAGGTGCTGGGAGGTTGCCTGCGGTGAGCGGACCGGCGTTGGCCGGCGGCGGTGCGGTCGCTTGCTCGGGCACCTCTGGCGGGACAGCCGCATCTGTCGGTTTGCTGGAGCTCAGCGTGTTGGTGGGCACCGGGACAGTGCCTCCGACCACTGTGGGGATCGGCGTCGGTGTGGGCTCTTGGGCGGCCGAGTTGGGGCTGCAACCAACCAGAGCGAGTGACAACGCGGTGGCGACTACTAGAGCTTTCACTTCGGCTCGAAGTGCTGGTAGTCGGGCTTGGCCCAGCCAGCACCCCAGAAGTACCCCTGGCCGATCAGAGCCTTTGTGGCGGCACTGCTCGAGAAGAGCATGCCGGGGCGCACCGCGGACCGGTTGCGGTACGCCAGCCCGTTCGACGGGTACCAGACGCCGTTCGCGGCCAGGTACGGGTTCTCCACGGTGTTGATGTCGATCGCCCAGCCGTACGAGTGCGGCGACAGCGAGTACGGGTCACCCGTGACGCGGCGGCAGTTGAACGCGGACGTGTTGTCGGCCGCCATCGCCTTGATGTCGCTGCCGCCGAACACATCTACCCGGCGCATCTGCCGGATCGGGAACTTCGACGCAAGAGTGGAAGTCCACACGGTGATCATCTTCGCCACCGCGGCGTCCCGCAGGATCAGCTCGCCACGGTGGACGCGGCCGTCGAAACCCCAGTAGTTCAGCTGCAGCAGTCGCAGCGACGACGGTTTCACAGGACATCCGGCGCGGTACGTGTTCGGCACCATCGCGGCGGAGACGGCGTACACCTTCGGATTCAAAGCCGCCTTGATGACGATCGTCGCGAGGCCGGAGTACTCCATCGCGGACTGGGCGACGGACCGCGTGACGACGCGGACGGTCCGCGTCTTCGGCAGGTCGTCGGGGACCCGGAGCCGGAAGTTGCCTCGCGTATCCATCGTGGCGATGTCCAGCAGTCGCCATACCCCGCTGCCGACGTACTCCTGCAGCGCGAGTTCCTTGCCCGGTTCGCCCGGCACCATCCGTCCGGTGACCGAGACGGCGGTCAGCGTCGCATACCAGGACGCCGGTGTGTTGATCAGGATCTTCCGGTCCTGGATCGGCACGGTCCGGTAGTCCGAGATCGCGAGCGCCGTCTCCGCCTTGACCCCGATCATCGTGCGGAACGCCCAGGTGCCTGTGGACGCCGACACGAAGCTGAACTTGTACACGCCGCCGGCCGTGGTCCGGGTCGAGGCGCGCAGTACCCACGCGCCGGGGACGCGCTGCCACAGCGTGATGTAGGAGCCAGTGATCGGCTGATTGATCTTGCCGGTGAAGACGGTCGGCTTGTCCTCCCAGGACGCAGCCGGCTGATCCAGCGTGATCGACCACGCCGCCGCAGGAGTCACCGCTGGCTTCGGTGCAGGCGTGGGTGTAGCTGTCGGCGTAGGTGTTTCAGTAGGACTCGCAGTCGGCGTGACGCTCGGCGAAGGACTCTCGTCCGCGTACGCCACCCCGACCGACCCAAGACTCAACAGAACTGCCACCGCCACCCCGACGACGCGTTTCATCCGCCCCACCCTCCCTGGACAACGCCTACCCCTTATAAGAGGCAGTCGCCCGGGGAGAGGTCACACGAAGGTGGGAAGTTCTTTCACTCCTGCAGTCTCTTCACGGCGGCGTCGATGCGCTCGTCGGTGCCGGTGAGCGCGACCCGGACGTGCCGGTCACCGGCGGTTCCGTAGAACGCACCGGGTGCGACGAGGATCCCCCGGTCGGCCAGTGCGCCGACGGAGCCATAGGCGTCGTACGACGGGTGTGACGCCCACAGGTACAGCCCGCCGTTGGACAGGGTGATCTCCCAGCCCGCGTCGGTCAACGCATCCCGCAGTACCGCACGGCGACGCAGGTAGCGAGCACGCTGCTCCTCGACATGAGTGTCGTCGGCGAACGCGGCAGCCATCGCGGCCTGGATCGGCGACGGCACCATCAGCCCAGCGTGCTTGCGTACGGCGAGCAGCTCGGTCACGACGGTCGGGTCACCGGCAACGAAACCACCGCGGTACCCGGCGAGGTTGGAGCGCTTGGACAGCGAGTGCACCGCCAGCAGGTTGTCGAAGCTGCCACCGGAGATGTCCGGGTGCAGCACCGACACGGGCTTCTGGTCCCAGCCGAACTCGGTGTAGCACTCGTCGCTGACCAGCAGTACGTCGTTCGCCCGAGCCCACTCGACCGCACGTCGCAGGTCTGCCGGCGAGGTGATCTCTCCGGACGGGTTGCGCGGAGAGTTGAGGTACGCGACCCGGACCGGCCCGTCGTACGTCGTCGGGTCCGCGACCGGGACGCTGGTGGCCCGGGCGAGTGCTGCGCCGGCCTCGTACGTCGGGTAGGCCAGGTCCGGGATGAGGACCGTGTCACCGGCGCCGATGCCGAGCAGCGTCGGCAGCATCATGATCAGCTCCTTGGTGCCGATCACGGGCAGTACGCCGCTCTGCGGGTCGACACCGCTCACACCGAGCCGCCGCGCCATCCAGTCCACAGCCGCCTGCCGCGCCGCCGACGTACCGATCGTGGTGGGGTACGCCGGGGCGTCCGCCGCGTCGGCCAGCGCCTGCTTCACCAGCGCCGGCACCGGGTCGACAGGACTGCCCACCGACAGGTCCACGATCCCGTCGGGATGCGCGGCCGCCTTCTGCTGATAGGGGGCGAGCTTGTCCCACGGGAAGTCTGGCAACCGGCTGGAGGTCTCGAAGATCACCTGCTTATTCTCCCCCACCCGCTCGGCGGCTGAGATCGCCTGTCCAGATCACTACGATCAGTGCGGACAGGGGGTGACCGAATGACGTATGACGTGGCAGTGGTGGGGGCCGGCGCGATGGGGTCGGCTGCCGCGCGGGCGCTGGCCGCGGCCGGGCGAGAGGTCGTTTTACTGGAGCAGTTCACGCTCGGGCACGAGCGCGGCGGGTCGCACGGCGCGACGCGGTTGTTCCGGTCCGCTGCGGACGACGCCGAGATAGCTGAGCTCACTGAGCGGGCGCGGCCGCTGTGGCGGGAGCTGGAGGCCGAGTCGGGCGAGACGCTGCTCGAGGAGACCGGTGGGATCGACCACGGGATGGGCGACGCGTCGATCGAGGCCTTCCGATCGTTGCACGGGGCAACCGGGTCCGTGTTGTCGGCAGCGGAGGCTGCTGAGAGGTGGCCCGGCTTCCGCTTCGAGACCGCCGTGCTCTACCAGCCGGGGTCAGGTCGGCTGTACGCCGATCGGACCGTTCACGCGCTACAGGTCGTGGCTGGTCGTTTGGGCGCCGAGTTCCGCGTGCAGTCACCAGTACGGGCGCTGAGGGCGCATCACGGTTTTGTCGAGCTCGACGTACCAGGGGGCGCAGTGCGGGCACGGCACGTCGTACTGGCCACTGGACCGTGGACTCCGAAGCTGGCGGACGGACTGGTGTCGTTGCCACCGTTCACGGTGACTCAGGAGCAGCCACGGTTCTTCACACCCCGGTCAGACGAGCTGGAGTGGCCGTCCTTCGTGCACCACGGCCCTACCAGCTACGGCCTCTACGAGCCCGGCTCCGGGGTCAAGGTCGGACTGCACGCGACCGGGCCGGAGGTGGACCCCGACGAGCGCGACTTCCAGCCGGAGCCCGAGCGGGACTCGGCGCTGCTGCGGTACGTCGAGCAGTGGTACCCGGGACTGGACCCTCACAGGTCCGCGGCGATCAGCTGTCTCTACGACAGCACGCCGACGTCCGACTTCGTCATCGACCGCGCCGGACCGGTGACGGTCGCCGCCGGGTTCTCCGGCCAGGGATTCAAGTTCGTGCCGCTGGTCGGCGCGTTCGTCCGCGACCTGGTCACCGGCACTGCCCAGAAATCCGGCCAGAAGTCAGCGCAGAAGTCAGCTCAGCCGCCGGTCCGGTTCAGATTTCAGAGCTTTCAGAGGTAGAGGCCGGTCTGGCCGTCCTCCAGGCGGCCGGCGGCCACCGCGTGCAGGTCGCGCTCGCGCAGCAGGATGTAGTCGTCGCCGCGCACCTCCACCTCGGCCCGATCCTCCGGGTCGAACAGCACCCGGTCGTCGACCTCGACGGTCCGCACGTTCGCGCCGATCGCGACCACCTTCGCCCAGGACAGGCGGCGCCCCATCTGCGCGGTGGCGGGGATCAGGATGCCCGCCGACGACTTCCGCTCGCCCTCCTGCTCGAGGGAGACCAGGACGCGGTCGTGCAGCATCCGGATCGGGAGTTTGTCGTCGGACAGCCGCTTGCGTGAAGTCACCGGCGACCCACCAGCCGGCGGATCACCAGGAGCACACCGACCACACCGCCCACGGCACCGACGACCGCAAGGATCTTCTGGGTCCGCAGCTGACCCCGCTCGTCGAAGACCTGGGCCTTGGCCTGCTCGACCTGCCGCAGGGCGAGGTTCTTCGGGTTCGCCCGGTCGACCAGCTCGTCCACGGCCGAGGCCAGGCGCGCCCGGGTGGCGGCGATGTCCGCCTCGATCTGCTCGGCGGTCCGAGCCTTCGTGTCCGCCACGTGTCGGCGCTCCTTCCATCGGCGGGGCTGCCCCGGTCTGCCCCGGTCACCCACCATCCTCGCAGGTCATGCTCGCAGGTCCACGACCACCTTGATGTCTTCCGGTTCCCGTACCAATGCGTCCGGCCACTCGGACAGCGGCACGGTCCGAGTGATCAGCCGCTCCAGCCAGGCCCGGTCCGCGGCCAGCAACACGTCAACCGCGTCGGCGTAGTGCCGCTTACCTGCGTTCACCGTCCCGACGAGGGCCGCGTTGCGGACCACCAGCTGCCGGACCAGCGCGTCGAGCTGTACGTCGACAGTCGCCGGCCCGGGGTGGATCCCGGCCAGACACATCACACCAGCAGGCGGCAGTAGCGCGGCACAGTCGAACACCAGTTGCCCAGCACCCGTTGCCTCGATCACCACATCCGGTACGACGTTCAGCAGCGCCAGTTCGGTGATGTAGGTCCCGCCAAGCGCCCGTACCAGCTCTGGCTTCGGCCCGTCCTCAACCCTGTCCAGCACGTGTACGTCGTACCCGCGCTGCCGGGCGATCAGTGCGGCCAGCAATCCGATCGGTCCGGCACCCGTCACCAGTACGTGCTGCGGAGCGAACCACGATCGGGCTCCGACCTGGTCCACCTGCTCCCACGCCTTGGTGAGGATGCTTGCCGGCTCCACAAGCACACCGAGCTCTCCCAGTGCAGCCGGCACGGGTACGGCGAAGTACGGGTCGACCCGCCAGCGCTCAGCGCCGTACCCGTCCATCTCCTTGATGCCGCGCTCGGTGTACTGCCCGTTGCGGCAGAAGTCCCATTCACCTCGTGCGCATGCCGGACAGGGCACCGGGTCTGGTCGGCGTACCACTCCGGCGACCAGGTCACCTGGGGCGAAGCCGGAGCCGACGGGTGCCTCTAGCACGCGTCCGAGCGACTCGTGCCCGATGACGAGGTGGTCGGCACCGGGACGGCCGCTGCCGAACGCTCCGGAGACCAGCTCCAGGTCGGTCCCGCAGATGCCGGTGAGCCAGCCCTCCACCAGGATCGAACCGTCGACGACGGGAGGTTCTGGGACGTCGCCCACTGTCGCCGAGTCGGACTTGCCCGGCGTGACTGTCATGGCCCGCATCGGGTCAGGCTAACCGGGTCATGTCGACGGTCACCTCGATGGCCGTCGCCGCCTCGCCCGAGTAGATGCCCTTCAGCGGCGACACGTCCGCGTAGTCGCGGCCCGTCGCGACCCACACGTGCCGGTGCCCGATCGAGATGTCGTTGGTCGGGTCGAAGCCCCACCACTCGCCGGTCCACGCCTCCACCCACGCATGACTCTCGCCGACGACCGTCTCGCCCACCGCCGCGTCCGGCTTGGTGTGCAGGTAGCCCGAGACGTAGCGGCTCGGTACACCGACCGCGCGCAGCATGGCCAGGGTGAGGTGCGCGTAGTCCTGGCACACGCCCTCACCGGCCTGCCACGCGTCGACAGCGGACGAGTGCACACCTGTGGTGCCGCGCTGGTACTTCAGCGTGTTGTGGACCCACTTGGACACCGCCAGCACGGTCTCCTGCGACGAACGGCCCCTGCGCAAGGAGCGGGCGACCGCGGACAGCTCCCGGTGCTTCGGCACGTAGGTGGTCCACTCCAGGTACTCGGCGTACGTGTCCAGGACGTCTGCTGACTTGAGCTGCATCCAGGTGACCTCAGTCGACGGTGGCGGCTGGTCGCTCGTCTCGACGACGGAGGCCGCGATCACCTTCAGTTCGGTGTGTGGGCTGTGCAGATCGAAGGAGTTGACCTCGGTGCCCCAGTAGTCCGTGTACTTGTACGCGCGGGCCGGAGGGATCGTCTCCAGCCGAGCCACCATGAGGTTCTGCCGGTCGTCATGACGCGGTGTCAGCCTGGCTTCGTTGTAGGACTGGGTCACGGCCGTCGCGTAGCGGTAGCCCGTCGTGTGCACGACGCGGAGGCGCCAGTTCACAGGTTCACCTCCGTGTTGTTCCACTCGATCCACGGCACCGCATGGAAGTACTGCCGGGACACCGCCTCACCGACATCGCGGACCGTCGCCTGCAGCGCCTGCAGTCTGCCGGTCAGGTTGTCCAGCAGCTCCGCCGGCTGCAGGAACTCGAGGTCGCTGCGTGCCTTCCCCAGCAACCGCGACGCCTCCGCACCCGCACCGATCCGCGCCGACGGCCCGTGGTCGAGGTCCTCCAGACAGGACTCCGCCTGCTGCAGCGCATAGAACACTGACCGCGGGAAGAGCCGGTCCAGCAACAAGAACTGCACCACGCGGGACGCGTCGAGCGCACCGCGGTACGTCCGCAGGTACGTGTCGTGCGCACCCGCAGAACGCAGTACTGTCACCCAGCCGGGCGACGTGGGCCGGTCGCCTACTCGGGACATCAGCAGCCGGACAAGCATGTCCACTCGCTCCACCGACCGCCCCAGCACCAGGAACCGCCAGCCGTCGTCGCGGCTCATCGTGGAGTCGGCCAGCCCGGCGAACATCGCGGCCCGGTTCTCCACGAACGTGAAGAACTCGTGCGGCCCCACCCGGCGCGCAGCACGCTGCCGCTCGGGTACGGCGTTCCACATCGCGTTGATGCACTGCCACAGCTCACTCGACACCACCTCACGCGCGACCCGGGTGTTCTCCCGCGCGCTGGCGATCGAGGACACGATCGACCCGGTCTCGGGCGACATCGCGACCAGCTCGGTCAGGCCCCACACATCCAGCTCGCTGCCGTCCGGTGGGGTGATGCCGAGGACCGAGAGCAGCCGGCGGCTGGCCGTGTCGGCGTCGACGGTGGCGTCCTCCAGCAGTTGGTGGACCGAGACATCGAGGATCCGCGCGGTGTCGTCCGCGCGTTCGACGTACCGGCCGATCCAGTACAGCGACTCGGCGTTGCGTGCGAGCATCGTCAGCACCTCCTCATCACTGTTGCTGCTGCTGTTGGGCGACGTTCAGCTCAGGGCCTTGCTCCGGCGTACTCTCCGGCTTCACCGCGGGGGTCCCGAGACCGGGTCCACGAAGCTCTGCGTCCTCACCGGACGCTCTGGGCGCCAGCACCCACGTGTCCTTGGACCCGCCGCCTTGTGACGAGTTGACGATCAGGCTGCCCTCGGGAATCGCCACCCTGGTCAGTCCACCCGGCAGGACGAACACGTCCTCGCCGTCGTTGACCGCGAACGGCCTCAGGTCCACATGTCGTGGCTGCAGCCGTTCACCCACCTTCGTCGGCACAGTGGACAGCTGTACGACGGGTTGCGCGATCCAGCCCCGTGGGTTGGCCCTGATGCGCCTCCGCTGTGCCTGGAGCTCCTTGGGCGAGGCATCCGGCCCGAACACGATGCCGTACCCACCAGAGCCCTCTACCGGCTTGGTGACCAGCTCGTCCAGGCGGTCCAGTACTTCAGCATGCTCTGCGGGCAGCCAGCACCGGTACGTGTCGACGTTCGGCAGCAGCGGCGTTTCGCCCAGGTAGTACTTGAGGATCTCCGGAAGGTAGGTGTAGATCAGCTTGTCGTCACCGACACCGTTGCCGATCGCATTGGCGATCACCACGTTGCCTGCGCGGGCCGCGTTCACCAGACCCGCCACACCGAGCACGGAGTCCGGAACGAACTGCACCGGGTCCAGGAACTCGTCGTCGATCCGCCGGTAGATCACGTCGACGCGCTGCTCGCCTTCTGTCGTCCGCAGGTAGATGACGTTGTTGCGGGCCAACAGGTCCCGCCCCTCGACCAGCTCCACCCCCATCTGCCGTGCCAGCAGCGAGTGCTCGAAGTACGCCGAGTTGTAGACACCTGGTGTCAGTACGACGACGTTCGGGTCAGTCACGCCGGGTGCCGCGGCCCGCAGCGAGCGGAGCAGGTGTACGGCGTAGTCGCCGACCGCACGGACCCGGTGCTTGGCGAACAGGTCCGGGAACACCCGTGCCATCGTCCGGCGGTTCTCCATCACGTACGAGACCCCGGAGGGGCTCCGCAGGTTGTCCTCGAGCACCCGGAAGTCGCCCTGCTCGTCACGCACCACGTCGATCCCGGCCACGTGGATGCGGACACCGTTCGGCGGTGCGATACCGGCTGCCTGCCGGTGGAAGTGCTCACAGGAGGTGATCAGCCGGCGCGGCAGTACGCCGTCCGCAACGATCTGCTGCTCGCCGTAGATGTCGGCCAGGAACGCCTCCAGTGCCCGCACCCGCTGTACGACGCCACGCTCCAGCCGCGACCACTCCGACGCCGTGATCACCCGCGGCACCAGGTCCAGCGGGAACGGCCGCTCCTCCCCTGACAGGCTGAACGTGATCCCCTGGTCGACGAGCGCCCGGTCGAGCGCCTCGGACCGAGTGGTCAGGTCCGCGGGCTGCAACGGCTGTAACGAGTCGTGCAGCCGCCTGTACGCCGTACGCACACCGTCGACCGGATCGAACATCTCGTCGTACGCCCCGGCATGCGGACGACGCGGGTCGAGGTAGCCGTCGAACAACTGGCGGGAGGATGCGCGACTCATCTGCGCATCTTCACCCACGAACCGCCCGCTCGCACCCAGACAGCGGTCTGTTCTTCCGCACGTAACATTGCGCTCAGTAGACCTACCCGTGGAGGACCTGATGTCCGATCGTCTGTCCGTCGGCGACACCGCCCCCGACTTCACCCTGCCCGATGCCGACGGCAACGAGGTGGCACTGGCGGACCTGCGCGGAAAGAACGTGATCGTCTACTTCTACCCGGCCGCGATGACCCCGGGCTGCACCAAGCAGGCCTGCGACTTCCGGGACTCGCTCGACTCGCTGCAGGCCGCCGGGTACGCCGTACTCGGGATCTCCCCCGACAAGCCGGCCAAGCTGGCGAAGTTCCGGGAGCGCGACGGCGTGACGTTCCCGCTGCTCAGCGACCCGGACAAGGAGGTCCTGCAGGCGTACGGCGCGTTCGGCGAGAAGACCATGTACGGGAAGAAAGTGACCGGCGTGATCCGGTCCACGTTCGTGGTCGACCCGGAGGGGAAGGTCGCGGTCGCGCAGTACAACGTGAAGGCGACCGGCCACGTCGCCAAGCTGCGCCGCGACCTGGGGCTGTGATCCTTGGATCCTGACCTGGGATTGTGAAAAGGCACCTCACCCTGGGCGTTTCCGGAGGGAAACATTCGACCGTTTCATGCCCTTGGTCCATGGAACGGTCGTTTAAGCAAACTAGCGCTGTGATTTGGGTCACACGAACATCTCAGCGGATCGCAGCGGAGTCGGCACTCTCGGTGAGTTTTTAAGCGTTCCTGTGAAAGAGCGGTACTCCGGGGACGGTTCCGGTTCAGCGACGGGTGTGTCACGACCGTCGGCGGCCTTCGCCGTGACGTGCGGAAACCGGGTAATCTGCGCGCGCAGTCTGCCTCTGGGAGGGAGGGACCTGCCGCGATGGGAAAACATTCCTCTGCGGTGACGCGAAGTAACAACAACCGTCGCTCGGTGTACATCACCGCGGTCGGGCTACTGGTGCTGTCGTTGGGCGCCGTCTTCGTAGTCCGGTCCTTCGGGTCCGAGGCAGGCGCCGACGGGTTCCTCGGCGCCGGCAAGGCCTGCGCCGACCCGACACAGATCCAGCTGGCCACGACGCCCGAGATGCAGTCCCCGCTCGAAGCCGCGGCCAAGTCGCTGGCGGCCAAGGGCGGCAAGGACGGCACCCCGTGCCTGCAGGTCACCGTCAGCTCGGCGCCGTCGGCACAGATCGCGCGGGACGTCGCGCACGGCAGCGACAACCGCCCGGACCTGTGGGTTCCGGACTCCTCGCTGTGGGTCGCCCAGGCCGACGACGGCCAGAGCGTCCCGAGCATCGCGGTGGCCTCCATCGCCACGTCGCCGATGATCATCGTCGGCCGGCGCGACAACTTCGCCGACACCTCGTCCTGGCTACGCATCATGGCCGCGAACCAGCCGGCCCTGCTCGACCCGCTGAACACCACTCCCGGCGCACTCACGTTGCTGGCCGTGCAGAGCGAGCGGCAGAAGACGTCGGCCTCCGACGGTCAGGTGTCGCAGTTGGTCGTTCCGCTGGCCCAGCGACTCGGGTCGATGGCCAAGCCGTACACGGACGTCAACGCGCTGTTCGGTCGCGCCGACCAGGACGGCAGCAAGACCGTCGTACCGGCGTCCGAGCAGAGCTTCGTGAAGTACCAGGAGGAGCACCCCGAGGCGCAACTCCGGGCCATCCAGCCGGACACCGGCACGCTGTACCTGGACTACCCGATCGTGGTCACGGCCAAGTCCGACACCGACTCGGCGAACAACGCGGCCCAGGCGCTGGCCACCGAACTGCTGACCGACAGCGCCGCGCAGGCGCGTGACCAGGCCGGTTTCCGGGACACCACGCTGAACCCGCTCAGCGGCGGTCGGGGCGTCGGCGACGTGAACCAGCTGACCAAGCCGACCAGCGAGGCGATCGACACCACGCTGCAGAACTGGACCCGGCTGTCGCTGTCCACCCACTCGCTGGCGGTCATCGACATCTCCGGCTCGATGGCGGAGAAGGTCGGCGCCAAGACCCGGATGCAGCTCACGATCGAAGCCGCGATCGGCGGCCTGAACCTGTTCCCGGACAGCGCCCAGCTCGGCCTGTGGACGTTCTCCACGAACATCGGCGCGGACAAGGCCGACTTCAAACCGCTGGTGCCGATCGCTCCGCTGTCGCAACGGCAGCGCGGGAAGATCGTCGAGCAGCTGAAGATCCAGCACCCGATCCCGAACGGCGGCACCGGGCTGTACGACACCGCGATCGCCGCGGTCCGCCAGGTCCGGCAGGAGTACAAGGCGACCGCGGTCAACACGGTCCTGCTGTTCACCGACGGCAAGAACGACGACCCCGGGAGCCCCACGCTGGCCGAGGCCGTCCAGGCGCTCAGGGCCCAGCAGGACCCGTCCCGCCCGGTCCGCATCATCGCCCTGGGCATGGGCCCGGAGGCGAACGCCGACGAACTCGCCGCCCTGGCCGGAGCCACCGGCGGCGCGTCGTACGTCGCCCGCAACCCCGGCGACCTGAAGAACGTCTTCATCGACGCCCTCCAGAGCCGCTGATCCCACCGAAGGCCGACGCCTCCCCTAGGATGTCTACCCAGGGGAGGCACCAGCCCTCCTCAGCCAGAGTGGTGGAACGGCAGACACACCGGCTTTAGGTGCCGGCGCCCCCGGGCGTGCGGGTTCAACTCCCGCCTCTGGCACAACACATTCACCCCCGGCGTTGCTCGTACGCCGCCGGCGGTACGTCGTACGACACCGGGAACTGTTGTCCGGTGTTCCGGGCGATCGCGACCAACGCCGACAGCGTGTGCTCGAACCACCCGAACAACACCCACACGAACAAGCTCCACACGACACACCCGACGGCCCACGCGATCCCGGCCACGACGGTGTAGTCGGCGGTCGGGTCAACCAGCGTGAGCAGAATGCCGACCCCTGCTGTGACCATCGCCAGCCCGATCAGCACCCACTTGACCACCCCGATCGCCACCGCAACGCGAGCACCGGCCGCCATCGAATTCGACATGATTCCCTCTTCCTTCGAACGTCGGCGTACGGTCAGCCGATCCTGGCCCAAGAACCGCAGCGACGTGTCTCGAAGGCCTTGTCGGACTTCTTGATCGTGACGACCTGGTTGCCGCCGTTCCCATTGGCATTGATCGCGTCGAGGTCGCCGTTGGTGTTCTTGAGGCGGGCCCAGTAGCAGTCGCCCTCGTTGCCGTTGCGATAGGTGCCGGGCTTGATGTCCGTACCTACCAGGTACACCCCGTCCTCGGTGATCGCAGCCTTCGGTCCGGGCGGCGGCGCCGTCACCGTCTTCGCCGGTCCAGGCACTGTCTGCGTGACGGTCGGTCCCGCAACGGTCGCACCGGCCGGGCCGGGCACATTCTTGGTCACGGTCGGCTGCGGTACGCCGGCGCCCGCCGTGCTCGTGCCGCTCCCGTTGCTCCCGGCGCTGCCGATGATCAGCCCGAGCAGGAAGGTCCCTGCGGCAACGACCCAAGGAACCCACCGGCGCACCTTCTTCGGCGGCGGCTGCAACTGCGGTTCCGGCATCGGTTGTACGGCGGATTGCCGGCAAACCCCTGGCCCGGTTGCGGTTGCGTCGGGCTGTTCGTGTACTGCGGATACTGCTGAGACATGATGATTCCTCCCCGAACCGTTTGCAGCCGCGGTCGCCGCGGCGCGTGTCCGGAGCCAATGCCACCCGGATACGTCACCGCCCGTGCCTACGCAGGCCACGCCCGACAACATCAGCGCCGGAAGAAACGCCACTCTCGTCGCGCCCGCTCGCTCGATTCCATCGCGCACTTACGGGTGCACGGGCACGTCGTCACTTCAGTGGTGCCGGGACCGATGGCCGCGCGGAGACGTCAGCTGGCATCCGCCGTGTCTTCGCCCCATGGGTCGAACGGGGCCGGGGCGTTGGTGGTCGGTGATGCGGTCAGGTCGTCGCCCCAGGTGTCTTTCGTAACTGGCCGTGCCACGTTCGTAGGCAAGCCAGGCGTGTCGTCATCGCCCCACGGGTCTTGCGGGATTGGCGCCGGCGGCTTCGTGGGTGGGACGGGGATGTCGTCATCTCCCCACGGATATTGTGGGCCCGCCAGTGCGGTGCCCGCGAGTGGCGCAGGCGCGTCGTCACCCCACGGGTTTTGTGGGCCTGCCGGTGCGGTGCCCTCGAGTGGCGCAGGCGCGTCGTCACCCCACGGGTCCTGTGGGACCGGCGGCGGCTTGGTGGGTGGTGTGGGCGTGAGGTGGTCGCCCCACGGGTCGTGGCGGTTGGGGGTGGGTTGGTGGGTGATGTGGGCGTGGGGTGGTCGGTATCTGCCGGGTGGGATCGGGGTGGGGTCGGCCCAGGTGGGGCGGGTGACGTGGACGATGCCGTCGAGAATGCGGATGTGCCAGTGGCCTGCGTGGAGGTCTTGGTGATGCCGTTTGCAGAGCAGAGGCTGTCGCACGAATCCTCAGGTCTGGGGCCGAGGCTGAGGCGCGGGTTGGGTGTGTTGTCGGGTGGTCGGGGCGCTGGTCTGCCGGTTAGG